>CAYLJW010000045.1:0-37038 GCA_964384155.1 uncultured Ardenticatenaceae bacterium
CAGCGCCCAGGTTGTTGTGGGTAGCTGCCCATTGCTCTGGGAAGTCCTGGCGCGTATAGACCTCCAGCGCCTGCTGGTAGTGCGCGATGGCCTCTTCGATATTCGCTGCCCGGTTGCCCTCGATGCGCTCGGAGTAAGCAGTGCCCAGGTTGTTGTGGGTCATCGCCCAGTCCGTGGGGAAGTCCTGGCGCGTATAGACCTCCAGCGCCTGCTGGTAGTGCTTGATGGCCTCTTCGATATTCGCTGCTCGGTTGCCCAGCGGGTTTTGTGCCAGGCTGTTAGCCAGTTCCCCCTGGACTGCAGCCCATAAGGCCGGCTGCTCCTGGCGATCTATTTTACTCAGGAGCCGTCGCGAGATTTCGATCCGCCTTGGCATATCCTGTAGCCGCGTGAGCTGCTGCAACTCCACCAGAAGGGCCTGGATGTCTGCCGGGGTAGGGGCCGCGTTCGCCCGCGCTCCCTCCTGCCGTTCAATATAAGTCGCCTCAATGCCTATCTCCCGGCAGCGCCGCAGTAAGGTGCGGTGCATTTCGAGATGCCGGACTGCCGCCTCGTTCTCGCTATTCTGGGCGATCAGCTCTACCAGCACGCGATCGGCCTTCTCTTCCAGCAGCAGACTGGCTCTGTTCTCGACGATCTGCCGGCTCTCGCCCCACGTCTCGGCATTGACAAAGGCCAGCACGGCCTCAACGACCTCAGGCTTTCCAAATGGTTCGGTCATATACCCGCTTGCCTCCCTGCACGACTGTGCGCCTATTGTAGACGATTTCAGCAGCGCCTCAACAGGAATCCGCCAATACAGGCGGTGTGGCGCGCAGCGCGAAAAAATACAACCGGTACCAGACGTCTGGCGTCAGGCTGCTTGTATAAAGCATACCTGCTGCCAGCCGGCAGTCCATTGGAGAAAACCGAACAATTCCCGTCGTCCGTCTCTCGGCCTTCTGTCCGAGAAATCATCGGATCACCTGCACGGGCCCGTGATAGGCTTTCCGTATCCTTGGCGGAAGCCCTTAACAGCAGAGGATGTTTCGTGGAGGAAGAAATGGCCCATCCCTTACCCATTCGCGTTGTTGCCCTTGAGGATGATGCCCTGGCCCGTGTCAGCATCGCCCGGCTCCTGAGCCGAGATCTCCGCACCGAGGTACAGGAAATGTTTGGCGATCCGCAGTCGCTGGTCGGCTGGCTATCAAAGCGTCGCCGCCGCTCGCTGCCGCACCAGTTGCCGCACGTCTTCGTCATCGACCCCGAATATGAGAGCAGCCCCGGGCCGCTCGCACTCCTCGAGGAGCTGCGCCACCAGGTCGACGGCGCCGCCATCCTGTTCCTTTCCCAGTATGGCGGCCAGGAACTGCTCCACAGTGCTGTGCGCGCTGGCGTGGACGGTTTCGTGCTCAAGAAGGAAATCGGCCTGGCCGTGGCCACAGCCGTCTATCTGGCGCAACACCAGCGGCCGCTCTTCTCGTCATCGCTCGCGCCCCAGCTGCGCACCGCCCGCCACGGTGCCAACGCCGGCAACCAGTTCTGGGGCTGCACCAACTACCCACGCTGCAAAGGCATCATTTCCCCCGCCCAATGACTTGGCGGCCTGCCTCCATGCCCAGCAGTTTCTGGAAGGCCCGAACGCAGCCTGACATCGGGCGCAGCCGTGGTCCCTGCTCATCCGTTCAGCCATCGCACCTTTCTGGATTTTGCGCGCATCGTTCTTGCCGTTTTTGCGTATAGCATAGCAGAGCCGCCCGTCATGTGGCGCTCTCTTTTACTCGCAAAAATAGCCAATTGGAGTCACTTCCCGTGCGATCCTCACACCCTAGAGTTCTCCTCTTCTTACAATGCGTGCTCATGGCCGCTTTATTGATGCTGGCCCAACCAGCGACCGCGCAATCTGCCGCCGCCGGCCCGACTGATCCTGCCGAGCTAGAAGCTTTCCTCGACGGCGTGATGGCAGCGCAAATGGAAAGCGAGCACGTCGCCGGCGCCGTCGTCGCCGTGGTCAAGGACGGCGCGCTCTATTTCAGCAAGGGCTATGGCTATGCCGACCTGCAGCAACAAATCGCCGTTGACCCCGCTACCACACTGTTCCGGCCCGGGTCGGTGTCCAAATTGTTCGTTTGGACGGCGGTCATGCAGCAGGTAGAGCAAGGCAACCTGTCTCTGGAAACGGATATCAATGAATACCTCGATTTCACCATTCCCGATACCTATGCTCAGGCGATTACGCTCAACCATTTGATGACCCACACGCCGGGATTTGAAGACTTGAATCAGGGTTTGTTCAAGACCAGCGCAGACGAGATGCAGCCGCTGGACGAATACCTGAAGGCCAACATCCCGGCGCGCGTCTTTGCACCCGGCCAAGTGGCCGCTTATTCCAACATTGGCTCGGCGCTTGCCGGATACATCGTGCAGCGCGTCTCGGGCCAGCCCTTTGACGAGTATGTGGCGCAGCACATCTTTGTGCCGTTGGGCATGGCGCACAGCACCTTCCGCCAGCCACTGCCCGCCAGCCTTGCGCCGAACCTGTCTAAAGGCTACAACTACGCCGGCGGCGGCTTTCTGGAAGCTGGATTTGAGTACGTTCTGCCTTACCCGGCCGGATCCCTGAGCGCGTCTGCGCACGATCTTGCGGCCTTCATGATCGCCCACCTGCAAAATGGCGCCTATGGTGAAAACCGCATTCTGCAGGAAGAGACCGCCCGGCAAATGCAGCGACAGCTATTTAGCGCCGATCCTCGCCTTAGCGGCATGGCGCATGGCTTCCTCGAAAGCGTGGTCAACGAGCAGCGCATCCTGGCGCACGGCGGCGATACCATCCTGTTCCACACCGCTCTCTTGCTCGTCCCCGAACAAAACGTGGGTCTTTTCGTCTCCACCAACAGCACAGGCGGCAGTGGCGTGAGCGACGCGGTTGCACGCGCCTTTCTGGATCGTTATTATGCAGCGCAGGCAGCGCCGCTCCCCCCGCCGCCTGCCACTTTTGCCCAACGTATCGCCCCCTACCTGGGCTCGTACGCCCTGTCACGCAGCAACTTCACCGGTATTGAGAAAATGATGGCCCTGATGACGCCCGTTAGCGTCACGCTAAATGAAGAAGGATACCTGGTTATTTCACTTGCCGGACAGGCCAGGCAATATACAGAAGTGGAGCCGGGCCTGCTGCAAGCGCGCTATGATCCGTCGGACCGGATCGTTTATGGCGCGACTGCCGATGGACAATTGGCGCTGTTTCCCGCTGCGCCGCACGTGTTTCTCAAAGCGCCCTGGCATAGCAGCGCCGCGCTGCACGTTTCCTTGTTGATCGTCGGCCTGTTGCTATTCCTGGGCACGCTGCTGAGCTGGTTGATCGCCTTTGTGAGTAATCTGCGCAAGCGGGAATCGCAGCCGTTAGGCCGAAGACTGGCGCGCCTGGCAGCGGCCCTGTTCGGCCTGTCGTTCTTGCTTTTCTTCGTCGCCCTGCTCAGCCTCTTCCTGGACATTGACCCTGCTTTTGGCGTGCCGCGCGTTTTCATTAGCACGCCGCCCTTGCTCAATGCCCTGGCGCTCTTTCCGCGCCTGATGCTGATAGCCGGTCTGGCGTTGCCCCTGTTCGCGCTGTTGGCCTGGCGCAATAAGTGGTGGCGTCTGCGCGGTCGCATTCACTACACCGTGCTGACCGCTGTGGCCCTGGCCTTGCTGTGGGTCATGACCTACTGGAACTTCTTGTTGTAGCAAGCGATGGTCACCCTAAGCGCAGCGCAGGGTCTGAGGGTAGAAGGTTGAAGACGAGGCATTAACGCGACGATGAAACCGGTTGAAGATCTGCTTGGCGCCATTTTTGAGGGCAGCAGGGGGCCGCTTGTGGCCGAGTTTGAAGATTGGCTGCGCGGCTCGCGGCGCTTCCGCGCCTTTGTGACGGAGTATGAGAGCAAGATCCGTTCCAAAGTGCGGCAGGCGGGGGTGGGGGAGCGGCTGCGCGACGTGCGCGCAGAGCTGGAGACGGCCTGGCTGCTGCTGGGCGACCGGCGCATGGAGCTGGCCTACGAGCAGTATGCGCAGCGGAAGCGGCGCGGCCCCGATTTTACGGTCACCTACCGCGTGAATACGCTGTTTAACGTGGAGGTGCGGCGGCTGGCGCTGGGGCGGCCCACTGCCGGCGGCCCGGCAGGCGCTGCGGTCGATGGCCCCGGCGATAAGCTGCTGGGCGTATTGTGTGAAAAGGCCGCGCAGATGCCGCCCAGTGCGGTGAATTTGTTGTGGCTGGCGCTGGAAGCAGAGGCCCCTGGAGAGGGCGATGCGCCGTTCAGCTTGACCACCGAGGAGATCGCCCGCGCAGTGGCCGAGCTGCGGGGCAGGGCGGAGCGCAAGGAGCAAGACTATTTCAGGCGGCGGCGCTTTCGCGATGCGGCCGAATTTCTGAGGCAGTTGCGCCTGTTGAGCGGCGTGGTGCTCTGGCAGGAGCAGCGGCCGCTGCTGTGGCTGCAGAAGGGAGCGCGGCATGAGCTGAGCGGCGAGCTGCAACGCGCCGTAGAGGGCCTGGGCCGCGGCTAGCCGGGTAGTAACGGAAGATAATCTCATAACGTTCCAGAGTACTGGCGACAGATGAGGCAGATTTAGTTTCGCGCTTCACCGGGCCTTCAGGGATACACCGGTAAATGCTCGGCTACGGCAATGGCTCGTTCTTCGTCTATCTTGCAGTTCCACAAAGCCGTTCCCTTACGCTCGCTGAATTCACCCTTACAGACGCCACAGCGCAGATAGCCTACCGCTTTACACCGGCCTCCCATCTTTGGGGTTGGGGATAATCTCAGGTTACCATCCGCTCGAGCGTCTGGTCATAGTTAAGATAAAAATGCTTAAATCAATTATATCCGCTGTTGCACACGATTTGCGTCCCTAGCGCCCCCGCCCTTAAACAAGTCGGTGATGGCGATGCCGCCTACGATCAGGGCAAAACTGACGATGTGCACGGGCAGCAGGCGCTCATCCAGCAGGACGGCGGCTTCGAGGCTGCTGAAGACGGGTAATAGATAGTATATGACGGCCGCCGCCGTGGGCCCGATGAGCGCCACGGCCCGGTTCCAGGCCAGAAAGGCCAGCAGCGAGGCGCCTACGGCCAGATAGATAAGGCTGGTGGCCACCACGAGGTCCAGCTCCCAGGGCGCAGCCGCCAGATGCTCCCAGATGTGGAATGGAAGCAAGAAGATCCAGCCGATCAGGAAGATGCTGAACAAGAAAGCCCGGCCGCCGAGCCCGGCGGGCTTGCGCTGCACCAGCATGTTGTAGCCGGCGAAGGCCACGGCCGCCAGCAGCACCCACAGGTCGCCCCACGACACGACCAGCACGTTGGCGGCGTCGGATCGGCTGAAGATTAAGATCAGCACGCCGCTGATGGCCGTGATCACGCCGATGCCTTTGGCCCGCGCGATGCGCTCTTTGTTGATCAGCGCGGCCAGCAGCAGCGTAAACACCGGCGCCGATGCAGTAATCAGCGATAGCTTAATGGCGTGGGTGGTATGGCCGGCGATATAGACCAGCGTGTTGAGCAGCGTAATACCCAGAAGCGCCGTGAGGCACAGATAAGGCAAATGGCGCAGGATGATGCGCCGTTGGCTTGCCAGCTCGCGGTAGGAGAAAGGCAGCAAGATCAGCAGCGCCAGGGCCCAGCGCCACGAGGCCAGCGACACCGGCGGGATGCGCTCATGCAGCCCGCGCGCCAGCACGTAATTGCCGGCCCAGATCATCGTCGCCAGCGTGGCCAGAGCATAGCCCACAGCGCGCTGCGACTGCACGATGCCGCGAGCTTTCATTACGCCTGGCGTGTGAGAGAGCAAACTGTCCACATGGCGCGGCCCTTGGCCATGATGTCAGGCTAAATTGCCGTCGCGCATGTCGTGCACAATCGATTGCAGCTCGGCGTCGTCCACCAGGCGCCGGTTGCGCCGTGATATTTCTTTCACGGCCACGAGCGCGTCATCGACCTCTTGCTCCGTGGCCTCCATGCCCAGCCGCTCTAAGGCGTGGTGCACGGAGTAACGGCCGCTCTTCTTGCCTAAAACCACAGCGCGGCGCTGGCCCACCAGCGCCGGCTCATAAGGTTCGACCGATTCGGGCGCCTGCAGCAGCTGCTGCACCACCCCGCCCGATTCGCGCATGAAGATTCGCTCGCCGACCACCGGCTTATTGAGCGCCAGGGGGTAGCCGCTGATCTGTTCCACGAGCTTTGCCGTCTCTACCAGCCTATCCAGGCGCATGTTCATCGGCAGGCCATAGAGCAGCTCCAGGGCCATGACCACTTCGGCCAGATCGACGTTGCCCGCGCGCTCGCCCAGGCAGTTGACGCTGACATGCGCGCAGTGCGCGCCGGCTTTCAGGCTGGACAGAGTGTTGGCCAGCGCCAGCCCGAAGTCGTTGTGGCAATGCACGGCCAGCGGCACATCCACCCAGCTGCGGATTAGCTCTGTCAGGCGGCCAATGCCCTCCGGCGAGGCGACGCCGATGGTATCGACCACCACCACCTCGTCGGCGCCCGCCTGCTCCACGGCCTGCGTGATCACCGTCTCGGCAAACGACACATCGGCGCGCGTCAGGTCGACGGGCATAAAGGCCACGTACAGGCCCAGCTCCTTGGCCCTCTCGATGGCCAGCCGCATCTTGCGCACCACCCCTTCCCTATCGGCGCCGTAAGCCTGCATCTTCACCTCGCTCACGGCGATCTCTAAGATCATGTGGCGCACGCCGCACTCCGCATTTATGTCAACATCGCCGGGCAGGCAGCGCCCAAAGCCCCACACTTCAGCGCGGAGGCCGGCGGCGGCTACGGCGGCTACGCCTTCGCGGTCGCTGGCCGAGATGACAGGAAAGCCCGCTTCAATACGATGCACGCCTAGGTCGTCTAAGGCCCTAGCAATGCGCAGCTTGTCTTCAACGTCAAATACCACGCCAGGGCTTTGTTCCCCATCGCGCAGGGTGACATCATGGAGCAGAATCTTGCCGCGCGACTGCAGGTCCGATGCATTATCATTGAGACGGTTGAATGGGCTTAGCGACATCTGTCTTTGCTCCTTTGTTAACCTAACCTTTACTTTCAAGACCAGACAGATTCTTGAAACCTGTCTGCTCTGGTTTATAGAAGACCAGAAGGTTTTTGAAACCTGCCTGGTAAGCTGTTAATTCAACGCCCAACGCGGCGACCCACCTGTGAGCGCTGCCTTTACCTGTTCGGCGGCATGCCGCTGCAGGTCCCACAGGGCATGCACCGAGTAAAAGGCTACGTGCGGTGTTAGCAGCAGGTTGCGCAGGCCGAGCAAGGGCGCGCGCGGATCGGGCGGCTCGGCCGCCAGCACATCGAGCGCCGCGCCGGCGATCTGCTCGCTTTGCAGCGCCTCCAACAAGGCCTCTTCGTTGATAATTTCGCCGCGGGCAGTGTTAATAAGCCACGCCGAAGGCTTCATCTTCTCAAAGGCCTCGCGGTTAAAGAGGTGCTGCGTCTCTTTAATTAACGGGCAGTGGATAGAGACGAAATCGGAAGCCTGTAGCAGCGTGTTGAAATCGACCGCTTTCACGCCGGCTTTTTCTATCTCCGCCGGCGGCATCACCGGGTCGTAGGCCAGCACGCCGAAGACCAAAGGCTTCACCTTGCGCGCCACCTCTTGCCCGATGCGCCCGAAGCCCACCAGGCCCACGGACAACGCGGCCAGGCGCGGCGCGCCCTGCATCACCCTGGTGCCCCAATGGCCGTTGAGCGCCGCCTTGTTGGCGGCAAAAAGCCGCCGGTTGGCCGCCAACAGCAGGGCCACGGTGTGATCAGACACCTCATCCACGCAATAATCGGGCACGTTGGCCACCGTTATGCCGCGGCGCGTGGCTTCGGCGACATCGACATTGTCGACGCCCACGCCGTAGCGCACAATCAGCCTGCAGGCGGCCATCTGCCGGATCGTCTCGGCCCTCAGCGCGGCGCCGGTGCCCAGCATCACGGCGCTGGCCTGCGCCAGCAGTGGCCCTAGTTCAGCGGCCTGTACGGCGTTGCCGTCGACCACGTCGGCGACACCGCGCAGCACGGTTCGCTCGATTTCCAGTGACGAGAAGCGATGTCCCAGGCTTAAAACCTTCGGTAGTGCGTTGCTCACGGTCAAATTCTCCGATTCTACGGCTGTTTTAGCCGGCGGCCGTCCAGCCGCCGTCCACATACAACGTCTGGCCCGTCACAAAATCTGATGCCCTGCTGGCCAGGAAAAGGGCCGCGCCCGTCAGGTCCTCCGGCGTGGCGTAGCGCCCCAGCGGAATACGCCCCACGATGGCCTGCACACGGCCGGGGTCCTCCAGCACTGCCTCGCGCGAAGGCGTGGCCGTGAGCGTGGGCGCCAGGGCGTTGACCCGTATACCCAGCGGCGCCCACTCCACGGCCAGGGCGCGCGTGAGCTGCGACACGCCGGCCTTGGCAATGGCGTAGACGCTTTTGCCGCGAGCCACCGTGTTGGCGTAGGTCGAGCTGAGGTTGATCACCTTGCCATAGCCCTGCTCGGCCATCGCGCCGGCGAAGGCCTGGCAAGTAAAGAAGGTCGCCTTCAAGCCGATATCCAACACCAAGTCCCACTCCTGCCCGGTCACATCGCGGGCGGCTTTTGTCAGCGGATAACCGGCGGCGTTCACCAGAACGGTCGCCGTGCCCTGTCGCCGGCTTATGCCGGTCGCCAGGCGCTCGATATCCTCCAGGTCGCGCAGGTCGGCCTGATAGGCCACCGCCTCGCCGTCCAGGCGGCGAACGGCTTCGACCATTCCTTGCAGCCGTTCCGCGCTGCGGCTAACCAGCGCCAAACGCGCGCCGGCCTGGGCGAACGTCATGGCCATGTGCCAGCCAATGCCTTCGCTGGCGCCGGTTATCACGGCCAGGGAGTCGGTGAGCGCGAATGATGGCGAGTCGGTCATCATGAGCTGCGGGCTGTCGCAGACTTGACAGGTTTTGAAAGCCTGTCGGGCCTCGTTCAGTTCACAAATCTGCCTGTCGTTTGATCCAGCGCATGCACCGCGCGCAGCAGGCGTTGGTCGAAGGGGAACGTGGTGTAAATCTCTGGGCCGTCGGCGCGGATGACCAGGTTGTGTTCCAGCCGGAAGCCGCCAATGCCCGGCTTACCGGCGTACGGCTCCAGGTTGGCCACCATGTTCTCCTGCAAGAGCATCGGATCGTTCTTAGAGGTCACGCTGAAGTGCGGCGGTTCCCAGGGGTTGACGCCGCTGCCGTGGCCCAGCGAGCTGAGCACATACTCTTCGCGGGCGGCTGCCACCACGGCGGCGTTGGTGTTGCCCGGCACGCAGGCGGCCGCCGCGCGGTGCAGGGCGTCGTAGCATTGTTGGTGCAGGTCTATCTGCTCCGGCGTGGGCCGCATGTCGCCGCAAATCCAGGTGCGCGTCAGGTCGCCGTAATAGCCGTTAAAGCAGGCGCCAATATCAATGATCACCACGTCGCCCAGCCGAATAATACGGTCCGAGGTCAGGCGTCGATAGGGCGCGGTATAAGGCCCCGAGGCCACAATGTTGGAACATTGCGTCCATTCCGAGCCCAGGTCTGTCATCGTCTTCCAGGCCACGGCCAGCACTTCATTTTCGCGCACGCCCGGCCGCAAGAAACGAACCGCAGCGTCCATCGACGCTTCGGTCATGGCGTTGGCAATCTTCAGGCAGAAGATCTCATCGTCGGTCTTAATTTGCTTGGCCTGCAGCAGCACTTCGTAGCCATCAATGAAGCGGCTCTCAGGGAACGCCTGTTTCAGGTGCTCGGCGATGCTCGGCGAGTAGATGTCTACGCCTATCGTCTTGCCCTCTAGCGAGCCAATTAAGGCGTGCACCCGTTCGGCGAACTCTTCCACGCCGGCAATCTCGCGGAAGTTGGCGCGCGGCTGCACCTGGTCGGGGCCCAGCCAGGGCATGCGCGCCTTACAATGTTCCTCGTCCATGGTGAACAAGATGGGCGGATCGTCGGCGGTGAGCACCACGGCGCCGTTGCCGATAATCGCCGCCGGCCCCAGGTGGTGGCGGTAAGATGTTAGATAACGGGCATCTTCGGTGCGGAATACAAACAGTACATCCGCCTCCGATTGGGCGATGGCTTGCTGCGCTTTTTGCACGCGCTCGCGGCGCATGCGGTCGAAATCGATGCGCTGCTCCCAATCCACCAACATAATTCCTGGTTCGTCGTTCATAAACCGATACCTCCTCAATGGCAAACAACAATAGACCAGTCAACGAACTGCCGGTTCTTCGAGTAAATGGGCGGCGCCTCAGAATCGCCGCGGCACGAACGCCGAGCTATTCTTCAGGATTGTGATCTGAGGTATTTAGAGAAGAGCTCCCGGGAGCGATTTTTATGCACTTCCATCAGCTTAATCGCCCTCTCCACATCTTGCTGCTTCAGAAAGGTCAATAGCTGCCGGTGCTCCTCCTGCGACTGCGCCGCAAGCCCGGGCAGCAGGCCGAACACCTGCCTGGCCCTGGAGCGGTCGCTATTGTCCCAGAGGTCGCGAATCATCTGCTTGAGTAAGGGATAAGGGCAGGCTTCATACAAAGCAAGGTGGAAGCGCTTGTTGGCCGCACCAAATGCGGGCATATCCTCAGCCTGCAGCATCTGCTCCATAGCCTCGACCAGCTCTTCAAGCTCGGTAAGGTGGCCGGCTGTAAGGTACGGCAGCGCTTCGCGCGTCGCCAGAATCTCTAAATGCATGCGGATTAAAAGGATTTCCTCCAGGCCGTCAGTAGAAAAAGTAGAGACTTGCGGCGCGCGATGCGGCTCTTGCGTGACCAGCCCTTCGGTGATCAGCCGCTGGATGGCGGCGCGCACGGGAATGGCGCTGACGCCCAGCCTTTCGGCGATCTGCGTCTGAACGAGCGTCTCGCCCGCTTCAAACTGGCCTGAGAGGATTGCTTCCCGCAGGACCGTGTAAGCAAAGTCCTCCTTGGACATGGGCGCCGCCGTCAGTAGTAGTTTTCTCAGGGTCTCTTCCATGGGGATCCACTCTCCGCATACATGATAAGCCGCTCCGGCAGAGTTATAGCTCCAGTGGCAATAAGGTCAATTCGCGCACCCACGCGCCGGGAGGGGTCGCCGCAATATAGGCAATACTGTCGGCTATTGTTTCTGGCTGTAAATAGCGCGGATCTTTTTCTGATGAGGGCACGCCGCCAAACCCGGTCTTGACGCCGCCCGGCGCAAGCAGGCAAATCTGAATCCCCGACTGAGCAACTTCACACGCCAGGCCTCGCGCAAAGCCCAACAAGGCGGCCTTTGACGCCGTATAAGCCGAGGTCCCCGGCGCCGGCTCGAGGCCACGACGCGATCCGACCAATATAATACGCCCTTTTTTTCGATCTAACATATCTTGCAAGAAAACTCTGGCCAGCACGACCGCGCCGAGCAAGTTCACGTCGAGCATTTTGCGCCAGTCGTCGAGCGCCAGCTCCAGGAAGGGCGCATAACGCCCTACCCCGGCGCAGTGCACCAGCACATCCACCTGCTCGAAGCTGGCTTTTACCTGCTGATACATGGCCGCCACCGCGCTTTCGTCGGTGATGTCGCAGGCGAACGCCTGGCAGTCGGCGCCCAGAGCGCGGCCGTGCGCCGCAGCGTTCTGAACTTCGCTCTCGTCAATATCCACAGCCACGAGGCGATAGCCGTCGCGCGCGAAGCGCACCGTGGCGGCGCGGCCAATGCCGGCCGCTGCCCCTGTAATCAGAACCGTGGACCTGGACAAGAGAATCTCCTTTTAAGGCAAATTCGAACGGATTCAAAAGATCGGCTTGAATCGCCACTAGATATAGTATATTATACATTCTATAGAATGACAACCAAGCCAGTCGTTGTTTACGGTCCAATATGCCCAGACGTCGTTGTTCGCGGACGAGCCGCAGCGAATCAGAGTCGTTTACTCAAAGCGCGTTATGGAGGTTTCTGATGGGAAGAAGATTTGAGAAATTCTTTGCTGTTTGGTTGGCAGTCGCCTTACTCGTGGCTGCAGGGTGCAGCCCGTCGCCCTCTACGGGAGACGCCGGGAGCAACTGCCCTATCAGGCTTGGCTCGGTGCGCCCGGAGACCGGCCAGGGCGCAGCCTTTGGCCAATCGCTGGCCGATGGCCTGGCCATGGGTTTTGATGAGGTCAATGAGCAAGGCGGTATTATGGGTTGTGAGGTGCAGCTAATCGCTTATGATAGCCAGTCGGTGCCGGCCAACGCCGCCACGCTGACCCAGCGCCTGATCACCCAGGATAGGGTACCCATTGTGCTCGGCTCTTCCATCAGCACGGAATCGCTGGCCATGATGGAAATCACCGAAAACGCCGGCGTTCCGCTCTACGTTCCCAGCGCGGCCTCGGCGCAGATAACCAGCCAGGGCTACGAATGGGTCTGGCGCCAGAGTGTGATCGACCGCAGCGCTGCGGTGCTCTTTGCCGACTACATCGCCAACGACCTGGGCTGGGACACCGTCGGCGCCATTTACGAGAATACGGATTACGGCCGCGTGCCCGTGCAGGAAGTTCTGGGGCCGCGCCTGGCCGAGAATGGCAGCGAGCTGACGATCGCCGAAGCCTTTAATCCGGGCGACGCCGATCTGTCTGGCCAGTTGCTGCGCATCGCCAACTCCGGCGTAGATGGCCTGGTCTATTGGGGCCATGAAAGAGAAGGCGCCACGCTGCTGGAACAGAATTTGCAGCTTAATGTAAACCTGCCCCTGGCCGGCAACACGGGCGTCGTCTACCCGGCCTTTCTAGAGCTGTTGTCGGCCGACGTTCAGGCCAGTTCAGACCTCGTGGCCGTGAGCCAATTTGTGTGGACCACGGACAATCCGGAACAGGTGGCCTGGATTGAGCGCTTCCGTGAGCGCTACGGCCGCGACCCGGATGTGACCTCGATGGACGGCTATGATTCCGCCTTTGTGTTGAAGCAAGCCATCGAAGCGGCCGGCTCCACCGATGCCGCTGCGCTGCAGCAGGCTTTAAATGAGGTTGAATACGATGGCGTCGGCGGGCTAATTGCCTTCGACGACACCGGCCAGGCCATTCGCTCGCTCACAATCACCAGGCTTACGCCCAAGGACGGCAAGGGTTTTGAAGTCATCAGGCAGGTTAACCCGGGCGAGTATTAACTACCATTCGGCAAATCGTTGATGAATGAAGACCAGACAGGTTGCGCAAACCTGTCTGGTCTGCCGCATGCCGCCCTGGCATGTTGCTGTAGCAGTTAGTGAGTCGTAATGGAGGTGAGGCATTGTGGATGTCTTACTACAGCATATCATTCAAGGCACAACATTAGGCGCGACCTATGCGCTGGTGGCGTTGGGCTTTTCCATGCAGTTCTCGGCGATGAACCTCGTGAACTTTGCCCATGGCGAAAGCTTCATGCTGGGCGCTTTTGTGGCGCTGGTTCTGGCTTCGTCGGGCGCGCCTTACGCCGTGGCGTTTGTGGGATCGCTGCTGGTGCTGGCGGTGGTCGGAGCCGTGATTGAACGGGTGTCGATCCGGCCGCTGTACGGCACCGTGGAGCTAAACCTGTTTGTGGCCACGATCGGTTTATCCATTTTGCTGCGGCAGACGGGGCTTTTGCTCTTCGGCGCCGACGCCGTGCCCTTTCCCGACATCTTCGGCAACCGCATTCTGCCTGTGGGTCCGGCGGTGATCACCATGGAGCAGGTTGGGGCCATTGGCGCAACCCTGTTGTTCATGGTGGGGCTCGACTTGCTGCTGAAGCGCACCAAGCTAGGCGTGGCCATGCGCGCCGTGGCGCAAAATCCGTCTACCGCCGCGCTGATGGGCATCAACGTACCGGCGGTAAAAACCCTGGTCTATGCTGTGAGCACCTCGCTGGGCGCCGCCGCCGGTATCTTGTTTGCTGCGCTGACCTTCGCCGTGTTCGACATGGGGCTGTGGATGGGCATTAAAGGCTTCACGGCGGCCGTCGTGGGTGGGCTGGGCGTGCTGCCGGGCGCGGTGTTGGGCGGCTTGCTACTGGGCCTGGCCGAACAACTGTCCGCCGGCTACATTTCCTCGCTGTATCGTGACGCCATCTCTTTTTCGCTGCTTATTCTCGTGTTGCTGTTCTTGCCCAGTGGTCTGCTGGGCCGCCGCGGATCGACGTGGGGTAAGGTATGAGCGCCATCAGCCAAAGTGCGCCGCGTTCGGGCAACCGCACGGCGGCGATCATCATCGCCGTGGTCCTGGGTCTTGCCATCCTGGCGCCCCACCTCGCCTTCATCAGCGACTACAACCTCTACGTGCTCACCCTGGCCGCGATCTACGCCCTGCCGGCCACGGGCCTCACGCTGTTCATGGGCTATACCGGCCAGTTGTCCATTGGGCATGCCGCCTTTTATGGCATCGGCGCTTACACAGCGGCCAACCTGACCAAGGGCGGCGTGCCTTTTCTGCTGGCGCTTTTCATCGCGATGCTGGTGAGCGGCGCCGTTGGCTTCGTTCTGGGTTTGATCGCCCTGCGCCTGCGCGGCTTCGCCCTGGCCATGGCCACGCTTGCCCTGGGTCTGGTATCGTTCCAGATTTTTAAGAATTTCGATATTTTCACCGGCGGCGTCTCGGGCCTGGGCCGAATCCCCGCGCCATCGGTCGCCAGCATACCCATTAATTCGAGCGCGGCTTATTACTATCTGAGCCTTAGTACGCTGCTCATCGTCATCCTGATCTCTGTATCCCTCGTGCGCTCGCCGACGGGCCGCGCCATGCGCGCCATTGCCAACAACGAGCTGGCGTCGCAATCGCTGGGCATCAACA
This sequence comes from uncultured Ardenticatenaceae bacterium, assembly GCA_964384155.1. Classification (GTDB taxonomy): domain Bacteria; phylum Chloroflexota; class Anaerolineae; order Promineifilales; family Promineifilaceae; genus JAAYYY01. The sequence continues at coordinate 14,745 of CAYLJW010000045.1, forward strand.
CCTACTTTGTGAAGACCTCGGTGTTCGCCCTCAGCGCTGGCTTCACGGGAATTGCCGGCGGCCTGTACGCCCACCTCATTCGCTATATCTCGCCCGACGACTTCAGCCTCATCTTCTCCATCCTCTTCCTGACGATGGCCATTGTGGGCGGGTTGCGCAGCGTGTATGGCGGCGTGGTCGGTTCCCTGGCGATTACCCTGGCCGCCGAGGAGCTGCGAACGCTGCCGCAGTTGCAGCCCATCCTCTATGGCTCGCTGCTCATCCTGTTGGTGCTGTTCATGCCCTACGGCATTGTGGGCGCCGCCGGCATTTTGCGCGACCGCCTTGCCCAGCAGTGGCGCGCCAGGCGCAGGCCGCCGGCCATGGCCGTGCTCGGCGCGGACCCGTCGCGGCAAGCGGCCAACGATCAGGGCAGTGCAGGACAGGAGGTAAAGCCGCCATGAGTTTGCTAACCGTTGACGGCGTTACCAAAAGCTTCGGGGGGCTCACCGCGGTTTCCGGCGTCGATTTGCAAATCGAGCTCGGCGAAATCCGCGGCGTCATCGGCCCCAACGGAGCAGGCAAAACGACCCTGTTTAACCTCATCTCCGGGGTCGAGCGCATCGACAGCGGCAAGGTGCTCTTCAACAGCGAAGACATCACTGGGCTTTCGATGGTGCAGATTGTGCGCAAGGGGCTGGCGCGCACCTTCCAGCGCAGCCTGCCCTTCGCCAGCATGAGCGTGCTGGAAAACCTGATTGTCGGCCATTATGCCTTCAGCCACAGCGGCCTGCGCCATCTTCCGGCGCGCTGGCTGGGATGGCAGAGCGACGAACAGCAGGCCCATGACAAGGCCTTGAACCTGTTGGAAATGGCCGGGCTGACCTTTCGCGCCAGCGCCATGGCCGGCGAGCTGCCCTATGGCGACCAGCGACGCCTGGAGATTGTGCGCTCGCTGATGACCGAGCCAAAAGTGCTGCTGCTGGACGAGCCGGCCGCCGGCCTGAGCCCGGAGGAGACCGACACGATCCTCGATCTGCTCGAACATCTGCGAGAGCTGGGACAGACGGTGATCATCATCGAGCACAACCTGCCGGTGATCATGCGCCTGTGCGATCGCGTGTCCGTTCTCGATCACGGCATGAAGATCGCCGAGGGCCCGCCGCAAGAGGTGCAGAATGACCCCAAGGTCATCGAAGCGTATATCGGCACAAAGAAGAGGAAACATGCTTGAAGTCACGGATCTACACGTATCTTATGGGCATGTACGGGCCGTCAACGGCGTGAGTTTCACCGTGAAAGCCGGCGAGTGCGTGGCCTTGCTGGGCGGCAACGGCGCTGGTAAAACCACCATTCTGAACACCATCTCTGGCCTGTTGCGGCCGGCGCAGGGACAGATCCTCTTTCAGAGTACCGAGCTAGCCGGCCTGCCGGCCCACCGCATCGTGACGCACGGCATCGTGCAGATTCCCGAAGGCCGGCAGATTTTCCCCGACCTGAAGGTGCGCGAGAACCTTCTTGTGGGCGCTTACCAGCGCAAAGACAACGTCGACGAAGACCTGGCGCGCATCTTTGAGCTGTTCCCCGTGCTGCATGCGCGCCAGCAGCAGCGCGGCGAAACCCTGTCGGGCGGCGAGCAGCAGATGCTGGCCATCGGCCGGGCGCTGATGGCCAAACCGCGGCTGCTGATGCTCGACGAGCCTTCGCTGGGCCTGGCGCCCCTGGTCATCGAACGGTTATTTGAAGTATTTGCCGCGCTCAAGCAGGAGATCACCCTGTTGCTTGTGGAGCAAAACGCGCAGCTCGCCCTGGAAGTGGCCGAGCGCGCCTACGTCCTGCAGCAGGGGCGCATCGTTCGTGAAGGCAGCGCCGAACAGTTCTTGCAGACAGATTGGATAAAGGAGGCTTATTTAGGCGCTTAATGGCCATCAGTGTCTTGTGGTGTTCAACGTCGTAGAGCAAAGCTAACCATTTGAAGAATCATTTTGCGAGGTGTAGCATGGATTGGAAGGATTGGAAAGTCGAAGATGTTTATCCAAAAGCGATCAGCCCCGCTGCGCGCTACGTGATGGGCCGGCGTGTTGGTCCTTTCTTTTATCTCTCAGGCCAGATTGCGGCCATACCCGAAGAGAGCAGGATCGTGCAAGGCTACCAGGATCTGCCCGCCGCGGCGCGCGAGCTGCTGATGACCGGCAGCATGAACACCGACTTCAAGGAAGGCCCGTTGGTGTCTCAGGCCTGGTTTGTGTGGAACAATATCAAGACCATGCTGGAGGAGCAGGGCACCACGCTGGACAACATCCTGTACGTCACCACGTACATTTTGAATATGGATTGGTTCCCCAGCCTAGAGCGCGTGCGGCGCATCTTCTTCCCCGACAAACCGCATCCACCGGCGACGATCATCGAAGTGCCGCAGTTGGGGCTGAGCAAAGATGTGCTGATTGAAGTCGAGGTGGTTGCCTTCGTGCCCTATTCGGCCGGCGACTAAGCCGGCCGCTGTATTAGGCGCCCGCGCGCCAGCCGCCATCCACGAACAGGGTATGGCCCGTCACAAAGTCGGAAGCCGGGCTGGCCAGAAATAGCGCAGCGCCCACGAGATCATCAGGAAGGGCAAACCGGCCCATTGGGATGCGTCCCAACAAGCGGTTTGCCCTTTCTTTGTTTTCTAAACCCAGCACCGTGGGCGGCGTCAGGGTCGCCGTGGGCGCAATGGCATTGACCAGCACGCCATGCGGCGCCCATTCCACGGCCAGCGCAGACGTAAGATGCGTGACGGCCGCCTTGGCCGCGCAGTAGACGCTCTTGCCCGGATCCGTGCTGAACGACCAGGTGGAGCTGAGGTTAATGATCTTGCCGTAGCCTTGCTCCAGCATCAGGCCGCCTATCGCCTGGCAGGTAAAAAACAGGCCTTTCAGGTGGGTGTCCAACACCGCGTCCCACTCGCCCTCCGTCACGTCGAGCACAGGTTTGGTCAGATCGAAGCCCGCGCTATAAACGAGAACCAGGGGCGCGGCATTCGCTTGCAGCCGCTCGCGCACCTGTGCGGCAAACTGCTGCACCTCGTGCAGCTCACGCACGTTCAGCGGCAGCGCCGTGCAGCGGCCGCCGCTGCGCGTAATCTCATCCTGCACCTCGCGCAGCGCCTCCGGCCGGCGGCTGCTGATAATCAGCTCCGCGCCCGCTGCGGCCATCGCCGTGGCCAGCGTCCGGCCAATCCCCTGGCTGGCGCCAATGATCACGGCCAGTCGGCCGTCTAAGCTGAGGGAGGGCAGCGCTGGTTTTTCGAGGGGGGTTGTCATCCAATTTACCTTTCACTCATCCATAGGATGCCGCCATTTCAAACCGCGAAAACGGCTGAAATCACGAGTGGTTGTTCGCACGCATCATAGCATAAACACCTTCACACTGCCCATATCCCTGGGCCGCCCTAAGCTACACCATTGTCCCCATATCTACGGAATTGCCCCACGCCACGAATGTATCGCGCCGGCCCCCGCTAGCGCCGCGGCAAAGAAAAAGGCGCTTGGAATCCCACCAAGGGCCACCGCCACGGCAAGCAACATCGGGCTGATCGCAAACCCCAATCGAAACGTCGCATAACGTACGCCCAGAGCAGTACCTTGCCGTTCCCGCGGCACCGCCACAGTGGCTACCGCCAGCGTCACCGGATGCATAATGCCGTTACCCATCCCGATCACAAAGCCGGCGCTGAGCAGGCTTACGAAACCGGTCAACAACGGAATCAAAACCAGGATCGGCACGCTCGTCGCGAACGCTAACATAAGCGTCTTGCTTTGCCCCAGCAGGTTAGTTAGCCATCCGATCTGGCTGCGCACAAGCAGGCTTCCAAGCGCCTGCGCCGAGAAGATAATCCCGATTTGAGCCGTAGATAGTCCAATAGATTCCAGATAGAGCGGCAGGTACGAAAGGCGCACATTATAGGAAAGCGCAAAAAGCAACGTCACCACCACCGCGAACGGAAGGCTAGACTTCCTCCACCAGCTGCCATTCTCCTGTGCAATCAGCAGCGCCGCTCCTCCCCTGCCCCGCGTATCGCCGTTACGCAACACGGGGATGCCAAGCAATGAGAACATAACAATCAGTCCCGAAGCGCCAAACACAGCCGTCAGCGAATACCAGTCGGCAAGCAGCCCTGCCCCCGCCGGACCCACCGACTGCACAATGGCAATGATCGCCGAGAGCCACCCGAAAGCCTGCACGCGATCTTCGATCAACTCACTGCTCGCAACAAATGACTGGTAAGCCACTATGCCAAACGTCTGTCCCAACCCCAGAAGCGCCGTAAACAACACCAGCAGAATGGGTGCACTGACCAGGCCCATCCCCACGAAGCCCAGCATACATACAAGGCTTCCAAAAGCAGCCTGTTTCGCCGATCCGATGCGATCCGTCAATCTGCCCCCCGGAATTGCTACCAACGCCGGCGCCAGGCCCGAGATCCCGATCATCACCCCTACAGCCGCAGCCGAAACGCCTAGTTCCGACAGCCGCAGCGTGACAAGAGGCTGAGAAGCATGTATGGGAAGCTGGAACACAAAGAAACTGGCGTAAAAGAGCAGGTTTATGCGCTGAGAGCTCTTCATAGCGCAAAGTATAACTTGACATACTTAGTATTACAAGATATATTTTTACCATGCATACGGAAGCTATAGCCCGATCATCAGATCCTTCCATCCCGCTCTACGTCCAAATAAAGAAGGCCCTTGTCCGGAAAGTGCAATCTGGCGAACTGCAGCCCGGTGCGAAACTGCCATCCGAACGCGAGCTGCAAGAACTATTCGGTGCGTCGCGTACCCCTGTTCGCATCGCCTTGGAAGAATTAGAAATGCAAGGCCTTATCTACCGCGTCCAGGGCCGTGGTTCATTTGTGCGCACCAACAGCGTAGAGGGCGCAATGCGCAAAATGATCAGCTTTGGCCAGATATTGCGTCAAGAAGGTTACAGGCTCAGCGCCCGGACCCTGCAATGCACCCTGACCCCCTGTAATGAGCGTATCGCTCGTAAAATGGACCTCGATAACGGCGATGAAGTCATCTACCTCAGACGACTCATGTTCGCAGATGGCGAACCCATCATTCTTTTTGACCACTACTTAAGCCCTGTCATCCCTACAACCTTGTTCCAAAGCGAAAATTTCCCTTCGCTCCAAGAAATCCTCGCTCAGGAAGGCCTCGACCCCTGGGAATCTAGCCAATTCATCACCGCACGCTTGCTCACCGCCCTAGAAGCCTCCTTGCTCAACGTCGAGCTTCCATTCGCCGCCCTGGAGATAAGCCAGACCAACTACTCAAACAGTCGCGACATAATTTGGTACTCCGACTTCCTCATTCGTTCCGATCGTTACCGCTATCCGGTGACGCTACAAAAAAGGGAATAGCTACAGGCTAAAAGTGACGGTGCCCCATGTCAACGTAAGACCATGACAACAGGTTCACAGTTCATTTTGATACAGGGTTGAAAAGCGATTGATCGTAAAGGAGATTCAGGAAATGACGGTGAAGAGGCTATTTGTTTTGCTATTCGTCCTCACCTTTGTGCTCGCGGCGTGCGGCACCACTCAGCCAACGACGTCTGACGAGCCTGCACAGCAAGAAACACCAGTATCGGAGAGCGTCGGTAGCGGGGACGAACCGGCAGAAGGTCAGGCCGAACCAGAGCCTGCAGAAGAAGAGCCAGAAGAAGCGGAAGAACCAGAACCCGCCCCGGAAACCGATGAGCGCCATGGCGGCACCTTCGTCGTCGCCCTCGGTTCCGACCCTGAGCATCTTAACACCTCAATTTCATCCAGCGTGCCCGTTGGCCTCGCCGCCGGCGCCGTAACTGAAGGGTTACTCCGTATTGGTCGAGACTATCAGCTCTATCCACTTCTGGCAGAATCTTGGGACATCAGTGATAACGGCCTCGTCTACACGTTCCACCTTCGCCAGGGCGTCACATGGCACGATGGCCAACCATTTACCTCCGCCGATGTAAAATTCACAATGGAAGTCGTGTCGCCTCTGCATAGTCGCGCCGGCGCAGTTCTGGAGAATGCAGAAAGCATCGAAACCCCCGATGATCACACCGTCGTCATTACCCTGCGTGAATCATTTGCGCCATTCTTGCAGATCCTCACATCCGAGAATGCCGGCATCCAGCCCAAGCACATCTATGAAGGTACCGAGATCCTCGATAACCCGGCAAATCTGGCGCCCATCGGCACTGGCCCCTATCGCTTCGTTTCCTGGACCCCCGGACAAACCATCGAAATGGAGCGCAACGAAGATTACTGGGGCGCGCCCGCGCCCTTCGTCGACCGCCTCGTCTTCCAGATCATCCCCGACAACAGCTCCCGTATCCTCGCTCTTGAAGCCGGCACCATCGACTACATCAGTAACTACGACATGAACTACGTCGACGCGCCCCGCGTCGACGCCAATCCCGATATCCATGTCGAATACGACCGTGGGCATCCTCGCGTGCTGCTACTCTTCTTCAACATGGAAGTCGAGCCCTTAAACTCCGTTGAAGTTCGCCAGGCTCTCTTCAGCGGGCTCGATCGCGAGCTCATCCTCGAAAGCGCCTACGGCGGCATCGGCACGCTGGGGCAAAGTTCCATTCCCCCTGGCATTGTCTGGGCCTACAATCCCGCCGTCGATTACATGGAAATGTATCCCTACGACATAGAGGCAGCCAACGCCCTGCTCGATCAGGCTGGCTACGAACGCGCCGCCGACGGCACGCGCTTCGAAATTCGCTTCCTCTACGATCCTGCCCAGCCGGGCTTCCCCGATCTCGCCGACATCCTCCGTTCGAACTGGAGCGACCTGGGTGTAACAGTCACACTCGAGCCCCGGGAACGCGCCGTCTGGCTCGAGCAGCTATACGTGCAAAAAGACTACGACACAGCCATCGCCTTCTACACCACGTCAGGCGACCCGACTCTGGGTATTCAGCGCGCATATCTCTGCGATGAGATCCGCGAGGCCAGCTTCACCAACGCCTCGCAGTACTGCAACGAAGAAGTCGACGCGCTCTTTGCCGAAGGAACCCGCGCCGTGACCTACGAAGAACGCGCCGAGTACTACTACCAGGCCCAGGAAATCATCGCCCAGGCTCTGCCCGCGGCAGTCGTTATCAACTCCGGCTATGTCGACGCCATCCGTGGCAACTTTGGCGGCGTTGCCGAATTCTTCGATTCCCCCGAATCGACCAGCCCGCAATGGGACAAGATCTACCTCGATGACTAAGCGGTGATAGTAACGGAAAAGGTGAGACAGTCACAAGCGGCCCTGCCCCTTCCCCTGCCTCACCTTTTCCTACTCACCACACGGTGCTTCAGGTCAATCCATCCCAAACTCAAATTCGCTTTGTGCCGGAGCTTGTTACAAAGGATATACAATTATGTTGCAGCAACACCATAAACAATACAAAGGTTTCCGCCAGCCAGGCATCAGACTGTCCGAAGAACTTCTGCCGCAAGTCACATCACACCGGTCCGATATCGAATTGCCCCGCCTGTACGCAATTCACCTCTTCGATAAAGCCCATACCGTCATGCTGACCGAGCGCGGGCTCATATCCACAACGCATGGTACGGCCATTCTCTCCGCCCTACGTGAAATGGAGCAGAAAGGCGTCGAGCAGGTTCGTCTGGAAACCGGCGGCGGCATGCACTCCGGCGAGCAATACCTCATCAGGCAACTGGGCGAAGATGTCGGTGGACGCATCCACCTCGGCCGCAGCTCAGGAGACCTTGGCGCCGTGTCCACGCGCCTCTACCTCAGAGACAACCTCCTCAAAGTGCTGCACAGCGTCAACCATTTTCGCAAGATACTCGTCGAAACCGCACGCGACCACCTCGACACCATAATGCCCGGCTACACCCATGGCCAGCATGCACAACCCACCACCTATGGACACTACCTCCTCCATTGTGTCGCCACCCTCGAGCGCGACTACGACCGCCTCTGGCTTGCTTTCGAACATTCAAATGCCAGCCCTGCCGGCGCCGCCATTCTCACAGGCGCCGACTTCCCTCTCGACCGCCATCGCGTCGCCGAACTCCTCGGCTTCTCCGAAGTTCAGAAAAACACCATCGACGCCATTCTCTCATACGACGATCTCTTCGAAGTCGCCGCCGCCCTCGCCATCGTGCACATGAACCTCGCACGCTGGGCCGACGACATCATGCTGTGGAGCTCCGCAGAATTCTCCTACGTTGACGTTCCCGATCGCTTCTGCGGCACCAGCAGCATCATGATGCAGAAAAAGAACGTATATGTCACCCAATGGGTCAAAGGAGCTTCCGTAGACACAGTCGGTACACTCGTCACTACCTTAATGGCTGACAAGGCTCCCACCGGCCTCCCCATCCTCGAACATCGCTACTCACGTGCAGGGCTCACCCGCGCTTTCGACAACCTGCATCGCGATCTCCAGCTAATGGCCGACCTCATGCCGGCCCTCAAACTCGACAAAGAACGTCTCAGCAGAAGCGCAGGTGAGCATTGGGCCCAGGCCACCGACGTTGCCGGTATGCTAGTCCGCGAAAGAGACCTGCCTTGGCGAACCGCCCACCAGATCGTGGGTATCCTCGTCCGCCTCTCAACCGAACGTAACATCTCCCCCTACGATGTCACCCCCGCACTCCTCGACGAAGCCAGCAACCTCTACTGCGGCGAGCCCCTTAACCTCGACCCCGACCTCTTGCAACAGGCCCTCGATCCCACATTATCCGTAGAGCGCCGTCAGCTCTATGGCGGTCCCGGCCTACCCGAAGTCGAGGAGCGACTATCAGAATACATCCACGCCCTCCATGAAGATGTGGCCCAGGCCGAACGCGCCTCCGAACACGTTCAGCGCGGCCTTTCTACCCTCGAGCAGGCAATCGACGCCTTGCTACAATCGGCCTCTTCCGCCGGCGGCAGTTAAGACGCCTACCCGACAATCATGATTAACACCCAGGATAAATTGGGCGCCCAACTGGGCCATGCCCTGAACAATCTAAAGTTCGAACATCTACCACCAGACGTAATCCACGGTGCAAAGCGCACTCTCCTCGACACGCTAGGCGCCATCCTCGTCGGCATTTCCACCGAAGAAGTCCAACGCCTCTGCCAGGCAGTCGAAGCCTGGGGTAGCTCCGGACAGTACCACGTCTGGGGCAGCGACCGCCAATTCGCCGCCCCCCATGCCGCCCTCGTGAATGGTACAGCCGCCCACGCCCGCGAAGTCGACGACTTCGGCGGTTGTGGTCATTCCGGCGCCGTTGTCATTCCCGCCGTGCTTGCCGCTGCCCAGTACACACCGTGCAGCGGCAAGCAGCTCTTAACCGCCATAGTCGCTGGCTACGAAATCGCCGTGCGCGTCACCGATGCCGTCGGCGGCTATCGCATCCACAACAAACATGGCTGGCACAGCACTGGCACTACCGGCGTATTCGGCGCCGCCGCCGCCGCCGCTCTCGTGCTCCGTCTCACTCCCCGGCAAATGACCTGGGCCCTCGGCCTCGCAGCAACCTACACCGGCGGCATCTGGGCCTTCATTGTAGACGGCGCCATGAGCAAGCGCCTGCACGCCGGCAAGGCCGCCGAGACAGGTCTCGTCGCCGCCCTGCTGGCCCAATTCGGTTTCACCGGCCCCACCGCCGTTTTCGAAGACACCTGGGGCTCCTTCCTCAACACCTATGCGCCCGAAGACCGCAACCCCGCCGCCCTAACCCACGACCTGGACGCCGCTTGGACCGGCATCTTCCGCTCTGGCTTCAAGCCCTACGCCTGTTGCCGCGGCATCCACAGTACCCTCGACGCCACCTTTCAACTCAAGCAACAGCACAACCTCACCCCAGATGACGTCGACGAAATCCTCGTCCACGGCTCCTACCAGACCAGGCGTCAGCTCGGCAAACAAGAAGTCGATACCATTCTCGACGCCCAATTCAGCATTCCCTACAGCGTCACCCTCGCCCTCATCGTCGGCAAAGCTGGGCTCAACGAATACGAAGAAAGCTACTTCCGCGATCCGCAACTCACCGCTTTCGCTCACAAAGTCCGCGTCCTTGAAGACGATCGCTCCATAGAAGCCCAGCCCACCGTACAAATCAACTTGCGCGATGGGCGCACGCTCGAAAACACCGTCGAGATCGCCCGCGGCGACAGTCGCAATCCCATGAGCGACGACGAGCTCCAGGAAAAGTTTCTGGCAAACGCTGCTCGCTCCGTCAACCGGCGGCGCCTGCAGCAGATTGCCGATATAATCTGGCGTCTCGAAGAGCTCGAAAACATGTCGCCCCTCTTTGAGAGCCTCAAGCCACAGCCACCCGCCTGAGGCGATATTGCATTTCAATAAAGATGTGCGCAAGCTAGCGGAGAGGCGCAAGCGAAAATGAACTCGTCCTTACTGCGTTACATTGTCAGCCGCGTACTCCAGGCCATCCCCCTCTTCCTCGGCGTCATCGTCGTCATCTTCACCCTTATCCAGCTCGCCCCCGGCGACCCCGTGCAAATGTTAGTGGGTGACTTCCCCGCCACCCAAGCCTACATCGAACAGGTTCGCCAAGACTACGGGCTCGACAAACCACCTCTCCAGCAACTTATCGCTCACATTGGTAATATCCTGCAGGGAAACCTCGGCTACTCCTTTGCCAATCGCCGCCCCGTAGCCGAACTCGTCCTCGAGCGCACAATCAACACCTTGCTCCTAACCGTCACCGCCATGACTGTATCCATCATCGTCGGTATCGGCCTCGGCGTCATCGCCTCACGTTGGCCCCGCTCCCTCGTCGACAACCTCGTTACCGCAAGCTCCCTCTTTGGCTTCTCCATTCCCATCTTCTGGCTCGGTCAGATCCTCATCATCCTACTTGCTGTCAGGTTCGGCCTCCTTCCCGCCCAGGGCATGCGCTCCGTGCGCGAGAGTTACGAAGGGCTAGCCCTCGTGCGCGATATCGGCCTGCATCTACTTCTGCCCGCACTAACCCTCTCCACCCGCTATATAGGCCTCAACGCGCGCATCACCCGCGGCAGCATGCTAGAAGTAATGGGCAAAGATTACATCATCACCGCCAAAGCCAAAGGCGTCCCCGAGTGGCGCATCATCACGCGCCATGGCCTGCGCAACGCCCTGCTGCCCATTGTCACCGTCATCGGCTACAACTTCGGCTTCGCCCTCTCAGGCTCTGCCCTCGTAGAAACCGTCTTCGCCTGGCCTGGCATGGGCCGCCTGCTCTACGACTCCCTGGTCACCCGTGACACACCCGTCATTCTTGGCATCTTCCTCGTCGTCGCCGCAATGGCCATCCTTGCCAATCTCATTACCGACATCATCTACGGCGTGCTCGATCCCAGGATCCGCCTCCAGTAGACCCTCGCCCATGTAAGGAGACTCGAGTGACATCTGCTCTTTCAGCCCCGACCAATAACAAACGACAGCATGGCTTCATAGCAAGCTGGCGCCAATTCAGCAAGAGCCCCGCAGGCGTCCTCGGGACCATCGTTATCATCATCTTTGTCTTCGTCGCCTTCACTGCCCCCCTGCTCACCGACTACGACCCCACCGCCGTCTCACGCGACCGCCTCCAGCCACCCTCATCCCAGCATCTCTTCGGCACCGACAACGTTGGCAAAGACGTCTTCAGCGGCGTCGTCTATGGCACGCGCGTTTCGCTCACCGTCGGCGTCTTCGCCGCTCTGTCCGCCCTCCTCATCGGCGCCACTGTCGGCAGCATCTCCGGCTTCTACGGTGGCATAATCGACAGCATTCTGATGCGACTGTCCGAGCTATTCCAGACCATGCCTCGCTTCTTCCTGGCACTTGTCGTCGTCGCCGTCATCGGCGGCAGCACAGGCATGATCATCTTGGTGCTGGGCATCGTCAGTTGGCCCGCCACCGCGCGCATCATCCGCGCCGAATTCCTTTCGCTCAGAGAACGCGAATTCGTCGAAGCCGCCCGCGCCCTCGGCTTCAGCAAGTCCTACATCATATTCTCCGAGATCCTGCCCAACGCCCTGCCCCCCGCCATCGTGCGCACCACCCTCGACGTTGCCTCTGCCATTCTCATCGAAGCCGGCCTCAGCTTCTTTGGCCTTGGCGATCCGGCAGTAGCCAGCTGGGGCCAGATGCTCAACCGCGCCCAGCCCTATCTCGCCATCGCCTGGTGGCTTAGCGTCTTCCCTGGCGCAGCCATCTTCTTCGCTGTCCTGGCTTTCAACGTCATCGGCGATGCCCTGAACGACGCTTTGAATCCCGAGCTAAAGGAGCGCTAACATGCACGATAAGACTCACACAAAGGCGCAACAGCCGCTCCTCCAGGTCCACGATCTAAAAACCTATCTCTACACTTCACACGCCGTCATCAAGGCCGTCGACGGCGTCACTCTCACCATTCGCCACGGCGAAAAAGTCGGCCTAGTCGGCGAATCCGGCTCCGGCAAGAGCATGACCGCCCGCTCCTTCATGCGCCTCCTCCCCGAGCCCCCCGCCCGCATCGTCGGCGGCAAAGTCATGCTCCAGGGTCGCGACCTCGTTCCCCTGCCCCGCCCTGCCATGCGCAAAGTAAGAGGGCGCGAAATATCCATGGTCTTTCAAGATCCCATGTCCTACCTCAATCCCACCATGCGCGTCGGCGACCAGATTGCCGAAGCGATCACCATGCACCACGGGCGCGAAAACACTCTCCAGGAAGTCAACCAGGCCCTCAAGCTAGTCGGCCTCTCCCCCGACTCCGGCATCGCCCGTCGCTACCCCCATGAGCTCAGCGGCGGCATGCGCCAGCGCATCCTCATCGCCATCGCCCTCTCATGCAAGCCCAAACTCCTCATTGCCGACGAACCAACAACCGCCCTCGACGTCACAATCCAGGCCCAGATACTCAAGCTACTCGACGATCTCTGCAACCGCCTCAATATGGCCCTCCTGCTCATTACCCACGACCTGGGCATCGTCGCCGAACTGTGCGACCGCGTCTACGTCATGTACGCTGGACAAATCGTAGAAGAAGCAGAAACCGAAGCCCTCTTCCGCGCTCCCCAACACCCCTACACCCGGGGCCTGCTCGAAGGCGTCCTCAGCATCAACGAATTCAAACCTGTGCTCAAGACCATTGGTGGCTCCGTTCCCGACCTCAGCGCCCCACCTGCCGGCTGTCGCTTCCATCCCCGCTGCCTCCACGTCATGGACAAATGCTTGCAAGAGCCGCCTGTCTACGTACGCGAAGATGGGCGCAAAGTCCGCTGTTGGTTATATGAGCAACCCGCCCTTCAAAGAGGCCAGCCGTGACCCCACAACCCCTCATGCAAATCGACAACATTAGGAAACATTACCCCGTCCGTTCCGGCTTCTTCGACTTCAGCAGCAAAGCCGTCAAAGCCGTCGACGGCGTCAGCCTCAACATCTATCCCGGCGAGACAATCGCCCTTGTCGGCGAAAGCGGCTGCGGCAAAAGCACCCTCGCCCGCCTCGTCCTCCGGCTCCTCCAGCCAACCGCAGGCACAATACGGCTTGCCGGACAGGATATCTTCTCCCTTCAGGGTAACGCCCTCAAAGCCTTCCATAAAGAAGTGCAAATCGTCTTCCAGGATCCCGTTGCCGCCCTCAATCCCCGCAAAACCGTCTACCAGATTCTCAAAGACCCCCTCCTATTACACGGCATGGCCGACTCCTCTAACCTCAGAGAACGCGTCTCCGAACTCCTCGAACGCGTTGGCCTTGTGCCCGCATCCGCCTATCTCAATCGCAACCCATCCGAATTCAGTGGCGGTCAGCGCCAACGCATCGTTATCGCCCGCGCCCTCTCCGTCGATCCCCGGCTCATTGTCGCCGACGAACCCGTCTCCGCCCTCGACATCTCCATCCGCGCCCAGATACTCGAACTACTCAAGAAACTGCAACGAGAAACCGGCGTCACCTTCCTCTTCATCACCCACGATCTATCCGTCGTGCGCTCCCTTGCCCAGCGCGTCGCCGTCATGTACCTGGGAAAAATCGTCGAAGTCGGTTCCGTAGATAAGATATTCAACAACCCATCACACCCCTACACCCTCGCCCTCCTGCGCTCCACCCCCATCCCCGATCCTGTTGCCGCCAAACAGCGGCAGATCGAACCCCTCTCCGGCGAAATCCCCTCCGCCACCGCCCCACCGCCCGGCTGCCACTTTCACACCCGTTGCCCCTTCGCTTTCGATCGCTGCCGCGTAGAAGAACCCCTCCTTACCCCCATTACCAACGATCAAGAAGTTGCCTGCCACCTCGTAGAATCCGGCGACCTACACTTTGTCCTCCAACCATTTGCCCGCTAAACTTATGCTTGCATAATTGCGCGCAGGTTGCGCTGAAAAAGGATGCCGGCGAATTGAGCGATGTGAAGCGAGAAGAGTGGCCCGAACGCCCCCTGCTGGCGCTTGTGCTCTACGTGCTCGGCCTGCTGCTGATGTTAGCCGTGGCCGCCATCATGCTCTGGCCGCAGCTTGAGCTGCTGTTTTTCGACCGCCCGCTCATTGTGGAAGAGCGCATGCCGGCGGGGGCCTTACGCTGCCCGCTGGCCGTCACGCGCCACGAAGACGCCACCCTGGCCGTCAGCTTTACCAACGAGCGCGACCGCGACGAGCGGTTTAGAGCGCGGGCGCGCATCAGCCAACTTAGCGCCAGGTTGGTGGACGACTTCGACCAGTGGGTGGAGCTGGCGCCCGGCCAGAGCACAGAGGTGCGCTGGAGCCTGGACCCCGAGAGCGCCGCCTTTGGCCGCATGATCCTGGCCCGCGTGCACGTGTCGCGCCGCGGTAGCATCGCGCCGCAGCAGCGCGCCTGCGGCATGATGCTGCTGGCCCTGCCCCTCTTCACGGGCACGCAATATGTGCTGGGCATGGCCCTGGGTGGGCTGCTGCTGCTGGCGGCGAGCGCTTTCTTGTGGGCCGGGGGCCGAACGCCGGCCGAAATGTGGCAAGATGTGGCCATCCGCCGCCGGGCGCTGCTGGCCGGGACTGTGGCCGCGGCTATGGTCGCCGGCATCCTGTACTTGTGGGTCGCCGCCGCCTTCCTGCTGCTGCTGGCGGCCATCCTGCTCATTAGCTTCGCACACTGACTTATATCTTTATCTATACCCGCCCTTTATACCTTAGCACACGAAAAAAGGTCATCTGCTCGCTATAGTTTCATCGAAGCTTAGGCTTCGGGCGGTTGCCATGTGGCTTTTTGAATGTGAAGCGGGAGCTTGTTTACCAGCCCGCACAGGTCGGCGCGGCAGCCGCGGGGGAAGAGGCATTTTTACCGAGGTTAACAGCTAAATAACGTCAAAAGTAACCTGAGCCACGCCGCCAGGGCCCAGATGCCGGCGCATCCCCGCATAACAGAACCAGGCGAACCAGTAAAAGGATTGGTTGTATGTCGTCGTACCCTTCCACCCTGCCGTCTAGGCGCCGCAGCCGGTATGAGGCTCCTCATCAGGAGCATGCCGGCCCAGATATCGTGGTTCTCTCCCACCTGCGCTGGGACTTCGTATACCAGCGCCCGCAGCACCTGTTGAGCCGCTTCGCGACAAACCAGCGCGTTTTTTACCTCGAAGAGCCAATTTGGGATGGCTCAGCAGCAGATCTCACCGTCCGAACCGTCGCCGGCGGCGTGCACGTCGCGCAACCCGTTCTGCCGCCCAACCTGCCGCCTGAAGAAATAAGAAAGCAGCAGCGCGCGCTGCTAGATAAGCTGCTGCAAGCCTACAATATTCATAGCTACGTGCTCTGGTACTACACGCCGGCAGCGCTGGCTTTTTCCGATCACCTGCAGCCCCAGGCCATCGTGTACGATTGCATGGACGAGCTTTCCCTCTTTAAGGGCGCCTCGTCCGATCTACCCGCCTTAGAAGCGGAGCTGCTAAGCCGGGCCGACGTGGTCTTCACCGGCGGCCCCAGCCTCTACGAAAGCAAACGTGGCCGGCACCCCAACGTGCACCTCTTCCCCAGCAGCATCGATTTCGCACACTTTGCCCAGGCGCGCCAGGCCAGCGAGCCCGCCGACCAGGCGGCCATCGCCCGGCCGCGCCTGGGCTTCTTTGGCGTCATCGATGAGCGCTTCGACGCCGCCCTGATAGACGCCGTGGCCCAGGCGCGCCCCGACTGGCAGTTGGTGCTGATCGGGCCTGTGGTCAAAATCGACCCACAGCAGCTTCCCCGCCGCCACAACATTCACTATCTGGGAGCGCGACCCTACGAAACCTTGCCCGCCTACCTGGGCGGCTGGGACGTGGCCCTGCTGCCCTTTGCGCGCAACGACGCCACCCGCTTCATCAGCCCCACCAAAACCCCCGAATACCTCGCCGGCGGCAAGCCCGTTGTCTCCACCCCCATTCGCGACGTGGCCCAGCTCTACGGCGACGTAGACATGGTGGCCATCGCCGGCGACGCCGGCGCCTTTGTACAGGCCATCGAAAAATTCCTCAATGAAGGCCTGCAGGCCCATTGGCTGGCGGCCACAGATCATCTTCTAGCTCAAGGTTCCTGGGACGCCACCTGGTCCCAGATGGACGGTCAACTACAACAAGTCATTGCCCGGCGAAAGGAGAATAAATAACCATGTTCGATTACCTCATTGTCGGCGCCGGTTTTGCCGGCAGCGTGCTGGCCGAGCGGCTGGCCCGCGGTTCGGGCAAAAAAGTGCTGATCATCGACCGCCGCAACCACATCGCCGGCAACGCCTACGACCACTACAACGAAGCAGGCATCCTGGTGCACAAATACGGCCCGCACATCTTCCACACCAACGCGCCCGACGTGTTCGACTATCTGTCGCAGTTCACCGCCTGGCGGCCCTACGAGCACCGCGTGCGCGCCAGCGTAGACGGCCAGCTCGTGCCCATCCCCATCAACCTCGATACGGTCAACGTGCTCTACGGCCTGAACCTCAACTCCTTCGAGATGCAGGAGTTCTTACAGTCGCTGGCCCAGCCCTGCGAGAAGATCCGCACCTCCGAAGACGTGGTCGTCAGCAAAGTGGGCCGCGAGCTGTATGAAAAGTTCTTCCGCGGCTATACGCGCAAGCAGTGGGGCCTGGACCCTTCAGAGCTGGATTCTTCGGTGATTGCCCGCGTGCCCACGCGCACCAACCGCGACGACCGTTACTTCACCGACACCTACCAGGCCATGCCCCTGTACGGCTATTCGGCCATGTTCGCCAACATCCTCGACCACCCCAACATCAAAATCATGCTCAACACCGACTATGCCGAGATCGCCGGCTGCATCCCCTACCGCGAGCTGGTCTTCACCGGCCCCGTCGACGAATTCTTTAACTTCCGCTATGGCAAGCTGCCCTACCGCTCGCTAGAGTTCGAGCACAAGACCTTCGACATGCCACAGTTCCAGCCCGCGCCGGTGGTCAACTATCCCAACGAGCACGCCTACACGCGCTCCACCGAATTCAAATACCTCACCGGCCAGGAACATCCCAAGACCAGCGTGGTCTACGAATACCCGCGCGGCGAAGGCGACCCCTACTATCCCGTGCCCCGCCCCGAAAACGCCGCCATGTACAAAAAGTACGAAGCCCTGGCCGAGAAAACGCCCGGCGTGCACTTTGTCGGGCGCCTGGCCACCTACCGCTACTACAACATGGACCAGGTTGTGGCCCAGGCGCTCACCGTCTACGCCCGGCTCTACGGCATGCGGCGTCGCGAGGCGCTGCAGGCGCACACGCCCGTCTTGCAGCCCGCCGTGGCCCTCTCGCGCAACGGCAATGGCCGCGCGCCCGCCGCCAGCAACGGCACGACGGCCAAAGTGGCTGCTGGCGAGCCGGCGGAGGCCAAATAAGGCGCCACAGCGCGGTCTCCACAGCGCTAGAGTGGTGGGGCGGCGTCGAGTGTTCCGTCAACCGCGTTGGCCACCGCTTTTATGACCAGCTAGAGCAAAGCGGGCATGCGCGCCGCCTGCACGACCTGGACCTGTTCGCGCAGATGGGTTTCAGCGCCTTGCGCTTCCCCCTGCTGTGGGAGCGCATCGCGCCGCACGGCCTGGCGCGCGCCGACTGGGCCTGGAGCGACCAGCGCCTGGCCCGCCTGCGCCAGCTAGGCATCCGCCCCATCGCTGGCCTGCTGCACCACGGCAGCGGCCCGGCCCACACCAGCCTGCTGGACCCCGACTTCCCCCAAAAGCTGGCGGCCTACGCCGGCGCCGTGGCCCGCCGCTACCCCTGGCTAGAGGCCTACACGCCGGTAAACGAGCCGCTCACCACGGCGCGCTTCAGCGGCCTGTATGGCCACTGGTACCCGCACGGCGCCAGCGACGAAATCTTCGCCCGCGCCCTGGTCCAGCAATGCCGCGGCGTGGCCCTGGCCATGCAGGCCATCCGCGCCGAAAACCCGCGCGCGCAGCTCATACAGACCGAAGACCTGGGCCGCACGCACAGCACAGAGGCCCTGGCCGAGCAGGCAGAGTTTGAGAACCAGCGCCGCTGGCTAACCTTCGACCTGCTCTGTGGCCGCCTCGACCACCGCCATCCCCTCTGGGGCTACCTGCTGTGGGCCGGCATTGGCCAGCACGAGCTTGCCTGGTTCCTCGAGCATCCCTGCCCGCCAGACATCATCGGCGGCAACTACTACCTCACCAGCGAGCGCTTCCTCGACGAGCGCCTAGAGCGCTACCCCGCCGCCTTTCACGGCAGCAACGGCCGGCAGGCCTACGCCGACGTAGAAGCCGTGCGCGTGCTGGCCGATGGCATCAGCGGCCTCCACGGCCTGCTGCAGCAGGCCTGGCAGCGCTACAAGCGCCCGCTGGCCGTCACCGAGATACACAATGGCTGCACGCGCGAAGAGCAGCTGCGCTGGCTGCTGGAAAGCTGGCACAGCGTCCAGGCCCTGCGCCGCCAGGGCGTCGACGTGCGCGCCGTCACCGCCTGGTCCCTGCTGGGGGCCTACGACTGGAACAGCCTGCTCACGCGCCAGCACGGCCACTACGAGCCCGGCGCCTTCGATGTGCGCAGCGGCCGGCCGCGCGCCACAGCCCTGGCGCGCCTGATTACCAACCTGGCCCAC
Source organism: uncultured Ardenticatenaceae bacterium (assembly GCA_964384155.1). Classification (GTDB taxonomy): domain Bacteria; phylum Chloroflexota; class Anaerolineae; order Promineifilales; family Promineifilaceae; genus JAAYYY01. The sequence goes on from CAYLJW010000045.1 coordinate 33,742, forward strand.
GGCCGCCCGCCCCGTCACCCCGTGCTGGCCCAGCCCGGCTGGTGGCGGCGGCCGCAGCGCCTGCTCTACGAGCCAGCGCGCGCCGTGCAGCCCGCGGCCAGCCGGCCGCCGCCGCCGCGGCGCGCGCGGCGACCCATCGCCGCCCGCCCCCTGCTCATCCTCGGCGCCGGCGGCGCGCTGGGCCGCGCCTTCAGGCACATCTGCGAGCTGCGCGGGCTCTATGCCGAAGCCTATCCGCACGCGCCCATGGACGCCGCCGAAACAAACGGCGTCAGCGACGCCCTGGCCCGCTGCCGGCCCTGGGCCGTGGTCGACGCCTCGCGCTACCTGCACCGCGACAACTGCCGGCGCGAGCCGCAGCACTGTTTTCAGGAAAACACGCTAGCGCCAGCCCTGCTGGCCGACGTCTGCGCCGGCCACGGCATCCAATTGCTCACCTTCTCCTCGGCCCTGGTCTTCGACGGCGCCAAGGCCAGCCCCTACGTCGAAAGCGACGCCGTGCGGCCGCAAAACGTGTTCGGCCACAGCAAGGCCCAGGCCGAGCAGCAAGTGCTCAGGCGCCATCCGTCAGCCCTCGTCGTGCGCACCGGCGTGCTGCTGGACCCATGGGACGAGCGCAGCTTCGTGGCCCGCGCCCTGCAGCTTGTGGCCCACCGCCGGCCTTTCATCGCCGCCGCCGACGCCACCATCTCGCCCACCTTCGTGCCCGACCTCGTCCACGCCGCCCTCGACCTGCTCATCGACGGCGAGTCCGGCCTCTGGCACCTGGCCAACGTAGGCAGCATCACCTGGGCCGACCTCGCCCGCCACGCCGCTCGCCCCACCAACAACGGCAGTCTCACCCATACGGCCAACGGCGCAACCAGCAACGGCACGACCGCAGCCGCAGCCGCAGCCGCGCCCACAAACCTCGCCGCCCCCTGGCCTCACTACACCGTGCTCGGCAGCGAACGCGCCACCCTCCTACCCGACCTCCACGACGCCCTGCGGCGCTATCTACAGGAGTGCGAAGCCGCCGCCCGCCCCTAAAGCCTCATAGCTGGGCAGGCTCGTAGAAGGGCAGGTTTGTAGTAGGGCAATTTATTGCCCGTCCCCCCAGCGCGATAAATCGCGCCACTACAAACCCCACCCCATCACCTTGCCCTCTCCCCCGTCCACTTTGCGTCACTCCACCCGCACCTCCGCATCACGGCTGAACTGTGTAACGCTCTCTTTCACGCTGAGGTCGATCATGTTGATATCCAGCTCGCCTTCCGCGCGGAGCTCCAGGTTCAGGCGGACCGTGGCGCCGGCATCGACCAGCGGCTGGATCACCGCCTGGAAAAAATCATACCAATTCTGCCACTCCAGCGGCGTCTCGACCGTGAGCCGGCGATAAACCGTGCGGCGCGGCTCCTCTTGCTCCTCTTCATCCGCCTCCCGCTCCCCTTGGCCATTTCCCTCGCCATCTCCGCGGATGATCACCTCAACGGTTTCTTCCTCCTCCTCCTCGTCCTCGCGAACCTCTTCCTTAACCAGCAGGCGCTCGGCCAGCTCCGGGCGCAGCAGCCAGGCGCCTTCGGCGATGGCGAAATCGAGGGCCGAGAGGGGCTCCTGATAGCGGATGGTGTCGAAGGCCAGCGCGGGGCCGTCGCCAAGCGCGTAGGCAAAGAGGCCGCGCTGCACGCCCCAGGCGATGGTCTGCTGCAGGGCGTCGCGGCCACTGAGCATGGGCAGGTAGGGGAAGCGGCAGAAGTAGTCCCACAGGGTGGCCACGCTGATCATCTCATCGTCAGCCGGCCACAGGCGCCACTGGTCGCCTTTGCCCTCGCTGATCAGGCGCGGGTCGAGCCGCTCCAGCAGCCGTTCGTCCTCCTGCAGGCGCTCCCAGACCCGGCCGGAGAGCGTGTGCTCGCCGGGGCGGTAGCCGGAGAGGCCCACTTCCTGCTTCACCCACAGCGACGTCTGCCCGTCGGCGCTGCCGTTGGGGGCCACGATGACCGTATAGGCGCCCCAGATGGCGGCCGGCAAACCCTTGCGCGCTTTATCCAGCTCATTCTGCAGCTCTTCGAGCTGGCTCTTAGAGAGGCCGCCGCCGCGATACTGGCGGTGGATGCCTTCCAGGGCAATGAGGCGCACGGCCGCCTGTTCCACCAGGCGCACGCCATCCGGCGTGGGCAGCAGAAAGGCCAGCGTGTTCTTGTACTGGCGAAAGGTGCTCTTGGCGTTGGCCAGCAAATCCTGGATAAAGGCGCGGCCCCTCTTCTGCTCGGCCTCCGCAGCGCCCCAGGCGTAGTGCGGGTTGGCGATCACCAGCTGCAGGCTCTGCTTGTCGTCTACGGCGCGTGGCCCATCGGGCCAGGGGATGGGATTGCCGAACAGGCTGCGACCCATCATCTCTTCCACGGCCGCCCTCACCCGCTCGCGCACCTGCTCCGGCTCCTGGCGCACGGCGTCGATGCGCGTGACGAGCATCTGGTTCAGGTTCGGCTGGCTGTCAATGCGGTAGGCGCCTTCCTGCACGGCAAGGTACCACAGCCGCTTCTTCAGCTTGTCCAGGCCATCCACAGCCAGCGCGGGCAATACGCCGGGCCGCAAGCTGGCCGTCCACAGCTCGGGCCGGCCGGCCGCCGGCGTGCGGTCAGTAGCGCCGCTGTGCGAGTAGAGGAAGATGGAGGTCGCCAGGCCGCTGCACACGTTGAAGCGCAGGTAATCGCCGCCGGTGACGCGGTCCTGGGCAGGCGCCTTAGACTCGTCCGTGCCGCCAATGTCAGAGAAGACGGCCGCCTCGTAGCCGCCGCGGTTATCCACGTATTCCAGCAGCTCGGCGCGGATCTGGCCGTTGTCCAGGTTCACGTGGGCCGGCTGGATGACGGGCGCCGGATGTTGCCGGCGGTAAAGGTCGGCGATGATCAGTGCCAGCAGGCGCAGCACGCCGCGCGTGCGCTGAAAGCCCTGGATGCTGCCCCAGCGGTCGCGCAGCACCTCGATCAGCGCCGGGTGGAAGGGGTAAGCGCGGACCATGAGATTGCGATATTCGGGGGTCTGCACCTGTTGCGGGAAATCGTCGGCGTGGCTGCGGTAGTAATCCCAGTAAGCACGGGCCACGCGGTTGGCCTGCTCTTCGCGCGTCGCCGGGTCCCCTTCAAAGAGGCGCCGCTTGAGGATTTCGTACAGCTCTTCGCGCTCGGCGCTGACCTCCACCTGGCGCGTGCGGCGCAGCACGCGGATGGCGCTGTCCACCTCCCTGGCGGCGCGAACGGCTTCCTCGCCAAACTGCTCTTCCTCGCTGGCGGTCATGGTCAACACCAGGGCCAC
>CAYLJW010000046.1:0-23096 GCA_964384155.1 uncultured Ardenticatenaceae bacterium
CGCACCGCAATCCGCCGGTCGTTTGCCTAGCGCACTGCGGATCGTTCTTCGAACGGTCTGAGGCCGTAGGATAGATTTCGCCAAGGTCGTCCATGGTCACCGGCGACTTGCCCGGATAATCGCCGCTGTGCGCTTCGTCAAAGTAAGGCAGCTCTGGCTGCCGCCGCGCAATCTCGGCGATCAGCATGCCCATCTGCAGGCCCCAGTCGCCCATATGGATATCGCCTAATACGTCATCGCCGCGGAAGCGGAACAGGCGCTTAATGCTGTCGCCGATGATCGTGGGCCGCAGGTGTCCGATGTGCATACGCTTGGCCACATTGGCCCCCGCATAATCCACGATCACGCGCCGCGGCCGGGCCACGGGCGTCGCGCCCAGCCGCTCGTCGCCCGCCATGCGCTGCACGTGCTGCGCCAGGTAAGCATCGTCCAGTTTCAGGTTTATAAAACCGGGCCCCGCCAGCGTGACCTCGGCAAAGACGCCGCTGTTGGCGCCCTGCAGCGTTTCGATCGCCTCCTGCGCGATCTGCCGCGGATTCTTGCCATACTCCTTTGCCGCCGGCAGCGCACCGTTACACTGGTAGTCGCCCAGGTCTGGCCGGTTCGAGCGCACCACCTCGCCGTAGCTGCGCGCGTAGCCCGCCGCTTCAAAGGCTTCGCCAACCAGGTCTGTTAATATCGCCGTCAATCCTTTCAACTCGCAACACTCCTCAACCGGCGCCGCCGGCGCAAGGCTCTAATCTTCGCTGTCCAGCCTTCCCAGCAATTGCAGCAGGCGGTCCGGCCGGTCTGTAATGATCCCATCCACGCCCAGATCAAGCAAGCGCTGCATATCCGCTGTCTCGTTAACCGTCCATACGTGCACGTCCACATTGTGCCTTCGCGTGCCCCGCACAAAGCGGCGCGTCACCACATGCAGATTGCCGCTATATTCCGGCACCTGAAAGGCGTCCGCCGGAGGATTGTAGGCGGCGCCCAAAAAGAGCATGCTGAGCACGTAATAGGGTCGGATTTCGCGCTCCGTGCCCGACGTGGCCACTTCCGGGCACGTCTGCCTGAACTCATCCATCGTGTCGGGATGGAAGGAGGCCACTAGCACCTTGTCGGTCATGCCATACTGCCGGATTAAGTCGCAAAATGGCGCGACCATCGACGGCTCGCGCTGCTTGATTTCGATATTCATCTTCGCATCGGGAAAAGCCTGAAGCACCTCTTCCAGCGCCGGGATTTGCAGGCCCTGCCCGCGGAAGGGAAATTCGTTGCCCAGATCGTCCGGACTCCAGTCGTAAGCGGCGTCCAGCTCGCGAAGCTGGGCAAAGGTCATCTCTCGAACCAGGCCGGAGCCATCCGTCAGGCGGTCCACCGTATCGTCGTGGCCCAGTACAATAACGCCGTCTGAGCTGCTGTGCACATCCATCTCCAGCACATCCACGCCCAGGGTCACGGCGTGTTCCATGGCCATAAGCGTATTGCTGGGCCACAGGCCGTCGCTGCCCTGGTGAGCGATCACGGCCACTTCGGGCAGCCCGACAAAGAACGGCTTTTGCTCGCGCGGCTGTGACAGCAGCGACAGCACCACAAAGCCCAGGATGAGTAAAGACAGTAGGCCCAACAGCAGGCGACCTAAACCACGCAACACGCTTCTCATTGACGATGTCCCTCCTTTCCATTTCACCGGCGGCAGAGTAGCGCCATTTTACACGCCGGCCTGGCCAGCCCCAAACGCCGTTTGCCCTCCCTCCCTGCCCTTCTGTATAATGCTCAGGTTATTGAAACGGCATTGGAGACCCTTTATGGCACGACCGGTAGTATTTCCATTCACGGCAATTGTAGGGCAAGAGCGCATGAAACGCGCGCTGGTGCTCAACGCGATTAACCCGCAGATCGGCGGCGTGCTGATCCGCGGCGAGCGCGGCACGGCCAAATCGACGGCCGCCCGCGCCCTGGCAGCGCTACTGCCCGACATCGAAGTCATCGCCGATTGCCGTTTTGGCTGCGACCCGCGCCGTCCCAACTCCTGGTGCGACGAGTGCCGAGTGCGCCATAGCAACGGAGATAGTCCCGTCGCCATGCGCCGCACGCCCTTCGTAGACCTGCCCGTGAGCGCCACCGAAGATCGCGTCGTCGGCACCCTGGACATCGAAAAGGCGATCCAGCGCGGCGAGAAGCATTTTGAGACCGGCATCCTGGCGTCCGCCAATCGCGGCCTGCTGTACGTCGACGAGGTCAATTTGCTCGACGACCACGTCGTAGACCTGCTGCTCGACTCGGCGGCTATGGGCGTCAACGTGGTCGAGCGCGAAGGCATTAGCTTCAGCCACCCCGCCCGCTTCATCCTCGTGGGCACCATGAATCCGGAAGAGGGCGACCTGCGGCCACAACTGCTGGACCGCTTTGCTTTCTCGGTGCAAATCACCGGTCTGCTCGACACGCGGCAGCGGGTGGAGATTATGGAGCGTCGCATCACCTATGAGCTGGACCCCGAAGGCTTCCGCCATGAGTGGAGCAGCGTCGAGCGTCGTCTTTCGGACCAGATCCAGCAGGCCTGGGAAGTGGTGAACGATGTGGAATACTCGCGCCGCGACCTGGCGTCGATTGCGCACCTCACCGGCTCCATGCGCGTAGACGGCCATCGCGCCGACCTGGTGATCTTGCGCGGCGCGCAGGCCCACGCCGCGCTACACGGCCGGACGCATGTTAGCGACGAAGACATCTTGCTGGCGGCCGAGCTAGCGCTGCCGCACCGCATCAAGGCGCGGCCCTTCGGCGACGCCTCTGTAGATTATTTCGACCTTGAAGAAAGGCTGGAGCAGGCGCAAAGCGATTGGGGCAGCGGCGACCCCGGCGAGACCAGCGAGGAAGCGGACAGCAGCCCCGTAAAAAAAAACAGGCCCTAGACGCTGAGGTAGGCGAAGAGAGCGAAGTCAGCCAGGCAGAAGCCGGCCCTCAAACGGTGCCGCAAGCCGCCCAGGATGCGCCGTGGTGGGAAGGCGGCCAGAAGCGTCAGGCGGCCCAGGAATTTATGGCCCGCCGCCTCGATACCCAGCTCGACCGCCTGACCCGGCGCCACGCAGGGCGCCGCTCGCGCACCAAATCGGACCGCAAACGCGGCCGCTACATCCGCGCACGACTACCCAAAGAGCGGCATATCCGCGACCTGGCCTTCGACGCCACCTTACGCGCCGCCGCTCCCCACCAGCGCAAACGGCGCGAAGAAGACGATAGCGACATGGCCCTCAGGCTGCGCCGCAGCGACCTGCGCGAAAAGGTGCGCGTGAGGCGCACGGCGAATCTCATCCTCTTCGTCGTCGATGCCAGTTGGAGCATGGCCGTGTCGGAGCGCATGGAAGCGACCAAGGGCGCCATACTGTCGCTGCTCACCGACGCCTACCAGCGGCGGGACCGTGTGGGCCTGATTGTGTTCAACAAGAACCAGGCTTATCTGGCGCTGCCGCCCACGAACTCGGTGCAATTGGCGCGCAAAGCGCTGGTTAACTTGTCCGTCGGCGGCAAGACACCGCTGTCGGCCGGCCTGCTGATGGCCTATGAGGTCATCCAGCGCGACGCGCTGACCCATCCCGACGTCATTCCGCTGATGATCCTGCTAACCGACGGCGCAGGCAACGTCAGCATGACAGAGCTCCCGCCGCAAGAGGAAGCGCATCGCATTGCGCGCCTGATCCAGCAGGCCGGCATCCGCTCTGTGGTGATCAACATGGAGCATGTGGCCTTCGACCAGGGCCTGGCGACCCTGTTGGCGGAGAAGCTCGACGCGCCCTGCCACAGGCTGGAAGATCTACGCGCCGATACGCTGTACAATAAGGTGCTCGACGTTCTAGAATAACGGCTAATAATCGGCCTGGCCGGCGCCCTGCTGCCTTGCCCCTGCCTACAGCGCCTTATACAATCCGCCCCATGCTTCTGGCTATCGACATCGGCAACAGCAACATCACCCTCGGCGTCTGGGATGGGCAGAGCTGGCGCCGCCAGTGGCGGTTGCGCACCATCCACGAGCAAACCGTCGACGAATATGGCGTCTACCTGAAGATGCTGCTGCACGAGGCGGGTCTTGCGGCGCAAATCGAGCGCGCCATCTTTTCGTCTGTGGTGCCGCCGCTCAGCGTCACCTTTCACGAGGTTTGCCGGCGCTACCTCACGCTCACGCCTGTGCAGGTGACGCATGAACTAGACACCGGCGTCCAGGTTGATACAGAGTTCCCGCCGGAGGTTGGCGCGGATCGCATCGTCAACGCCGCCGCGGCCCACCAGCTTTATGGCGGCCCGACCATTGTCGTCGACATGGGCACGGCCACCACGCTCGACGTTGTCTCCGCCACGGGCGCGCTTTTGGGGGTGGTTATCGCCCCCGGCCTGGAGCCGGCAGCCGCCGCCCTGAGCGGGCGCGCGGCGCAGCTCAACCGCGTGGCGCTGGAAGCGCCGCCCCATGTTCTGGGGCGCAACACCGTGCATGCCATGCAGTCGGGGCTCATCTTTGGCTATGCAGGCCTGGTAGAAGGGCTTGTAAACCGCCTGCGCCTGGAGCAAGAAATGCCAGAGGCCACGATCATTGGCACAGGCGGCCTGATCCGCCTGATCGCCCCGCACACGTCTGTCATCGACCACGTCGACCCCTGGCTCACGCTTACGGGCCTGCGCCTGATCGGCGACCGCCTGCAGGCCAGGCCATAGGTAACGCTTTTTGTCCTTTTCACCACCACCTGACCTTCAACCTTACACCGCGCCGGCGAAGGGGCGCTCTTTTATGCGCCTGGCCCTCGCCCTGCTGCCGCCGCTGCTGGTCCTTGCCCTGCTGGTTGCCTGCGTGCCCGATTTTAGCGACCCGCCGCGCCTTTCCGCGCCCACGGCTGAGGCGGTGACGCCCACGGACGACGACGAACCGCTGCTGCTGCCTGCTCCCACGGCTACCGGCGAGCCGGCGACCGGCAGCGGCGAAACCGCGTTGCAGCAGCCCGTGAACCCCACGATTACCCTCTGGGTGAACCGCAGCTCGCCGCAATACGACGCCGCCCTGCGCGAGATGGTCGCTGGCTTTAGCGCCGAGTACGATATGCACGTGGAGCTAATTACCGTGGCGCCAGACCTGCTGCCCGACCTGGTACGCCGTGCCGCCGTCTCCGACACCACGCAGCTACCCGATGTGCTCCTATTTCCCGTAGAATACGCCGTCGGCTGGGCCCGGCGCGGAATTCTCGACTCGTCGGCCGCGCAGGCCGTGATCGAAACCCTGGGCCCCCAAACGTTCAACCAGGAAGCCCTCGACCTGGTCACGGTCGATGGACAGCCGGCAGCCGTTCCCAGCGACGGCTGGCAGCAGCTCATCCTCTACCGCAACGACTGGTTCCGGCAGCGCGACCTGCCGCCGCCGGACACGTTCGAGCGCCTGCTGACGGCGTCTGAAGTCATCTCCGACCGCGTCAATCTGATCAACAGCTTCAACATGCCCACCGAATCTTCGCTGCGCGCCACGACTTTGGCTTTCGAGCAGATGGCCATTGCCAACGGCTGCCAGCTCATCGACGAGCGCGGCGAACTGCAGATCCTGAATCCGGCTTGTCGCGACGCGCTGGCCTACTACCGTTTCCTCTGCAACACCTACTGTCCATCGGGCGTTCAGACGGAAGTGAGCGCCCTGAACGCCTATCTCTCAGGCCGTTCGGGCATCATCATCGCTTCGCCTGGCGTGCTGCCAGCGATTGCAGGCATGGACGACAATTACAGCCCATCGTGCCCCGATTGTGACGAGCCAAGCTACCTGGCGGCGAACACGGCCATTGTCACCAACCTTACCGGCCGCAGCGAGGGCGCTGCGGCGCAAAATCTGGGCGAGATCTCTTATTTCGGAATCACGACCAACGCCGACCTTGAGCCGGCCGCAGCCTTCGCCCGCTACTGGTTTGAGGACGCCTATCTCACCTGGCTGGGCGTCGAGCCGGAGCGCAAGGTGCCCATGCGCCTGGGGACCGTCGCCGAGCCACAGGCCTACATCGACGCCTGGTTTGAGCTGCCCTTTGGCGACGGGCCGGCGCCCATCGCCGAGGTCTTCAGCCCGGAGATCGCCGCTGCGCTGGCCACCGATGTGGTCAACACCAACCGTTGGGGTTATAGTCAGGGGCAAGGCCAGCTCGTGACCTCTATTTACGAAGAACTGACCTTCTCGATCCTTCTCCAGGAGCTGCTCAGCGGTTATTACGATAGTGATCGCGCGGCGATTGAAGGGTATAAGCGCCTCGTAGACCTGATTCCCAACTACGCCTTTTACGTTGACCCTGAAGCCACATCAGAGAACTAAGCATGGTTACAGCCTACGACGAAGAAAGCTTTGGCATCCTGACCGACGATGACCTGGCCCTGGACGCTGTGCTGATGCGGCCGGCGCAAACGGCCGACGACGATCTGCAAGCCATTCGCGTCTGGGTGCCGCGCTATCCGCTGACCAAAGCCAGCGTCATCACCTGCGCGCGACACGAAGTGGAAGCGCTGGGCGCCGGCGGTGGGGTGGCGCATCTCGTGTTCGACTTACGCGGCACCGGCGAAAGCGAAGGCGCGCCCGGCGACCGCGAATTTGCCCGCGACTTGCGCGCTGTGCGCTTGTGGGCCGAGGAGCGTTTTGGGCAGATCAATATCGGTTTTCTGGGCCGGCCACAGGGCGACGAGCTGGTGGACGTGCGGCCCATCCGCCCCGGCGTGGTGATGGAACTGTATCGCTACCGCCCGCCAGCGCCGGACGAGCAAGATGCGCCGGCCGTCCCCCTGCTGTACCTGGCTACGTACGGCGCTTTCTCCAGCGCCGACGAGGCGATCTGCCGGCGCCTAGCGCAGGGGGGCTATGATGTGTTGGCCATGGATCCCCTGCGCTACTTGCTGCACGCCGCCGCCCGCGAGCGGCTCACCATCCCCGCGCTGTGGCAAGATCTGCAAACGCTCTGCGAGCAGCTCCCGGAGCCGCCGCTGCTGGTGGGGCAGCCCATTGGCGCGGGGCTGGCCCTGTTCTGGGCTTCTGGCGTCGAGCGCGTGCGCGGCGTGATGGCCATTGGCCAGGCGCAGCGAGCCTTCAGCCCCGCACACATCTTCGCCAACAGCAATCCGCACACTTTTTTCCTGGGGCGCTACGTGCATAAAATCGCGCCTCGCCCCGTCGCCCTAGTGCGCGCGTCGGCGCATCCCCTTGGCGGCAGCCATGATGAGCTGTCCGCGCTGCACCAAGTCAGCGGCGCGCCGCGTCGCCTGATAGACGTGGAGCAGGTCAGCGGCGACCTGCTCCTTGAGCTGCTTCCCTGGTTAGAAAACCCCGAAGATGCGGGCTAGCCGGCTCACGAAGGGCCCCTTAAGCAACCCTGGCGCGGCTTGACGCCCACTCCTCGGCCTTTGCAATGCTCAGAGCGTGGCGCACCATTTGGCTGGTGTATCCCCACTCATTGTCATACCAGCAGAACAGTTTCAGCAGGTCGCCGTCGACCACCTGCGTCATACTCAGGTCTACGATGGTAGCATGAGGGTCTTTGACGATGTCCGATGAAACGAGCTCCTCGTCGGTCACGCCCAGCACGCCCTGATAGCGCTCGGTTCGGGCTTCGCTGCGGAACAACTCGTTGACCTCTTCGACGCTCGTCTCACGTTCGGTGACGAATACCAGGTCAGAGATGGAGCCTACCGGAATGGGCACGCGCACGGCCACGCCGTCGAACTTGCCTTCCATCTGCGGCAGGGCCTTGGCCGTGGCCACCGCAGCGCCGGTCGTCGTGGGCACCAGGTTCTCAGCGCCGGCACGGCCGCGACGCCACTTCTTCGATGGGCCGTCTACAATGGCCTGCGATGAAGTGTAGGCGTGAATGGTGGTCAGCGTGGCTTTGCGAATTCCAAGATGGCGGTCCAGGATCTCGACCACGGGCGTGATCGAGTTGGTGGTACAACTGGCGCAAGAAATGATGCGCTCGTCGACGTTTGTCTCGCTGACGCCATGCACCACGGTCATCACCTCGGCGCTCTTGCTAGGCGCCGAAAGCATCACCCGCTTGGCGCCCGCGCGCAAATGCTTCTCCAAACCCTGTTGGTCGGTAAAGACGCCGGTCGATTCAATCACCAAGCCCACGTCGAGCTCGTCCCACGGCAGCGCTTCCGGATCCCGTTCGTGGAATACGGGAATACGCTCGCCGTCGACGATTAAATGCTCCTCGTCGTGGTCCACTTCACGCTCGTAGCGGCCGTAAACCGTGTCGTACTTCAGCAAGTAGGCAAGGTTGTCGTTGGGAACCAGGTCATTAATGGCCACGACCTCCAGCTCCGGCGCGTCCATCATGATTTTAAGCGCCGCTCGTCCGATGCGTCCAAAACCGTTAATTGCCACTCTCATTGTTTTTGCCTCCTTAGGCTAAGGGGTGTGAAATTTTTCTGTCGCCGTGCCGCTCTCCCCACCCTGTGTACTTTGTAGTAAATGTATTAGACTTACGTAAACCCGCCGTGAGCGTTGGTTAAGCCGTAGCCAGACGCCGTGATTGCGCGCGATGTGGCCCGGACGGGCCTTTTAACTTGCCTTGCCCACTTGCCCCGGCTGCTGCCTTTTTGTATACTAAATGGACGTCAACATGTGGGGAACTACAACAAAACTAGGATAGTCTGGGAGAGTGGAACATGAGAGTATCGTGCTCGCAGGAAAATCTGGCAAAGGGCCTGAACATTGTTAGCCGCGCAGTCAGCACCCGTTCCACGCTACCTGTGTTGGCCAACGTGCTTCTCTCTACCGACGACAAACGGCTCAAGCTGTCTGCGACCAACCTGGAAATTGTGATCACTTGCTGGATTGGCGCAAAAGTGGATGAAGAAGGTGCCACCACCGTGCCCGCGCGCACTTTCTCCGACCTTATCGGCGCCCTGCCCTCGGAGCAGGTACAGTTGACGCTGACGAAGAGCACGGAAACGCTGCACGTCTCCTGCGCGCGCACCGAGGCCAACATTAAGGGCATCGACGCTCAGGAGTTTCCGCTCGTGCCCGAAGCCGAAGAGGACGGCCGCATCCGCCTGGAAGCGCCGCTGTTCAAAGAGATGATTGGCCAGGTCACGTTCGCCGCCGCGGCCGACGACGCGCGCCCCACGCTCACGGGCGTTTACGCCCAGTTCGAGGGCGATACGCTGACCATGGCCGCTACCGATGGCTTCCGCCTTTCGCGGCGCACGGCTGGCTTTCCAGGGTTTGTGGACAAGGCGCGCACGGTGATCATTCCGGCGCGTGCCCTCGACGAGGTGGCGCGTGTGATGAGCGACGACCTGGAAGAGCTGTATGTGGTGATGCCTGAAGACCGTAACCAGATCATCTTTGACCTTGATTCGGTGGTCGTCGTTTCGCAGTTAATCGACGGCGCCTTCCCCGATTTCCAGCCGGTCATCCCCCAACGGCACAAGACGCGCAGCGTGCTCAACACCGCCTCGCTGCTTAAGGCGTGTAAGACGGCCGACATTTTCGCCAGGGAAGCCAGCCACACGGCGCGCATTCGCATTGAGCCGGGCAACGAAATGTCGGCGGGCTTTGCCACCATCAGCGCAACCAGCGTGGAAACCGGCGACAATCAGGCGCAGGTAGACGCCGACGTCGACGGCGATCCCATTGAGCTTAGCTTCAATGTCAAATACCTCACCGACGTGCTTGCCGTGGTCGGCACACCGCAGGTGGCCATTGAAACGAACTCGTCGGTGGAGCCTGGCGTGGTGAAATCGGTCGGCAAAGATGATTTTCTACACATCATCATGCCTATGCAGTTTGGGCGCTAGGCCGGGGCGCACCTGTTTGTTATGAGCCTTCGCGAATTCATTCAGCAGACTGAGGCCAGCGGCGATCTACTGACGGTGCATAGCCCTGTCGACGTGCGTTACGAGTTGGCCAACGTGGCGCACGCGCTCGAAGGCCGCGCCGTGCTGTTTAAGAACATCGTCGATTATCCCGGCTGGCGCGTCATTTCTGGGCCATGCGCCGACCGCCGCTATTTCAGCATGGCCCTGGGCGTGCCCGTGGAGCGCCTGCTGCACCATCTTGCTGCGGCGCTCGATAGGCCACAGCCGCCGCCCATCGTGCGGCAGGCTCCTTGCCAGGAAGTGGTGTTGAAGCAGGTCAACCTCAACGAGCTGCCCATCCTGCTGCACCTGCCGCAGGACGCCGGGCATTACGTCGCCAGCAACGTGGTCATCACGCGCGATCCTGAGCTGGGGCGCAACATGAGCTACCATCGACTGCTGCGTCTGGACGAGCGCCGCTTCACGGCGCGCATCATCGAGCGCCGCGGCACACACACGGCAATGGGCAAATTAGAGGGCGATTTGCCCATCGCCATCTGCATCGGCGTCTCGCTGGCTACACACTTGGCGGCTTCGATGGGCCCGGCCCCCGGCGTTGACGAGCTATCCATCGCCCACGCTCTGGCCCCCACGCCGCTGGTGAAGTGCCTCAGCAACGACCTGGAAGTGCCGGCCGATGCCGAGATCGTGCTCGAAGGCCGCATTACACGGCGCACGCACCGTGAAGGGCCATTCATGGACCTCACCGAAACCATGGACGCGGAACGCGAGCAGCCGATCATTGAAATCGACCTCATCAGCCACCGCCATAACCCCATCTACCACGCCCTGCTGCCCGGCGGCCTGGAGCATAAGCTGCTGATGGGCATGCCTAAAGAGCCCACGATTTTTGCCGAAGTGAACAAGGTCGCGCGCTGTACGGGCGCGGCGATTACGCCAGGCGGGGCGTCGTGGCTGCACGCCGTGGTGCAGATCGATAAGCAGGCGGAGCAAGACGGCCCGCGGGCCATCGAGGCCGCTTTTCGCGGGCATGGCTCGCTGAAGCATGTGTGGGTGGTGGACACAGACATCGACATTTATGATGCGGCCCACGTGGAGTGGGCGTTGGCCACCCGCTTCCAGGCCGACCGCGACCTGTACATCTTCCCCAACCAGCCCGGCAGCTCGCTCGATCCATCGGGCATCCACCGCCCCGGCCACAAGAGCCATACGGCCAAGATGGGCCTCGACTGCACCATCCCCTGGGGTGCAGATCGGGCCCAGTTTGAGAGAGGGCGCTACGGCGACGTGGCGCTTTCTGATTACTTTTCAGACCAGTAAGGTCCACGCCATGACTCAGACAATTCGCCTCGACCAGAAACAGCAGGCCATGCTGGATGGCAATCAGGGGGTAGCGCGCCAGATGGCCATGCGCCTGGTGCTGGACCTCGCGGCGGCGGCCGGCGCCACGGAGCTGCAGCCCATTCAAAGCGCGCACCTCTCCGGCGTGTCACCGCTCACCGGCGGCCTGGGCCTGCGCCAGTTTCTGGCGCGCCTCACGCAAGACGAATCGGCCCGCGTAGCCGTGCCCACCACGCTCAACGCCGCCGGCTGCGACGCCAAGCGTTTCGCCGCCATGCGCATCGTGGCCCCCAACTTCCTGCAGCATAGCCAGGAAATCATCGCGAACTACGAGAAGCTGGGCGTGCGCCCCATCCAGTCGTGTATTCCCTACGAGTGGCAGGGCGTCACCACCAAAGGCCACGCCGCCTGGTCGGAGTCGAACGCCATCTGCTTTGGAAACTCGTACTGCGGCCTACTCACCAACCGTGATTCTGGCCTTTCGGCGTTGGCCAGCGCGCTCACGGGTTATACGCCGCGCTACGGCTTGCTGCTCGACGAGGCGCGCCAACCCAACATTCATGTCACGGTTACGGCAGCGCTGGACGACCCCACCGACTTTTCGATTTTAGGCGACTGGATCGGCAAGCAAGTCGACGCCTCCTGGTCGCTGCCCTATGGCCCCATTCCCGTAATCACCGGGCTGCCCGAAGAGCTGGACCATGAGCAAAAGAAGGCGCTCACAGCGGCCGCCGCCAACTATGGCTGTCCGCTGCTGTACGTCGACGCCGACCATCCCCCACCCGCTTTCCAGGGCCGGCTAACATTCGACGACGCCGCGCTGGCGATGCGCTATGACGACCTGCGTCCGGGGCAGCCGGTGTCGCTCATCGTGCTCGGCTGTCCGCAAGCCTCCATTGGCGAGCTGCGGGCCATTGCCCGCCTGCTGCAGGGCCGGCGCGTACGCCAGGACCCGATCACGGGCGATGAGCCGCCGCCGCTGTGGGTCTTCACCTCGTCGGCCAACTACGCCATCGCCCGCCAGACGGGCCTTGCAGCAATCATCGAGGGCAGCGGCGCCCTCTTGCTAGAAGATACTTGCCCCGAAGTGGTACCTTACGACCCGAGCTGGGTGCGCCATGTGTTGACCAACTCCATGAAGGCCGAGCATTACATCAAATCGGGCCTCAACGGCATCCCCACCGCGGTGGCCGCGCTGCCCGACTGCATCGCCATGGCTACCGGCGAATGGCGCCTGAGCACAGAGCAGGCTGGAGCACAGCCGGCGCCGCACGAACAGGCGCGCCGGGCGCCGGACGCGGACGCCGCCATGACTGCCGCCGGCGCGGCGCCTGCGCCGCTAGCCGGCGTTTTTACGGCGCAGGGGCGCGGCCTGCCTTCGCAGTCGGACTACAGTGTGACGGCTGAAGCGTTTGTCAGCGAGCGGCCCATTACCCTATTGGGCTTTGTCAACCGCCGCACAGGCGTCGTCGAAGAGCCGGGCCACCCGGCCGATGGCCAGAGCCTCGCCGGCAAGGTCGCTATTTTTCCAAAGGGCAGCGGCTCTACCGTGGCGCCTTACGTACTCCTGGAGCTTTATTACCGGGGTATGGCGCCGTTAGCCGTTGTCAACACCGATATTGACCAGCAGAGCGCCCCGGCTTGCTCTCTGGAGAATATTCCATACGCCTACGCCTTCGACGCCGACGTCATTGCCCATATTCGCAACGGCGAACAGGTGACGCTGCGCAGAAGAGGCGGCCAGGTAACCATCGAACAGTAGGACTCATCTTCTTCCATGCCCGTCGAACTTTTAGACTTCATTCTGGCGCTCGCCGTGGTCATCAGCGCCGCCAAAGTAGGCGGCCATATTAGCGCGCGCTTGCGCCAGCCATCGGTATTGGGCGAGCTGCTTGCGGGCATCATTCTGGGCCCCACGGTCCTGGACATTCTGCACCTCGGTCCCCTCTTCCACTTTGCCGCGGAAATCGAGGAAGCGCTTAAGATCATGGCCGAGCTCGGCGTGATTCTGCTCATGCTGCTAGCCGGCTTGGAGCTGAACCTTACAGACCTGCTGCGGTCTAGCAAGGTCGCGGCCATGTCGGGCACCCTGGGCGTCGTTCTGCCGGTGGCTCTGGGCTATGGCGTCGCTCTACTCTTTGGCCTCGACGGCATACCCGCCTTGTTCATCGGGCTTACAATGGCCGCTACCAGCGTCAGCATTTCGGCGCAAACGCTGATGGAGCTGAAAGCCCTGCACAGTCGCGTGGGCCTGGCGCTGATGGGCGCAGCTGTCTTTGACGACATCCTGGTGATTCTCTTGCTTTCAATCACCATCGCCCTGGTCGGCGGCGCAGCGGGCGGTCTGACGGCCGTGGGCATGACTCTCTTAGGCATGGTCGTCTACGTGGTGCTGGCCGTTCTCGCCGGCACGAAGTTTATCCCCCGTTTCATGGGCCTTATTGGCCGGCTGCCCATTAGCCAGGGAATTCTGGCGTTCACCGTGGTCTCCTGCCTGCTCTTCGCCTGGGCCGCCGAAGTGGTGGGCAATATGGCGGCCATCACCGGCGCCTTTCTGGTGGGCCTCTTCATTGCGCGCACTCCTTTTCGAGCGCAGGCGGAGCATGGCGTCTCCAGCCTTGCTTATGGCTTTTTCGTGCCCATTTTCTTCGTCAATATCGGCCTTGAAGTGGACATGTTCAACACCGGAGCCGGCGGCATCTGGTTTGCCCTGCTGCTCACCCTCGTGGCCATCAGTACCAAAATCGTGGGCTGCGGCGCGGGCGGCCTGTTGGGGGGCCTGTCGTCTAGAGAGTCTTTGCAGCTTGGCGTGGGCATGGTATCGCGTGGCGAGGTGGGCCTGATCGTGGCCTCGTTCGCCCTGTCGGCCGGCTACCTACAAAGCGAGGAGTTCTCTATTACCGTCTTTGCCGTCATCGCCGCAACACTGGTCACGCCGCCGCTGCTGCGCGCTGTCTTCGCCGGCAGCCCAGCGCCCGCCGAAGTGGAGACCCTACCCTAGGCGCAGCCTATGCCTCAACGACAGCAGACGCCCTGGCTCCATGTGGACCGCACCAACACCATTCTCTACTGCCACCAGTGGCGCGAAACGGTGGAATTTTACAGGCATCAGCTCGCCCTGCCCGTGGCCTTTGAGAACGACTGGTTTGTGGAGTTTCGGCTGACGCGACACACTTACCTGAGCATTGCCGACTGCCGCCGCGCCACGGTGCGCGCCGTGCATGGCCAGGGCATCACGCTCACCTGGCGCGTCGCCGACATTAACGACGTGCAGTCCGAACTGCAACAGCGCGGCGTGGAGACGACGCCCATCCGCCGTAAGTGGGACGCGCTCGTGCTCTATTGCTACGATCCCGAAGGCCATCGCCTGGAGTTCTGGCAAGATCTTGCCGCCTGATGCTTTCTTTGCGCTAACGCAAAGACGCTGTTTTCCCCTCAAGTAAACTTTCACTATATCCGGCGCGAAAGGCACTCCCGTTTGGCATCCGCTTGCCGGCGCGCCTTCGTACCATCCTTCTGCTTTTTTAGGACTGAGGAGAAAACAGATGCAACTTGGGAATTCCAATTTTAACCGCTCCAAAACAATCATCATGCTGGCGGCGCTGCTGCTCCTGTCGGCCCTCTTCTACGCCGGCTGCCGGGACTCTGGCGAGGGCCAGGCGACAGGTCTCACCGTGGACGCAGCAGCTATTGCCGACGCGCGCGGGCTGACGCCCGACGACGTGGCCGCAGCGCTAAAGACCTATACGCCCACGGGACGGCACGATGAGTACATCCTGTTCGCTTCCGGTGGACACGCCGGGCAAGCCTACGCCATTGGCCTTCCGTCTATGCGCATCCTGAAAGAGATCGCCGTGTTTACGCCAGATCCCTGGCAGGGCTATGGCTACGGCGACAACGCCAGCATGGAACTGCTGCGTTCAGGCTATGTGCAAGAGGACTTGCCCCTTACCTGGGCCGACACGCATCATCCGGCGCTCAGCGAAACCGAGGGCGCATATGATGGTCAGTGGCTCTTTATCGGCGATAAGGCCAACGCACGCGTTGCGGTCGTCGACCTGCGAGACTTTGAAACCAAGCAGATCGTTAAGAACCCCATCGCCCTCAACGACCACGGTGGCACCTTCGTGACGCCCGATACGGAATGGGTCGTAGAAGGCGGCCAGTATGCCGCGCCGCTGGGCGCCGGCTACAGCTCGCTGGAGAACTACGCCGAAGAGTATCGCGGCATGGTTACTTTCTGGAAGTTCGACCGCGAGTCGGGCCGTATAGTACCCGAAGAATCATTCGCCATGGAGCTGCCGCCCTACTGGCAGGATCTCTGTGACTCGGGGAAGGTGGTTAGCAACGGCTGGGTGTTCTGCAACTCGTTTAATACCGAAATGGCCACCGGCGGCGTGGAGTCCGGCAATCCGCCCTTCGAGTCCGGCGCGTCGCAGCGCGACATGGACTACTTGCACGCCATTAACCTGGAGAGGGCAGCCGAAATCGTCGCGGCCGGCGGCAGCACCATCGAGGTAAATGGTTTTCAGGTTCTGCCGCTCGACGTGATCAACGAAGAGGGCTTGCTCTACTTTGTCCCTGAACCCAAGAGCCCACACGGCGTGGACATCACCCCCGGCGGCGAGTATATGGTCGTCTCCGGCAAGCTCGATCCGCACACCACGGTCTACAGCTTCGAGAAGATGCAGACGGCGATTGCCAACCAGGATTGGGAGCTGGACGACTACGGCGTACCCATTCTGAACTTTGATAGCGTGCTCGAGGCGCAGGTGGAGCTGGGCCTTGGGCCGCTACACACGCAGTTCGACGACAAGGGCTACGCCTATACCAGCCTCTTCCTCGATAGCTCGGTCGCGCGCTGGACGCTGGGCGGCCCGTATTCTGAGCTGAATGAGGATCCGGACTGGTCGCTCGTCGCCAAGACCAGCGTACACTATAACGTGGGCCACATCGTGACCGCCGAAGGCGACACAGTTAGCCCCGACGGCCGCTATCTAGTGGCCATGAACAAGTGGTCCGTCGACCGCTTCTCGCCCGTGGGACCGCTGCTGCCGCAGAACTTCCAATTGCTGGACATTGGCACGCCGGGCGCCGTGATGCCTCTGCTCTACGACCTGCCCATCCCCAACAGCGAGCCGCACTACGCCCAGATCATCAAGGCCGACAAGCTGGACCCATGGGTCGTCTATCCCGAAGTCGGCTGGGACCCGCACACGCAAGCGGTGAATCCCAATGCGCCCAAGCAAGGCGAAGAGCGCATCGAGCGCGACGGCAACCGCGTAGAAATCTGGATGACCGCCGTACGCAGCCACTTCACGCCGGAGCACGTCGAGATTCGGCAAGGCGATCAGGTCACCTGGCATATTACCAACGTCGAACGGGCCCATGACGCGACGCATGGCTTCGCCATCCCGGCTTACAACATCAACCTCAGCCTGGAGCCAGGCGAAACGGCTACGTTTGAATTTGAGGCCACGCAAGACGGCGTCTTCTCTTACTACTGCACCGAATTCTGTTCTGCCCTACACCTCGAGATGGTCGGCTATATGCTGGTGGAGCCATCCTCAGACTAGGTTCGTTATGACGTTTTAACCCGTGGAGTGTGGGTTCGCCCACACTCCACCAAGCCTTAGCTAGTGCAACGATAGATTAAAATGACCACGACAAGCATGAGTATGTTCAGGAAGTTTGTAGGGCCGCGAGCCCCCACCGAGGTGAGCGCCGAAGAGCGGATACGCTACCGCCTCCCCTCCCTGCTCCTGGCGTTCGCTGCCTTGCTGCTTCTGTTGTCCATCTACTTCCCTTACTGGAAGATGACGCTGATGGCCCCGCAGTATCCTGGCGGCCTGGAAGTTCAGGTTTACGTCAACCGCATGACCGGCGATGTAGACGAAATCGACGGCCTAAATCATTACATCGGCATGCGCCCACTCGATGAAGCGGCGCAGTTAGAGCGCTCGGTGAGCATTGCCGCGATCACCATGTTGGCCCTGCTGCTGCTGGCGGCCATCTTCATTCACACGCGCTATGCGGCTCTGCTGGCGCTGCCGGCTGTGCTGATGCCCTACCTCTTTCTGGCCGACATGTACTTCTGGATGCGCAACTTTGGCCTGAACCTGGACCCCACGGCGCCGCTGAGTGGCGCCATCGAGCCTTTTGTGCCGCCCATCTGGGGTGAAGGCGTTGTGGGCCAGTTCCGTACTGTGGCCGAGTTTCAAATAGGCATTTTCATGGCCTTTATAGCCGGCTTCATCATCATCGCCGGCCTGTACTACCATCGCCGCGCCTACAAGCCGCTCGTGGAGCGCATGATGGAGAAGGCGCAATGATGAGCCTGCTGCCACGCCGCCCCTACCGGCTTTGCCTGCTGCTGCTGCCCTTGTTGATAGTGGCGCTGGCTTGGGCCGCGCCGGCCGTTTCCCAGGGCACAGAGCCGGACGCTATCTCGGCCGCGGATCTGCCTCAGGCAATCGCCGCGGCGGCGGCCGGCGATGAGATCATCGTGGACGGCGGCGTGTACTATGGCGCGCTGCATATCGACCGCCCACTCACGATTATCGGGCGCAACCGCCCGGTGCTCGACGGGCAAGAGCGGGGTACGGTCGTCACCATCTCTGCGGCCGGGGTGCTGTTTGAAGGCTTCGTTATTCGCGGCTCTGGCGACTCACTGGACCAGGAGAACTCTGGCCTCGTCGTCGAGGCGCCGGATGTGACCATCGCTGGCAACGTCTTTGAGGAGACCCTCTTTGGCATTTATCTGCGTGAAGCGCATGGCGGCGTGGTTCGCGATAACGTGATCCGGAGTAAGGATCTGGCTGTGCCGCGCCGCGGCGACCCCATCCGGGTGTGGTTCAGCAACGACGTGACCATTAGCGGCAACCAGGTGTTAGATGGGCGCGACGTGCTGCTGTGGTACTCTCAGCGGCTCACCTTGAAAGACAACGACGTCAGTGGTGGGCGCTACGGGCTGCATTTCATGTATTGTGACGATGCCTTTATCGCAGGCAACCGCCTTTACAACAATTCCGTGGGGGCCTTTCTCATGTACAGCCGGCGCCTGACGATGGAACACAACAGCGTGGCCATGAATCGCGGACCCAGCGGTTATGGCGTTGGCCTTAAAGACCTGGACGATGCCATCGTGCGCCACAACAACTTCCTCGACAATCGCGTTGGCGCCTATCTCGACGGCACACCGCGCGAGGTGGATAGTATCGGTCTATTCGAAGGCAATGTGTTTGCCTATAACGACATAGGCATTGAGCTGATGCCCGCGGTGGCGCGCAACCAGTTCATTGCCAATAGCTTTATCGACAATCAGGAACAGGTGGCGCTGGCCGGCGGCGGAAACCCTGGTGTGAACCATTGGACGGTAGACGGGGTGGGCAATTACTGGAGCAATTATGCCGGCTTCGACGCCGACGGCGATGGCCACGGCGACATTAGCTTTGTTTCGGAACGGCTCTACGAAGACCTGATGCAGCGCCAGCCGGCCCTGCGCCTCTACCTGTACAGCCCGGCGACGGACGCTCTGGACTTTGCGGCCCGCGCCTTTCCCGTGGTTCGTCCACAACCCAAATTAGAAGATTCCAGCCCGCTCATGGCTCCCCGCGCGGCCGTTGGCGCCCCGGCGCTGCCTACATCGCCGGGCAACGCCGCCTGGTTCGTTCTGGCCTTTGGCCTGAGCGTGCTGTCTTACCTGCTTATCGGCCTGCCGCGCTTGCAGAAGAGCCGCTACGTCTTGCCCCAAAGCTCACCTACTGCCGCTGGGGCGGCGCCCGGCGCTCGACAGGCCGCAACCGGCTCATGAAGGGTGCTATGAACGAGAAAATAATTAGTGTCACTCATCTTACCCGCCGCTTTGGACCGCTCACCGCCGTGGATGATGTGTCTTTCGACGTGAGCGCCGGCGAGGCGTTGGCTCTATGGGGCGCCAACGGCGCGGGCAAGACCACGGCCCTGCGCTGCCTGCTGCACCTGATGCCTTTTTCCGGTCAGATTACGATTGCGGGTATCGACGTGAAGAAGCAGGGCAAGGCTGCGCGCCGCCTGGTGGGTTTCGTGCCTCAGGAGCTCAGCTTTCACGACGAGCTGAGCGTGGCCGAAACGATCACCTTTTACGCCAGGCTGAAGAAGGCGCCGGCCGGCTCCGACTTCACGCCGTTGCTCAGCCGCCTGGAGCTGCTCAACCACATTCGTAAGCCCATTCGCGCCCTGTCTGGCGGCCTGAAGCAGCGCCTGGCGCTGGCTCTGGCGCTGATCGGCGACCCGCCTGTGCTCATTCTGGACGAGCCCACCTCGAACCTGGACCTGCGCGCCCGCGAAGAGTTTGTACACTTCTTGAAAGAGCTGCGCCACGAAGGAAAGACCCTGGTCTTCTCGTCGCACCGCCTTGAAGAGGTGAAAGCGGTGGCCGACCGTGTGTTGCTGCTGGAAAGCGGCCGCCTGGCGCTGGCTGCGCCGCCAAATGTGCTGGCCCGCAAGCTGCAAGAATTGCCCAGCGCGCAGGCCGCCCCTGTCGAAGTCGCGCCCATCTGGAAAACGGCGCTGGAACAACTTCCTGTCTGAGAAACGACGATGATAGACCTTGAGAACATCCTTATTCTTGCTCAAAAAGAGCTGCGCGACGCGCGACGCAATCGCTGGTTCATCCTGTACGCGATGGCCTTCACCGCGCTGTCGATGGGCTTGGCCTGGCTGGCGCTGAGCGGTGCGGGCAACTACGGCCTGGCGGGATTCGGGCGCACCAGCGCCAGCCTGATCAACCTGATCCTGCTGATTGTGCCGCTGATGGGCCTGACGCTTGGCGCGCAGGGCCTGGCCGGCGAGCGCGAGCAGGGCACCCTGCTTTACCTGCTGGCGCAGCCGATCAACCAGGCTGAGCTGCTGATTGGCAAGTTCGTGGGCCTGGCGCTGGCGCTGGTCGCCGCCCTGGGCCTGGGCTTTGGGCTCACGGCCCTGCTCATCGCGGCCAACGGCGGAGGCGCCGAGATCGGCGTCTTTATAAACCTATTGGGCTTAAGCTGCCTGCTGGCCATCGCCAGCCTCAGCGCCGGGCTGCTCATCTCATCGCTCACGCCGCGCGGCTCTACAGCCGTGGGCATGGCCCTGTTCTTCTGGCTGGTGCTGGTTTTCATCGGCGATCTGGGCGTGATGGGCACCGCGCTGGTGCTCAGCCTGAGCGTGGATCAGCTCTTTGCCCTGGCTCTGGCCAACCCACTGCAGCTCTTTAAGATGGCGGCGGTGTATACCCTGCGCCAGAACCTGGAAGTGTTGGGTCCAGCCGGCATCTACGCCTTGCGCACGTATGGCGGGCAGCTCATGCCTTTTCTGCTGGGCCTGCTGGCTGCCTGGATTCTGCTGCCCTTCCTCGGCGCGGGCTTCTTCTTTAAGAGAAGAGGTGTGCTATGAAAACGCGTCACCTATTGCTTCTGCTGGCGCTGGTTGCGCTGGCCATCGCTTCTTGCGGCGGCAGCGACGACGCCCTGTCGCCCCCGGAAATACGGTATGGCGAAGACGTGTGCGACCATTGCAACATGATCATTAGCGAACCGCGCTTCGCAGCGGCCTACAGCACCACGGCCGGCGACACGCGCCGCTTCGACGACATCGGCGAGATGTTCCTGTATGCGCACGAACGCGGCGAAGAGGTGCGCGCCTTTTGGGTGCACGATTACCACAGCGAAGCGTGGGTCGAAGCGGCGCAGGCCACCTTCGTGCACGATCCGCAGGTCACCACGCCGATGGGCTGGAGTATTCTGGCCTTTGGCGCAGAAGGCGACGCGCAGAGCTATGCGCAGGGCGCTGGCGTGGAGACGCTGACATTTTCAGAGCTGCAGGAGCTTGTGCAACACGGCGATCTGGCGCCCGAAGGCATGGCCCGCCATAACCATGATCATTAGTCTTTGCCGACGCCCGGTCTTAAGACGCTATAATAGGGTTCAGTATCAACCTGTTTAACAAGGAGAAGTTACCTGTGCAACGCTTAAAACCCTTCATTCCCTTCATTGTGTTACTACTGGCCCTGGCCCTGGTCGCTTGCGGCGGCGACTCCAACGGCAGCGCGCCTTCGGGCAGCGACCAGAACGGCGCGTCCAACGGCGCTGACACTGAAGTCGTTAGTTCTGGCGACCCCGCCGCCGGTGAGGCGCAGTACAACCAGGTTTGCATCGCCTGCCATGGTCCGGAAGGACAGGGCGTGCAAGGCCTGGGCCTGCCCTTCACGACCAGCAATTTCGTCGAGTCGCAGTCCGACGCCGAGCTGCTGGAGTTCATCAAGCAGGGACGGCCGATCGGACACCCAGACAACACCACAGGCGTGGACATGCCCCCCAAGGGCGGCAACCCCGCGCTAACCGACGAGCAGATTCTGGACATCATCGCCTATATCCGTTCCGTACACGAATAAGCTGACGTCTCGAGTGGGGTGCAGTGGTTAGTCGCCACGACAGGAAGAGCCATGAACGAAATGACCGATGAGCAATTAGGCGCGATGACTGTGGCCGAAGTGATGAGCCGCTGGCCGCACGTCTTGGCGCTCTTCAACCGGTACCGGCTGGCCTGTGGCGGTTGTGTCATGGCCGAATTTTGCCGCATCGCCGACGTTCCAGAGAGTTACGAGCACGTGAGCGCCGAGCCGTTTCTGGCCGAGCTGCGTACCTTCATTGAAAACGGAACTGGAGCGGCGGCCTGAGTTCAGCCCTCTCCTGTATCGCCTTTAAAAGGGCCTTGCTCGCCAGCCGAGCAAGGCCCTTTTCCTTTGCGCCGGGCGCCACGGCGATGGCCGCCGCGCCACAACGGCCGTTACTTTTCGCTGCGCCGCGCAACTCTACAGGGTGAAAGCTGCCCGGCGTCCCGTAACAAGGAGAGTAATCTGGTGAAAGGTCGTAAGCTCGCTGCGATTGGTCTACTCGTCGTCTTAATCGCCATTTTGGCTGCCTGCGGCGGAGCGCCGCCCGATCCGCCTACGGCCACTGTCGAAGCGCCCGCCGCTGAGGCGACGAACACCACGGCGGCGCCCACGGCCGAGCCGCAGCCGACTGATGAGCCCGCGCCGACCGAGGAGCCGGAGCCGACGGACGAGCCACAGCCGACCGCGGAAGCGGAACCGACCGCCGAGCCCACGGCGGAGGCCGAGAGTGAGCCGGCCGGCGACCCTGTCGCCGGCGAAGCGAACTTCAACCAGACGTGCGTTCATTGTCACGGCGAGGGCGCGGTGGGTATCGAGGGCCTGGGCAAGGACCTCACCAGCAGTGAGTTCGTGGGCTCGCTGAGCGATGAGGAGTTGCTGGCGTTTATTATCGAAGGCCGGCCCGTGGATCATCCGGACAACACCACGGGCGTGGCCATGCCTCCTAGAGGGGGCAACCCAGATTTTAGTGATGCGGATCTGCTGGATATTATCGCTTATATTCGCAGCTTGCGCGGCGAGTAGGCTTAGGATGACGGGTGGGCGAGGCTTTTAGGTTCATAGTGGCGCGATTGTGAACTTTAATTATTAAATGCGCTAACGCTGTCGGGCAACGTGTAGCCGCGCTTTCTTAGCGCGTGGGTTGACAGTCTGGAGAGCGCGGAATGGAATTTACGGCTGCCTGCTTGGCCAACGTGTTGCCCAGTTATTTCGCTAAAGTTCATAATTGCCCTACTACCAGCCTTTGGTGCGTTGTGGACGAGGGTTTTGGGTTTGTAGTGGCGCGATTGATCGCGCCGGGGACGGAGACGGGCAATGAATTGCCCAACTACGAGCCTTTGGTGCGTTGTGGACGAGGGTTTTGGGTTTGTAGTGGCGCGATTCATCGCGCCGGGGGCGGGCAATGAATTGCCCTACTACCAGCCTTTGGTGCGTCGTGAACGAGGGTTTTGGGTTTGTAGTGGCGCGATTCATCGCGCCGGGGACGGGCAATGAATTGCCCAACTACGAGCCTTTGGTGCGTTGTGGACGAGGGTTT
>CAYLJW010000046.1:23196-36307 GCA_964384155.1 uncultured Ardenticatenaceae bacterium
TGGGTTTGTAGTGGCGCGATTCATCGCGCCGGGGGCGGAGACGGGCAATGAATTGCCCAACTACGAGCCTTTGGTGGGTGGTGGACGAAGGTTCTACGCGGCGGCGGTGGGTTGGAGGGTGCTGGGCGGTGGGGTGGCGAGCGCGGCGGCCATGGCGTCGCGGCTGAGAAAGGCGGCGATGATGGCTTGTGGCGCGTGCTCCAGGATCAGGCGCAGCACCTGGCGGCTTTTGCGCAGCACGGCGGGGTTGTCGGCCGCGCCGCTCTTGGCCAACTGACCGGCGAGAACTGTGCGCCGCTCATCAGAGCCCGGCGCAACTTCCATGATGCGCGCATCCACGCCGCTGAACGTCGCCAGCAGGTCCAGCAGCTCGAGGTAAGCGTCCACTTCAGGACGTTCGAGGCTCCAGTTATTGGGCCGGAAATAGGCTGCGCCGCCAGCGGAGAGCACGGCAGCGATGAATGCTTCGTTGGTCATAGTTGCCATCTGTCAATCTCCTCCTTTTGCCGTCGATGAATGGCTATCAGGTAGATCATACACGCCAGACATTAGAGCGAGCTATGCGGCAGGCAATATTTCAGCACGCAAGCTCATCAGCGCACGGGGTTACGACCCTCCAGATCGACATAAACCTGACGACGCGCGTCGTCGCCGGCGTCGTCGGCCAATGCCGCAGCGCGTGCGCCGCCGGGCCGGCCCTGGGTGCGGCGGGCTACCAGGCGCGAGCCGGCGGTGACCAGCAGAAAGAGCAGCACCGCGCTGGCATTGAGCAGGCCGCCCCACTGCCGCATCGTGAGGTTCATGGTCAGGTCGCCAGTGACGCGCAGCAGCAGCGAAAGATGCAGCAAGATCAGGTGGCCGTAGAACAGGGGGCTATAGGGCACGGAGACGCGCAGCACGGCGGGAATAATCACCGGCGCGTGGCCGAAGATCATGGAAAAGACGAAGCCGAGAAAGACAGTGTGCAGCATGGCGTCGTAGACGGGGCCGGCCGAATAGGCTCCGCCAAACCAGAGCCACAGCAGACCGCCAACACCCAGCCAGAAGTAACCCGGCAGCAGGCAGGCGGCGATGAAGCGCGTGAGGCCCGTTTTGCGCACGGTGCGCCGCGCCACGTCGTAGCGCGCCAGCCAGAGGGCCAGCATGATCAGGCCCACGCCGCACACGCGCACGGCAAGATGGAAAAGCTCGGCGGCCGCCCCCCCCAGAGGCGCCAGTGAGAGCAGCAACCCCACCACGAATACGGCGACGGCGGCGACGAAATGTCGCCGCGCCGTCTTGCCCCACAGCATCACGCGCGCCAGTTCCAGCCGCTCGCCGGCAATGGTCAGCACCAGGAAAGCGGCCCACCAGGGAAAGGAGCGGCTGACCGGCGCACCGCCCAACCACAACAGGTTGCCGGTGAGCCAGGCCAGCGCTCCGCCGGCCATGATGCCGTTGGCCACGTTGGGCTGCAGGCGGTAGATCACGGCAAAGAGCAGCGCCAACCCGGCGCTGCCCAGCACGATCAGGCTTCGTCCCACCAGCGGCGGCATGCCCAGCAGCAGGGCCATGCTCCCCGCCCCTGCCAGCGCGGGAGCTAAATAGAACAGGCGCGTGTCAAAGCGCGGCGTAAAGGTTCCCGGCCGCGAATCGCGCAAGTTCTGGCGCAGGGCCACGGCGCGCTCCAGGCTGATGACAGTGCCCAGAAAGCCAGAGACCATGAACGCGCCGTGCTGCGCCGCGGGCAGCGCGCCGGAAGAGGGCCATTGCCAGCCCATGCGCACCAGGCCGGCCCACAGCGCGGCGATCAGGGATACGCCGGCCAGGGCCATCAGGGGCAGCCGGCCGCGCGCGATGCCCTGCCTTCTCAAGCGCCGTTTTCTCCACCTTCAGCGCTCTTGCCCAACTTCACACGCCAGGCCTCAGGCCCCTCTTCCAGGTAATCCCAGGTAAACTCGCCCGGCCGTTCGGCCTGAAACTGGTAGAACAACGGTTTGGGGTTGTGGTCGTTCACCAGCACAAAGAACTCGCCCGGAGCCAGCGCCTCAAAGCGCTCGAAGATGAGCGGGTGCCGGTTGATAGGCGCGATCGTGCGAATGTCAAGAACGTTGTCGTTCGTCATGTGGTAGAACCTCCATTATGAAATGAAACTGTGAAAGGGTTAATACAGGCCAAGCTCCGCGCGCCCTTGGTCGGAAATCAAATCCGGCGTCCAGGGCGGCGACCACACCAGCTCCACGCTGACGCCCTGCAGGCCGGGAATTGATCGCCACAGCGTTTCCTCGATGTCTTGCCGGAAACTGGCGTGCAGCGGGCAGCCCGGCGTGGTGAGTGTGAGGTCGATGGCGATGTGGCCGTCGTCGCCGATGTCGACGCCGTATACCAGGCCCAGGTCTACAATGTTGATGCCCAGCTCGGGGTCGATGACCTCGTGCAGGGCGGCGTATACCAGCTCGTCGGTTATCATCGTGTCAAACATCATCTCCAACTGCTGCCTCTTCATCACAGAGCTTACAGTTCAGCTCGTAACCTATAAACTGTCGCCTGCCTGCTTCATGCAGCACCCAGGGCCGGGAGACGAGCGGCGGGTTGTGCCGCACGTGCTGGCGGTGCCCACATGCCAGGATGGCGCGCCAGTCGCCAACTTCATCTTGGTCAAACGCCACTATCTTACGCCTCATAGCCCTGATTTGGGCAAAGACTGCCTCATCATACTCCATTGTATACGGGGTTGCCTTGATCTAGATCAATCTCGACCAACGGCGTCACTTAGTTTATCCTACATGTGCTATGCAGCAGGCTAACGATAACCCACATCTGGCGCTCTTGCCCATCCTGCGCGCGCATCCCTACTTCACCCGCGCATCCGACTCGCAGCTAGAGGAGATCTCGGCCTGCGGGCGCCGCCGGCCGTTCGTCGCCGGCCAGCTTTTGTTTCTGGCAGAAGAGCTTTCGGCCGGCCTGTGGGTGTTGGAGAGCGGCCATGTGAAGCTGACCAAGTCGCTGGCCGACGGGCGCGAGCATGTGCTGCAACTGCTGGGGCCGGGCGACACGTTTAACGATGTGCCGGCCTTCGACGGCGGCCCTAACGTGGCCGGCGCGGCGGCGCTGACGGCCGGCGCAGCGTGGGTCTTGCCAGCATCGGACTTGCAGGAGGCGCTGGCGCGGCACCACGACTTGGCGCTGGGCGTGATTGAGGGCCTCAACCGGCGTATCCGCCAGCTTGTGCTGCAGGTGGAAGACCTGGCCCTGCGCCCAGTGACGGCGCGCCTGGCGCGTTTTTTGCTGGATCAGCGGGAGAACCCGGCGCTGGCCGGGCCGGCGATTACGCGGGCACTGATTGCCACGCACCTGGGGACGACGCCAGAGACGGTGAGCCGCGCGCTGCGTACGCTGGAGGAAGCCGGCGCGCTGGCGTTCGACCGCCATCGCATCATTATCAGCGACCCTGCGCTGCTGCGCGAGATGGCGCTGTTGTAGGCTATACGAAGGTAGATGGCCAAGATGGCCAAGATGGCCAATTTTGATAGTTTTTGCGGGGTTTTTTCTTATGTAAAGTGGGTTGGTGTGGTTGTTGGATTGAGGGGGAGATCCTACGCTCCGTTGGCTACACTCGGGGCAGGATGACGGGTGGGAGCGGCTCAGGATGATGGGTCGAGGGTGGCTCTTGATCTAAATCAAGGCCGGGCACGGGTGGAGGGCGTATGCTTGGTGTAGAAGGGGCTGTTACAGCCACGGTCCGCGCGGGAGTGCGCGCGGGCCGCAAACGAGTAGCCCATGGCGCCGGAAGTCCGCTGCCGTGGAAGGAGTAGGCTATGACCCATATCATCACCCGGCTCTGCCTGCGCGACACGGCCTGCGTCGACGTCTGTCCGGTTGAATGTATGATCCTTGGTCATCCCGAACCGGAGTGGCCCTGGCTGTACATCGACCCGGACACGTGCATCGACTGCGGCGCCTGCGTGCCTGAGTGCCCTTATGAAGCGATCTTCCCGGAAGAGGAAGTGCCCTTCGACTATGAGGCGCAGCCCGGGCAGTGGATCAACAACACGCGCGAGCTGCTGCCCGATGGGCAGCCGTTCGAGGGCGAAGTGGACGGACATCCCGTCAAGTTGTTGAACGCCAGGCAGCTGGAAGGCGGCGAGATTCTGGATCTGACGGAAGATATCGTACCGAATTACGATTTCTTCTCCATTGGTCCGGGCTATGCCGCCCTCGACTACGACGAAAGCGCGTAGCCCCTTTTGCGGTAGTGCGGCCAGCCATGGCCTATGGCCGGCCGCACTGCCAACCTGGCGCAGGTGGGCTCCGGCGGCGGCGCTCTAATCGACCATTAAGCGCTCGGGGTTATCTTTGTATCTTTCGACCATCGCGGCGCCGGTGAAATAGGCCAGGGCCAGGAGCGGGCCAGTGGGGTTCATGCCCGGATTCTGCGGGTAGAGGGCGGCTCCGGTGACAAATACATTCGGCGTATCCCACACCTGGCCGTACTTGTTGGTCACCGAATTGGCCGGGTTGTCGCCCATAATCGCGCCGCCGGTGATGTGGGTGCTCTGGTAGGTATAGATGTCGAAGGGGTCCATTTCTGCTGTGAATGAGTAGCGGGTGGGGTTCATGGCCACCATGATTTCGCGGCAGCGGGCCGCGACGTAGCGATAGAGGCGGTAATCGTTCTCGTGCCAGTCAAACGTTAGCCGCAGGAGGGGCCGGCCCCAGGCATCGCGGAAGCGGGGGTCGAGGTCCATAAACTGGTCGTGGTAGGGCAGGCTCTCACCCTGGATGCCAATGCCTACTACGCTGTCCCAGTTGCGCCGCAAATTCTCTTTCCATTCGCTGCCCCATTCAGTGCCGCTGCCCGCCAGGCTGCCCAATTCATTGGCCAGCGGCGGCCAGTTGCGCGAGCCTTGATTTCCTTCGCCGTCCTCGTCGCCGTTGCTGCCATTCTCGGCCATATTCATTACGGGCATACTTAGCACGGAGGTGAGCGGCTGCCGCTCGCCGCCGCCGCAGGCGATGGAGGCGCCGCCGATAAAGTCGAGGTTGCTGTGATCGAAATTATCGGCGTTAAAATCGTGTATCACATTTTGCATGGTGCTGTTGCCGGTAAACAAGTTGAAGCGCCGGCCTTCGAACACGCCGGTTACGGGCGAGGTATCGATTTGGTATGTCAGGTTCTGGCCCACCAGGCCGCGGTCGTTGCCAATGCCGTTGGGGTGCGCGCGGCCGGTGGACAGCAGCATGAGGCGCACGTTGCTCAGGGTGTATGCCGAGAGCACCACGACGTCGGCCGGCTGAATGTGCTGCTCACCGGTTAGCAAGTCGACATAAGTCACCCCAGTGGCCAGGCCGTCGCCGCTGAGGTTGACATGCAGCACATAACAGTGAGGGCGCACAGAATAGAGACCTGTGTCCCTAGCCAATGGAATATGATCGGTAATGGGGCTCGCTTTGGCGTCGACTTCACAGCCGTAGCGCGTGCAGAAGCCGCAATATAGGCAGCCAGAGCGAGGGCGCCCCGACACACCGCGATAGGCCTGGGAGGTGATGGCTGCCGGCTGGCGGAAGGGATGGTAGCCCAGCTCGCGGCAAGCGCCGGAGAACATTTCGGCGGGGATCGACGGAGCAAGCGGCGGCAGGGGGTACGGCCTGCTGCGCACTCCTTCAAAGGGATTGCCATCTTCCAGAATGACGCCGTTCAGATTGCCCGCATTTCCCGAAATACCGATGTCCCAGTCTACCTGGCTATAGTAAGGCTCCAGCTCCTCGTAAGTGAGCGGCCAATCTTGAATGCGACTGCCTTCTGGCAGCCGGCGCTCACCATAGCGCTCGATATGGTGGCTGCGGTATTTCATGTCCGAGGGGTAGAAGCGCCATGTTTGCGCCGCCCAATGGATACCCGCGCCGCCCAGGCCCTGGCCGGGATGGAAAGCGCCATATTGGCGCATGGGCAGCGAAGGCATGCGCACGTTGGGCCGCCAGGTCCACGATTCGCGCCGCAGATTGACCATCATCGCTTTGCGGATCATAAAACGCAACGTGTCGTGATTATGTTCGAAGTCGGGGCTGGCCCAGCGGGTGGGTCCCTGCTCCAGGGAAACCACACGCAGGCCCACGGCGGTTAACTTCCAGGCCAGGATCGCGGCGGTCCAGCCTGCTCCAACCATCACCACGTCAACGTGTCTTTGTACAGCCATGTCAATCAGTCCTTGTTTCTTTTATGCTTCAAGATTAACGATCACCATCGGAATGTTCGTGATCCGCCGAGCCGCTCACGGGCATGACCGTGTTTTCGCCTACGTCCTGGCCAGGGTGCGAGTGAGGCAGGTCCACGAGGCTCCAGACGGGTCGTTGGGCGGCGGCTCCCTCGCGCTGGATCTCGTCTACGGTGTAGGCTCGCTGTGCGCCAGGGTAGCCAATTAAGGTCCAGCCCACCATATCGCGGTTGCCGCCATAAACCGGATCGCTAAACATGCCTTCGCTGGTGAAGCGGCGCATCACATGGAAAAAGGATTCGCCGTCTAAGGGCGCGAAGCCCTCGGCCTCGCCGTCCACCATGCGCTGGATGATTTCGTCTTGCTGTTCTTCGTCGAGATCGACGTAATCATTGTCGAACTCGCTGTTGGCGTAGCGGTTGAGGCTAGAGAGCCCCATACGCATGACCTCACGCGGCGTATACACAGATTGGTAGCCATAGCGGTCGATTTCGTCCTCATGCACCCACACCACACGCTCGTCGTCGGGAAAGGGCGGCGCGCTGCCCTGGTAGGTCTGGGCAAAAGGCGGCTGGCGGTAGACCGGTTCAGGCATGCCTTCCAGCTCCGCCAGGACGCGATCCACATAATAAACCACGCCGGCCTCACGCGCGCCGGGGTCGGCTGGGGTGCCCGGCAGCAGGCGCGCGGTAAAAGCTTCTACGGTCTCGGCCTCGTGCGGCGTAAAAAAGCGCAGGGGCCCCGGCTGCGGAATTTGCGATGGGGCGTAGGGCACTTCGGGGTATTGCACCGGCTGCGGCACGCGCACGGGAATGAGGCTGGCGGTGTCGGGCAATACATCCTCTACCGGGCGGCAGCCCACGCCAACCGCCGACAGGCCGGCGGTGGCGGCCGATGCACCTAAAAGCTTCAGGAAGTTGCGGCGCGACATGGTATTGGGACGCTCGGCGCTGCCGTTCTGGTTGTTTTCGTGGTTCTCTTGCGGTCCGTTTTTCATCAGGTCTACTCCTCGATTACTCAGCTAGGTCAGGTCCACGCGCCCGTTTTGTGCGCCGTTGCGCGGCGGGCGTATTACTTCGCGCTGCCCTGCGCCCTGCCGCTCCAGGCGCGCCAACCACTTTTGCAGCAGCAGCAGGGCGGCCACGGCATACACCATGCCGGCGGGCGCCCACATGATGGCGCCGGCAAGCTGCTGGTCTTCGAGCGCTGATAGGCCCCAGGCCGCCGTGAGGCCGCTATAGGCCGGATACCAGAGCTGCGTGGTGAAGGTGAGCAGCCAGCCCAGCAGCCCGCCGTGCAGGGCCGTGGTGAAGACGAAGAGCACGGCAGAGCCATATGAGAAGCCCTCGCCGCGCAGGCGCGCATTGCGCAGCGTCCACCAGAACAGCACGGATATACCAAAGAATGTGGCATGTTCGAGGCCGTGAATGAACTCGCTGCGCAGCGCCGCCTGATAGAGCGCCGGGGTGTGCCACAGCCAGAAGCCAAAGGCGTACAGCAGCCAGACCACGGCCGGCCGGCGCAGCAGGGACCATAGCCCCCGCCATGCACGCTGCCGGTGCTGCCAGCGCAGCAGGGCCTGTCGCTTGGCTTGCGGCAGGGCCCAGAGCAGTATCAGCTCGGGCCTGGCTAAAACCAGCAGCGGCGCGGCGGCCATCATCAGCAGAAGGTGCTGCACCATGTGCGCCGAAAACAAAACGCCAGACATGGCCGCCAGCGGCGAAATGAGCGCGATAAAAAGGGCCAGCAGTGCGCCGGCAAAGCTGACGGCGCGCCAGGGGGCCAGGCCGCGCCCACGACCCGCCGACCGCCATAAGCGGCGCAGGCCCAGGCCATAAGCCACGGCCAGGAGCAGGATCGGGCCTGCTGTCAGGACATCCCAGCTCCAGGCGCCCCACAGGTCGTGCGGCGCCAGCGGCTGGCCGCCATGCGCCGCAGCGACCACGGGGGTGAGCAGCCAGGCGATGGCAGGCAACAGGCCTGCTGCGAGCTGCCAACGGCGATTCAAATGACGGCGCATGGCGCTAAGACGAACAGCGGAATGAGCGAAATCAGGATCGTGGCGGCAAATAGGGCGCTCAGCAGCATGCCCGACAGGCTGAGAAAGTGCTGACGCTCCCAACTGCGCTCTGTTTGCTGGCCCTGGCCATCGGGATTTTCGCGCATAAGGCGACGCCAGTTGTTGCGCGCGGTAAAACCGGCGTAAAGCACCACGGCAAACACGACGAGCGTGATGATGATGAGCGCCGCCAAAATGCCCGGGCGGTTTAGCATGGGCATGCTAAAAAAGCGCCAGTTGCAGTGGACCGATACCAGGGCATAACTGGCGAAAAGGTGGATGAACCAGAGGATGGGTCCCGCCGCCACACCAAACCACAGCTCGCGCGACGAAATATCCGCATTCAATTGCTCACTCTCCAAAACTTGCCTCCTACAGCACGTATGGCGCGAGGTACAGCGTGGCGTATAACGGTATCCAGACGGCGACGACGAAGTGCCAATAGACGCCGTTGGCCTGCACGCCGGCGTTACGCTCTTCATTAAAGTAGCCCTGGAAGGCCAGCACGGTGACCACCACGGTTTTCAGCAGAAGTGTCAGAACATGGGCCGTGTGAAAGCCGACGATTGTCCACTTGATCGAGGCGTAGGCGTTTGTGGCCCATGTATAATCCAGGTTGGCATATTCATAGACTTTGAGCGCCACGAAGATGGCCCCGAGAATGAAACTCACCAGCAGGCCTAGGCGTAGACGGAACTGGTTTCCGTTGCGAATGCCCTGATCGGCGATATAGATGGGAATGCTACTGGCCAGCAACACCACGGTATTGATGGTGGGCAGCAGCAGCTCGGGCTTGCCGATGCCGCCCAGGGGCCATTCGACCGACGCCGCGCGCAGATAGAAGTAGGTGCTGATCAGGGAGCTAAAGACCACGGCCTCGATGAGAATCAGGAACCAGATGCCGTTGGAAAAAGGCGGCGAGCTGCCATGCGCTGTGGCCACGGTGCTCGCCGGCAGCGAATTGGGCGGCCCGGCTTTGGCATATTGCATATCGCGCTTTCTACCGAAAGGCCAGTGCCAGCCCACAATGGCCACGAAGACGAGAAATGCGCCGATGGGCACCAGGATGAGGTCGATCATGACTGCCACAAAGGTGAAGCCCACAGCCAGGGCCGTGAGCAGCGGCAGCCATGTGGCGTTGGGCAGTACAATGCGCTGCTCTGGGCGCGCGTCGAGCACGGTGGTGCCCAGCGTTTCCCGGCGCCAGTTACTTAAGGCCAAGACGCCTTCCTCGACGACGCCGGCGCTGCTTGCTGCTTCTTCGACCGTCGAAGAGGTGTCCCAGAGCGGCTCGCGGCTGCGAACCTGGGGGATCTTTTCAAAGTTGTAGGGGGCCGGCGGCGACGTTGTGGCCCACTCCAGGGTGCCGGCATTCCAGGGGTTGGGGCCCGCGGCCTGGCCGTCGCGCAGGCTTTTCAGCACATTGACCAGGAACAAGATCACGCCCAGAGCGATGATAAAGGCGCCCAGGGTAGAAATAAGGTTCAGCGTGTTCCAGCCAAGGCCATCGAGGTAGGTGTAGACGCGCCGCGGCATGCCCAGAAAGCCGGTGAGGTGCATGGGCAGAAAGGTGACGTTGATGCCCGTGAACAGCAGCCAGAATTGCCAGCGACCGAGGCGCTCGTCTAACAGGCGCCCGGTTACTTTGGGAAACCAATAGAAGATGCCGGCGAACAAGGGCATCACGGCGCCGCCAATCAGAACATAGTGAAAATGCGCCACCACAAAGTAGGTGTCGTGCACCTGCAGGTCGAAGGGCACCATGGCCACCATCACGCCGGTGATGCCGCCCGTCACAAAGATGAGCACAAAGCCGACCACGTAGAGCATGGGCGTCTTGAACTGCACACGGCCCGCGGCCATGGTGGCCAGGGTGGCAAAGATTTGCACGCCGCTGGGAATGGCAATCATCATGCTGGCTACGGAGAAAAAGCTTAGGCTGAGCGCGGGCAGCCCGGCGGCAAACATGTGGTGCACCCACAGGCCAAAGCTTAGAAAGCCGATGGCCACGAAGGAGAGCACGAGCGGGATATAGCCGATGATTGGCCGCCGCGCGAACGTAGCGACCACCGTGGCCACGATGCCCAGCCCGGGAATGAGGATGATGTACACTTCTGGATGTCCGAAAAACCAGAAGAGGTGCTGCCACAAGAGAGGGTGCCCGCCCGCGGCGGGATTGAAGAAGTCGGTGGCGATGGTGCGGTCGAGCATCAGCTCTACACTGGCGACCATGAGCGGCGGCATGGCGAAGACGATCATGAAGGCCATCACCAGGATGGACCAGACGAAGAGCGGGATACGGTTGATGGTCATGCCCGGCGCGCGCTGTTTGAAAATGGTAACGATTAGCTCCACCGCGGCCACCAGGGCCGCCACTTCCCGGAAGGTAATCAGCGTGAGGTAGAAGTCGGTGCCGGCGCCGGGCGAAAATTCGTTATTAGTCAGTGGCACATAGGCGAACCAGCCGCCGTCGGGCGCGCTGTTGAACAGCAGACTGCCCCACAGCACCAGGCCGGCCAGCAGATAAGTGTAATAGCCAAAGGCGTTCAGACGGGGGAAGGCCATATCGCGGGCGCCCAGCATGAGGGGCACGAAGTAGATGCCGACGCCCTCCATGATGGGCACGGCAAACAGAAACATCATGGCCGTGCCATGCATGGTAAAAAGCTGGTTATAGGCGTTGTGGTCTAGAAACTGGCTGGCGGGAAACATGAGCTGGATGCGCATGAGCAGGGCAGCCAGGCCGGCCAGCACGAAAAAGAACAGGCCAGTGGCAATATAGCGCAAGCCGATGGTGCGATGGTTTACGGCAATCAGCCAGCCCACGAAGCCCGGCGGCCGGCGCCAGGTCTCTTCCAGCGTGCTGACCGCTTCCTGCTGCGCGTGGTCATCTGTCAGTTGTTGGGGTGAGGCGGCTACGGCCATGGGCCTTCCTTTCGGTTCAGTCCAGGGAACTCAAATAGAGCAGCAGGGAATTCAAATCTTCGGAGGGCAGCGGCGTAGGCGGCATCAGGTTGCCGGGCTTGATGGCCTGTGGATTCAAGATCCAGCCCGCCAAGTGGCCCGTGGTATTGGGCAGCACGCCGGCGGCCAATGTCTGCCGGCTGCCCAGGTGCGTCAGGTCTGGCCCTAGGGTTCCTGAGGCGTTTGTGCCGCGCACGGTGTGACAATAGACGCAGGCCGAGCCGAGAAAGACTTGTTGCCCGCGCAGCGTGGCTTCGTCGGCAGGCTGCGGCGCCGGCTGCTGCTGGCGCGCCAGCCATTGCTCGAAGTCGTGTGGCTCGCTGGCGACCAGCAGGAACTGCATGCGGGCATGCTGCGCGCCGCAAAACTCGGCGCATAGGCCGCGATACGAGCCGGGCACGTCGGCCTGCAGCTCTAGGGTGTTGGTCTCTCCCGGCACCATGTCGATCTTGCCATGCAGCTGCGGCGCCCAGAAGCTGTGGATCACATCATTGGAATGCAGCACCAACTGCACGGGCCGGCCCACGGGAATGTGGATCTCGTTGGCCGTGACAATTTGCTCGTTGGGGTAACTGACGTGCCACCACCAGCGATGGCCGGTCACCTCAATCAGCAGCGTGTCGGGGCCCGGGCCGCTGCTCATACGCGCGAGGCTCTGCAGGTTAAAGAAGAAGATGATGGGCAGAATCAAGACCGGAAGAACGACGCCGCCCAACCAGATCCAGCGGCGCCCACGGGCCTCGTCGATCAACCCGGCGCCGTCTTCACCTTCGCCGCGCCGCGCACCCACGGCCACGTAGATGAGCAAAGCGCCCACCAGCAGCAGCACCAGCACGCCCAGGATGAACATGATCCACCAGAGCTGGACGATGCTTTCGGCAGCCGGCCCGCGCGCATCGAGGGCCGAAGGCGCGCCGGCCATACGGGTTTCAGCGCAGCCGGCGCCGGTTAAGGCCGTGAGGGCCGCAAACAGTACAAACTGATTTTTATTAGAACGTGGGGGTGATGGGCGTCCCCCGCCGCGCTCGGCCAGGCAAGTTTTCAATGGGTAACTCCGTGGGCGGATTCCCGGCCAAGGGCCACGAACGCCAGGTGCCTACTGCATTTCAGTTTCCCTCTGCCTCTCTTGTCATCACTTCCGCTGAATTGTGACGAGACGTCTCATTTTTCAGGATAACCGAGAGGGAGAAAAAGTGTCAAGATACATTAGGGGCACATTTCCGGAGCTTACAGGCGGTGCGCAGCGCGGGCAATTGATCTAAATCAATGCGCCGCAAGGCGCCGTGCGCTACACTGGGGCCCACTTATGATGGACGAATGGCGAGAGTTGTAACCGATGAATTCGCAAATCTGGCTGCCAATTATCGACGCTGAGACGTGCATTGGCGCAGGCGACTGTGTGCGCGTATGCCCCACGAATGCGCTGGCTATGCAAGGCGATATTGCCATTGTGGCCGACCCGGAGGCGTGCAATTATTGCGGCTACTGCGAGCCGGTCTGCCCTGTGGATGCTATTCAGATCCCGTATCAGTTGGTGTGGGGGGACGAAGGTCGGCAATAAATTGCCTTACTACGAGCCTTTGGTGCGTGGTCGGCGGCGGTTTTGGGTTCGTAGTGGTGCGATTTATCGCGCCTGGGGAGCGGCAATAAATTGCCTTACTACGAGCCTTTGATGCGTGGTCGACGGCGGTTTTGGGTTCGTCGTGGCGTGATTTATCGCGCCTGGGGGGAGCGGCAATAAATTGCCTTACTACGAGCCTTTGGTGCGGGGGCGGCGGCGGTTTTGGGTTCGTAGTGGCGCGATTTATCGCGCCGGGGGAGCGGCAATAAATTGCCTTACTACGAGCCTTTGGTGGGGGGGCGGCGGTGGTTTTGGGTTCGTAGTGGCGCGATT
>CAYLJW010000047.1:0-36205 GCA_964384155.1 uncultured Ardenticatenaceae bacterium
CGGCCTTCTGGAAGTAAAAGCCGGCCATCATCGAGGCTTTGCCGCTGGCGACGCCCAGGTTGATGGCGGCGGCGACGCCGAACTCCAGCGCCGCCTCAATCAGCACGACCTTCTCGATGCCAACGTCCATACTAAAGAAGCCCCCACCGCCGAAGATAGAGACGGTGAGCAGGAACGGCTGGTGGCGCTCGCAGAAGGCGAAGTGGAAGTTCAGCGGCGCGTCACCAAAGGGTAGGAAGAAGGCAGCAGAGAGGCTGATATTCTGGATGCTGAGGATGCCGATGCCGATGGTGGGGATGCCGAGGGTGTAGGCCAGGTTGAGGCCAGGATTGGGCGAGGTGACGATGTCCAGAATGGGCGGGTCGCTGAAACCGTCGAGCGGCAGGTATTTGCGCAGCTCGTTGACAAACTCGAGGATGCCGAGGAACTGGATGTCGTTCAGCTCGACAGAGGTATCGACTTTCTTGTCCTTCTCGGCGGTAAAGGAGACCGAGTCAAAGCCGATGCTGATCAGGTCGTTGGGCGCGGGCAGCAGCACCACGGCGAAGTTGGTCAGCCTGCCCTCGATGCGGTAGGTCGGGGCGCTGCCGTCCAGCTTCTTCTCCAGCGTGGCGCGCAGGGTGAAGGTGGCCCCTGTCCTGGGGACAAAGAGGCCGGTATCTACCAGCTCGCTTTGGCCGAGCTGCCAGGTGTAGGTGGTGCGGATGGCGTCGCCGTCGCGCACGGTGACCAGGCCGGGCAGCTTATTGGCGGTGTTCGCCGCATTGGAGAAGACGAGATCCTTGATAATTTGCCAGAGCTCGATGCCGCCGAGGAGCTTGACGCTGGTATCGAAAATATCCTGCGGATTGAACTGGCCCCCGGCCATATCCTCGATCGGGCCGCCGACCGGTCCCAGAGCGCGGGAAAGGCCGCTGATGTTCAGGTTGGGCGCGACCAGGCCGCCTGTTTTATCGGTCGAGCCGAAGTCGAGCGGGCTATCGCCGACAATTTTGGCGAAGACCTGGGCGGCGTTGCCGATGCTGTTGCCGCTGGCGGCAGTGTAGCTGCTCTCCCATTCGATGGTCGAAGGGGCGGAGCTGCCGACGAGGTTCTTAACGGCCGGAATATCGACCTGGGCCTGGGCCATGCCGGGCCAGAAGTGGGGGGTCTCGGCCGACTTATGCATGGCGTCGAAGGAAAGCGCGCTTGTCTCCAGCGTGGTGTTACCGGACTTGTCGGCGGGCGCAAAGGCCAGGGATTGGCCGCCAAAGGGGCGCTGGCGGCGGGGGTTGGCGACGGGGAGACCCTTGTAGTAATCGACGACATCCTCAATCAGCGGCAGCTCGTCCACGTTCTTGCTGACGAAGATGAGCGGCGTGGTGAACTCCAGCGTGCGCCCCTCCCAGTCCGTGGCCGCGAGATGGAAGGGGAAATCGACGAAGCTGGCGCCGGAGAGGACGCGAGGCCAGAATACCTCTTCGTTGGGGTTCATGACCTTGCTTTCGGTGTCTGCGGGGTCCTGCAGGTTGGGCGTGACGCGCGTCTTGATCATCGCCGTTCGGAAAGGCGATTCGCGGTGGGTGTAGGTGCGGGTGGGCTGGCGAACGAGAATGAAGTAGCGTTGGAAGAGGTAGGCCACGTG
Organism: uncultured Ardenticatenaceae bacterium; assembly: GCA_964384155.1. Lineage (GTDB taxonomy): Bacteria > Chloroflexota > Anaerolineae > Promineifilales > Promineifilaceae > JAAYYY01. The sequence goes on from CAYLJW010000047.1 coordinate 1,625, forward strand.
GCCCGTCGTCTCGGCCTCCTCCTGGAACTGAAACTTGCGCTCGGTGACTTTGACGAGGACGGCGCGATGGCCGAAGGGGAAGAGATAGCCGGCGTAGAGCACGCGCACGTAATGATCGCGGGCCATAGTGCTGACGTGACGCCACTGGGTGACGGTGAGCGATCCCTGGCCCTGACCCAGCGACGGCGGTTCCCAATCGCCCTGCAGCCGCAGCCAGACGCCGAGGGTGCTGAGCATGAGGCGCTCGGTATCGACCGGGGCAGGCGTGAAGCTGGGCAGGTGGTAGTTGGAGGTCAGGTGGACAATCTCGTTGCGGTCGCGATCGTCCAGCGACATGCGGAAGGGCTCGTTGCTGTGCGGCTGCAGGTCGCTGCTGAAGTCTGGGGACCAGACGGCGCGCACGCGCGGGTCGCCGTCGGAGCGGCGGCTGCCGAGGCGCGTGTGCCACAGCTCCGTCCAGTCGTCGTGAGCCACCGGCGCGGCGGCGTGGGCCCAGCTACCCTGGTCGTCGGGGGAGAGGTAGAGTCGGTAGGGCGCTACAATGGCAGTTTGCCGTCCTGTGGGTGGCGTGACCTGTGGAGGAGGCGGGTTGTTGGTCAGCCGCTGAAGGATGGCGGCGGGCGAGCAGCCAGTGGGCGGCTGGTATCTGGCGACCGGGGTGACATTGAGCGGCAGGCGCTCCAGGGCAGCGAGCAGGCCGGGGGCATTGAAGGGGATCAGCTCGCCGGGCGGCACGATGAAGACCAGCCGGCTGGGTCCTGCCAGGAGGGAGCGGACGCGGCCGGGCGAGAGGGGCGGTTCATTTGCCCCGGCATCCGACGGAACGTCGGAGACCTCGTAAAAGGCCTGCTCGGCGATGTGCTGCGGCTGGAAGTGGGCGACGAGAAGAGCGCCAGCCTGACCGGCAATCTGGCCCGGCAAGCTACCGGCGGGTGGGGTGAAGTCGACCGCATGGAACTCAAGGGTGAGGACGAGCAGATCCTGCGGCCGGATGATGGAGACGGAGAAAGTCTGAGTCGGCATCGCCAAACCTCCTGGTGAGCCTGGCAGGGTATGTCTTGTCTCGGAACGCGGCAACGGCTCGCGGAAACCGCAGAGTCAGGCGAACGAGCCGTCGCGATGGGATGTGATGCGCCAACGGTGGCAGTGGCAAGCAACGGACGGGGAAAACGTGCAGCGCGATCAAGTATAGTATACATCTCGATCGCGCCTTGGTAAATGTTAAGCGGATAACAGCGGGACATCATTGTAGTGACTCCCAACCCTTGAAACCACACCTCACTCAGATACAATACCACCCAGGCCACGCGCCACGGCGTGCGCCGTGCCAGATCGGTCATTTCAGGAGGCTGCACATGGAGTTATCAGTCGATACGCGGGAGGCGGGCGATGGCGGGGCTGTGAGTATCTTGCGCCTGGCGGGGGCGCTGGATGGTAAGAATTTTCAGGAGGTGATCGGCCGCGTGCAGGCGCTGTATGCCGCCGGGACGCGCCGCCTGCTCATTGACCTGTCGGATGTCACTTTTCTGTCGAGCGCGGGCCTGGTGGCTTTGCACAGTGCGGCCCTGATCTTGCGCGGCCAGGGCGCCCCGGACCTGGAAGAGGGCTGGAACGTGTTCCATACCATCGGCAACGAGGTGGACGCGGCCAGCGCCCCAGAAGCTTCCCTGCGCCTGCTGCAGCCGCAGCCGCGCGTGGCCAGAGCCCTGGATATGAGCGGCTTCTCGCGCCTGATCCCCACCTATGGCGACGAAGACGAGGCCATCGCCTCGTTCGACGCCTGACGCCGGCTTACTTTGCCGGCGCGCGGCCGGCGCGGCAGGGGCCGCACAAGCCGTAGAACTCGATCAGGTGGCCCTGGATCTCGAAATCAAAACGCTCGCCGAGCCGGCGGCTTATCTCCTGCGCCACACAGTCGTCGAACTCGATCACCTGGTCGCAGCCTGAGCAGAGCAGGTGATGGTGGTGCCCGTTGTCCATCAGCACATAATGCGCCGCGCCGCTGCCCTGATACACGGGCTGCGCCAGGCCCAACTGCCGCAGCAGCTCCAGGGTGCGATAGACCGTCATGCGTGCCACGCTGGGCTCGCGCCGCTGCACGGCGGCGGCCACGTCGGCGGCGCTCATGTGCCCGCCGCCGGCCAGCAGCGTTTCAAATATCAGTTTGCGCGCCCGCGTCAGGCGGTAGCCGCCGGCCTGTAGGGCGCTGCTGAACTGTTGTAGCTCGCTCATCAATCAAGCACTCCGTTGGCCGCCGGCCTATTGCGCCAAGGCCACAGCAATGGCCTCCACATTCGCGCGCATCATGCCCACATAACTGTCCGCTGCGCTGCCCGCCGGGCCCAGGGCGCCGGTGTATAGCTGCACCACGTGCACCGTGTCACAGCCGCTCAGCTCAGCGGCCACCGTCTCGGCCAGGCGCACATTGGCCGTTGTCTCGGCAAAGATGGCGCACACATTTTCGGCGCGCATGGTCTCTACCAGGCGCACCAGCTCTTGCGCCGATGGCTCGGCCAGGGTGCTGGCGCCGGGCAGCACGGTGCCGATCACCTCAAACTGAAAGCGCCGCGCAAAGTAGGCCAGCGAATCATGGTTGGTCACCAGCTTGCGCCTTTCGGGCGCCATGGGCGCCAGCGTCTCTTGCATATAGGCTTCCAGGGCAGCTAATTGTTGGTCATACGCCGCCGCATTCTGCTGATAAATCGCGGCGTTGGCCGGGTCCAGGTCGCTCAGGGCGCCGGCGATGGTCTGCACCCACTGGCGCACGTTGGCCGGGTCCAGCCACACGTGCGGGTCTGCGCCGCCGTGCTCGTGGCCCTGCCCTTCTGCGGCGGCGATAGGCTCGATGCCCTGCGACAGCTCCACTAGCCGCTGCCGGCCCACAATGTTGGCCAGATCGCGCGCCAGGCCTTCTTCCAGGTCCCAGCCGTTGACGAACAGCACATCGGCCTGCGCCACGGAGGTGAGGTCCGTGGTGGACGGCTCGTAGCTGTGCGGATCTTGCCCGGGGGCCATCAGCGTGGTCAGGGCGATGGCCTCGCCGCCCACCCGGCCCACCACGTCGCCGATGACGCTGGTGGTGGCCGCCACGCGCAGCCGACCGCCCGGCTCAGGGGTGCGCGACGCGCCCGGCGCCTCCGGCGTGCAGGCGGTTAGCAAGAGGGCGGCCACAATGGCAGTTAGAAGTCGGCGTAACCCATGCGCCATTATAGGGACCTTTACACAGCTCCTTAATGATACTTAGTATCAATTGTAGAGATGTAATACAGATTGTCAACTGCTTAACTTACAATCCGGTTTGCTGCAATTATCATAGGATCGCGGTACTATTAGTTGCAGCCAGTAGTGCCAGCTTAAGTGTGAACCGAAAAGCAGACGAAAAGTTGTTTCCTAACCCACCCCACAGGCAGGAACCACATAATGAACCGACCTCGACCCCTGCAGCTTGTTCCTTTCTTAGCCATCCTTTTCTTCATCACTCTCTTTAGTTCACCATTCGCGGCCAGGGCCAACGATGAATCTGTCAATTTGAGCAGCGGCCTTGTGGCGCGCTATGAGCTGGAAGGCAATACGCGCGACACGGCCGGCGGCGAGTTCCACGGCCAACGGTCCGGCGCGCTGTATTACCTGCCCGGCATCTGCGGCGACGCCGCGGCCTTGCTCAAGGGTCGGTCGCATGTGCAGATTCCGTCGCACGCGCTTTCCGACTACACCATCAGTGTCTGGTACCGCCAGGTGATCAACCTGGGCCCCTACCAGCGCATCTGGGACTTTAGCAGTGCGGGCGGCAGCGGCGGCGGCGTGTTCCTGCGCGCCGACAACAGCTTCTTCAGCGGCAAGGTTGCCGTTTCGCTCTATGAGAATGACGGCGGCCGGGCCTTTGAGCTGAGCTCAAAGCAGCCTGCGGACTTCGGCTGGCACCACGTGGCCGTGGCCTACGAGAAGGGCGTGGGCATGAAGCTGTATTATGACGGAGAGCTGACCGCTACCGAGCTTTACGATGGCCAGAGCTTCGACGACTTCACAGCGCAGAAGTGGCTGCTGGGTTACTCCAACTGGGGCCTGATGCCCCACCGCATGCTGAAGCTAGACGAAATGCGCATTTATGATCGCGCGCTGAACAACGCTGAAATTGCGCAGCTTGCCGTAGCCGAGGCCTGCGGCGAGCTGCCGGAGCCGGAGCCTGAACCTATCTTCACGGTGAACGCCTCAGACGACGTCGACGACGGCGCTTGCGACGCGCAGCACTGTTCTTTGCGCGAAGCGATCCTGGCGGCCAACGAGGCCGCCGGCGCGGGCACGGTGTACGAGATCCACTTCGACGTGCCGCCAACCGGCGAAGGGCAGTCGGCGCTGACCATCACCTCGCCGCTGCCGGTTATCCGCGGCGCGGTGATCGTCGACGGCGCCACGCTGCCTGCCGGCGAGCTGCTGCTCGACGGCGCGCAGACGCCCGCCGCCACGCACGGTCTGATCATCGACGGCGACGGTGTGACCATCCGCGGCCTGACGATCACCGGCTTTTCCGGCGCCGGCGTGGCCGTGGTGGGCGGCAGCGGCAATGCGATTGTGCAGAACAGCATTTATGCCAACGGCGGCGCGGGCATCGACCTGGCCGCCGACGGCCTGACAGAGAACGACCTGGGCGACGCCGACGATGGGCCTAACCGCCTGCAGAACTACCCGGTGCTGTACGGCGCAGTGCCCGGCGAAAACGGCACGGTGGTGCAGGCGGGCCTGGGCGGCGCGCCCAACGCCAGCTACCGCGTCGATATCTACGCCAACGACGCCTGTGACGCCGGCGGTTTCGGCGAAGGCCAGCGCTGGCTCACCTCAGTTGAGGCGATCACCAACGAGGACGGCGCCGTGCTGTTCACGGCCGACGTGACCCCCGAGCTGCCTTTTGGCCAGTTCGTCACGGCCACGGCCACCGCACCCGACGGCAGCACGTCTGAATTTTCACAATGTATGCCGGTGCAAAGTGGCGACAACACCAACTGGACGGCCGCGCAGCACATCACCCTGAGCGGTGGGCCGCAGATGCAGACCGGCTCGGCCATGCAGTTTATCCCCCGGCGAGCCCAGGCGCGCTGGTTCAAATTTTCCATCCAGCCTAACAGCCAGGTCGTTGTCGATCTCACCAACCTGCCGGCCAATTATGATCTGGTGCTGTTCAAAGATATCAGCAGCGCCATCCGCGATATCGAATCGGCGCCAGACCTGGCCCTGGCCAACGCCGAGCTGCCGCCGCCTACTTTCTCTAACGCCTACGATATTTCCAACCCCTACGATATCTCCAACCCCTACGACATCTCTAACCCCTACGACATCTCTAACCCGTTGGCCTTCATTAACGCCTACGATATCTCCAACGCCGATGCGATCGCCAACCCCTACGACATCTCCAACGCTTACGACATTTCTAACCCTTACGACATCTCCAACGCCTACGACATTTCCAATCCCTACGACATCTCCAACCCCTACGACATCTCCAACGCCTACGACATCTCCAACCCCACGGCGCATACCGTGGCGCAGCTCCAAAGCCTGATCGCCGTCTCTACGGCGTCGGGCGACAGCGACGAGCAGATCGTGATCAACAGTTGGAACAACAGCGGCGACTTTTACGTGCGCGTCTTTGGCCGCAACGGCGCCTTCAACGCCGCCGCGCCCTTCAGCCTGTCGGTAACCGTGCTTGCCGGCGCTTGCGGCAACATTCAGCCCTCGGCGCTGCCGCCCACCAGCCACCAGGCCAGCGCCGGCGGCTTTGGCGCGGTCATCCTGCACGACATCGCCCGCATGCAAGGCACAGAGGCCGAGAAGGCGCAGCTTGCGGCGAGCCTGCAGGCCCTGGCGGCGCGCCCAGAAGTGAACGGCGCAGTCGTAGACGTGAGCAGCGACGCACGCGTGGCCGCCGCACGCGACCTGGCGCTGGCCAACGCCAGCTGCCCCTACGCCACGAACCTGTGGGCCGAGGCCATCGACCACATTGTCGAAGCTTACTGGGATTTGAATCCGCTGCAGCACGTGGTGCTGGTGGGCAATGACGAAGTGATTCCCTTCTTCCGCTATGCCGACCGCGCCACGCTGTCGCCGGAATCGGACTACGTGCCGCCGGTGCTCGATCACACCATCTCGCAGGCCAGCCTGCGGCTCGATTATGTGTTGGGCCAGGACGCCTACGGCTCGCGCATCGACGTCTCGGTTCAGGGCAGCACCCTGCCCCTGCCGCAGCTTGGCGTGGGTCGCCTGGTGGAAACGGCTTTCGAGGCCCACACCGTGGTGCAGGCCTATCTGCAAACAAGCAACGGCGTGGTGCCCAGGCCCGATTCGGCGCTGATTACGGGCTACGGTTTCCTGGAAGACGGTACGCAGGCGGTGGCCGAGCAGCTGCGCGCGGGGCTCACCGACGCTGCCGGCGGGCCAGCGCCGCACATCAGCGAGCTGATCGACCCGGCCACGCTGCCGCCGCAAGACCCGGCCTCGTGGAGCGCCGACGATTTGCGCGGCCTGCTGTTTAGCCGGCGCCACGACCTGATTTTCCTGGCCGGCCACTTCAGCGCCAGCCGCGCCCTAGCGGCCAACTACGACGGCGCCAATACCATGGCGGCCGCCGAGATTGTGGCCTCGGACATCGACTTTACCAACGCCATCATCTTCAGCAGCGGCTGCCACGCCGGCTACAACGTGGTCAACGGCCACGGCGTACCCGGCATCACCGAAGAGCCCGATTGGGCGCAGGCGTTCGCCTCTAAGGGCGCCACGTTCATCGCCGGCACCGGCTACCAGTACGGCGACGGCGAATATATCGAGTATTCGGAGCGCCTGTATCTCGACTTCTCCCGCCGCCTGCGCACCGGCTCCGGGCCGGTGTCCGTGGGCGCGGCTTTTGCCCAGGCCAAGCTAGATTACATGGCCAATTCCGGCGTGGAAGTGACCTCGAGCATCTTTGAGAAGCAGCTGCACGTGGCCACCCTGTTCGGCCTGCCCATGCTCAGCGTGGATCTGCCTGGGCGCGTGGACCCGCCGCAGCGGCCGCCGCTGGTGCACACTGTGGTGGGCGCGCCGCCCGGCACACCCGGCGGCGAGCTGGGCCTGCAAACGGCCGACGTGAGCATCACGCCCACCCTGACGCCCGTGCAGCGCACGCTCGTCGACGGCGTGAGCGGCCAGCAAGTGAGCACGCTCTACTACACAGGCTCCGACGGCGTGACGGCGCGCGCCGGCCACCCGCTGCTGCCGCTGGAAATCGCCAACATCACGCACCAGGCGGGCATCCCCCGCGGCGTGGGCTTCCGCGGCGGCGCCTATGAAGACCTGCACGGCGTGCAGCCGTTCACCACCGTAGCGGCCACCGAGTTCGCCGGCAGCCATCCACTGTTCTATTCCGGGGTCTTCTACCCCATCCAGCCGTGGCTCACCAACTACTTCGACTACCTGGCCAATCCGGACAGCGGCACGATCCAGCTGGCGGTCACGCCGCTGCAATACCGTTCCGCAGGACCCGGCTCGGCCAGCGGTACCATGCGCCTGCTGCAACGCATGGACTTCCGCCTCTTCTACAGCGCCGAGACGGGCGCGGCGGCGGCGACGGCGCCGCCCTCGATCGGGCACGTGGCGGCCACAACGGCCGGCGATACGCTGCAATTTGTGGTGCAGGCCAGCGGCAGCCACCCCAGCGCCGATGTGCATGAAGTGTGGGTCACCTTCACCTCGCGCGTTGGCGCGTGGCACGGCCAGTGGCAGTCGCTGAACCTCAGCCGCAACGCCACCGATGGCGATCGCTGGGAAGGCAGCCTGCCGTTGCCGGCGGGGCTGCCGGCCTCGGAGGTGCGCTTCCTGGTGCAGGCCGCCAGCGGCGTGGGCCTGGTGACCATGGCCACGAATTTCGGCGACTACTACGCGCCCGATGTCGATCCAGCCGATATTGCCCTGGGCGGCGAGCCGGTGCTCGTGATCATCGATCCCGCGCCCGAAGCCGGCTACTTCAGCGAGCAGGCTACCTTCAGCGCCACGCTGCGCGACGCAGACGGCGCGCCACTGGCCGATCGTGCGCTCTGGTTCCGCATGGGCAGCGCAGCGCTGCCGGGCATCACGGGGGCCGACGGCCGCGCCGCGGCCCTGTTCCCCCTGCAGCAGCAGCCAGGCTCGCACACGCTCTCGGTGAGCTTTGAAGGCGACCTGGAATACGAGGCCGGCTCGGCGTCGCGCCAGTTCACGGTGCACAAACAGCCGACAGCGCTGTCGCTGTCGCCGGCGCAGCTAACCATGGAGCAGGGCAGCGACGCCTTCATCATGGCGCGGCTCGGTGACGGCGCTGGCGCAGCCGTGCGCCACAAGTCGGTGCTCTTCGTGGTGACCGACGCCAGCGGCGGCGCGCTGTTCAGCCGTGTGCTGCTCACCGACTTCCGCGGCGAGGCCACCCTGGCCCTGGCCGAGGCCGGCCTGCAGGCCGGCAATTACACCGTCCAGGCCTACTTTGGCGGCAATAGTCCCCTGCCGGAGGTGACCCTGGCCGATAGCCATTACGCTGCTTCGAGCGCCGGCGGCGCCATCACTGTAGAGCCGCCCGAGCCGCCCCCGAGCACGGGCCATATTCTTGGCGTGGGAATGATCAATGTGGCGCCCGGCGCCTGCACCATCAACCCGTCGTGCAGCCTTATGGCGGGCAAAGGCAATTTCGCCTTTCTGGTGCACAGCGGCGGCAACCACGCGCAGCCCCATGGCGCCATCCAGTTCCACCTGGAGCTGCCGGGTCAAGGTAACGGCTTCCTGCTTTCGGCCTACCAGTTCAGCACGGTCACCATCGCCGCCGATGGCAGCACGGCGAGCCTGGAAGGCGTAGGACGGATCAACGGCGCTTACGCGCCCAATGGCCAGCCGTACCACTTTGCCATGCACATAAAAGACGGCAAGCCGGATACCTTTGGCATCCGTATCTGGTGGGACGACGAGGGTAAGCAGCGCACCGTGCTGGATACGGGCGGCGCACAGAAGCTGCGCCACGGTCACATTATCATCCACGCGCGGCCATGATCACCGAAGCGGCCCGCACCTATATTTCCATGGATCGCCGGCAGGCCCTGGCCCGCGGCCAGGGCCTGCCCGAGCGCAGCAACGGCGCTGCCCTATTTGCCGACATCTCCGGCTTTACGCCGCTGACCGAAGCGCTGGCCAGCGAGCTGGGGCCGCGCCGCGGCGCCGAGGAGCTGACGCTGCATCTCAACCGCGTCTACGACGCGCTGATTACGCAGCTCCACGTCTATGGCGGCAGCGTGATCGGCTTCAGCGGCGATGCCATCACCTGCTGGATCGACGCCGGTAGCGACGATAACCTGCAGAGCGCCGCCGCGCGCGCCATCGCCTGCGGCCTGGCCATGCAAGAGGCCATGCAGGCTTTTGCCAGCGTGCGCACCCATGCCGGCAGCGTCTTCTCCCTAGGCATCAAAGTAGCCATCGCTTGCGGCCCCGTGCGCCGCTTTGTGGTGGGCGACCCCGACTACATGCTCCTGGATGCCCTGACCGGGCGCACGCTGGAACAGATGGTGGCCGCCGAACACCACGCGCAGCGCGGCGAGGTGGTGGTGCACGAATCGGTGCTGCGCGCGCTGGAGGGCGCGCCCTCCAGTGCGACGGGCGTGGACATCGTGGAATGGCGCGATGAGGGCCGCGAACGCTTTGCCGTGGTGCGCGAGCTGCTGGGCGTGGCGCGCCAGATGCCCTGGCAAGAGCTGGCGCCCGACGCCCTGGACGGCGACCAGGAGCGCGTCTGGCTTCTGCCGCCCGTTTATGACCGGCTGCAGCGGGGCAAGGGCGAATTCCTGGCCGAGCTGCGGCCGGCCGCCGCCCTGTTCATCCGCTTCGACGGCATCCGCTATGACGACGACGAGCACGCTCCCCAGAAGCTAGACGAGTTCGTGCGCGGTGTGGCGCGCATTCTAGCCAGCTACGAAGGCAGCCTCATCCAGCTCACCATCGGCGACAAAGGCAGCTACCTGTACGCTGCTTTTGGCGCACCGGTGGCCCACGAAGACGACGCCCTGCGCGCCGGCGCCGCTGCCCTGGAGATGCAGGAGTTTGCCGCGCGGCTGCCTTACTTACAGCCGCTGCAAATTGGCCTCACCGATGGCCGTATGCGCACCGGCGCTTATGGCAGCCGCCGACGCCGGACCTACGGCGTGCTGGGCGACGCCGTCAATCTGGCGGCGCGGCTGATGGCCCACGCGCGCCCCGGCCAGATCCTGGCGTCGGCCGGCGTGCAGGCCGCCGCCGCCGAGACGTTCCACTGGGAGCGCCTGCCAGACGTGACAGTTAAAGGCAAGAGCGCGCCCGTGGCCGTCTATTGCCTGCTGCGCCGCCGCCAGCGGCCCGCGGCGCAGCTCCACGAGCCGCGCTATACGCTGCCCATGGTGGGCCGCGCCGCGGAGAAAGAGCTGCTCTCCGCGCGCCTCGACCAAGCGCTGGCAGGCAAGGGCCAGATTGTGGCCATCACCGCCGAAGCGGGCATGGGCAAGTCGCGCCTGGCCGCCGAAGCGCTCAAAGAGGCCCAGGCCAGATCGTTCGAGATCTTCGCCGGCGAATGCCAATCGTATGGCGTGAACACCAGCTACCATGTGTGGCACAGCATCTGCCGTGGCCTGTTCGACGTGGATGTCACCGCGCCGCACGACGAGCTTATCGCCGGCCTGGAAGCGCACCTGGGCCAGGTGAACCCCAGCCTGCGGCCGCGCCTGCCGCTGCTGGCCCCCGTGCTTAACGTCGCCATCCCCGATAACGAGCTTACGGCGTCGTTCGACGCCCGCCTGCGCAAAAGCTCTCTGGAATCGCTGCTGGTAGACTACCTGCGCGCTCGCGCGCGCCAGGCGCCTCTGGTGCTGGTGCTCGATGACTGCCACTGGATGGACCAGTTGTCGCATGATCTGCTGGAAGCCATCGGCCGCGCCTGCGCGCAAATGCCCCTGATCCTGCTGCTGGCCTACCGGCCGCCCGACATCCAGCGCCTGGAAGCGCCGCGCGTATCCCGCCTACCGCACTTTGTGGAAGTGCCGCTCACCGACTTCACCCCAGACGAAGCGCAGCAGCTCATCGCCCTGAAGCTGCAGCAGTTCTTTGGCGACGCCGCGCGGCCGCCCGAAGAGTTCGTGGCCCGAATTACGTCGCGCGCCGCGGGCAACCCCTTTTATATCGAAGAGATCCTGAACTACCTGCAAGATCTGGGCATCACGCCGCACGACGCGCATCGCCTGTCTACCCTGGAGCTGCCGACGAGCATCTTCTCACTGATCCTCAGCCGTATGGATCAGCTTAACACGCAGCAGCAGATTACGCTGCGCGTGGCCAGCGTGATCGGCCGCCTCTTCCGCGCGGCGATGGTGTGGGGCGTCTATCCGCAGCTGGGCGCGGCCAGCAGCATCCTCGAAGACTTGCAGACGATGAGCGAGCTGGAGCTGATGGTGCTGGACCAGCCGGAGCCGGAGCTGACCTATCTATTCAAGCACGTTCTGACGCAGGAAGTGGCCTACGAGAGCCTACCTTTTGCCACGCGCGCGGCGCTGCATGGGCAGATTGGCGCCTATATGGAGCAGACCTTTGCCGGCGAGCTGTCGCGCTATGTAGACCTGCTGGCGCACCATTACGACCGCAGCGAAAACGACGAAAAGCGGCGCGAATATCTACTGCAGGCGGCGCAGGCGGCGCAAGCCAACTACGCCCACGCCGCGGCCGTCGATTATTATCGCCGCGTGCTGCCGCACCTATCTGGCGAAGAAAAAGGACAACCGCTCTTTGGCCTGGGCCAGGTGCTAGACTGGATTGGCGAGTACGAAGAGGCCGACACCGTCTACCGCGACGCGCTGGCTGTGGCCCAACAGTTCGGCGACAGCGAGCTAGAGGCGCAATGCCAGATCGCCATTGGCGAGCTGGCGCGCAAGCAAAGCGACTACGCTGAGGCCGAAATCTGGTTCGCGCGGGCGCAGGCCACGGCCGAGCAGAGTGACAACCTTGCCGGCCTGGCCAAGGCCTTTATCTGCTTTGGCTCGCTGGCCTTTTTCCAGGGCAATTATGAAGACGCCGGCGAATATTATGGCCGCAGCCTGGCTTTGCGCCGGCGGCTGGACGACCGCGCCGACGAGGCCAATGTCCTCAACAATATGGGCATCGTGGCCGCCAGCCAGGGCCATTTCATCCGCGCCGAAGCGTTGTTTAGCGCCAGCCTGGAGATCCGCCGCGAGCTGCAGCAAAAGTGGGCCATCGCCAACTCCCTAGGCAACCTGGGGCAACTGGCCACAGACCTGGAGCAATACGAAAAGGCGCAGACCTATCTGGAAGAAGCGATGACCCTGCACCGCGAGACAGGCGACCGCTGGCGAATTGGCAACGCCCTGCACAGCCTGGCCAACATCCACCGCGCGCAGGGGCGCTGGGCCACGGCGCACAACTATTACTGCGAAAGCCTGCAAATCACCCGCGAGCTAGTCGATCGCCGCCAGCTTGCCTTCCTATTAGAAGACGTGGGCGGTTTGTCGGCGCAGCGCGGCCGAGCCGCCGCCGCCTTGCGCCTGGCGGGCGCAGGCGCTGCCTTGCGCGAGGAAATTGGCGCGCCGCTTTCGCCCACCGACCAGAGCAAGCTAGACGAAGTGCTGGCGCCGGCGCGCGCCAGCCTCGACGCCGGCGCCCAGCAGGCCGCCTGGGAAGCAGGCCGGCGGCTGACGTTAGAGCAAGCCGTAGAAGAAGCCATCTATGAAGCCAATGTCCCAACCGAACTATGACGGCGCCATCGCCTATGCCCTGGCCCAGCTTCGCGGGCTGCCGCCGTGGCTCACCTATCATGATTTGTGGCACACACAGCATGATGTGATGCCCGCTGTGACGCGCATCGGCGTCATTCACGGCCTGCCGCACGAACAGATTCGCCTGCTGGAAGTGGGCGCGGCGTTCCACGACATTGGTTTTCTGACCGCATACAAAGGGCACGAAGAGGTGGGCGTGGAAGTGGTAAGCGCCGTGCTGCCGGAACTGTGCTTCGACCGGCAGCAGGTCGCTGCCGTGGCCGGGCTCATTCGCGCGACCCGCCTGCCACAGTCGCCGCGCAACCTGATGGAGCAGATCATGGTCGACGCCGATCTCGACGTTCTGGGGCGCGACGACTTCTTTGATCGCAACGAGCTGCTGCGCCAGGAGCTGGGCCATGCGGGCCAGCCCATCTCCTGGCGCGACTGGCAGTTGGGGCAGCTAACCTTTTTGCGGCAGCACAGCTACTTCACGCCTGTGGCGCGCAGCCTGCGCGAGCCGGGCAAGCAGCGGCACATGGCCCTGATTAAGGAGTGGCTGAAGCGAGGCTACGGCCCCAACGGTCTGGGCGCAGGCGAGCACGAGGCCTGAACCCGCGCAAAAAGATGCACCATCGGCCAAAGTGTGGGATACTTGAAGCGGCACCTGTGCAAAATTTCGCGGCGCATGGCTAACGCCCGGCTCGCGCCGCTTGGCTAACACTACGATTGTATGCTTGCTGGAGGCTAAATGGCATCGGAATGGCAATTCGTCGGTATCTTCTTGTTGCTTTCGCCGATTTTCCCGGCTGCGCCGGTGATCGCGAACTGGCTGCTGGGCCCTAGAAAGCCCAATCTGCTAAAGCAATCGACCTACGAATGCGGCATTGAGACCGTTGGCGACACCTGGATCCAGTTTAAGGTCCAGTACTACGTGTATGCCATCGTCTTCCTCATCTTCGATATCGAAGCCGTCTTTCTCTTTCCCGTGGCCGTAGCCTTTGGGCAGCTAGGCTGGTTCGCTGTAGGCGCGGCGGCCCTGTTCATCATCTTGCTGGCCGACGGCCTGGTCTACGCCTGGGCCCGCGGCGCAATGGAATGGCGCTAACCCACCCTCACATAACCGCGCTTTCTTAGCGCGCCATCCCCCCGTTCGTAGTAACGCGATTTATCGCGCCGGCGGCGTAGACAGGCAATGAATTGCCCTACTACAAACCTTTTACTCCCTCACGATGATCCCCAGATGATTGCCCACCGGGCGCTGGCGCATGGCGATGTTGGTGTGGATCGGCGCGTTGAGCAGTTGTGGGCCAATTTCGGTCACCGCGGCCATCGCGCTGGAGCCGCCGCCGTCCAGGTTGAGCGCCATGTGCGCGCCCAGCTCTAGAATGATCTCCCCCAGCTCGCCCAACGTCACCCCTTCGCTATAGTTCGGCTGCCGGCCGTCGACCACCACCAGCCACAACGTGCCGCCGTCGGCCGCCAGGCCCACCGCTGTGCGCGGGTGCCGGCGCGAATTTTGATGCGCCACCGCCAGGCCGTTCTCCACCAGCATGTGATTGCCCGAAAGCGCCTGGCCGGCGCCCGGCGGGCAGCCCTGGCGGCTGATGGAGGCCGCGTTGCCTACCAGGCAGAGGGTCGGCCAGCCTTCCATGTCGCTCGAATAGGCCACGTCGTTTGAAATCGTGAGCCCCTGCACCCATACCGGGTCGCCGCTGCGCGGGTAGTAATCCCACGGCGAATTGGCCCAGAAAGGCTCGAAAAAGCTGCCGTTGATCGCCACCTGCACCTCAAACTCGCGCAAGAAAGCCGTGGTCGTGCGTGCCCTGGCTTCCGCGCCCGGCTCGCTGGGCGTTACCAGAAAGTCGATCTCCGGCCGCGTGAGGTCCACGGCCACCGTATGGATCACCAACGGCCGCGGGTAGCCGCGCACCTCGCGCGAATAGTCCACGCCTTCAAACAACTGCACAGTCGTGTTGGTACGCGGCGGCCGGCCATACTCGGCGTCGGCAAAGAAGCGCGCGCTGTGCACAATGCGCAGCGTGCGCAAAGCCGGCGACAAATGCAGCGCCGCGGCAATGATCGGCAGGAGCAATAAACAGAGAATCCAGATACTTTTTTTCGACATCTATGCGCCACACCTGACAGATTTTTGAAACCTGTCAGGTCTCGTCGTGATTATACCGCCGCCGTCTCGGCGACGGTATAAGACATGGGCGCTATGGCCTGCGCGGCCGCCGGCGCGCCCACTCGCCGCACGCCATCAAAAAAAAGTATTGACAGCCGCCAAATGATGTGTTACTTTCGTATATGTGAAAGCGTTTCACAAGACGGTAGTTGGGGGAATGTGCGTTTGATACGAGCAGAGGGCCTTGTATCCGAAAGCAGTTTCAGGACCGTAAAATCGGCCGCCAGGACGGTTCGGGTTCTAGAGCTGCTTGCAGCCTATCCAGACGGCCTGACGCTCTCGCAACTGTGTGAGGAGCTGCGGATCCCCTTCAGCAGCATGTATGATCTGGCAGGCACCCTCACACACCTCGGATTCCTCTTACGCGACGAAACGACGCTGCTGTACAGGTTGGGGCCCAAGATGCTGCAGCTCGCGGGCAAGTTTTGGGCCAGCCAGGACCTGGTGAACACCGCGGCCCCCATCATGGCCGAAATTCGTGAGCAGACGGGCGAGACCACCAGCCTCTCGGTTCTTCAAGATCAGTTGATCGTCTTCATCCACAAAGCGCCGGCGCGCGGCGTTGTGCAGGTGGTCAATCCGGTGGGCACGCGCCTGCCGGCGCACTCCACAGGTTCGGGCAAAGCCATGCTCGCTCACCTTCCCGAAGCAGACCTGCTGCGCCTTTACCCTGATGAAGCGCTGGAAAAAGCGACGCCCGCCACCATCGCCACCCGGCGCGAGCTATTTGCTGCGCTCAAAAAGGCCAGGTCCGACGGCTATGCCGAGGATCAGGAAGAGTCGCAAATCGGCGTCTGGGCCGTTGCCTCCTGCATCCGCAACGCCCTGGGCGAGCCGCTGGCCGCAATCAGCATCGCCGCCCCTGCCTTCCGCGTGCAGGCCAGAGACCCCGGCCATTGGGCCGAGCTGCTGGTAGATGGCGCGGCTCGTATCAGCAGCTTGTTTGGTTTCCGCAAAGTTCCTTAACTCGCAGGCAATGCGCCACGTTGCCGTTGCACGTGCGCCGAGTGCTCGACATCTAAAATGCCCGTTTAGCCGGCGCCGAACCGTCCATCGGTAGGTATAGGAGGAAGATCGTATGTTGTACCAAGATTTCTACCGGCCGGAGACGCTGCAGGAAGCCCTTGGCTTTATGGCCGAGGCCGGCAGCCGTCGCATCCGGCCCGTGGCAGGGGGCACGGATCTGATGTTGCAGCTCAAGGAGGGCGTTACCTCGGCCGACGCCTTGGTTGATATCAGCCGGGTGCCCGAGTTGCAGCAGATCCGCGAAGAGGGCGATGAGCTGCACATTGGCGGCGCGGCGAGCTACACAGACCTGATCGATTCACCGCTGGTGAGGCAGTATGCCTACCTGCTGGTGGAGGCCTCGCGCGTCGTCGGCGCGCCGGCCATCCAGCACATGGGCACCATTGGCGGCAACCTTGCCAATGCCTCGCCGGCCGGCGACACGCTGCCCTGCCTGGTGGTGCTTGAAGCGCGCCTCACTCTGGCCAGCGTCGACGGCCAGCGCCAGGTGATGATGAGCGACTTCATGACCGGCGTTCGCCGCACCGTGCTGCAGCCCAATGAGCTGATCACGACCATTTCGTTTAAGAAGCTGCCGGCGACGGCCGGCAGCAGTTTTGCCAAGTTGGGCCTGCGCGAGAGCCAGGCTATTTCGGTTGTCGACGCTGCGGCCGTGGTCTACAGCTCCGAGGGGCGCATCGAGGCGGCGCGTATCGCCTTAGGTTCTGTGGCGCCCACCATCGTGCGTGCGCCCTCGGCCGAAGCCCTTCTGGCCGGAGCCGCGCCCGATGAGTCGCTGCTGCGCCAGGCCGGTGCCGCGGCCCGCGAAGATATCAGCCCCATCTCTGACATCCGCGCCAGCGCGCCCTATCGCCTCTATGTCACCCAGGAGCTGGTTGCCGTGGCGCTGCAATCAGCATGGCAGCGCGCACAAAAGACCCGCAACACAAAGGAGAGTTTTGAAAATGGCCACACCCGTTGAACGTATCGGCGAAAACCAGGTGCGTATGAGCCTGACGATTAACGGCCGGCCGGTCGACCACGTGGTGAAGGCCGGGCGGCGCCTGATCGACTTTTTGCGCGATGACCTGCACCTCTACGGCACGAAGGAAGGCTGCGGCGAAGGCGAGTGCGGCAGTTGTACGGTCTTTATAGACGGCACAGCAGTGCTTTCGTGCTTAACGCCCATGGAAAGAGCCATTGGCCGGCAGGTGATCACCATCGAGGGCGTCGGCACAGCGCAGAACCTGCACCCCTTGCAGCGGGCCATGATTGAAGAAGGGGGCGTGCAGTGCGGCATGTGCACGCCGGGCATGGTGCTGGCGGGCATCGACCTGCTCAAACGCAATCCGCATCCAGAGCGCGAGGACATTATCGCCGGCATTGCGGGCAACCTCTGCCGCTGTACGGGCTACCAGAAGATCATTCGCGCCATCGAGCGTGCGGCCAATGAAATGGCCGGCCAGGACGCTTAGCGGAGGAAGAATCATGACGTCTCATAGAATGGAAGTTGACGTAAAACCAACGATCGAACAAATCACGGAGCGCCAGGAGGTCATCGGCACGTCGGTGATCCGTGAAGATGCCGTGCCCAAGGTGAGTGGCCGGGCCATCTATGGCGCCGACTTATACATGCCCGGCATGCTCTTCGCCAAAGTACTGCTCAGCAGCCAGGCGCACGCCCTGGTCAAAAGCATCGACACCAGCGAGGCCGAGGCGATGGATGGCGTGCACGCCGTGCTGACGGCGCGCGACATTCCCGGAGCTAACATCTTCGGCATTGCGCTGCCCGACCAGCAGGTGCTGGCCGAGAACAAGGTGCGCTTCTACGGCGAGCCCCTGGCCCTGGTTGCCGCCGAGGATGCTTACCTGGCGGAAGAAGCCGTCAAGAAGATCCGCGTAGAGTACGAGCCGCTGCCGGGCGTCTTTAACCCCATAGACGCCTTAAAGCCAGACGCGCCCCTGGTGCAGGCCGACGGCAACCTGATCTACCACACGCGAGTGCGTAAGGGAGATTTTCAGCGCGGCTTCGACGAGGCCGATGTGATCGTCGAGGACCTTTTCCGCACGCATGGTCAGGACCACGCGCCCATTGAGCCAGAAGCGGGCATTGCCTGGATTGACGAGCGCAACAATCTGGTCATTTACGCCTCGTCGCAATATATCTATCGCGATCGGCGGCAGGTGGCCGCGGTGCTGAACATACCCATCAACCGCATCCACTGTATTGCCAGCGAAATGGGCGGCGGCTTTGGGCGCAAGGACGACGTGACTGTAGAGATTTTTGTGGCGCTGCTGGCCTGGGCCACCGGGCGGCCCGTGCGCCTGGTTTATACGCGCCGCGAGACGATGCTGACCCAGACGCACCGGCACCCCACCATTGTGCGCGCCCGCGCCGGCGCCACCAGAGAAGGCAAATTGACGGCCATGGAAGGGGTCATTTACGGCGATTCCGGCCCCTACGCCTCGCTGGGCGTCTTTGTGATCAAAAAGATGGCCCTGCACCTTGGCGGCCCCTACTACTGGCCCAACTATAAGGTGGATAGCTATTCCGCCTACACCAACAACCCCATTTCCGGCGCCTTTCGCGGTTTTGGCGTGCTGCAGGGCGCTGTGGTGCACGAGTCGCTCGTGGACCGCCTGGCCGAGGCCATCGGCATGGATCCCATCGACTTTCGCCTCAACAACTGCCTGCGCGAAGGCCTGAGCTTCAGCACAGGCCAGAAAATGAGCGCGGCCGCGGGCATCGCCGCCACCCTGGAGCGGCTGAAGCAGTATATGGCCGACGAAGAGTTACAGTATGCACAGGAGGTGTCGCGATGAAGGTGCGCGGTATAGGCGTCGGATCGATGATTTATGGGCTGGGTTATGGTTTTGCCCGGCCCGATTTTGCCAGCGCCGAGGTGGAGATTGCGGCCGATGGCAGTGTGACGTTGTGGAATGGGGCCAGCGAGCTGGGGCAGGGCCTGCGCACCGTGCTCTCGCAGTTGGCGGCCACCGAGCTGGGCGTGCCTTATGAATATGTGCGCATCATTTCCGCCGACACGGAGAAAACGCCAGACTCTGGGCCCGTATCGGCCAGCCGCGCCACCTATGTGCAGGGCAACGCCGTGGTGGGCGCCTGCCGCGATCTGAAGCAGCAGCTAGCCGAGCTTGCCGCCGACCTGTTGGGCACGGAGGCGGAGCGCATCGCTTTTGGCAACAATGCCGTGTACGACCGCCAGCAGCCCGAGCGCTGGCTGCCGTTCACCAAGGTGGCATCTGAAGCGCACGCGCGCGGCAAGCGCTTTCGCGGCCACGGCTGGCACAACATCACCACCTCCGACGTCAATCCTGAGACGTCGCAAGGCGACGCCTACGCCACGTATGCCTGGGCCAGCCAGTTGGTGGAAGTGGAAGTAGACACGGAAACAGGCAAGGTGAAAGTCTTGCGCATCGCTTCGGCGACCGACGCCGGCAAGGCCATCAACCCCAAAGGCGTCGAGGGGCAGATTGAGGGCGGCGCGGTGCAGGGCCTGGGCTGGGCGATCATGGAAGACATGATCACGCACCAGGGCGTCTTTCAGAATTCGCGGTTCAGCACCTACATTATCCCCACCGCCGCCGACGTGCCGCGCATCGACCCCCTGATTGTGGAGGTCTACGACCCAACCGGCCCGCATGGCGCAAAAGGTGTGGCCGAGCCGGCGACCATCCCCACCACACCTGCGATCCTCAATGCCATCGCCAATGCTCTGGGCAAGCGCATCAACCGCACGCCGGCCTCACCCGAACGTGTGCTCCAGGTTTTAGGAAAAATACCAGCCATAGAAAAGGAGGATGAATTTAAGTTAGAAGATATTCCCTATCCCGCGCCCTGATCGGAAGTGGTTGAAACGAATAGCCATTCGTTTGGGGAAGCAACGACTGGTGACCTGAAAAGGAAGGAGATTTCACATGAAGAACAAGAGTAGATTAGTAATGGCCCTGCTACTGTTGGTCGCCATGGCGCTCGTTGCCTGTGGCGGCCCGCAAGAATCGTCAGCGCCCACCCAGGCCCCCAGTGGCGGTCAGGATGTCTCTGAGCCCGCCGATGCTCAAGACGTTGCCGAACCCGCCGATGGCCCATCCGGTGAGCCCATTCGCTTTGGCGTGGTCCAGCCGCTCACCGGCCCCGTTGCCGACTCCGGCTCGTACGTGGTTAGTGGTGTGAACATTGGCGTGGATCGCGTCAATGATATGGGTGGCGTCTGTGGCCGGCCGCTGGAGGCAGTGGTGCTCGACGGCCGCAACGACCCGCAAGAGTCGGCCAATGCCGCCGAGAACTTGATCACACGCGAGGGCGTGCCCCTCATCCTGGGCGCCTGGGGCAGCTCGTCGACCCTGGCCGTTATGCCCGTGGTGGAACGGCATGGTGTACCGCTGCTCGTAGAGACATCTAGCTCCGGCCTGATCACATCGCCTGAGACGCCCGGCTATAACTGGGTGCATCGCATCAGCCCCACCAGCGCCATGGAAGCCGAAGAGTCGCGCTCCTATCTGGTTAGCGAGCTGGGCATGACCAAAGTGGCCATTCTCAGCGTGAACAACGACTGGGGCCGCGGCGCCGGCCAGGTGTTCCGCGAAGTCATCGAGGCCGAAGGCGGCGAGATTGTGAGCGAGCACTACGTCGATCAGGCCGTCACCGACGTGCTGCCGCAGTTGACTGAAATCAACAACACCGACGCCAACGCCATCCTGATCACCACCAGCGCCGGGCAGATCGCCACCATGCTGAAGCAGTACAACGAGCTGGGCATGGATCAGATCATCCTGACCACCGGCGGCAGCAACTACCCCTTCGCCGTGAGAGATCTGTCGAGCCCCGAGATTGTGGAAGGGACCTACTCCTTAATGTTCTACCTGCCAAACCGTCCCGACCTCACCGCCAATGCTGAGCTGGCGCAGTGGTATGTCGACGAATACGCGCGGCGCGGCCTGCCCGATGTGGGCATCGGTGAATCGTACCGTGGATTCGACGGCGTGCATGTCATCGCCCGTGCTATCGAGCTGAACGACTGCAACCTGGATCCCGAAGGGCTGAATAACGCCCTCAGCGATGTGACTTTCGCCGGTCTGAGCGGCGAGGTTGCCTTCACCGAAGCCGACGGCCATCAGAGCCGGCCTAACGTCTACTTGGTGCGTGTGGAAAACGGTGAGTTAAGCGTACCCGACTTCCAGTTCGAAGACTAACGACGCAGCGACGTGCAACAGGGCTGTGAGCGCCGCGCGCTCACAGCCCTCTACCTGATCTGGAGCAATAACTGCATGGTTGAGTTCACGCAGCACATTCTCAATGGACTCATGATCGGCGGCATTTACGCCTTGATGGGCATTGGCCTCACCCTGATCTTTGGCGTCATGAGAGTGGTCAACTTCGCCCACGGTGAGTTTTACATGTTGGGAGCATTTGTGGTCTATTCGATCTTCACCTTGTCTGGCGTGCCTTACCTGTTGGCGCTGGTGCTGGCGGCGATTGCCTTGTTTGTTGCCGGCGCGATCATCGAACGGCTACTGCTGCGACCGATCCGCAACCAGCCCGTAGATGTGCCCATGCTGGCCACCATTGGGCTTTCTATTTTCCTGGCCAACATGGCCTTAATCATCTGGGATCCGACGCCAAAGGACATCGGGCTGCCGTTTCCCTTACAGGGCATTCGTATCGGGCCGCTGACCCTGACGCCCATCCGCATCTTTGTGCTGGCGGCGGCGTTGGTCATCATTTTAGGCTCGCACCTCTTCTTGCAGCGGGCGCGACTGGGAAAGGCCATCCGCGCGACCTTCCAGGATCGCGACGCAGCGGCGCTGATGGGCGTGGATATTAACTTCATCAATATGCTCACCTTCGGCTGGGGCGCGGCCATTGCCGCGCTGGCCGGCGGCCTGCTGGGCCCTATCTTTCAGGTATTTCCCACCATGGGCGCTGTGGTAAGCGCCAAATCGTTTGCTGTGGTCATCGCTGGCGGCCTGGGCAGCTTTCCCGGGGCCATTGTGGCCGGCCTGCTGCTGGGCATTGCCGAGAGCCTGGGGGCCGGCTATATCTCCTCCGGATACCGCGACGCCATTGCCTTCATTCTGATCATCGTCGTGCTCGTGGTGAAACCGACGGGCATCATGGGTAAAGAAGGACGGGTTGGATGACACGCTCCACGAAGCTACTCCTTCTGGCGCTGCTGGTGGTGGCGCTGCTATTTCCACACTTTATCGCCCGCAACCAGTTCGAGGTGCGCCTGGGCATTGTCGCCGGCGTATTCATCTTGCTGGCCTCCGCGCACAACTTGTTGATGAAAGTGGGCCAGTTGTCGCTGGGGCCGGTGGCCTTCTATGGCCTGGGCGCTTATACTTCGGCCATCCTCACCAGCCGCTATGGCCTGCCCTTTCCGCTGGCCTTTCTGGCCGCGGGCATTGTGGCTACCTTTTTTGGCTGGCTCATTGGTCGCCTCACCCTGCGCATGCGCACGGCTTATTTCGTGCTGGTAACGCTGGGCTTTGCCGAATTCTTCCGCCTGGTGGCGCTAAACTGGACCTCGATAACCAATGGGCCGATGGGCATTACGGCCGTGCCGCCGCCGGCGCCGTGGTTCCAGGGTTACGCGCCCTACTACTACTTCATCCTGGCCCTCGTGCTGTTTGTGCTGTATGGCTTGTATCGCATGGAACACAGCACCATCGGCCGCGCCATGCGCGCAATCCGCGAAAACGAGCCCCTGGCGCAGTCGGTAGGCGTCTCCAGCTACCATTATATGATGCTCGCCGCGCTGCTCAGCTCGTTCATCATCGGCATTGCGGGTAGCTTCTACGCGCACTTCTTCCAATTTGTAGGCCCCGAAATTCTGGCCTTTGATCTCACCATTACCATCGTGGTGATGGTGATTGCCGGCGGCCGCGCCACGCTGGCCGGGCCGGTGGTGGGCGCCATCATCTTCACCGTCTTACCCGAAGTTCTACGCACGGCGCAAAGCTGGCGTATGGCCATCTACGGCCTGCTGCTGATGCTGATCATGCTCTTTATGCCCGACGGCATTTTGCCCACGCTGCAAAAGGGCTGGCGGCGCTTGCTGGAGCTGCGCGAGCAGCGCGGGCCGGCGCCTGTTGAGAGCGGTCCTGTGCTGGCCGCCGAGGTCGCGGTGAGCGCCCGCGCCGAGCTTGAGACGGAGCTGATAGCAGAAGCCGCGGAGCCGCAGCAGCCCGGTTCCGCCGCACCTGCGCCCCACCCCGCGGTGCATGCCGGCGCTCAGCCGCTGCTGCAAGTGCGCGATCTATCGGTCTTCTTCGGCGGCGTGCACGCCGTGGAGGGCGTGAGCTTCGAAGTGGCTCCGGGAGAAATCCTGGCGATTATTGGCCCCAATGGCGCGGGTAAGACCACCATCCTCAACGCCATTACCCGCTTTGGGCCCATCAGCCAGGGCGAGATCTTGCACCAGGAGGCGCTACTGAATACGCTGTCGCCGCACGAAGTGGCCAAGCGCGGCGTTGTGCGCACCTTCCAGCACACCAGCCTGTTTCCCAATGTCAGTACGCGTCGCAACATTGTGCTGGCGCACACAGGCATGGAGCCAGAAACATTGCGCAGCAACCTGCTGCGCACGGCCGAATGTGTGGATGCCGAGCAAACGGCCACGGCGATAGCCGACGAGATTCTGGCCTTTACGCGCCTGGACCGCAACAGCGCGCACATTGCCAACAGTCTGCCCTATGGCAACCAACGCCTGCTAGAGTTGGGTATTGCCCTGGCGCCGCAGCCGGCGCTCTTGCTGCTGGATGAGCCTGCGGCGGGCATGAACCCCAACGAAGTGCTGGATCTGATGGAGCTGATCCGCCAGATTCGAGAAAAGGGCGTGACCATCGTGCTGGTAGAGCACGACATGCGCCTGGTGATGGGCATCTCTGACCGCATCGTCGTGCTCGACTATGGCCGCAAGATAGCCGAGGGGCGCCCGGAAGAGATCCGTACCAGCGAACGGGTTATTGAAGCATATCTTGGGAGGCGTCGCGAACATGCTGCTGATTGAGGGTGTTGACGTATTTTATGGAAGCGTACACGCGTTAAAGGACGTATCGCTCTACGTCGAAGAGGGCGAGCTGGTCACCCTCATCGGCGCCAACGGCGCGGGCAAATCCACGCTGCTTAAGACGCTGTCTGGGCTGAACCGGCCCAAAAATGGCATGATAACCTTTCTGGGCGAACGGATTGACAAAAAGTCGCCCACAGACATCGTGCGCATGGGCATGGTGCACTGCCCCGAAGGCCGCCGTATCTTCCCCGATATGAAGGTAGGCGAGAACCTGGATATGGGCGCTTATGTACGCCGCGATCGCGCCAACCTACAACAAGACGTACAGAAGGTTTTTTCGTTCTTTCCCATTCTGCGCGATCGCTATGATCAGCGCGCAGGCAACCTGTCGGGCGGCGAGCAGCAGATGCTGGCCATTGGCCGCGCGTTGCTGGCCCGGCCGCGACTGTTGATGTTCGACGAACCGTCGCTGGGCCTGGCGCCCATACTGGTGGAGCAAATTGCTCACATCATCCGCGAGCTGCACGAGAGCGGCACCACCATTTTATTGAACGAGCAAAACGCAGAGATGGCCCTGCACCTGGCCGACCGTGGCTATGTGCTGGAAACGGGCCGTGTGGTGCTGGAAGGCGACAGCCGCACCCTGCTGCGCGAAGAGCATGTACGCAAGGCCTATCTGGGGGGCTAGCGCGATGTGACGCCGGCGGCCGGCGCCACATCGCGCGCCGGGCGGCGCTAATCGTTGGCAAACAGCGGCACGTAGAGCCGCGGCGTGAGCTGCGGCGGCAGATAGCTGGGGCCCCAGGCGGGCGCTTTGCCGTTGGTCGTTAACAGGCGCAGGTTGCTGCCGTCGCGGTTCATCAGCCAAAGGTCGGCAGTGGTCGCGTCGAGCGTGGCGGCGCGCTCAAAGACAATGGTCTGGCCGTCGGGCGAAACGCTGAAGCTGCGCACGAATTCGTCGTCGAGCTGCGTGAGCTGCGTGATGGCGCCCGTGGCGAAGCGGTATTCGAACAGGTTGGCCTCGACGAAGCGCGTGTTGGCGAACTCCGTGGTGCGCACGAAGAGGAAGCCTTCACCGCCGGGCAGCCAGTCATACCACAGCAGCATCACGGTGGAGCCCAGCGAAAAGAGCTTCTGCGCGCTGCTGGCGGCTGCGCCGTCGCTGGTGCGGTAGAAAGTTGCGCCGTCTTGCCCCAGGTTAGGGTAGGCCAGGAAGATCACCTGGCCGGCCGTGGCTGCCGTGGGCCCCCAGGCCAGCGAGCAGGGCGAGATGGCGTCGGCGGTGATGACTGGCTGGCCGATGGTTCCCAGCGGCGTGTTGGCCGCGGGCACAGAATGGGCGTTGAGGCAAGCGGCGGCCGAGCGCGCATAGCCGATGCGCGAGCCGTCGCCGCGCCACGTGGGGCTCCATGCGCCAAAGTGCGGCGCGCCGTCGCCGTTGGCCGCCGCCGGGTTGGGCGTGGCCGTTACCGTCTGGCCCGCCTGCACATCTACCTGGCCTATATACCAGCGGTAATCGTTGAACGGGTCGTTAGAGTCGCCGGGGTGCAGCAGGGCCACCCACTGCTCCACGGCGCCAAAGTCGGCCACGTCGGGCAGGGTGATGGTGGCCACGCCGTTCCAGGGGATGGTGAGGCCCATGATGCCCGGCGCGCCCTGCACCGTGACATAGAAGGTGGTGTTGAACTTGGAGGTGTTGTTGCGCACGGTGACCGTCACGTTGCCCTTAGGGTAAGCCGCCAGGCTGGCGCAGTCGGGTCCGTTGCTGACGCGCCGGAACTGGCTGCCGCCGGCCTGGATGCTGTAGATGTCGGAATCGAAGATAGAGCAGGTGCGCTCGTGATTGCTGCTAAAGGCCAACTCCGCGCCGTCTGGCCGCCAGTCGAGCGACAAAACGTCGAATACATTCTGCGGGTCGGCCAGGCCGTGTGCCCACAGGCGGCGGTCGTTGCTGCCGTCGGGCTCAATCAGCCGGATTTCATCGCCTGTCGTGGCGCGCACGTAGGCGATGGATCCGTCGCCCGCGCCCGCCGGCGCAGCGGATGAATGGGCTGCGCCGGCCAGCGCGCTGCCCAGCACGGCCGCGGGCAGCAGCAGGGCAATCCCAAGCAGGCCCAGCGCCAGGGCGCGCCCGAGCCGCTTAAACCATCGCTGCAAAAAGCTTGTTGCTGACATCATTACATTCTCCTATTCTTGTTCTGAATGGTCGTCGCAGGCCGCCGTCTGATCCTGCAAGAAGGCAAACAGGCGCTGTAGCGAGGCAAAGGCCAGGCGCTCGCCGTTGTGCGGGTTTTCCAGCGATGCGCGCCATACCACCTCTCCGTTTTCACGAGCGGTCCACATGCGAATGAGATAAGCGTAATAAGCTGGCCTGGGCGTCAAAGTCGCCATGATCGTTGCCTCCTCGGCAGAAGCCTCTTCCCGGGGGCCCAACGTTTGCGTTCAGGCCCCCGGGAGTTTAGGCCAGAGGTCGTTACGGCAGGAAGCGCGCTGTTACGTCCACGATAGTGGGGCCGCCGTAGGTCATCGTGAAGGTGCAAACGGGATTGGCGCTGCAAGTGGGGACGCCCGTCCAACCGCCGAAGCTGGAGCCCGGCTGGGGCGTTGCCACGAGCGTGACCACCGTGCCTTGCAGCAGCGCGCGATCAAAGCAGAAGCGCGTGCCGCCGAATGGGGGCGTCTCGCAGCTCTGCGTTGGCGGCGGCTGCTGGATTGTGACGCTGCCGGAACCATAATCTAATGTGCCTATCTGGCTGACCACGCTGAGGCGCAGGTTGTGCCGCCATTCAAAGCGCGCGCTGACCTGCTGTTGTTGATTCATGGTCACGGTACATGCGCCAGCGCCGCTGCACGCGCCCTCCCAGCCCACAAAGACGGCGCCGCCGGTGGGGAAGGCGTTGAGCGTCACTGCCTCGCCGGGCGCGAAAGCGTGCTCGCAGTCGCCGCCACAGTGGATGCCGGCCGGATTACTGGTCACTGTGCCCTGGCCCGAGCCACTCTTGCTAACGGTGAGTGTTTGCAGGCTTGTTGGCATGCACACCAGGCTGATGGCTCCGCCGGCGCCATATTGCACATCTACAACGCCTTCGTTGCTCTGGCCGGCATTACAGGCTACCCCGGAAAGATCGTCTAGCGAGGACAGCCCTTGTCCCGGTTCGCCCTGAGGTCCGGCAGGCCCTTCAGGCCCCTGGGGTCCGCTTTCTCCTTGCGGTCCAGCAGGCCCCTCTGGCCCCTGTGGCCCGGCAGGCCCTTCAGGCCCAGCAGGACCCTGAGCGCCTGGCTCGCCCCGCGGGCCGGGCGGGCCAATAATGCCCCAGTCCAGCGCCGTTTCATTGTGCTTACAGGTCGCGTTGGGATCGAGCAGAATGGTTACCTGGCCGTTGCTCTTAACGCAGGCATGCACCAGGTTGGCGTCGCCGCCGTGGGCCGAGACGAGCACGGCGCCCGAAAGCAGTAGGACGGCTAACATGAATAAAGCAAAGCGTTTCATTTTCCTTGCTCCTTGGATAAGCTGGCTCAGAAAGGCGGCGGGCGGCGCGTGGCCCGGAACGCGAGTCGTGCGCCGCGTTAGCCGCTTTCCGATGCCTTAGCAGGTCAGCTACGACAACCATTTTCCGGGCAGCCGTTAGCAAACTGTTAAATGGCCCTTGGCCTGTCCGTTGCCTGTTATAATGCGGCCTATGGCCCAACTAACCGTTTCGCTGCTGGGGCCCTACGAAGTGACGCGCGCCGGCGAAGCCGTGAGCTTCAGGTATGGCAAAGTCCGCGCGCTGCTGGCTTACCTAGCCGTGGAAGCCGACCGGCCACACCGCCGCGAAGCGCTGATGGCCATGCTGTGGCCGGAACAGACGGAGCAAGCCGCGCGCAATAATCTGCGGCAGTCGCTGCTCAGCTTGCGCGAGACCATTGGCGACCGCCAGACCGAGCCGCCATTTTTGCTCACCAGCCGCGCTTCGCTGCAGTTCAACCCCGAAAGCGACTGCCGGCTCGACGTGCGCGCCTTTCTCGACCACCTGGCCTGGCGCCGGCAGCACAGCCACCGCCAGGCCGAGAGCTGCCACGCCTGCGCCCAGCGCCTGGAGCAGGCCGTGGCCCTCTACCGCGGCCCCTTTCTGGCCGACTTCTCGCTGCCCGACAGCAACGCCTTTGAAGAGTGGGCCACCCTAAAGCGCGAGTGGCTGCACCGCCAGGCCCTCGAAGCGCTGGCGCACCTGGCGCGCTTTTACGAGCGCCGCGGCGATTATGAGCGCGCGCGGCAGGCGGCCTGGCGGCAGCTGGAGCTGGACCGCTGGAGCGAAGAGGCGCACCGGCTGATGATGCGCCTCTATATGCTCAGCGGCCAGCGCGGCGCGGCCCTGGAGCAGTATGAACAGTGCCGCCAGATGCTGGCCCAGGAGCTGGGCGTGCAGCCAGAGGCCGAAACCACGGCCCTGTTCCGGCAGATTCGCGACGCCGGCGACGAGCGGCCCATTGCCGCGGCGCAGCTGGCGCTGCCCGGCGACCGCTCGCACACGCTGCCGCCGCCGCTGACGCCCTTTGTGGGCCGCGAGGCGGAGCTGGCGGACCTGGCGCGGCGGCTGGACGAAGCAGATTGCCGCCTGCTGACGCTGGTGGGGCCCGGCGGCGTGGGCAAGACGCGCCTGGCGCTGCAGGCGGCGGCCGAAAGCCTGGGCAGCTTTGCCGACGGCGTCTATTTTGTGCCGCTGGCCGCCCTGGACCGCGCCGGCCTGCTGCCGGGCGCCATCGCCGCGGCCCTGGGCCTGGAGCCCGGCGCAGCGGACCCCCAGGCCGCCGTCATCGCCGCCTTGCGCGGCAAAGAGCTGCTGCTGTTGCTCGACAACTACGAGCAGTTGCTGCCGGAAACCGGCCTGCTCGCCGAGATTTTGCAGCAAGCGCCGGAAGTGACCCTGCTGGCAACTTCGCGCGAGCGCCTGAACCTGCGCGGCGAGCAGCTCTTCGACGTGCGCGGCCTGCCGCCGCCGCAAGACAGCGACACCGCCGCCGCTGAAAACGACGCCGTGCGCCTCTTTGTGCAGAGCGCGCGGCGCGTGCGCGCCGATTTTGCGCTCACGCCCGCCAACCGCGAGGCCGTTGTGCGCATCTGCCGCCTGGTGGAGGGCCTGCCCTTGGCCCTGGAGCTGGCCGCCGCCTGGGTGCGCGCGCTGCCCAGTGAGCAGATTGCTTCAGAGATTGCGCAGGGCATTGGCTTTCTAACCAGCGGCCTGCGCGACCAGCCGGAGCGCCACCGTAGCCTGACAGCCGTTTTCAACCGTTCGTGGCACATGCTGCCGGCGGAGGAGCAGGCCGTGCTGCGGCGGCTTTCGCTGTTTCGCGGCGGTTTCCGGCGCGCCGCGGCCGCCGCCGTGGCCGGCGCGTCGCTGCCTGTATTGGCCGCGCTTGTAGATAAATCGTTTGCCGTGCGCCAGGCCAACGGGCGCTACGCGCTGCACGAGCTGCTGCGCCAGTTCGCCGCCGAAAAGCTGGCCGCCGCCGGCGAGCAGCAGGCCGCCGGGCGCGACTTCGCCGCCTATTACTGCGCCCTGGCCGAGGAGGCCGAGCCCAACCTCACCGGCGCGGAACAGCAAAGCTGGCTGGCGCGCCTGGACGAAGAGCACGACAACTTGCGCGCGGCGCTGGCCTGGGCCCTGGCTAACGACCAGGCAGAAACCGCCGCGCGCCTGGCGGGCGCCGTGTGGCGCTTCTGGCAGCTCCATGGCCACGTGCAGGAAGGGCGCAGCTGGCTGGCGCGCATCCTGGCGGCGCAGCCGGCGCTGCCGCCGCCCCTGCAGGCCAGGGCGCTGAAGGGCGCGGGCGTGCTGGCCTGGTACCAGAGCGACTATGAGCAGGCGGCGACCCATTTCGAGAGCGGCCTGCGGCTTTACCGCCAGCTTGAAGATAGCGACGGCATCGCCCATCTAACCAACAACCTGGGCGTGCTGGCCCTGCACCAGGGGCGCTACGAAGAGGCCATTGGCCTGCTGGAGCAAAGCCTGGCCCTGCGCCGCGAGCTGCGCGACGCCTGGGGCATGGCCACCTGCCTGAACAACCTGGGCGCTGCCGCCGGGCGCCTGGGCCACAACCGCCGCGCGGCGCGCTATTATGAAGAAAGCCTGGCCCTAAGCCAGGAGCTGGGCAACCGCGTGCTGTCAGCCATGCTGCTCACCAACTTGGGCGACGTGGCCCGCGACGAAGGCCGCCAGGAAGAGGCTCAGGCCCTGTACAGCCAGAGCCTGGCCCTGCGCCGCGAGCTGGGCGAAAAGGTGGGCATTGGCTACACCCAGATGCGCCTGGCCGAAATTGCCCTGGACCTAGGCCGCAGCCACGACGCCTACCGCGAATACGGCGCCTGCCTAGCCCTATTCCAGGAGCTAGGCGACCGCGAGCACCTGATCTACTGCCTGGAAGGCGTGGCCGAAGTGGCCGCGCATGAGGACGCCATCGACACGGCAGCCACCCTATGGGGCGCCGCCGCCGCCCTGCGCCAGGAGATGGGCCTACCCCTGCCGCCCAGCAAAGCCGCGCACCTGCGCCCCATCCAGGAAGCGGCCCAGGCGCGCAGCGACGCCGGCTGGCAAGCCGCCTGGGTAGCGGGCCAGGCGCTGTCCTTAAGCGACGCCGTGAGCCTGGCGCGGCGCGTGTGTGGGGTGGGGGTGGGGGAGAACGACGGTTGAGAGAACGACTACCGCGGCGGCAAGGAGGATGATGAGGATGAAGATTCGGGTCAGGGTCTTGACGGACAGCTGGACGCCTCCATCGTGCTCGTAACCGCACTTCCCATAGCGTAGCAGTCAGTTGCAAACCCGATCCGAGAAATCATCGGAACTGGTGCTGATTCACATCAAATTCGTTAGCGGGAAGGAAGAAAGCGGCTTTAAGTCCGTGAATGGGAGAGCCAGGTTGCGAGCCGGCCGCTACTGGCGCGAGGCACCCCGCGGCCGGCCGCGTCGACGCTCTGGCAGAGCGAGCACCAGGCGAATGAGAACGTAGAGTACCGTTCCGACGGCGACAATCAAGGCAACCTGCGTCCAGAAGAGGATCGGTACCGGATAACGGCTCAGCGGCGCCAGCCCGAAATAGGGTCGGACCCAATCCAGGAAGGCGCCGGCGGCCTCCATAGTGATCAACTCCACGAGAGCAAGGGTAACGGCGACAAAGGCCAGCAACGACTCCAGGCGTCGCTCCTGACGCGCGCGCGTTTTGCTGAGACGTGCCTGAACCATGTCGACGGTCGTGCCTGCTGCCTCCATCGCATCCCGCCCCCGCGCCACCAGCAGCTCCAGCTCGCGAAAGGCCGTTGCCAGGTGGCGGCGATGGAATGCGAGCACCGCCTCGCCCCCTTCGATTTCTTCCGTTCGCAGGTCGAAATTCTCGAGCTGCGTGGCAAGCTGGATGCGGAGCTGATCAAGCAGAGGCACGACCGCGACAACGCGATCGTAAAGGTGGGCAACGGCATCAAGCTGCCCGGCTGCCGCCTGCTCTGACCCGAGGTCGTCGAGAAGATGGCTGGTCTCTTCCGTGAGCCGTTCCACGGTGCTTAGGTAGCGATGGCGCAGATCATCGCGGTGATAGTCGCGCCGGAACAGGTACCCTTTGTGGGCGACGACGTCCGGGAAGAGCAGCGGCGCGTAAGGTCCCGCAACCCAGTCACTCAATTGTGCCTTGCTGTCCGCCGGTCCCAGTGCCACGTAGACTGTGGCGGCGCCGCTTCCCTCTCCTATGGGAATCTCCGTCAGCCACAAATGGCCGCCGGGGGCCGGGGCGTCCGCAAGGACCGGTACACCTCGCGGCCGGTTGGCATGTAAGCGCAGAGCAACATGCTTTACACTGCTAAAGGCCAGTTCGGGATCCGTATCATCTTCCAGCTCCCCCTGGTAGACCAGCGTATAGCCCCAGAAGCCAGGGTCGGCCAGGAGAGATGCATCGAGCGCGGCTTCCAACCGTTCGCGCGCGGCTGCCCAGCCTTCAACTACCGTACCGGGAGGATTATGCGCTATCTGCAATGCGGCTGTGTCGCCGTTAATGCCTGGCGTAAAGCGGCGCATCCAGGCGTCGCCACCGGCCGCGACCCAGTAGCCATCACGGCGCGACTCCAGGGTGAAGGCAGCTAACAGGGGCGCCAGCAGTGCATCGATGGCGTCGCCGGTTCCCAAAAAAGTGGCCAGAAATCCTGGACTCGCAACCAGTGTGGCATGGTCGGTGGCCGTCATAGCTCGCAGCCTCTACCTTCACTGCCTCGCGTTGCGGCCGATTCCCATTGCCTGCAGCAACCGGCGCAGTCGTCCGGGATCAGCAGGCGGCAGCTCCGCCGGCGCCAGGTGGCGCGCCATTTCCTCGTGCAGACGCTTCACCGTGTTGCCAACGGCAGGCAGACGCGCTTGCGCTTCGGCCAGCTCTGGGTCTTCATCCGTCTCGCCCGCTTCAAAGGCACGGTAGGCGCGTGTCCGCTGCGCGCGGGCCTCGGCGACGTCAATCTCCTCCGGCAGCAGGAGTGCGCGCAGGCCCGGCAGCTCCTCAACCAGCATATGCACGGCGCCGGCCAGGGCCAGCAGCTCCGCTTTGTCTTTTATTTGGTCTGCTTCCTCGGCGAGGGCGCCCAACGCCGCCTGCAGCAACGCCCGCTCTCCAGGCTCCAGGGCGTCAATGACGTCCTCAGCGTCAAATAACATCTGCTGCAGGAGCAGCTCGGCGTCACCAGCAATCTTGTTCGCTTTCATCTGACCTCCTCTGGCCCGCGGCGCGCTCGCTTCTGCTTCAACTGAGGCAAGAAGCCCCTCGGGCAACGGCGCATCGTTGCCTCCGAGGTGCCCCAGGCCGTAAACCTGGAAGGCGCCCCAGTGGTAGGGATGGCGCCAGCCATCAGTGGCCTGGAGCGCCGCCCGCGCCTGTTGCAGGGCGCGCGCCGGCGCTACCCCCTGGACCACGCGAGCATAAAAAAGCTCAAACAATCTCCGTGTGGAAACATCAGGCACCGACCAGAGGCTGGCTGCCACTGACCGGGCCCCGGCGATCATCATCGCCTGCATCAGCCCGGTAAAGTTATCCCCGGCGTCTACGCTGGCCCGGCCGGTGAGGCAGGCAGCCAGTGTAGCCAGCCGGGTCCCGGCCAGGTGTAACTCGCGCAGCACACGGGGCACGTCCAGCCACCCGCCGGCCAGCAACAGGCCCGAATCGTGTGGCGAAGCCGGGTCGAAGCCGCCGTGGCAGCCGAGGTGAATGATGTCCTGGTCGCGGGTGTGCCGGATCACGGCATCCGGCGTCGCGTCTGCACCCAGCAGGGCCGTTACGCTGGCCCCATACGTGCGGAAGAGAACTGCAACCACCTCAGCTTCCGGGATGACGTTTTGCAGATAATGGACGGCGGCCGGTCGGCCCGGATAAGCAGCGACCAGAAACCGGCGCGTTGTCGCCTGTCCATTTTGTTGCGGCTGCCCGCCCTGTTCCCAGATCACCTTGAACGCCCCCAGACTGGGCGCGAAGGTCAGGTCGAAAATCTGCCCCGCATAGCGCCCGTCTGGCGCCAGAGCCGCGGCCAGGGGCAGCAGGTGCAACCAGGAAAACGGAGCGAGCACTAGCGGCCGGCCGGGAGACAGGTGAGGCAGCAAGGGCGCCAGCGCCGCATCATAGAGCTTCTCTAGGAAGCGGTAGCTGAGCGGGGTCCGCCCGTAAGCGCGCTCTACCTGGAATAACCAGAACCCGGCTCGCTGGAGCAGCGCCTCCTGCAGCTTCGGCAGCGCTACGTAGTGCAGGGTATCGGCCGTCACAACGAAAGCTCCCCAGCCCTCGGCATGCTGGTAGTATTCTACGAGCGTCGCCCCTGAAGCCTGCCCCAGAGCCTGGGCCCTCGCAGTATCTAGAGACGGCGCATTGATCAGGGCCGCAACGGTGGGGAAGCGCTGCCCGATCTGCGCCCACTGTTTTGCTTCCGCCTGCCGCATCCGGGAAAGCTCGCCCTGCATAGCGCTTCGCTCGCCTCGCGATACGGTTTCCCGCTGTTCGCCGCCCTCCAGCAGCCGCTGGAGCAGGGAGTCAATCTGCTGCCGAAGCTGCTGCGCGGCCTGTAGAGCGCTGGCCAGCTCCGGATCGTCGGCCCCCGCGGCGGCCAGGTCCACCCGCGCTGTCGCCAGCGTATCGATAAATGCGCGCCCCTTGCCGGCGACGGCATAGGCGAAAGCGGCTTCCTGGTCGCCGAGCTGCAGGCAGGCAAAGACCAGGCGGGAATACAGCAGGGCATTCTCCTCGGCCAGCCGGCGGCGGTCTATCTCGCGCTCCGCCGCGCCGCGCATGACCTCGACCGCTTCATGGGCCGTGACCAGAAAGGTGCGCGCCAGTCTGTATCGCTCCTGGTCGTAGAGCAGGAAACCAAGATTAAGCGCCGTGGATCGGGCGCGTTCCGGCCACGTCGCCACCGTATAGACCTTCAGCGCCTGCTGGTAGTGCGCGATGGCCTCTTCGATATTCGCTGCCCGGTT
Source organism: uncultured Ardenticatenaceae bacterium (assembly GCA_964384155.1). Classification (GTDB taxonomy): domain Bacteria; phylum Chloroflexota; class Anaerolineae; order Promineifilales; family Promineifilaceae; genus JAAYYY01. The sequence goes on from CAYLJW010000047.1 coordinate 36,090, forward strand.
GCCCTCGATGCGCTCGGAGTAAGCAGCGCCCAGGTTGTTGTGGGTAGCTGCCCATTGCTCTGGGAAGTCCTGGCGCGTTCTGACCTCCAGCGCCTGCTGGTAGTGCGCGATGGCCT
>CAYLJW010000048.1:0-35822 GCA_964384155.1 uncultured Ardenticatenaceae bacterium
CGCCGGCGTGACGCGGTGGCGGGAGTGTGGCGAGTGCGGGGAGCATACGCCGACCGAGATTAGCGAGCGTGGTAGGTGGGAATACTGGCGCTGCCAGAAGTGCGGGCATAGTCGCCGCTGGAAGGTGCGATGATGAGCGACGAACGCGACCGGCCTATACGCATCTTCCTGAATCGCTCCCGTACTGACAAGATACCGAAGGACGCGACGCAAGACGAGTGGCGTGCCTTTCACCGTCACTGGGCGCCATGCGATACGACGGCGCGCAGCATGGCAATCGAGCTGTACCGGGGCTATAGCGTGGCTCACCTGCACAACGGGCGCAAGACGAAGGACCACTGGCAAGAGGCGTGGTACATCGCGCTTGATTTTGAGAGTGGGGACGAGCGCAGCTCGCTTGATTATCTAGCAGTGCAAGACCTTATCAGTACCTTTGCCAGCTTTGGCTACACGACGCCCTCGCACACGGATGACGACCCGCATACGCGCATCGTCTGGGTATTTGACGAGCCAATAACGGATTTGGAAACCTATGAGGATTTGTACCGGGCGTTATTGGCGGAGTTCCCTTGGGCCGACCATAGCACGAAGGATGCCACGCGCTTTTTCTATGGGTCGAAGGGTTGCACAGTCTGGTCCAACTGGAGCATCCTACCGCGTCCGTCATGGGAATACCTGGTTAAACGCTGGAAGGCGGAGCAACCGAAGGAACCCGCGCTTGTCGTCACCATCCCGTCGGGAAACGGAAACTATGAGCGATATGTAACAGCGGCAATTGAGAGGGAGTGCGATAGCGTGATAGCCGCGCCAGACAACCAGCGGCACAAGGCGCGATTTGAGGCGGCAATCTCGCTTGGTAGTCTGGTAGCGGCGGACTGGGCAACGCTAGACAGACAGACGGCATTTGACGCGCTACTGAGTGCGGCGCTACAGAACACAAACACACCAAGGGCGGATATTGAGCGCGTCATAGAGGATGGCATGTCACGCGGCATGGCGTCACCGCGTCCCGAACCCGCGCGCACGGTCGTACTGCAAGAGGTATGAAATGAACCTGACGGCTGAGTTAAGGCAAGTATTCAAATCGGAGCCGCCAGACCATGATGGCCATGCGCGCTGCGTGATCGCCATGTACCCCAAGAAATTTAAGTATACCGAATCGCACGGCTGGCTTATTTACACGGGCACACATTGGACGGATGACGGCGCGACGGCGGCCGTGGGCCGGGCAATCGTTAATGTGTTGAGGCTGAGGCAGCAAATCGCGCTTGCTGAGGATAACAACAAGCTCGCCGGGCGTTCTGAGGCGCATAGGTGGAATGTGAACGGCGTGCGGGGGATGCTGCAAGAGGCAAAAAAAATCGTTGCCGACATTGCCGACTTCGACAAGGACACGCACAAAATTAACTGCCTGAATGGGGTGGTAGATTTGAGAACCGGGCGGCTGGCAGAGCATAGACCCGATGACCTGTTCACATACTGCCTTCAGCTTGAATACCGACCGGACGCGGATAAATCAGCGTGGCTTGACTTCCTGTCATCGTTGGGGACGGGCGGCGACATCATACCTTATTTGAAGCGTATCGGCGGTTACTGCCTGACCGGTTCTACTAATGAAGAGTGCATGTTCTACCTGTACGGTCCAACACGCAGCGGCAAGGGCACATTCACCGAGACAATCAAAGAGGCAATGGGGCCATTGGCGACGGGCGCAAACTTCCGCATGTTTACGGCCGAGCGAACCGGCGACACTCAGAACTTTGACCTTGCCCCTCTGAAGTACAAGCGCTTCATTGTCGCCGGCGAATCGCGGCGCTATGAGAACTTGAACGAGGCGGTGCTAAAGCAGGTAACGGGCGGCGACGACATCTACTGTGCATACAAGGGCAAGGATATGTTCAGTTACCGGCCCATGTTCAAAATCATGCTAACCAGCAACCACCCGGTTAATGCCGACCCGACAGACACGGCCGTCTGGACACGCCTGCGCGTGATTCACTTCCCGGTGTCATTCAAGGGGCAAGAGGACACCGGACTTAAGGAACGACTGAAGGAAAAGGAAAACCTGGAAGGCGTGCTGGCCTGGATGGTAGAGGGTGCGGTTGATTGGCATATGTACGGCCTGCAAACACCGGACGAGGTTGCGGCGCTAACAGAAGAGCAGCGCATGTTATCCGACAGCGTAGCGCAGTTTATTGGGCATTGCTGCAAGGTAGACCCAGCTAACCGTAACCTCTTTGCAGTAGGGCGCGCGTTCTATCGTGAATACAAAGACTGGTGCGAGGAAGAGGGCCACATGCCGAAAGGACGCAAGAGCTTTACGCAGTCTATGTCAGCAATGGGAATTGTGACAGATAGAGAACGAATCGACGGAAAACAGCACCGAGGCTATCGCGGAATTGCGTTTGTGGGCGACGGAAACGGCGCTTTTTTCGATGACAAAGTGTCACAGAACGGGCAAGTGTCACACCCGCTACCAGAGGTAGAACCCTATCTGTGACAGTTGTGACACTTTGGTATAGCTAGTGAAGTATAACGCGCGCGCGCATTAGGTATGACAATGCAAAATAAGTGTCACAAAGTGTCACACGTTCAGAAAGTTGAAGTCGAATTGAAGGAATTGAAACGATGACTAAGGGGCGATCAGACTTTTACCGGCGATACATTGAATCTGACATTTGGAAAGAGAAGCGCAAGCGGGTTCTGGAATACTACGGCCACAAATGCCAGGAAGCCGCGCGGCTGGAAGAGCTTGGTGAGAGGGGCCAATGTTCGGGTAGCTTGCAGGTACACCATCGCCACTATCGTTCGTTGGCGCGTGAATCGTTCTCAGACTTGATGGTGCTATGCAGTAAGCATCATAAAGAGTTTCACAGCATAGATAGATATGAGCGTAAGAAGCGAGAGCGATTCTATATTGACAGGGGGTTAGCATGAGCGAAACCAAACCCATCTACGAAGAGACATGGCGCGCGAAGTACCACCGCTTCCTCAAGTCGCCGCGCTGGCAGCGCCAGAGGGAACGGGTACTAAGGCGCGATGGCTACAAGTGCAGGGCATGCCAGGGCGTGCCGGCCGTACAAGTCCATCACACAACTTACAGGTTTGGCCAGTACACGCCTGACTATCTGCTCGTGTCCCTGTGCGCGCCGTGCCACAAGAGAATCACGCAGTTGGACAATGGCGACTTGCAGCCATGGGACTTTAGCGAAGTGGAGGAACTTAATGAGCTACTGTACTAACTCAGAACCACGTCACAGCGACGGCATTTCGGGAGGCGGGTGATGGCAACGGAAGCCGAGACGCAACAGGCGATTTTTGAATGGGCGATGTGGAACCAGAACCTCGTGCCCGAACTGGAGATGATGTACGCGGTGCCAAACGGGCAGTACCGTCCGGGGCAGCGCTTGGAGCCAGGCACGCGCTCAGGCGTTCCCGACATTTGCCTCCCGGTTCCGCGCGGCGACTACCACGGCATGTACCTTGAGCTGAAGGTGGGCAAGAATCGCGCAACTGAATCTCAAGTGTGGTGGCTGGACAACCTCAAGGCGCAGGGCTACTACACGGTTTGCGCGCATGGCTTCGATACGGCAATAGCGGCAATCGAACGCTATCTGTCGCTGCCGGCGGCAGAGTAGGAGACGGGCAACATGAGACAGGGGCAACTAGGGCGATGATACTCAAGGCACCATACCCATACTTCGGCGGCAAGTCTCGCGTATCATCGCTGGTATGGGAACGCATAGGCGATGCAACCAATTTTGTTGACCCGTTCTTCGGGAGTAATGCCATCCTGCTATCGCGGCCGCATTGGAACGCAGAGACCGGGCAATTTGACGGCGACCGGCCGTGGCGCACGGAAACGGTGAATGACGCCAACGGTTACATCGCCAACTTCTGGCGTGCCGTGCAATACGACCCCGAAGCCGTCGCGCACTATGCCGATTGGCCCGTGAACGAGAACGACTTGCACGCCCGTCACCTGTGGCTGATACGGCAGGCATCGCCTGAGTGGGTTGAACGCATGACGACGGACCCCGACTTCTACGATGCCAAGATAGCGGGCTGGTGGGTATGGGGAGCGTGCCAGTGGATAGGCTCAGGGTGGTGTGACCTTGAGGGGTATGTATCCCCTAGTCGCCAGCGCCCAAACCTTAGGCCGTGGCAGGGGGTAGAGGTAAAGCGACGTCCGTCGCGCACAATACCGCACCTTGGTGGAACGGGGGACAGGGGGCGTGGAATTCATGCTTGGTGGGCAAAAGAAACAGGTATAGGAACATTGATGCTTTTGTTATCTGCCCGCCTTCACAATGTCCGCGTCACCTGCGGCGACTGGACCCGAGTGCTAGGCCCGTCGCCAACGCACAAGATAGGTGTAACGGGCATTGTACTAGACCCGCCATACTCAACAGACGTTCGCAAGAGCGATTTGTACGCGGTTGACGATACGGGCGATGTGCCACTATCAACGGCCGTTCGAGAGTGGGCGATAGAGAACGGCGACAACCCACGCTTGAGAATTGCGCTGTTTGGCTACGAAGCTGAACACGGTCCGCACATGCCCGCCTCATGGGATTGTGTCGAGTGGACGGCAAACGGCGGGTACAGCAATCAGAACGGCGACGGGAACGACAACAGGACACAGGAGCGCGTGTGGTTTAGCCCGCATTGCATCCGGCCGGTTGACGAAACGCCGCCGCTTATCAAGATGTTTCAGGAGGCAACCCCATGACCGACACCCTAACCACCACCGAAGCCGCCGCGCGCCTCGGCGTCACGGAGCCGACAATCCGCCGCTACTGCCGCCAGGGGCTCGTAGACGCAACGCTGCACAACGCGGCATGGCATATCGACGCTGCATCCGTTGACGGCGCGTCGATTCTGGCGCGGATACAGGAGCGCAAGGCAGCGGACTACACGCCGCCGCCGAAACCTGTGACGAAGGCGACGAACGGTAGCGCGCCGCGCTTTGTCTCGCAGCCGCAGAAAGCGCCGAAAACGTGGGACGCCAACTGGACCGCCTCGCGCCCCGACGGCTGCACGGTGTCTGACGCGCAGCTGGCAGCCAACAGGCGCGCGGTCGCGGCGCAGATGCGGGCGCACCGTGACGGGCGGGTCAGGGCGGTGGTACTGGACAGGAATGGGAACAGGATAGGAGAGGTGTGATGGACGCAGACAAGAAAAAACAACTCGTGAAGAAGGGTTTTAGAATTGGCTCCGCTGATGAATTCATTAATGAGACCTTTGGGGCGGACGAAGAGGCCAACACAGAACTACGGGAGTGTCCCTTCTGTGGATACAGCTACGGCATGTTTTCGGAAAACAAAGATGGAACCCACACAGTATTCTGTGGTCACTGTATCGCCAGCACAAGGGATTGTTCAAGCAAGAATGAGGCTGTAGACGCCTGGAACCTGCGGACAGCATGAGCACAAAAGTTGACGCCTGGAACGTGACGTACAAAAAGGGGCATATCGTATTCCGCCGTAGCCTGTACTTCAAGCTGCGTTTTGACATGTCAGACCTGCCAGAGTGCCCGGCGGAAAAGCACGACGAAGTTATGCGGCGGTTGCAGGACGCGCCCGACCCCAATGAACCGTCGCAAAAGTATTTTGAAGATGTGTCGTTTGGCTGGCTTGGCCGATTGGCAAGCGCCGTGATTAAGGAGGCTGAGTGATGAAAAGAAATTGGGATGATGTCGTGTTCCTTGACCACATCGGCGTAGACGGCATGTCGCTGTCTGACGCCTTGATGAAATATGCCGACAGCGAAGGGCTGCACAGCGGGCATGAGGACGCACGCGACCCGGACATCTGTAATTGCCCGGTGTGCCAGACGCTTGTGCCGATGGCGCGCAAGCTAGAGGACATGGTAGAGAAGAACAAGATTGAGTTTCAGTTGCAGATGTCGGCAATCCCGGACGCGGCCGCATGGGACGAACAGCGCGGTGTCACTGGGCGCTAGATTGATGATTAACGAGCCTGCATATCCCCGGCCGGGTCCGCTGCTGGCGGCGGGGCACATGACCCTTCCTCGCCCGGCCGGGGGTCAGGGGGTAGGTAATTGACAATGGCTAAATCAACGCAGTCAACACCAAAAAAAAGGCCGAAGTTTCGAGAGTGGCGACCGAAGTTTATAACCGCACTTCGCGACTGCGGCGTGGTCAGTTACGCAGCCGAGCAAGCAGGCATTGACCGCTCCACGGCCTACAAAGCGCGTGATCGCAATAGCCGCTTTAAGGCGGAATGGGATGACGCTCTCGAAGAAGCCACCGACGAGCTGGAGCGCGAGGCCCGCCGGCGGGCGCTTGACGGTGTGGAGCGCATGAAGATTTACAAGGGCGCGCCGGTTCTCATTCCCGTTGTCGATGACGAAGGTATTGTACAGAGGGACGAAAAAGGCGAGTTGAAGCTGACGCCCTATGTCGAGCGCGAGTACAGTGACACCCTGATGATTTTCCTTCTGAAGGCGCATCGCCCTGACAAGTTCCGGGACAATGTCGCCAGTGGCCGCGAAGACGATCCCATTCACGCCATTAACTATATCGTGGAGAATCGACCGCGTGATAGCGACGATGACAGCGCCGGCGACTAAACACGCAATCAGGCAGCCGTACCACGTCACCGCCGACGGTGGGCTGTCGCTGGACTTCCACCCCGGCCAGTGGGAGGCTTGGGACAGCATGTGTCGCTTCATCTTTGTCACTGCCGGCACACAGGGCGGAAAAACGAGTTGGGGTCCTTTCTGGTTACACCGCGAGATCTACCACCCGGATATGGGGCGCGGCGCGGGGGACTATCTGGCCGTCACCGGCTCCTATGATCTGTTCAAGCTCAAGATGCTGCCGGCCTTGCGCGAGCTCTTCGAGCATGTGACAAGGCAGGGGCGCTATTGGAGCGGCGACAAGGTAATCGAGCTGCGCAATCCAGAGACAGGCGAGTTCGAGGCGAAGCGCAGCGAGGACAAAATGTGGGGGCGCATCATCCTTCGATCGGCGGAGTCTGGAAGTGGACTGGAATCATCGACCGCCAGCGCCGCGTGGCTGGATGAATGTGGCATGGACAGCTTCACTGCCGAGACCTGGCGCGCCATCCGCCGGCGTCTATCGCTGACCCGCGGTCGCGTGCTGGGCACGACGACGCTTTACGTGCTGTACAACTGGCTGAGCCAGCTTTACGAGGAATGGAAGAACGGACGGGAGGACATCGCCTTCATCAACTTTCCCAGCTTCATGAATCCCTCCTTTCCCATGGAGGAATACGAGCAGGCCAGCCGCGAGATGCCCGAGCACGTCGTCAACATGCAGTACCGCGGCCTGTACGACAAGCCGCCGGGCATGATCTACGATTGCTTTGACTCTGATTTGTGCGTCATCCCGCCCTTTGCGGTGCCGGACAGCTGGCCGTCGTATGGCGGCATGGACTATGGCGGCGTCAATACGGCTTGCTGCCGCTTACGCTTTGACCCGGAAACAAAAGTGTATTACCTGACGCACGAGTATCACCAGGGGGGGCGGACGGCTAAGGAGCACGCCCGCGATTTGAAGGCGTGGCGCTGCGCAATGTGGCGGGGCGGCGCCAAGAGTGAAGATCAGTGGCGAGAGGAGTTTCGGGCTGCGGGCCTACCGGTGGCTGAGCCGGCAGTATCGGATTTGTGGCTAGGCATCAATCGCGTCTATGGTGTGATGAAGATGAAGCGCCTTTACATCGTCGATACCTGCGAGGGGACGCTTGGCCAAATAGGCACATATAGCCGTAAGATGAACAAGGCGACGGGAGAACCCATTCCGGACGAAATCGCCAACAAGGACCAGTACCACTACCTGGACGCCCTGAGATATATCCTGTCGTCGTTGGAGGGCGGCAAGCAACAAATCAAGTTGCCCGGAATGGTGCATGGCAAAGCTAGTGGATGGCAGCCGTCATAATTATAAGATAAAGGAGCAAGCGAATGAGCATCTTTGATTCCCGTTTATTTTCCTGGATGAGGCCGCGCCAAGAACGATTACCCGCGTCGCCTCCCCCGTCATCGCGTCAGGTGCGCCAGCTCGCCGGCGGGCGCGCCAGCATAGACAAGAGCGGTGAGTATTTTGGTGGCTTTTATGCCATCGAGCCCCCGCCCGACCATGACATGCAGTGGCGCATACAGGATCTGGACACGAAAGCCCTGAACGCTATTTCGCCGGCAAAGCTCCTGTCGTTGATGGTGGATCTCTCGCCTGAAGTATCCGGTGGCTTGTGGAATTTTCTTCGGCTGTGCAATCCCGGCTTCGAGTTGCAGACGCTGAAGCCGGGAAGCGGTCCGTCAGAAGCTGACGGCGACGTGGAGGACGCGCGCGCCAAAACAGCCCTTGCCGCCTTCATCGACACCCTCGACGACGAATATGGCAGTTTTGACGTGATCATCAACCGCCTCTTTCTGGGCGTCTTCCTGCGCGGCGCTTTCATGGCCGAGCTGGTGCTGGACGCCGACGGGCGCGCGCCGGTAGACCTGGCCACGCCGGACCCCGCCAGTGCCCGCTTTCGCAAGGTGGCCGACCCCGTGCGTCGTTTTCGTTGGCAGCTTGGGCAATGGCAGAGCGGACGCTTTGTCGAGCTCGATCGCGAGACGGTGCGCTACGTGCCCGTGGACCCCTTGCCGGGCTCGCCGTATGGCCGGCCGCTCGTCTCGCCGGCGCTGTTCACATCGCTATTTTTGCTGGGCATCCTGCACGACTTACGCCGCGTCGTTTCACAGCAGGGCTACCCGCGCATCGACATCGCCATTGTTTTGGAGCGACTACAGGCGATGATGCCCGCCGATATCGAGAGTGACCCAGATAAAATGCGCGAGTGGGTAACGGCGATTGTGGATGAAATTCAGGATGTGTACGCGTCCCTGGAGCCGGACGACGCCTACGTGCATCTGGATGTCGCTGAAGTTAACCGGCCGGTGGGCACAGTGGACGCGCAAAGCCTGGGCGCCATCGACAGCCTCATACGCGCCCTGGAGCGCATGGCGGCGCGCGGACTGAAAATGATGCCGCTACTGATGGGTATCCACGACGCGACGACGGAGACCAACGCCAATCGCCAGTGGGAAATTCAGATGGCGGGTATCAAGGCGCTGCAGCATCTGTGCGAGACAATGCTCGAACGCCTCTTCCGCCTGGCGCTGGAGGCGCAGGGCATTCAGGCCGACGTGGTCTTCCGCTTCGCCGAAGTGCGCGCCGCGGAGCTGTTGCGCGATGCGCAGGTGGAGCAGCTGCGCATCACCAACGCCAGCGAGAAATACAGGGCCGGTTGGATTTCGCAGGACGAGGCCAGCGAGGAAATCACGGGCCACCCGGCCGACGCCGCCGAACCGCGCGACGACATCGGCGGCGCCAACTGGCCTTTCCAGGTCGAGGCCGAAGCCAACAACGCCTTACTCGCCGAGATTCGCGCGGCGAGGGTTGATGTCGAGCGCGCCCTGAACGGGCGCCGGGAGGTCGCCTAGTGACTACGCGTTTTCGCCACAACAAGCACGTGCGCCTGGAGCGCTTGCACCACACACTAACGACGGCGCTCCCCTACGCAGGTAGTCGGCAATTGGCCGGCGGCGCGACTGTGCAAGAGCTGCAACTAGAAGCGGCTTTTGCGCTGGAGATGGAGCCGGTGTTGGTGGACCTGTACCGTTACCCGTTGCGCGACGGGGGGTTGTCCGAGCTGCCGGACGACGAAGCGGCGGCGCTGGCGTGGTTGCTTGCCCGTTATGGCGAGCCGCAAGCGACGCGCCGGTTAGAGGATGTGCTCAACCGCTACGCGCTGGGGGCCTTCGACGTTGGCGGCAACATGGCCCTTTCAGAGATGGGCGTGTCGGGAACTTTTCGTCTGCGAGACGAGGCGCTGCTGGCAGGATTGGCGGCCTTCGTCGCCGTGAGTCTGGTGGCCACAGACGGCGACTTCAGCCTGACGCGCACGACGGCGCGCGATCTGGCGCGGTGGACAAGCCGCCTGAGAGACGACCCCGAATTGACGGACGCCGACGTCGCCACGGCCCTGGGCGAGCGCGTGCCCGGCCGGGCGCTGTCGCGCTCTGCGGCCATCGCCGAAAACGAGACGGTTCGCTTCAGCCGGCACGGGATGGCCGTCACCTACGAGCGCAACGGGTTAAACCAGGTCATCCACCGCTCATTGCCCGGCGCGTGCACCATCTGCGCGCCGCGTGACGGCCTGGTTTACAACGTTGTGAGCGGCGTGGTGGTGGGGGATGACATTCCGCTACACGTCTCATGTCGTTGTTATCATGAGCCGGCAGTCAACGGGCAACCGCTGGTGGAAACGGACTGGACGCCGGAAGAAGGCCGTCTGTGGACTGGAGGATAGCAATGGAAAAACAGTCAACACCCTGCCCGAAATGTAAGAAGCCCGTAGACGTTTACAGAGCCCTGCCCATCGCCACCTGCCACAACTGCGGTTTTGTACTGCGCGTGAAAAGCGCAGACGACCCGCGAGACCAGGCGCCACACAGGCCGGGAGAGCAAAAGCCGCTATGAGCCAGGAGCAGGAACGGCAAGGTTTTCACGCCAAGCCCACCACGGGCAACGCGCCGGCGTTGCAGATATGGCAAATTCGCCTTGCCCGACGCCTGGGTATGTTGGATGCACCGGGCGTCTATCCCCTGGTGCTGATCGTCGATGAGCAAGGCCGGCGCTCAATTGTCGTGCAGTCGGGGCAGACCGAAGAGCTGGGTCACGGGGGAACGATTTGACACCCCCGGAACTTTTGTGCTAATATGGCGGCAATCACATAGCGCTCCCGCCACACCAGCGGGAAGACAGCGGTCTAGAAACGGTTGAGACACTCGCCGCTCAGAGCTCTTCGGAGTTCTGAGCGGCGTTTTGCTTTTAAGGGCCAGTGACATGAGCGAACCACAAGAACTTTATCTTTTTCCGGCCGACATTCGCGCAGCGACGTCGCGCGATCACGCGGCACTGGAAGGCATCGAAGACCCCTTCGTGCGCAGCGCGGAGATCAGCAGCAATCGCCTCGACGCCTACTTCACGCGCATGGACCCCAAGACCACACTGGCCAACTATGCGCGCGATGCCGCCGCCGGCGTCTCTGTGCTGGATAGCCACGACGCGCGCAAGCTGGCCGTCGGCTATTCATTTACCGGCGACGTCCGGGAAGGCGACGATGGGGCGATCATCGTCCTCTCCGACTGGTATACGATTCGCGGGCTCGCCTTTGGCGGCAACCACAGCTATGCCACAACCGACGACTACATCAAGGCCGTCGAGGCGCGCCTGGTGCGTAAGATTTCTGTCGGCTTTTACGGCGGCCGGCAAATCTGCGACATCTGCCGACAGAACTACTACTCCTGGGATTGCCCGCACATCGGCGGCGTGGAGTATGAAATTAAGGGCGAGGATGGACAGGCGCGCGTGGTGGCCACTTCCACCATCTTTGACGCAAATCTGGCCGAGTATTCACTGGTGTTCAAGGGGGCGACGCCGGGCGCGGCCCTGCGCAAGGTGGAGCGGGAGCTGAAGGAGGGGCGGCTGACGCGGGAACACGCCGCCATGTTGGAGAGCCGTTACCGTATTAAGTTGCCCGAGCCGCCTAAAAGCACGGCCGGGGTTGATTATAGGAGCAAGAAAACTATGGATTATGAAAAGTTGTATATAGACGCGCGCGCCGCGGCAACTGAGGTGATCGGCGAAGAAGCCGAGCCCGCAGCGGCCATTCGCCAATTGGCGAGCGAGGTCGAGCGGCTGCGGCCGTTGGCCGATGACGGCCGGGCCTATCGCGCCGACCTGATCAACGACGCCCTGGCCGAGGGCGTGCGCGCTAACGGTGAGGAATTCGCCGAAGAGAGCTACAGGGGCATCCTGGAGCGCGCCGACATCGCCACCATCAAGCGCATGCGCGACGACTGGAAGCGTCTTGGCGACAAGCGTTTCCAGGGTGGGGCAAGCACGGTGGTAGAGGACGAGACGCCTGACCCGGCGGCAACGCGCGGTCCGGCTCTGGTACCCGACGAGGCATACCGGGTCTAAGCGGCCCGGGTCTAAGTGTCGCGGTTTGAAGATATAGGAGATATGAGATATGGCAGACCCAAGAGATGACATTCGTTTTGATGAGATTGACGCCGTAAACGTCACCTACGACATTGACGACAGCACGATTACGTTCGACGAGACCGAGGCGAACGGATCGGCTCAAGTAGGGCTGGCGGTAACCCTTTCCGGCGCCAAGACCGTAGCCCTGGCCGACGACGGAGACGAAATTGAGGGCAAGCTGATTAAAGTTGAGCCCGATGGCAAGTGCGTCGTGCAGGTCGGCGGATACATGACGCTTCCCGGTGGGGACGGCGCTACGCTGACCGAAGGCAAGAAGATTGTCGGCGATCAGGGCGCTGGCGCTGCGCTGGGATATATCCGCGAGGTAGCCACGGCCACAGCGGCCGAGCTTGGCGTAGCCCGCGGCCGCATTATCGACGCCGACGTTGCCACCTCTGTCGTGGTGGCGCTGTAGTCTGAATCTTTCGCCCCCGGCGCGACCGCGGCGATAGAAGACAAGGAGATATGAGATGACCGAAGCAACAATCACCAAACTGGACACCCGCGAGCTGTGGGAGCAGTTCGGCGCCGATCCGTTGGCCTACTACCAGAGGGTGGTGGCCGACATGCAGCGCCGCGGCATCGAAGACCGGCCCACCGTGAGCCGCGTCCTGGAGCATGTGAGCCCCTCCGAAAAAGACGAGCTGGACGCTTTCAGCCGCCTGCTACGCGCGGCGGGAATCCGCACACGTAGCGACGCCAGCGCCGGTTACTGGGCGTCGCCCGCTGCGGAATTTTTCGAGCGCGGACCTGCCAATCGCGCCCTCTATACCGAGTTCTTCGCGCGCAAGTGGCGCGAGGTGGCCTTCGCTTCGCCCCAGCAGCGCGCCGTGCTGCTCTCTTCGGAGGGCACGCCCGGTAGTTGGGAGCGCCCCTACACCGACGGCGCCATGGCGCGCTGGGACGAGCGCATCGAGCCCGCCATTCCGCTATCGGAACTGGTGGCTATGACCACACCCATTTCTGGGCAGGACTACCGCTCGTTCTACCTATCCTACGACGCTGAGCAGCTGCGCAAGTTCCGCGTGGGCGAGAGCGCCGAAATTCCCATTGCCACCATCGCCGGCAGCGAGCACATCATTCGCCTGACGAAATACGGTCGCGGATTGAAGGCGACCTACGAAGAGCTGCGCCGCATGCGTGTGGACAAGCTGGCGCGCTTTATCCAGATGGCCGCCGTGCAGTCCGAGGTGGACAAAGTCGCCGCGGCTATCGGCGTCCTGGTCAACGGAGACGGCAACGCCAACACGGCAGCCACCAATTACGACATCAACGGCGACTTCGGCGAGACGGCCGGTGCGCTTTCGTTGTCGGGATGGCTGCAGTTCAAGATGAAGTTCGTGCAGCCTTACACGCTAACCCACGCTCTGATGAACGAAGACGTCGCCCTGGAGCTGGCCCTGTTGGATGTAGGTAGCACCAACAGCGGCGTGCTCGTCTACAACGCCGGCGGTTTGGCGGGCGGCATCACGCCCATCAACCGCACCGCGGACAATGTGCGCTATGGCTGGACGGCTGAAGCGCCCGCCAACAAGATCGTCGGCTTCGACCGTCGCTTCGCTTTGGAGCACGTGGTGGAAATCGGCGGGCAGATTGACGAAATGGAGCGCTTCATCACCAACCAGACGCAGGTGATGACCATGACCGAGGTCGACGGCTTCGCAATTCTGGATGCCAACGCCAGCAAGACGCTGGACATTTCGACGTAAGTCTGGTGCATCTGGAGGATACACATGAAGGTAATTTCCGTTTTGTCCGGTAATCAGGTTGCTCTCTGGGACAGGGACCCGCGCCATCCGGGCGGTGAAGTCTTCGTCGTCGGCGAGCGCGTCGTCGAGGTCGCGCTGACGCCGCGCGTGCGAGAGGCCCTGAAGCAAGGACGCATCGTCGAAGTCGCAGAGGAACACCCATCGCTGCACAAGGGTGCGACGGTCGACGAGGTGCTGGCGGTTGTCGAGGCTGGTGATGCCACAGCGGCCGAGGCGCTGGCCTGGGAAGAGGCGCGCTCCAAACCGCGCGTGACGTTGGTCGAGGCGTTGAAGGACCTTATCGATGGCCCAGACGCCGGCGGCGGCGACGTGGTGACGGATGAGCCTGCTGAATAACAACCATTACCCGGCCGTGCGCGCGGCGCTGGACACGTCGCTGTCGGAGAGCAAGCTACCCGACAGCGTCATTTCCCTATCCATCTACGCTCCCGCCGCGGAGTTAGACGTGCTGGCGCGTGACCCGGACGCCGAGGGCCGCACAGGCGACGAGCTGGAGCGCGTGACCAACGCCGCCATCTACTTTTGCGCGGCGCGCCTGGCCCCGGCCCTACCCCAGCTACTGGCGACGAGCGACGAGCACAATGAGTGGCGCTGGCAGGCGCGGGATTGGCAGGCGCGCGCGCGCGAGCTACGGCAGCTTGCCGATGAAAACCTTAATGCAGTCCTGGAAGGCGGCGAGGTCGTGAGACCCGCGGTGTTTGCCGTCGCTTCCGGAAGGAGAGGTTGATAATGGCGCAAACAGTCTATCGTTGGAAGGGCAAGACGTACACCGCCGAGACGCTGCACGAGGCGCCGGCGACGTTTCGCAGGTTGCTTGAAGAGCGCGGCGTGAACGTGCCCAAAACGAACGAGGCAAAGCCCGCCGCAAGCGACGAGGCGGCGAAGGACGGTGACGCGTGACCGTAACGACCGAGGGCTTTGCGGAGACGGATGCCAAGCTGGCGCGCGTGGAGAATCTTGGCGCGCACCTTGTGGCGCCCATGCGCGACGCGGTGAACCTGACGTTCTGGCGCGTCCTGCAGACGACGCCGGTGGATACCGGTGAGCTGAAGGGCAGCATGGACAAGCTGGTGGACCCGCGCGGCGACCGCGTCGTGGGTCTGGTCTTTTCGTGGGGCGCCATCAGCCCTTACGGGCATCGTTATGACCATTACGTCAAGAGCGACGAGCACCAGGCGTACATGCACCGGGGGCGCGTGGCGACGATGGGCGATGACCTGGAGGCCGTGCGCCCGCAGCTTGAGTCGCTCTTTGACGAGGCCGTAGCGTTGGTGTTGAGCGTATGAGCATCGGCGATTTCCTCGACGGTCTGCAAGGGTTGCAGATAGACGGCGTGAACATGCTGGCTGCTGTGCCGGTCGAAGCGCCGTCGCCCGCGCTGCTACCCGTCTCCTGGTTGGACCTGCCGACGATCATCGGGCAGCCACCGACGACGATGATGAATTCGGCCATTCGCCCGCGACGATTCCGGGCCCTGCTGCTCGTGGCCTACCGTCACGCGCCCACCAACGAGGCGGGCGCCCATCGCGGCGAGCTGCTGGCGCTAGGCGAGACAGTCGTGGCGGCCCTGGACACGGCGCAGATTGGTTTCCGCCTCTCATACGAGGCGTCGGTGGACAGGCGAATTAATGTTGTCGGCGAGAATTATCACGGCATCGCCGTCGTTATCACCGGAGAGAGATGATGCCTGCCGACGACAGTGAGATGAGGTGAGCGTTGACAGTGACCAACGAAGACATCGTACGCGACATCGCGGCACTTAAGAACGAAATGGCGGATTTTAGCAATGAGCTGAAAGAGCTGCGACGGACGCTGATCGGTTCCTACGACGCGCCAGGCGGACTGGCCATTGCGGTGTTGCGCAATGAGCGAGACATCGCACTACTGAAGGCAGACTTCGTGACCTATGGAAAGCGGCGAGAAGAACTGGTAGCCGAATTCGACGCTCGCGTCGAAGACCTGGAGGAATGGGTCAAGGCCATGAAGAACAGGGCCATTGGCATCACCATCGGTCTGAGCCTGGGTAGTGCGGGAATTGGGGCTGGGGTTTCGGCGCTTATATCAAATATGTTTGGAGGTTAATATGGACGGAACATTTGTGTTTGTGCGTGAAGTGGCGGTTGTGCTGGTGGCTTTGCTGGGCGGGGGCGCGGTGGTGCCGGTGGTGAACTGGCTGAAGGAGACATTCAGGCTGCAGGGCTATGCGGCCGTGGCGTTGACTGTTTTTATCTCGGTGTTGATGGGGGCGGCGGGGCTGATCGCGGAGGGACAGCTGACGCCGGAGTCGGTGCGGCTGGATAATTTCAGCGATTGGTTCTTGCTGGTGTTCCTGTCGAGTCAGGTAGTGTTCCGCATGTTGCAGGATAGAGCGACGGCGCGCGCGAATCGCATCAGAGAGACAGTAGGTTAAGAAGATTGCAGTTGGCGGTATGGCCGCCATTGTTACAGGAGAACGATAATGCCATTACTGAATCAGGTGAATGTACCGAGCGTCATCGACGCGGATATTGAGGTGGATGTTTCGGGCGACAATGACTTCGTCGTGTCGTCGGACATCAAGGGGGATATGACGGCGCTGGATACAACCGGCGGCGACTATCCTGTAGAGCAGATTGCGACGTGGGCCGGGCCGCTGGCGGCTTTGGGCCTTCAAAACCTGAGCACGTGGACGCTGACTTGTGTGTACAGCGACGGCGAGACGAATGATGGTTGGGAAGTGCTGGCTGCGGCCAAGGGGCAGGATGCGGCTATCCGCTATGCACCGAAGGGTGATGAGGCGGGCAACCGGCAACATACGCTGGTGGGCCGCCTGGCGCAGGTGTCTGACCCCACCCCGGCCGGTAACCAGTCGAGCTGGCAATACACGGCCATCTTCATCGGCAGCACGAGTCACGCGGCGATTTCGGCGTAGGGTGACGGTTGATGGCTGAGAAGAAAAAGAAGGTCGAGGCTACGCAGCCAAGCGCGAAGAAGCCGCTCTTTGACGAGAAAGGCGTGGCCGCCTCGCCTATCGAGGCTTTCCCCGGCGAGATTCGGTTCCCGGCGCCATTTGACGGCGGCGAGTACAGGCGCTTCACCGAGAGATTCTCGTATGACTCCGAACAAGGCTGGCCGCAAGACATCTTCCAGCTCCATTACTACTGGTACTTCGCCATCGCTTTGGCCGAGTTTCGTCTGGAGGGGGTAGACACAGCGGCCCCCTTTGACGAGCAGGACTATCGTGTTCTGAAGTGGGTCAGTGACTGCGCAAAGGAGTACGAGCGCCGTTTTTTATCCTACACACGCTAGCCGTCCAGGCGTGGCATAGCGCGCGAGACACTGATACGCCGCAGCCATGGCCTCTTGTGCTCTTCGCGGATTGCCAGCTGTTTAACACGCTGCCCTACACGGGCGCTTACCTTGACCAGGATGCGCGGCTCATGGAGATGATGAAGATATGTTACCGCGCGGCAACCTTAAGCAGAACATTGGATATCAGGAATCCGGCGCACAGGGATTTTTACCGGTGGTTGTTTCCGAAGGAAGACGACTAATCCGAGTTTTCGGCAGATTGCGACTGGATCATAGAACCCTCCTGTTTAATGGTGGCCGCATTGTAACACAGCATTGGGAGATCATCGGTGAGTAGTCAGCTAAAAATCCTTATCGACGCACTCTGGCGCGGCAAGGGAGCAACGTCGCAGGCACGCGGTGACCTGGCCAGCATGGGCGCCGCGTCCACCCAGGCATCGGTACAGATGGCGGCGATGGCGGCGCGAAGCGAGCAGCTGCAGAGCAAAATGCGCGAGCTCGGCCGGGCGGTCGCAGAAGGCAAAATGTCCGTCTCCCAGGCGTCCACCGCCTTCCAGAATTTTAGAGGGAGCCTGAGCTCAATCGATAACGTCGCGGGCGAGACGAATTTTAGCCTCGGGTCACTCATCGGCACTTATGGCAAGGTAGCTGCGGCCGCGACGGCTGCGGGCGTCGCAATCAAGAAAGGATTTGAATTTGCCGAAGCGGGCGCGGGGCTCTTGCAGTTGGAGTCGTCCTTCGACGGCTTGAACGCCTCGCTGCTTCGAACGCCGGGCTTGCTCGACGAATTGAAAGAGGCGTCGCGCGACACTATTAGCGAAGTCCAGCTCATGCAGGGCGTCCTCAAACTGGTTGCCGGCGCAAGCGAAGAGACGTCGCGTGCTATGGCGGAAGCGTCGCCGCGCTTGCTCGAGATTGCAAAGGCGGCGCAAAAGCTAAACCCAACTCTCGGCGATACCGCCTTCCTCTATGACTCGATAACGACGGGCATCAAGCGCTCGAGCCCGATGATTCTGGACAACCTGGGGATTATCGTGAAAGTGGGCGAGGCGAATGAAAAGTACGCCGCCGCGCTCGGTAAATCGGTCGAGGCGCTCACCGCCGAAGAAAAGCAGATTGCCCTACTAAACGCAACGATAGAAGCGGGCGACAACCTCATCGCGCAGGCCGGCGGAAACATCGATAGCCTGACAGATAGATACACGCAATTACGAACTGGCATTCAGGAAGCGACAGACGCTCTTAAAATGGGCTTTGCCGAAGGTTTAATGGACCTCGACTTCGACGAGACCAATGAGGGACTCGAGGAGATGGCCGCCGCCACGCGCGAGCTTGGGCAGGCGGCAGGCGAAACGATTATTTTCCTCAACGAGATAAGCAAGTGGTCGCCGCCCGCTATCTTCGGAATGATTCTGGAGGAATTATTCAATATCGAGGGCAGAGACTTCATCTCTGAGCCTCGAATCAATGCGCAGATAGCCATGCAGCAGGCCATGGAGCTGGGCCGGGCAACAGAGTACGCTGATAACGTCTTAAGGAATTATCAAGGGAGCGCTTACGAGGCCGGAGCGGCGAATCGAGAACTTGCCGCCGCGGCCAGACTTTTGGAAGAGAGGCAGCAGGCGGTGACCGCTGCGACACAGGGGGCTTCAGACGGGCTCGTCGAAGCCACCAGCGCCGCCCGCCGCGAGATTGACCGCTCTATAGCAGCAGTGGGTGAATTGCGCGAGCGTATAGGCGACCGCGATCTAGAATTCCGCTGGCAGGGCATTAGAGAAGCGCGTGAAGAGCTGCAGAATGTGCAACGCCTTGCCGGAGAGGGTATCTCGATAGTCGCCAAGATTGACGTGCAAGAGGGGCAGCCCCAACTCTTCGAGGCTATCAAAACAATCACGATGGGCGGCTTCGACGGCCGCACGGCTGAAATCCCCATTGACATCATTGTTAACGAGCGTGGGCAGCAGGTAGGCGAGCCGTCGCTGTTCGAGCGCTTGCTGTCAGGTCGTAGCGAGGCATTGCAGCAAATTGTCAATTACGAGCTGCGCTTCCAGATAGCCGAGGCGGACCAATTAGAAGAGCAGCGCATCCGGCAGCAGATTAATGATTTGACGGCGCCGTTGCTGGCGAGGCCTGAGCCGCTCGAGATCCCCTTTTCGCCAATATTTGACGCGGCGAAACTGTTGGAAGAAGCGGATACGGGGCTGCGCGATGTGCAATCGTACATCGACTCATACCCACCGCTCGTGACGCCAGAGGTAGACCACGGCGAGCTCGATGATCTTATCTCCTTCCTCCAGGGCGACGTCACGGAGTCGATAGACGGCGTATTCGGCGCGGTGCACAGGCTTGAGACAACCGACAACCTGCCGGTACTGGACAGCCGCTTGCGCGAGACGCTTAGCCTCGTACAGCGCATCTCCGGGACGCACCACATCAACTTCGTAGTGACTGGCGGCTCGGCTGGCTCAGGCAGCTCAGGCGGCGCGCCGCCGCCCTCGCCGTCAGGCGGGCCGACACTTCACGCGCCGATACTCAATATACCGCCGCCGGCCGCGAGTGCAGGCACAGTGAACCTCGCGCCAGGCGCGATAGTCGTCAACGGCGTGTCAGACCCACGCCAGGCGGCTCTGGAGGTTGTGCGCCACTTAGAGGACCGCGGCATCGTGGCAAGGACGAGGCTGCGATGACCGTAAAAGCGGCGTATAGCTTAAATGTGGACTGGAGCAACAGTGGCAGCTTTGACGACGGCGAGATGGTCGGGGACATCATCGACGTGACCATCAATCGCGGCTTCTCGACGCCCCTGGCGCGCATGGCCTACACCGGGCGCGCCACGTTCACGCTGCAAAACGCGGACCGGAGCTATAGCCCGCTGCTGACGACCGGGCGGGTGCCTATGCGCGCCGTGCGCTTCCGCATGACATTCGGCGGCACGACGCGCACGCTGTTCCTTGGCTACCTGTACGCCATCCGGCCGATAGCGGGCGGCAACGGTCCGCCGAAGCGCATCGCCCTGGAGTGCGTGGATGCCAGCGCGCTGTTGGACCTCAAAGAGGCGGCGATAGCTATTCAAATTAATTCCGACGCCAAGGCGATTCTGACGGCGCTGGTAAACGCCGTCTACAGCGCGCCGGCGCTTAACATGCAGAACGGCATTAACGTGTTCCCCATCTCAGCAGACAGATGGAGCATGGGCAGCCCGGCCGGCATGCGCTGGTATGCCAGCCACAGCAGGCCGACTGAGACGAGCATCTCAGCCAGCAACAAAATAACCGACGTGTGCGCCAGCGATTGGGGCCGCTTCTTCATCGACGGCCAGGGCCGGCCGACTTACATCAACCGCCATAACCAGCTATTGGACAAGACGCCGCGCCTGAATGTGGTGAACCAGATGCACGGCATGAGTTACGAGCGCAACGCCGACGACATTGTAAACGAGGCTGCCGTCACCTATGCGCCGCGCGTCGTCGGCGATGTGGATGAGGTGCTGGGCACGAACAATGAGGGCAGCGCCGTTAAGCTGGAGGCGGGCGAGACGCAGGAATTCACCCTGCGCTATCGCGACCCGTCGAACCAGGCGTTGGATATCGGCGCGTATGAATTAGTGGGCCTGACGGGCTATGTAGACTACATAGCCACCGACGACGAGGCAGGCGAGGGCCTGGATAAGACGGGATTCATTACGGCGGCGATGATATTGGAGGGCGGCAGCGAGGTGCACATCGAGGCCACCAACACCGATAGCGCGGCCGTCTACTTGCAGCGCTTACAGGTGCGCGGCAAGGCCGTGCGCACACGGCGCGAGGAAACCGCGCGGGCGTCTGACGCGGCGAGCATGGCGGAGTTTGAGCGACGCGCGCTGAGCATGTCCGCGCCGCTGATGGCCTCGCGGGTGCAGGCGCAGATGCTCGCGGACCACATCGTGGACCAGTACAAAGCGCCCGTGGACCGGGTGGAGGGGATACGCATCTACGGCAACCGGAACAACACGTTCCTCGCGGCAGTGCGCGACTTGGAGCTATTGCAGCCGATACGCGTCACGGAGAGCCACCTGGGGCTATCCAACTATGACGGCCTCGTGTACCAGTTGCAGCACAACATACGATACCCGGAGTATCACGAGCTGGTGGTGGCCATTCACAAGCCCTACACGGTAGCAGGTAATCCGGTGCGAATTGACTTCACGACGTTTGCCAGCGGCCATGTGCTGGTGTATTAGAGAGGTGATACGTGGCTTATAGCGACCTTCCATCAAAGAGCAGCGGCAGCGTCTTTGGCCTTTCCGACTACAACCAGATTCGCGACAACTTTGACGCGGGTGTGCCGGACATCTTTTCGGTGAAGGGTGACATCGCCGTGGCGACCGGATCCGATGCCGCCGCGCGCCTTGCCGTGGGCGCAAACCATGCGGAGCTAATACCTGATAGCTCGCAGGCAACCGGCCTGCGCTGGCAGATTCGGCCGCTGTGCAAGGTATACAATGCCAGCGTCATCGACCCGGACCCCAACGACTGGCGCGCCATCAACTGGGACTCGGAGAGCTTCGATACCAACGGGATGCACTCGACGGCGAGCAACACCAACCGCCTGACGTGCGTCTCAGGCGCGGCCGGGGTGTATCGCGTCGAGGCCAACCTCGGCTTTAACAGCAGCTCACTCACGCCGGGCCAGACGGGGCATTATGGCGTGCGCATCACAAAGAATGGCACGACGGTAAACGCAACAGAGTTCGGCGAGGAGGAGCCGACTTACGACACGTGGAAGATGGTCGGAAGCCTGATTGAGCTGGCCGTCGGCGATTACGTGGTATGCCAGTGCTACACCACGCAGGACGTGAACATCCTGCAAGGCTCTTGGTTCTCCATCTCCTTCTTGAGGGGGTTGTAGTGACTATCGAGTTCAACGACCAGCGCCTGAACATTCGCGGCAACAACGAGCGCGCGCTCAATTTCTTTGACGACGCGGGCGTCCATCGCGCCAGCATCTACCTGGACGGGCAGGGCCGGCTGAACGTGGGCAACATCACTTTTGCGCCGGGCCAGGGCGTCGATGGCGGCGGCGGCGGTGTGCCCGTGGGCCTGGAGAGCGTGCCGTTTCTGGCGCTGGCAGGCAGCGCAGCGCTGCACAACGAGCGCATCTTCGTAGTCGGAGAGGGGCTGGCCGCCATAGATTCAGGGCCAGGGAAACAGTACACGTTACGCCTGCCAACGCCGGAAACGTTGAGCGTTAGCAGCGTCAACAGCGCGGAGGGCAGGCACTCGCACGCCATTACTACCAGCAGCAACCCTGGCGCGGCGGCGCGCATCCTGGCCAGCACATCGGCCGGCGCGCTGACCTTGCAGCAGCTTAACGTGGACAACGTGCGCTTGGACGGCAACACGCTGAGCGCTCAATCTGGCGACTTGACGCTGACGGCGGCGGGCGGTGACGTGCTATTGCCCTCAGCCATCAACATCGGCGCGAACAATTTCGTCAGCCAACTGACGGGCTGGCGCATCAGTTACGCGGGCGCGGCGGATTTCCGCAACATCTACGCCGACGAGCTGCACGTCAAGGCGTTTATTGCCGACATTGAGCAGGCATTGGCGGGCGGGCAGATTATCAGCAAGAGCGTGGCGCTGCTGGCGGACAATTTCCGCGTGCCGGTTGGCGGCCGGGCCATCATCACGGCAAACGCCAGTCAGGACTATATCGTCATCGCTGGCGACCACGTGGCCGCGATTGACGTCAGCGACGGGCTGCACATCGTCGGCTCTACGGGCAATGATGGCACGTACACGGTGCAGAGCCGGACTCTAAACGCGAGCGGCAACACACAAATTAATGTCAACCAGGACATCAGCAGCAACTCTGCGAGCGGCGTCGTCTATTTCTGGCGGCACCTATTCGTGGAGAACCTGCCGGGCTTTGAGAATACAGCAGCGTTTGCCAACAACGACTGGATACGGCTGCGCGTCATCGACCGCAGCGGCGGCGGGCTGGTTGTGGCCGACGTGTGGGGCCAGGTGGACTTATACATGGATTTGGGCGCGGGGCAGCGATGGCGGTTTATCTCACGCGATGACGGTGGCGTGCCGGGCAACGTCGTGCACGCCGGCGCGCTGGCTCTGGACTACGGCCAGTCTGGCGACGGCTGGCACGAGGTGACGGCCCTGGACCCGGACGGGCCTTACTCGCAAATTGTCACGTGGACGACGAACCCGACGAATCCGGCGAACTACACGTTGCGCACGCGCCTGGGCAACCTGGACGGTGTGACGGATGGCGACTTTCCGAGCATCGGCGGGTGGGGGCTGTACAGCACGAACGCCTATCTGAAGGGCACCATCCACGCGGCCGGCGGCGAAGTTGTCATCGGCGATGACGGGATACAACTAGCGGCAGGGTCCCTGGCGTACAACGCCATCACGTGGTGGGATGGGGCCGCGCAGGAAGGCAAAATATCGATAACTATCCAGGGCGACATGCTCATAGAGGCGGCGCACCACGTCGTCATCACGTCTGGCAACATTCTGTCGCTGAAGGCCAACTCGTTTATCGAGATGGACAAGCAACTCATCGTCAGCGGCAATGTCAGGGCGTCGGGCGGCTATGTCTATGGCGCATCAGTGCAGGCAGGCGGCACCATACCGCCAGACTACCGCCTGGACGTCCGCGATAATTCCGGCGGCACTTATGCGGCGCGCATCTTCAACGACGGCAACAACAACAACCGCAACGGCATGCTGATTCGGGCGGGCGCGTATTCGAATCCGTCGCACGCCGTTATCGCCTTCCAGGATGGAGATGGCACCGGCATTGGCTCTATCACGGGAAACGGCAGCGGTGGCGTCTCCTACAACACGACGTCTGACGAGCGGCGCAAGGAGGACATCACGCCCATGAGCGGCGCGCTGAGCAAGGTACTGGCCCTGGAGCCAGTCAAATATCGCGGCAAGGGCGCGCCGCGCAACCGCTTCAAGCGGCCGGGTTTGGTGGCGCAGAAAGTGCGCGGCGTCATGCCGGAGATAGTGACGGAGGACGACGACGGCATCCTGGGCCTGGACTACATGAGCCTAATACCGTACCTGATTGCCGCGGTGCAGGAACTGGCATCGCGCATAGAGGCATTGGAGGCGAGATGACAAAGAACGGAACGAAAGGCGTGGCAGAAAAGGAAGCGAGCGCTGGCGCTATGACGGCCATCGAGCGCAGGCTAGCAGAACTGAAGCGCCAGCGCGAAACGAACGCGCAGCAACGGCAGCAGCTAGCCGAGCAGCTCCAACGCCTGGCAACTGAAGACGTGGCAGCGCAAGGCGCAATCCTGACGCTGGAGGCATTGCTGGCGGAGATGGCAACTCTTGAACAGGAGGCACAGTGACACTTAACTGGTTCTTCACGCTCGCCATCGCCATCTGCGCGCTGCTGTATTTCGCGGCGCTGGCCTACGCGGCCTATCTCAGCCGCGTCAAGCGCGAGATATACATCCTGAAGGCGCTGCTGGTGGCCTATTTCGTGGTACTGGCCGCAATCGTGCTCATGCCGCCGGTGTCTCGCACGCTGTGGGCCTTGTTCCGGCCGTCTCTGGCGGCGCTGTTTCTGCTGCTGTTTATGAGCAAAGTCATCGATATCAAGAGGAGGGGCTAATGGAGTGGATAGCGCCTGCGCTGGTTGCCGTCGGAGGCATCATTACAGCCATCGCTGCCTGGCAGCGCGCAAAACTGGAGAGAGAGGTTGGCGTGAGCGGCGAGTGGAAAAAGTTCGCCGACGGCGTCAGCGCGCAACTGGAGCGAACGCGCCAGCGGCTGATAGAAGTCGAGGCCCGCGCCGAACAGGACGCCAACGAGCTGGACGCGCAGCAGGAGCGCATCAGAGAGTTGGAGGACAAGGAGCGCGCCGGAAGCGAGCGGCTCCTGCTGGTGGAGCGCGAGCACGAGACGCTGCGCCAGGAGCACGAGACGATGCGCGGCGCGTTCGCGGAGCTGGAGGCGCGCTTTGAGCGGTATCGCAAAGGCGTCGGCCTGCTCATCAAGCAAATTGTGGAGCACGGCCTCCACCCAGTGTGGAAGCCGGATGAAGACAATAGTCATACATAAGGAGAGTGTGAAATGGAAACCGACTTAAGCTTAACCATTAGTACCGTTGCCGGCGTCGTCCTGTCGCTGGTGCTGGCCTATGCGCCGGGCGTATCGGCCTGGTGGGAGGACCTGAGCAGCGAGCATAAACGGGCGGCCCTGGCCATCTTGTATCTGGCTGTTTCGGCGGGGCTGTACATCCCGTCGTGTTTCGGCGGTCCGTCGGTGGTGGCCTGTGACGTGTCGTCCATCTGGGACGTGGTGACGGCGTATGTGCTGACGCTAGTGGCTAACCAGGCTACGTACGTGCTCCTGCCGCAGGAGACGAAGGCGCGCATGGCGTCGGACTAGTGGCCACTTACCGAGTAGGTTTCCACGTCAACGGGACCGGCGGCCATCGCGGCGCGATAGGCGACTACATGCGCCGCCTGGATGACGCGGGCCTGCCGTTTGTCATCAACGCCGTCGAGGACGCGGCGCTGGCGATGGAGGCGGCGCAGCTCACAGGCGCGCCGCACGTCGTCCTCTTCCACAAAAACGCCTGGAGCGGCGCGCCAAACTATGCGCTATCACCGGCGCAGGCGGCGGCGGCGCGCTGGCAGAAGGTGCGCGAGCTCATGCCGCCGGAGCTCGAGCCGCTAAAAAAGCGGATCATCTTCGAGGTGACGATAGAACCGGACAAGGCGCGCAGTGACTGGGTGGGTAATTTCATGGTTTCCATCGCCACGCTGGCCGCGGCGGACGGCTATCGCATTGGCGGGCCGTCGTTCAGTACGGGGGAGCCGGAGCCTGAGCATTGGCGCACGCCGGGTATGTTGGCCTGGCTGCGCTATTTGGCGACGTATGATGACGCGGCTCTGACGACGCATGAGTACAGCCTAGACGCCGGCAACATCCAGACGGGCGCGCCGTGGCTCATTGGCCGCTATCAGCAGGTGTATGACGCCTGCGATGAGGCGGGTATAGCGCGGCCGCGCGTCATTATCGCCGAGGCAGGATGGGCGCACAATGCCATGCCGGATGACGCCATGCCGCAAATAGCGTGGTTGGCGCAGCAGTATGACGGCGTGGCCTGCTGCCTGTGGACGCTGGGCGGCGGCTCGCAGTGGGGCAACCTGCCGCAACGCCTGAGCGCTTACGTGGGCAGCGTGACGGATTGGCTGCTGGCAAATAGCACGCCGGAGGAAGAGGAGGAGGGGCCGCCTATGGCAACGCTAGAGGGGATGCTTTGGGAAACGGGCCTGCAACGGCAGGTACTGTCCATCTACTCCAAGGCGGCGCTGGGCAAGGCCATCTATGCCGACGGCCTAGTGCCCATGTCGCCTGAGTTTGACGTGGCGCATGGCGGCGTCACCTACCGCGGGCAACGCGCCGGGGCGCTGACATCGGATCTGCGCCGCGTCTATTTCTGCCGTGTGCCTGAGTGGGGCGTGGTGTGGCACATAGACGGGCCTGAGCCGCTGTACAGCTCGCCTGTGGGCACCATCGCAGAGCGCGCCAGCGGCGTCATCTGGCCGGGCGCGTGGGTGGACGCCAACGTGTATGGCAACCGCTATCGCCTGGGCGCGGGCTGGAGCGTGCACACGGGCGCAGACCTCAACCTAAATGTGCCGGCGTGGAATGCCGACAAGGGCATGCCGGTGCACGCTATCAGCCACGGCGTGGTGACGTATGCGCGTCGTGTGCCGGCGGGCACCTGGGGCCGCCTGGTGGTAGTGCGCCACGAGACGCCAGACGGCGCGCGCCATAGCCGCTATGGGCATTTGGCCAGCATGTTGGTGCAGGAGGGGCAGGCCGTGCGCCGCGGCGATGTGCTGGGCACCATCGGCGGCGCTGAGTTTGGCCTTGCCGACCATCTGCACTTTGACATCTCGCACAGTGGCATTTTGCAGAGCAACCCGACTCATTGGCCAGGCGACAACCTGCCGGCCGTGCGCGCGCACTATCTGCCGCCGAAGGCGTTCCTGGAGTCGCAGGGAAAAGTTGATGCGGGGGTAGAGCCTCCGCCCACCCCAGCTATTGATATGCTGCCCTACCTGCGCGGCGACGGGCGGCTGTATGAGGTGCGCAACGCGGCCGGCGGACAAGAGCGTTGCCAGAGCCAAAACGGGCCGGGCACTATTTTCTACCAGACGAAAAATTCAAACTGGGAGCAACTGGACTTTGACGACGCTTACATCTACCGCGACGTGGACACATCGCCAGGCGGTGGGCGCTATTACCGGCTGCTGGAGGATGGCCGACCGGGCAGCCGTTGGATACCGCGTCACTGGCGGCCGGGGGAGACGTACACGCGCAGCAGGCGTGTGCAGTTCTACCGGCTGAGCGACTGCGTCGCGGTGCCGGAGAACAGCGGCGATGTGACGGATACCATGCGTTTTGTGGCGCGCTATGCCAGCTATACGTTTCGCACGGGCATCACGCTGCCCGACGTGGTGCGCCTGGAGTGGGTCAATGGTGGCGAGGTGTACCTGTACGCCAGGGGGGTTGGCCTGTGTGGCTGGGAGCGCCTGCACCAGGACCCGCATACGCCACAGTGGAGCGCCATTAGCGAGCTGCACGCGCCGGGTAGCCGGCCGGACAACGTGCGACAGGCGGTGGGCTGCCTGTGACCGCCGACGCCGAAGCGCTGCGCGTCATCGCCAACGCGCTGGACCAGTACCAGCTATTTGAGAGCGAGGCAACGGTGCCTATCGACGCGCTGGTACAGGAGCTACACGCTATCGAGCTGCGCCGGCCGGGCAGCGACGTGACGGTGCGCGCGCTCAGGGAGTGCCTCTATGCCGTCCAGGACGCTATCATCGCCGATGTAACCCGGCGCAAGAAGTGACACATTTTTGTCAATTGCCGCAACGAAAAGGGGACGAACACCATGCCAAAGCAACAAAACGGGGTGATAGTTGCGGTTGTCTCTGATTTGCACTCAAACTCTACGACCGGCCTCTGCCCGCCGCGCTTCACGCTAGACGACGGCGGCGATTACGTGGCCAGCAGGGCGCAGCGCTGGTTGTGGCGCAACTGGCTAGACTACTGGCAAACGATAGCAAACATGCGTCAGAACACGGGTTTGCCCGTCGTGGCCATCCTGTTAGGCGACGCGCACGACGGGGATCACCACGGCACGCCGCAGATCGTCACGCGCAACGAGAACGACCAGCTTAGATTAGCGGTGGATGTCGTCACGCCGGTGCTGGACGTGGCCGATAAGATTTTTGTCATCAGGGGCACGGAGGCGCACGTGGGCAAAAGCGCCTGGCGAGAGGAGGCGTTGGCTGAGGACATTGGCGCGGAGCCGGCGGCCGGCGGCACGGCGTCGCACTGGCATTTGTACGCGGAGTTCGGCGGGGTGACGTTCGACGTGCAGCACCACCCGGAGACAGGCAGCAAGGTGCCCTGGGGCGCGGGCAGCGATGCCAACCGCATCAGCGCCATGCTGATGTATGAGTACGCCAGCACAGGAGACAAGGTGCCCGACGTGGCCCTGCGCGCGCATCGCCATCAGTTTCGGGATAGCGGCACGACGCACCCAACGCGCACCTTTCAAACGCCGCCATGGCAACTGGCGACGGCTTACGTCAACGGGCCGGTTGGCGCGGCCGGCAAAATCAACGCCGTGGGTGGGCTGTATTTCGTCTGCCGCAATGGGGGGTATACGTGGGATCGTATCAGTTACCGCCCAGCACGGGCAAAACCAATGAGGCCAACATGGTAGACAAAATCAACGATGCGATGACTGAGGACGAGCTGGTCGCCATCCTGCGGGCGGCGGCTGAGGCGGTGCCGGATAATGAGCCTGGCACTATCACCGCGGCAGAGTACGCAGCGGCGGCGGACCTGACCGACTATCGCGCGCGCTTGCAGCTCAGGGAGCTGGTGGCCTCCGGCGTGATACGCGCGGACTGGATAAGGCGCGTGAATCGTTGGGGCACAGCGACGCGGATAATGGGCTACAGGTATACGGGGCGCGATTAAAATTTGGGCGGCGAAACTTTAACGGGGGCGGGATTGTTAAAATTAAGATAATGCTTATTAAATCAAGTATGTGCCTTCGGGCAACAAAAAGCCCCCTGCTCTGAGGGGGCTTCGTGGGCGGTGGGGCGGCTACCCCGTGCTCACCACCCACGCCACTACGGCCAACAGTAGCAACGCATGGATGAGCCACAGCGCGATGGCGACGCGCAGCCACGCCCGGTCGCGGTACTCGTCGTCGTGCATGAGTACGTGCTCGTGCACGACGCGGTACTCGTGCGTCACTGTGGCCTCGATGACCGGCGGCGCGTCGCGGCGCTGGATGGGGTTAGGCATCGTCTGCCTCCTTATCTATCATCTCCAACAATGCCGCCGTCCTATCGCCCTCAGCGTCCACGGCGTCGAGGGCGCGTTGCTCGGCGGTCTGTGCATCGCGTATGATGCCGTCCAGTTCGGGACGGGTGACGTACACGCCTTCGATGATGTCAGGCACGCAACGCCTCTTTAACCAGGTCGGGCGGAACCATCGTCAACAGCACGTGTTTTACCTCGCCGCCCGCCGCCCCTGCTTTTGCGTGCATCTTGTCGGCAGCATCCTGCGCCGGTCCGAAGTCACCAGTCTTAGAGATAAACAGTTCTGTAACAAGCTCCTCGTTACCAAGTGAATCCGTGTAAACGTAACTTAGAACCACCAAGCGAGAGAGGCCAACTTTTATTTCGATATCACTCATCATCGCGCTCCTGTAGCTGGCGGGCGCGCAGGTGGAGACAGTCGGGGAAGTGTTCGCAATGCGGTTCGTCGCCTTCGTCGCCCATCCAAACAACCACGGCGTTGCAGTAGTAGCAGGCCATTTGCGCGTGCAGGGTTGCGCGGTACATCCAGCTGTCTGCTATTTCCTCAATTGCGCGCTGGGTGAACTCCCCCACCTCGCGCCGTTCGTCGTCGGGCGCGGGTTCGTCCTCGACGATGGAGTACGCCAAATCCGCCGCCGTTGCGTGTGGCAATCTCCGCTCTAGTGCGCTAATCAGCGCCTCCGCCAGCAACCGCCGCTGCGCCATCACCGTCTCCGCCAGCGACACCAGGTTGCTGCCATCGTAGCCGTTCAGCGCGCGGCGGATGGCGTCGAGTTCGTCTTTGTAAATCTCCCTCAGCGTTTCGTCATCCGACGCTGCGCGGCGGTTCCAGGCGGCGGCGAGTTCCGCAAGCGGTTGGCGAGACATGGCGTCAAACCCAACGCCACACAGACTACAGTGTATCCACGTTTCGCCGTAGGCATCCATCGTATGAGGTTCACCCCCACAAAACGGACACGGCAGCAACTCAGTCTGTTCGGTCATCGGTTGTCTCCTGTTGCATCATCGCGCAAGTCCACACCGCAAAACGGGCAATAGTTAATACGGTACATACGCTCGGACGCAGGGACCTGCACACACCACGCCACCGACACGAAGTCGAGCGTCTCTTTGTCAATCACGACAGGGCGCTCAAACGGTTCTGTGCTACCGTGTTTGTTGCGCAATTTGGTAAAGCAGCCATGTTCAATCATTCGTCATCTCCTATCAACTCCAACAGTCTCTGCGTCCTATCTCCGCCAGCGTCGACGAAACGGCGCGCGCGGTCGAAGGCGGCGTCATCCTCAGACAACACCCACTTTGATAATCTGACAAACGTCTCTGCGCCCGCCGTATTCGCGCCATCGTTTGCGAAGTTAACGACACACTGTGCCAGCAAGCGCCTATGAATTACTACGGCCTCGACCTGTGATGCAAGGTTGCCGTAATCAAGGCTGCCGTAGTCAGCGGTGTTCAGGGCGCGGGCTACGGCGTAAAGGTCTGCCTCCAAATCTGTCACTCTCTGCATAAGTCCGTCTATTGTGCCAATGTAGTCAGTCATCGGTTGTCTCCTTATCAATCACACTCATCAACCACCCCACGCGGCTGCCGCCGGCATCGACGGCGCGGCGGGCGGCTTCGAACTGTGCGCGGTCTCGGAACCTAAACGCAAGCGTAAAGACGTTGCTCTTACGCACACCAAGCGCCCGCCTCAGCGTTGGCGAATCCTTGACGCGGCCGCAATACAGCGCATGGGCGAGCGCCTGATAGCGGTTGACGTGGCGCGGCGTCACGGCGTCGATTTGCCCGTTTTCCAGCGCCTCGAAGGCGACAGCGCGCCCCACTTCCGGCCATGACGAATATTCGCTGTAGTATGCCTCTATGCGGTCCAATGTCTCTACATCGCCCATAATGCCCTACACAATGCCCTTGGCGGGGTTAAACGCTGTTAAGGCGGAAATCTATCCGCGTCATCACGCCCTCAGTCCCCGTCACCGGCGTCCGATGACGCAAACGGGCTATTCTCTGCAAGCCACTTACGCATCAGCGCCAACCGGCACACCAATAGCGGAAAGGTTGGCGCGGCCATCCAATTCACCATCTCAATATCGCCGTCGTGATGACACCAGAAGATGCCGCCGTGCCAGCGGCCGTCATATTCCGGGCCAGCGAAGCGGAACACCTCAGGCTCGTATTCGTCATCGTCTTTCATGTGTTCTATGATTTCAAAAGCTGCCTCGATGCTGGTGCTGTAGTGCTGTAAGTGTGTCCATATGCCAAAACGACTTGTACCTGACGACGTTCCTTTAACTTGCATCCCCATCACCTTCTCGGCTACCAGCGCATCCAAATCGCGCCCTGCCTCTAGCTTTTCAACGTCCATCTCATCACCTCTCAATACCGCCCCACCCCGCCCTCCACCCCGCGCTGGCTGGTGCGTGCACTCGACTACAGCACCACGCCAGCACGGACGCGGCGACGGGAGCGGGGGGAGTTAGTTCGATTCCATCCTCTCCTCAACAATCGGCTTAATTGTGTCTATGGCGTTGTCTATCGCGTTGTAAGCGGTGGCTATGCAATCGTCCGCATACGGGTACAGGTAGTCGGGTACTTGCTCGATTAACGCCAGGGCCTGCGTGAGCTTATCCAACGTCAAGTGAAAGTCCGTTTCGTATGTCGGTTCAACAAGCGCTTTGGTGCCGTCTGTCGCTTCGTTGTCATTCATCGCCTGTATTACTGCTATGGTCGATTTGAGTGATGTGATCTCGTCTTGAAGGCGCATAACGGTTTTGTCTTTCATCAGGCGCTCTTGGTGCACGTTACGGTTGCTACGCTTCACCTGCTCTAGCTCTAATCGGGCTGCATGTAAGTCACGTTCGTTTTCCAGCAGACATTGCCTACACACCAACTCGTATCCGTACTCGGTTTCGTGCTTGGGGCATGTGTTTCGATTTGCCATCTATCCCATCTCCTCAACTATCTGATTCCACGTCGCGGGCGGCGTGCGCCTCAGCAGCGATAACACACGCTCCCCGTCCTCAGTCCAGTCACCCGCCGCGTTGCCCTCATTCGTCACGGTGTACCAGCCCAGGCCAATCACCCAATCCTTAATCGCGTTGGCGGTGGCCTGACTGAACCCATGCGCCGCCGCGCCGCGTTGCGACAGCGTGACGGAGCCGCTGGCGATGTCAATCAGGTAGCTCCACAATGCCAGCGCGGTCACGCCATCCGGCAGCCGCGACAGCCGCCCCGGCGCGGTGCGTGCGAAGTCCCACTCATCCTCATCCGCCCCACCCTGCCGTGCCAGCGCATCATGCGCGATACCCCACGCTGCGGCCGTAAACAGCAGCAAGCCGACGAACGCGCCGATGCCCGCCCCGCCCGCGACGGCCCGCCAGCTATCGCGTATCAGGTAGCCGACGCCAGCGCCTGCGAGCGCGTAGGCGGCGACGTACAGCCCGAACGTGACGTTGACGGCGTTGCCGGTGCGGTTGACGGTTAGCGCGATGGCCTCCAGGCGCTCGGCTTGTGGGCGGGTGTGGCGGGTCATTCGGCGGCGGTCTCCAATAACCTGCGCGCAAGCAGGTGTAGACAACTAGGGTCGTGTACGCTGTCATCGTCGTCGTATTCGTTGCCCAATTCCTGCTCGCAGAACACACAGTAAATATGTCCCATGCCTTCAACCTCGAAACTGTCTGAGGCCGCCCATTCTATGAATTTCGGGGCCATCGCCGCCAGTCGCACGACCTGTTCCCGTTCGTGGTAAGGCGTACCGATTGCGGCTAGCACGGCGTAACCGTCCCCTTTCTCCACATACCAGCAACCGTCATCGCGTTTTACTGCCTGCCAGTTTGTGTCCATCGTCATCTCCTTCGCGCCGCCCCGCCGTCGTCCTTTCTAGGGCAAGCCTCTACACTAGGCCATGAGGCAATACATCTCGGCGGCTTTTATGGACTGGTATACCGCCTACGCCACGGCCGGGGCAGCGCGTCTAGTTAGTCGTCCTGTGGCTCCTGCCATTCGCCATACGGTTCGTTTTCGCCGTACTCTAGTATGATTCTCAGGCCAAGCCCGCTATCAACGATTTGTCCCCAATCCCAGCCGCCTTCGGTAAAGCGCGCCTGGGCATCCTCAACGCTATCGAAGCCGCCCCGGTATTCATACATCCCGCCACCCTGAGAATAGTCGTATCCTGCGAATAAGTGGTACATGTTTCCTCCTATCTCACCCGAATCCAGTACGGCGACCGCAACGCGCGCCACGTCATCAGCAGCGCGACGGCGATTGCGACGGCGGCGGCGAGTGTCAGGCTACGGCGCATCGGCGGCGTCCTTGCACTTACCATAGAGCAGCCGCACGCGGGCAACATCACGCGCATTGATGTACACGCCGTCGTTGACCAACACGTCACCATCCAACACTTCTAGCATGGCGAATGGTCCGACGGCCGTCACGACCGCTCGCCTCAGTTCCCGCAACTCCGCCTCCGCCTCTTGCGCCCGGCGCACCGCGTCCACTTCGGCGGCGGATGCGGTTGCGAAGGACGCTAAGCCCGCGACGGTGATTACTTTCCAATCACCGTCGCGGGCGGCGTATTCTGCCAGTCCCTCTTGCGCCCATGCTTCATCGGCGTATTGCACGAGGTCCACAAAGTTGCGAAGAATCATGATGTACGTAGGCCTGCCGTAGTTGTGCGCCTGAACGCCGATGCTCCCCTGCTTGCACGTCACGTTCAGGAACGCTTCACCCGTCCTGTCTCTGAGTTGCTTAACTTCTACAGCGTGTGTCATGTGTCACCTCCCTGCGTGGTAACGTATCGCGCAGCCCACGTTAGATTGCTTACGCTTCCAGCTTCTCGCGCATCCCGGCCTCTAGCCGTTGCGCCTCGTCGGGGGTCAGCTCCTTGCTGCTTTCGGTGCGTCCTTTCGTTACGGCCTTGACCAGCTGCGGCCGCTTCTCATCCCAATCAGGTCCGTATGTCTCGGTCCCCAGGGCGTGCAGTCGCTTTAGCTCGGTCACGCCGATGTATTCCGCACTACCGTTCCCGTTCGTCACCGGCTCCGCCTTGGGCCGTCTGTCTGCACGTTGGGCCTGAGCCGCCGGCGAGGATGCACCGCGTTTGTCGCCTTTGCCGTTCGTGGGCGGCGTTTCGCTGGCAGGTTGCAAGTCGTCGAACTCCGCGACGGGTAGCACTTCCCCCTCCAGGATTTCGCCGGTATCGGTGTCAACGGTGGGCGGCGCTGTGACGGTGACAATATTCCCGTCGCCGTCCTCTTCCGCGCCCAGCTCGTCGGGAGTGTAGACGGCACTTCCGCCAAAGATACCCGGCGTGTACCACTTTGCGCCGTTGCTGATAGCGCGGGCGAAGTACATGTTGCGCGGGAACTTGCGCCAGTTGTCGCCACTGAGGCCGGCGGCCTTGGCGTCTTTCGCCGTGAAGCTCGATTCCCCTACCCGCTCGCCGTTCTCGTAGAAGTCTATGGCGCACCCGTCGTCATCAAGGCGCGTCACCCGGTAGTCATAGCGGCTATCGTTCTTGATTAGCGTTGCGATCAGGTTCGCACCCAACACAGGCTTACCTTTAATTATGTGTAAACCCGACATCGAAGCGAACGGTGGCAAGCCAAGTTCAGCGCCCGCCATCACCTTGGCGATAGCTTGGGCCTGGTTGCGAGCATCCGAAAAGTACCCGCTCGCGTGAAGCGCCAGCGCCTGCCGTTGGATAGTGTCAAAGTCCTGCGGTTGCCTTACTACCAGTTCATTACTCATGATGCCTCCTCTGGATAAAATGCACAATAACTGTCACAATCTTTTGCATGATGCGGCCCGACGTTCAGCGCGTCATCAGCGCCGCAGTAGCAGCGGCCGTCACCGCTCCCGAACAGTTGCACCCTTGCCGCGTCGAAGTTGCGGCGGGCCTCGTTGAGAGCTGCAAGAGCTTCCATGTAGTCGGCCCACTCGTCACCCGCTGCCTGCAACCGGGCGTCTTGCGCGGCGGCGATGGTGGTCACTTGCCCACCTCGTCGCGCCAGTCGTAATAGCGCTCAAACTCATCATCGTCGGCAGGTAGCATCTCGTAACCCCACACTTGCTCAAAGTCTAGCGGCTCTGCCCACTCGACCCAGCCATAGCAATCGCGTTCCGTGTTGGGGATGGTTCGCCGTGGTATCCAGACCTCGCGGTCAATCTCCCCGGCCGGATGCGTGCCGATTGACGGCGGCCTGTTGATTAGATAGTATCGGTAGCCCATCACCTATCCCTCCTAACCTCAATCTCCCACGCCAGCATATCGGCGCGGTAGTCTATGTATGCGTCAATCTC
>CAYLJW010000049.1:0-32091 GCA_964384155.1 uncultured Ardenticatenaceae bacterium
CAACGAAGGCATATCACGCGTAGGCGATGTGCTGGACCTGGGCGTGGAGTACGGCGTGCTCGAAAAGCGCGGCGCTTACTTCCGCTACGGTGACGAGATGTTGGGCCAGGGTCGCGAGAACGCCAAAGCGTTTCTGCGTGACAATGGCGCCATGACAGACGACATAGAGAATAGAGTGCGCCAGGCCACCGGCTTGCCGGCGCTTGCAATGCCTGGCGCAGTGGAACTGACTCAAGAGATTTGATCGGTTGAGAATGAGACCGGTCATAATGCAACGAAATTACCTACGGCATTGACAGCGAATGAATGAGAGTGAAGTACGGACCGCTCGATAGAGAGACGAAATACCAGGTGACCACTTTGGCCTGAGGTTTTTTTCGATACGCCAGGCCCTTATGTCAGTGGATAATTGGTCAGTCATGTTTGATTCTTGATGGGAAGTCGCAGCCAAATAATGAGACCAGCGAGGCCTGGCGCCTTTATGAATTGGTTGCGCCGCCCATCCGTGACAGGCTGACCGCATTACAATCGCTGTTAGCAACCTAGATCTGTTCTGGTGCCGTGGTAAGGTGTTGCCACGGCATTTTGCTTTTTTATTGCCTATGCGAAAGATTACGGCAATTGAACAACAGAAACGCAAAAAAGAGCGCGTCAGTATCTTTCTTGACGGGGAATTTGCCTTTGGTTTGGCCTTCGAGACGGCGGCGGGCCTTCGGGTTGGCCAGGAGCTAAGCGAAGACGCCATCGCGCAGCTACAGGATCGCGAGACCATTGTGCGGGCGCGGCAGAGCGCCTTTCGTTTCATCTCTTTTCGGCCGCGTAGCGTGGCCGAAGTGCGCCGCAACCTGCTGCAGAAAGGTTACGACGAGGCGCTTGTGGCGATGATCATCACGGACTTGATCGACCGTGAATACCTGAGCGACGAAGATTTTGCCGCCTATTGGGTCGAGCAGCGGGCGTCCTTCAAGCCACGCAGCCAATCCGCCCTGCGCCACGAGCTATTCGAAAAGGGGGTCGAGCGCGCCATTATCGACGCAGTTGTGTCGGATGTCGACGAAGAAGGGGCGGCGCTCGATGCCGCCGAACGGCGCGCGGACCGTTGGGCGAGCCTTCCTGAAGATGAATTTCACGAAAAAGTGATCGCCTACCTCAATCGTAGGGGATTTAGCTACCGCATAGCCAGAAAGACATCGCAACACGTCTGGCACATAGTTAAAGAAAATGAACCACCAGCGCAAAGGAGATAGGAAATGGAATTAGTAATCGGCATCATCATCGGCCTGGTGGCCGGTGCCGTGGTCGCCGGTGTGATCGCCACCTATGTACAGCGACCGCGCACCGAGCAGATCTACGCTGATGCCAGGGAAGAGGCGGCTACGATACGTGGCCAGGCGGAGGCCGAAGTACAGGCCGAGCTAGACGCGGCACGTAACGAAGCAAAACAGACGCGCCTGGAAGCCGAAAAGGCGGTTGAACGCCGCTATGAAGACCTAGCGCGCGCTGAAGAACGGCTGGACCGGCGCCAATCGACCCTGGACAAACAGCAAAACCGCATTGAGCGGAGAGAACAA
This sequence comes from uncultured Ardenticatenaceae bacterium, assembly GCA_964384155.1. Taxonomy (GTDB): domain Bacteria; phylum Chloroflexota; class Anaerolineae; order Promineifilales; family Promineifilaceae; genus JAAYYY01. The sequence goes on from CAYLJW010000049.1 coordinate 1,572, forward strand.
CGGTTGAATAAGCGGCAGACGCGCCTCGACCAGCGACAGAACGCCATTGTGGAGCTGGAGCAGGCGCGTCGCGAAGAACTGCAAAAGATTGCCATATTGACAGAAGACGAAGCGCGCCAGTTGCTGCTGGAGGCAGTAGAAGCCGAGGCGCGGCAGGATATGGCGCGCATCATGCGCGAGATCGAGGATCAGGCTCGCGAGGCCGGTGAGGAACGTGCGCGAGAGCTTATCTCCCTGGCTATCCAGCGGGTGGCCAGCGAACATGTTTCCGATGTCACCATCTCCGTGGTGCCGCTGCCCAGCGACGATATGAAGGGCCGCATCATCGGCCGCAGTGGGCGCAACATCAAAGCATTCGAGATGGCCGCCGGCGTCGACGTGGTGGTTGACGATACGCCCGAAGCGGTGACGATTTCTAGCTTTGATCCAACGCGCCGCGAGGTGGCCCGCCGCGCCATGGCCAAACTAGTGACCGACGGCCGCATTCACCCCGCGCGCATCGAAAAGCTGATCAAAGAGCAGGAAGAAGAAGTCGAACGCATCATCAAGACGGCCGGTGAAGAGGCGGCGTATGAAGCCAACGTGCACGGTCTGCACCCCGAGATCCTGAAAATGCTCGGCCGCCTGAAGTTCCGAACCTCATATGGGCAGAATCAGCTTCACCATGCGGTCGAGGCCGCCAAAATCGCCGCCGTACTGGCTGCGGAGCTGCGCGCCGATGTAGATACGGCAAAGATGGGTGCGCTGCTGCACGACATTGGAAAGGCCATGGACCACGAGCAGGAAGGCACACACGCGCTCCTTGGCGCCGAGTTCATCAAGCGCTTCAATGCTCCGGCGCGCGTGGTCAATGCCGTGGCTGCGCACCATCACGAAGTGGACCAGGAAACCGTAGAGGCCATCCTGGTGGAGGCCGCCGACGCCATTTCTGGCGCGCGCCCCGGCGCTCGTCGTGAGAGCCTGGAGAACTACATCAAGCGCGTGCGCACGCTGGAAGAAATCGCCGCGTCGTTCGAAGGCGTGGAGACGGCTTATGCCCTGCAAGCGGGCCGCGAGATCCGTATCCTGGTGAAGCCGGATGCCATCGACGACCTGGGCGCCATGCGCCTGTCCAAAGATATCTCCCGTACCATCGAAGACAGCATGAATTACCCAGGGCAGATACAAGTAACCGTAATCCGCGAAACGAGATCCGTTGGCTTTGCCAAATAAGTGGCTGGAGGAAGAAACCATGCGCACCCCGATTATTGCCGCCAACTGGAAGATGAACTTCTCCGTGGCGGAGGCTAAAGCATTCGTCCGCTCGATCCGCGAGGCCCTCGACCAGGTCACAAACGTCGAAAGCGTGATCTGCCCTGCAGCCATTGCCATTCCCGCGGTGGCCGAATTACTGGAGGACACGCGCGTGCTTACGGGCGCCCAGAACATGCACTTCGAAGAGAGCGGCGCCTATACCGGCGAGCTGTCGGCGCCGATGATCGCGCCTTATTGCAGCTATGTGATTCTGGGCCACAGCGAGCGGCGCGCCTACTTCGCCGAGACGGACGAAGCCGTGAACCAGAAGGCGCACGCCGCCCAGGCCCACGACATGACGCCCATCATTTGCGTAGGAGAAAGCCTGGCGCAGAATGAGGCCGGCGAGACGCACGCCTTTGTCAGCGCGCAGGTGCAGGCCGCCCTAGACGGAATGACGGCCGAGCAGGCGGCTTCTTGCGTCATCGCCTATGAGCCCATCTGGGCCATCGGCACAGGCAAAGCCGCCTCGGCCGAAGATGCCGGAAGGATTATCCGGCAAAGCGTGCGCGATATCGTGCGCGAACAATTTGGCGACGCCGCCGCCGATGCCATCCGCATCCAATACGGTGGCAGCACCAACGCCGACAATATCAGGGATTACATGAGCCATCCCGACATCGACGGCGCCCTGGTGGGCGGCGCCAGCTTGAAGCCAGGCTTCGCGGAGATGGTTAGCAGAACTTCAGAGCTGTACAGCGAAAGCAGATAGGGTATGCGATAGAATAGGCGCCCATGGACCCACGCTTTGTGCCGTTCGCCTGGGTTGCCCTGGCGCTGCCCCTTCTGCTGCTGCTTCAGCGCTGGCTCCACCGCCACCTGCGGGGTCTCGCGTATCTACTCACCGGGCGCATGGAGTGGGCTGTACTGCTTTATGCCCTGGTCTTGCTCCCCGGAGTGTTGCTACACGAATTGAGCCACTGGCTGGCAGCACGCCTGCTCGGCGTGCGCACCGGCACCATCTCGCTGCTGCCGCAAATGCAAAAGGATGGCGTTCTGCGCCTGGGATACGTGGAGTACTACCGCTCACGCAACCTGGACCCCGTTCGCGAAAGCATCATTGGCGTGGCCCCGCTGCTCACGGGCGTGGCCGTGGTGCTGCTGATTGGCTTTCGTGTTTTTGATCTCCCTGGCCTGGGCGCGGCGTTACAGACCGGCGCATGGCAGGGCTTGCGGCCGCTGTTGGCGCATCTCTTTCGCGCTCCCGACTTTCTGGTGTGGCTTTACCTGATCTTCTCCGTGAGCAATGCCATGATGCCCAGCCCATCCGACCGGCGCGCATGGCCGCCGTTCATCCTGCTGCTGACCATCGCGGCCGTCGTGCTTTACCTGGTCGATCGCCAACAGGTAATCATTGGCGGCATGGTCGAACCAGTGGCTACGGTATTTGGCCACCTGGGCCTGGCCTTCAGCCTGGCTATCGCCGTCGATCTCGCCGTAATCGTGGTCGTTTACTTACTTGAACGGCTGGTTAGCCGCCTGCGCGGCGTCGAGCTGATTTACGAGCAGCCTGGATCGCCGGCCGGCAGGTGATGCCGGCCGGCGACCGTCACACGGTGATAACCTGCGCCGAACGCGCTATTCTACAGTCACGCTCTTGGCCAGATTGCGAGGCTGGTCTACGTCGCAGCCGCGGCGCACGGCGATGTGGTAGCTCAGAAGCTGCAAGGGGATCACGTTGACGATTGGCGCAAGCAGGGGCGGCGCTTGGGGCACGCTGATTACGGCGTTGGCCTTATCGTCGAGGGCCTGGTCGCCATCCGTCGCCAGGGCAATGACCACGCCGCCACGTGCACGAGCCTGCTCGAGCTGGCTGACCATTTTGTCGTAGACGTGATCTTTGGTGGCAATGGCCACCACGGGCATCGTCTCGTCAATCAGCGCGATGGGCCCATGCTTCATCTCGCCGGCCGGATACCCTTCGGCGTGTATGTAGCTGATCTCTTTCAGTTTCAAGGCCCCTTCCAGCGCAATTGGATAGTTGATGCCGCGGCCTAGAAACAGGAAATTCTCGGCCCGGTAAAACTGGTTGGCCAGCGCCTGATACGTATCGTCCAGGTCCAGGGCGCGTCCCGCCAGATTGGGCAGATGCGCCAGCCCGTCGACGCACTCGCGCAGCGCTTCACTCGACAGCACGCCGCGCATCTCGCCCAGCACACAGGCCAGCATAAATTGATTGACCATCGACGTTACAAACGCTTTGGTGCTGGCAACGCCAATTTCTGGGCCAGCATTCATGCTGATGACGCCGTCGGCTATGCGCATGGCCTGGCTGCCGATGACGTTGACGATAGCCCACAAGGTGGCGCCTTGCTGTCGCGCCAGCTCGCACGCCGCCAGGGTGTCGGCCGTTTCGCCCGATTGCGTGATGCAAATGGCCGCGGTGCCTTCTTCGATGATTGGGTTGTAATAGCGGAACTCTGAGGCGTAGGCCACTTCCACGGGAATGCGCGCCAGCGACTCGATCATATACTTTCCCACCAGACCAGAATAGTAGCTGGTGCCGCAGGCCAGGATAATGATGCGCTTCAGCCCGGCGACGAGCTCCGGCGTGAGGTTCATCTCCGGCAGCGAAATGCGTCCCGCCTCGAAATCGACGCGATTGCTGAGCGTGTCGATGAGCGCGCGCGGCTGTTCAAAGATCTCCTTCTGCATGAAGTGCTTGTATTCGCCCTTTACCGCGCTCACCGGGTCCCAGGAGATGGTGTGAATCTCTGGCTCCAGGAGCTCACCGCCCAGCGTGTAAATGGCGAAAGCGTCTTTGCCCACCGTCGCCATCTGCCGGTTTTCCAGAAAGACCATATCGCGCGTGTATTCCAGAATGGCCGGAATATCCGAGGCGACGAACATCTCGCCATCGCCGATGCCCAGGGTAATGCCGCCGGCATTGCCCAGGCGGGCACAAACCAGCCGATCTGGCTCTTTTACGCTCATGGCCACAATGGCATTCGAGCCTTCCAGCCGGCGCACAGTCTGGCGTACAGCCTCTTCCATGCCGAGGCCCGATTCTACAAGGCGCTCCAGCAGTTGTACGATGACCTCCGTATCGGTATCCGAAGCAAAGGCGACGCCTTCGGCCTCTAGCTCGTCACGAAGTTCCAGGTAGTTCTCCACAATGCCGTTGTGAACCAGCACCACACTCTGGTTCATGCCCATGTGCGGGTGGGCGTTGCGCAGGCTGGGTTTGCCGTGCGTGGCCCAGCGCGTATGCCCAATGCCCACGGTCCCCCGCAGCGGCGAATCCTGCACCAGCCTTTCCAGGTTCAGCAGCTTTCCACGGTCGCGACGAATGGCGATGTCGCCATTTTGCTCTAAGACGGCCAATCCGGCCGAGTCGTAACCGCGATATTCTAGCCGCTTCAGACCACTAAGAATGACGCTCGGCGCTTGCCGTGAACCAATGTAACCGACGATACCACACATAAGAAGACCTCCATAAAGAGTTGGCCAGGCTGCACAGGTCGCGCCAAGGCGCCGCGACAGGGTTACCGGCAAGCAACACCAGCGCAGCGAGCGACGGTCGCCGTGCAGTGGGCGCGCCCATTCAAATGTGTGTCAAATGGGGGACGCCCCTCGATAAACATCCACGCCGGCAGGCGTGTGATGGCCACTGAAGCCCTTTTTGTGCGGCCGGTTACCCGGCCGTTTTGGCGAGCTTCTTTTGTCGGGGCAAAGCAAAGGACCGTGGCCGGCCCTGGAGGCATCCGCTGATCTCTCGATTCCCATTTCTTGGACAAAGAAATGGGCTCTCACCTCGCGATGAGAAACCTCCACCTCGTCAACCCTGTTCATAAACAGGGCCCATGCGCTGCCGATTGCCCATGTTCAATTGTAAAGCGCCAACACGCTTTGGCGTAAGGGTATCTTAGCCTGCGGGCGCTGGCCTGTCAATGGCGCCGGCCGGCTGACAGCTTTTTCGTCAGGGCCTCGGCGCGCGTTGCTTCGCGCCCGGCGCCGTCATTTTCGCATCAGAATTGTTGTCGCTGCCTGGCGTCGCTGCTATAATGAGCGGCGAGTTTGCCACCGTAGCTCAATTGGCAGAGCGATCGCTTCGTAAGCGATAGGTTATGGGTTCAAGTCCCATCGGTGGCTCTTCTGCCCTCCCCCTTGTTTGCTGCAAGCCTCACGAGCTTCCCCCCGGCCTTATAGCATTCCTTCGGTTCGGTGATAACATTACACCTGAACACAGGACGCCTAATAGGTGAGTCATGGCACAGAAGAGGCCTATAGTTTTCGGTGTGGCGGGCGGCACAGCCTCCGGAAAGACAACCGTAGCGCGGTCAATCCTCGCGGGAGTCGGTGCAGCGCAGGTCGCCTACCTGGCTCATGACGCCTATTATAAGGATATGAGCCACCTGGCCTTCGCCGAGCGCGCCAGGCTCAACTACGATCATCCCGACTCGCTTGAAACCGACCTACTGGTGCAGCACGTCGAAAAGCTCTTGACAAGCAATTCTGTACAGGTTCCCATTTACGATTTCACGGAACACCGGCGTACGGCGCAAACCACGTGCGTCAACGCCAGCCCCATTATTCTGGTGGAGGGCATCCTGATCTTCACGCATCCTCGCCTCCGCGACTTGATGGACATCAAAGTCTACGTCGATACGGATCCAGACGTGCGCTTCATCAGGCGCATGAGCCGCGACATGCAGGAGCGCGGCAGGAGCCTCGATTCCATCGTCAAGCAATACCTCGAAACCGTACGGCCCATGCACCTGGAGTTCGTCGAACCGAGCAAGCGCTACGCCGATGTGATCATCCCTCGCGGCGGCATGAACCAGGTCGCTCTAGACATGGTTGTTTCGCGCCTGGTGGAGCTCCTGCGCCAGCAGCAGCCAACGGCATGAGGGAATTTGTCCGCGTCTACGAAGTCGGCCCCCGTGACGGGCTACAAAATGAAGCCGTCATGGTGTCCACGGCGGACAAAGTGCGGCTGATTGACGGCCTGGTGGAAGCCGGCCTGACGCATATCGAGGCCGCCAGCTTCGTGCATCCACGCGCTGTGCCACAGATGGCCGACGCCGATGAGCTAACCAGGCAACTGCTTCAGCGCTATCAGGACGACGCAGTGGTCTTCAGCAGCCTGGTGTTAAACGACAAAGGCTATGACCGAGCCGTCGAAGCCGGCTCGCTGCATCTAGCGTTTGGCGTGGCCGTCAGCGATACGTTTAGCCAGCGCAATACGCGTATGTCTACGGCAGAGGCCTTTGCCACCGTCGAACGCCTGGTGCAGCGCGCAAAGGGAGATGGCGTCTGGGTTCGGGCCTACCTGATGACGGCGTGGGTCTGCCCATTCGAGGGCCCCCAACCACCGCGCAAGGCAGCGGCCTATGGCCAGCGCCTATGGGACATGGGCATCGACGAGCTTGCCGTGGCCGACACCATCGGTCATGCAGATCCGCTGCAGGTCGGGCGCTTGTTAGAAGACGTCGCCCGCCACACGGGCATGGAGGCCCTGGCCGTTCACCTGCACGATACACAGGTGTTGGGCTTGGCCAACGCAACGGCGGCTCTTTCTGCCGGCGTGCGCATCTTCGACAGTAGCATTGGCGGCCTGGGCGGCTGCCCTTTTGCTCCGGGCGCCGCCGGCAACTTGGCCACGGAGGATATCGTCTTCCTGGCCTACAAAATGGGCCTGGGCGCGGGCATTGACCTGCCCAAGCTGTGGCGCGTGGTGGAATTCGCCGACCAGATCATCGGGCGGCGCGTCGGCGGCCGCATCCGCGACTGGTGGGAGAGCCACGCCGGCGAAGAACCGGCCATTTACGGCATGTGACCGCCAGCGGGCCTACGACCGCGATTGCTTTAACGCTTCTTCCAGGATCGAATCAAAGCAGTGCAGCTCTTCGCGCGTGTTGTAGGCGTGGAAGGAGAGGCGCACGTGCGGCGCGCCGGCCGCGTCGAGGTGGCGCACCACCGTCACCCGCTGCTGCAGCAGGTGAGCGACCAGCGCGTCGGTCTGCAGCTCACTCATACCCGTCTTAAAGGTCACGATAGGTCCATGGCCCGGCAGCGACACGACCTCAAAGCCGCGGCGCTGGAGCAAGGCGATGGCTTCCGCGGCCAACGCGGTGGTGTGGCGATCGATATTTTCAAGACCTAGTTCCTGCAGCAAGCTGATGCTTTCGCCCAGACCTATCCAGCCCGCAACATCCCACGTTCCCATCTGGAAGCGCGAGGCGCCCGGCAGTGGCGTCAGATCGTACTTCAGCCAGTGCATATACTCTCGCGTGGCGTTTGGCCCAATGGGCAGCGGCCGCAACTGGGCGCAGACGCCCTCACGCACGTACATGAATCCGGCGCCGGGCGCAGCCAGCAACGACTTCTGCCCGCCGCTGGCCAGCACGTCGATGTTCATGGCCTCGACGTCCAGGACAATATGGCCGGCGGCCTGAATGGCATCCACCACGAAGACGATGTCGTGCTCCTTGCAGAAGGCGCCGATTGCCCGCAGGTTGGTGCGGTGCCCGCTGAGGAATTGAATGGCGCTGGCCGCCACCAGGCGCGTGCGTTCGTTGACAAGCGGCGCCAGTGCTTCTAGCGTCAGCCCGCCCTCGATAGCCGGCGCTTGCCGCGCCTCGACCCCAAAGTGCTCCAAGCTGAGCCAAGGAAAGGCGTTCGATGGGAACTCAACTTCACAAAAGACGACGTTGTCTCCCGGCTGCCAGTCGATGGATAGCGCCACCGCGCCCAGGCCGCTGGACGTGCTGGAGATGGGCACGATTTGTTCCACGCCCGTGGCGTTAATCAGCGCCGCAATGCGCTCTTTTATCCTTTCCGAGGCCTCGACGCCTTGGCTGACAAAATAGGTCCAGGGCTGCGCGGCCAGACCATCGATCACTTCATTCATGCGCCGCCGCGTGCGCTGCGGAAGGGGCGAGATACTGGCATGGTTAAAATAGATCTCGGTATCACTTAGCGGAAACTCTTGCCGCCTAAGCGCTTCAATATCGTACACGTCACTATCCTCACATGTTGTTATCATTCGTTCAGCCTTAAATGGCCGGCGTGATCTTACTGCGCCAAGCCGCGGCTGCAAAGTTACTCGTCTATTTCGCGGGCAGCCCTCGTGCTACGCCGGCTGCTATAGAGGGCCAGGGCTGCGATACCGGCGCCGGCCAGCAGCGTGGTCCAACGCCCCACGACGTAAGATTGGGGCTCAAAGGCAAAGCGTACGACGTAACTTCCGGCGGGCACAAACAGGCCGCGGAACAGCCCATTGACCCGTTCGATAGCCGCAGGTTCGCCGTCGATCGTTGCGCGCCAGCCTGGATAAAAGGCGTCAGTCAGCACGAGCAGCACCGGGCCATCGCTCTGCACCTCGACCACCACCTCCTCGGCGGCATACCTCACGATGCTCGCCTGCGCTTCGCCCGTTCCCGGCCCGCCTTCGCCGCTGCTCTCGCCGCTAACCACGGCCTGCACGGCAGGGTCGAATTCCTCGTAGGCCATCGCTTGCAGCACGGCTTCCGTGCTATCGGCTACCTGCCATGATGACACGGCAAAGGCGCGCGGCAGCACGTCCAGGTTCTCGTAGATCTTCACATCGCCGGAATAGATCAGCCGGTAGTTGCCGGCCGCCAGCGAAACGAACGTCCCGTCGCGGCTGTCCACCAGCGCCAGGCCGCGCAACAGCCAGGGCTCCGCGGCATGTACCAGGGTAAGGGCAGCGAGCGCCGATGGCTCTGGCAGCCTGAAACGCCATAGCTCTTCGTCCACTTGCTCTGCGGCGAGCTCCCACTGCTCGCCCGCGATCGATGCGAACCGCCCGCTCACGCCCGCGGCAGCGCCCAGCACCCACAGCTCCGTGGCCTCGTAATCGGGCAAGAAACCGGCGGCAACGGCCTGGCCCGCCGCTGCCTCCTGGGTATGCTGCGTATCGAAGAAGACGCCCTGCCGCCACTCGTCGCCCACCTTATCGGTAATCACATAGCGCGCACCAAAGAGATCGAGCCAGCGATCTTCTGGAAAGCCGACCAGGTATTCACGCAGCCGGCCGTCGCTGGAGACGGCCCCCGGCGGCAAAATCAGGCTGGTTACGGCGCTGTAATGGCGCAAGGGCAAGACACCGCCGTCGAAGCCGTCTACGGACGCCAGGCCAAAGCTCATGGGCAGGTTGGGAGCGATGATTTCCTTCTGCTTAATGGCGATGACATAGTCGTAGAAGGCTTCGTCGGAAAGCGACCCGGCATAGATCGTCCCCAGTTCGGCCAGATCACCCGGGTCAAAGAAGATGTCGGACAAACTGAGCAAGCGGAAGGGCTGCTGGTCACACATGTCGGGCAGCAGGCGACAGTTTCCCAGAGCCTGCAACCGCGCAACTGGCGGCCGCAGGCCAGAGTAGGCCTCCGCCGTCGAGAGCCGGTTAAAAGGCAAGGCGCGCGACGACAAGAACATGACCGTCAGGGCCAGCAAGCAGATAGCCGCCAGCATTGGTTGGCGCCAGCGGGGGCCGGCCCGCGGTAAGCGGCTCAGCAGCCAGCCGGCGGTAAACAGCTCAATCAGCCAGCCGGTGAGCTGCAGCAGCGTGGGTATGGCAACCATGGCTTCTGCGCCTAGCGGCACATGCCTTGCGGTGACGGCGCTCACAAACGCCACCAGGATCAGCCCTGCGCCAAGCGCGAAGGCCCAGCGCTGCGACCGACGCGACATCGCGCTGAAATTGTTTAGGCGCACACCGCGCGCTAGGTCCAGGCCGATGGCCACCAGCAGCGCCGCGCCCAGGGCATACAGGGCCAGCCAGCGCGCCGGAGCGCGGAAAAAGCTAAAGCCGGGCAACTGCGCGAGCAGCAGGTAAAGTGGGTTAAAACGCCCCAGCGCCAGGAACGGGCCGCTTAACAGCAGAGCCAGAGGTGGCGCAGCAGCCGGGTAGCGCCGCCACTGCCAGGCGGCTACGATGGCCAGAAGCAGCAGCGTCAGCGGTAGATAGGCGATGTATTCGGTGAATTGCCCCGCGCGCCCGCCGGGCAACAAGGCCTGGGCCAATGCCAGGGGATGCAGCGAGAAGGAAACCGCCTCATTCAGGGGCAAGCCGCCCTCGCGGCCGGACCATTGCATCAGCTCCACGGTGGGCAGCAACTGGATTGCCGCCAGAGCGGCGCCGGCAATGGCAACCAGGGTCATAGTAGCCGCCGTGGCTGCCAGCTTGCTCAACGGCGCGCGCCGGCGTTCCCGGTCGCGCCAGGAACGAGCCGGCGTTGCGGCCAACACCGCCGCGACGCGATAGATAAGCAGGGCGACCAGCGAAATGAAGAGGCTCTGTGTATGGCCGGCTAGAAGCTGCAGGGCAACGATGAGCACGGCCCACAACCCGCGGCGCAGCAAGCGCCTGTCTTCGGCAACTTCGTTGTGGCCCAAAAGCCACAGCAGCCAGGGCATCCACGCCAGGCCTTGTAGCTGGTTAACGTGCTCTACCTGCGCCGTCAGGTAGCCGCCGAGGGCAAAGGTCGCTCCGGCCATCGTCGCGGCCAAGACGGACAGCTTTAGGCCGTGGCGCGCCAGCATGAAGGCGCCGATGCCCGCAAGAACGATGTGCAGAAGGATCGCGACACTGACGGCATAAGGCGTAGGCAGCAAGAGCCACAGGGGCCAATTGAGGGGGTAAAAGAAGCCCATCTGGCTGTTGGCCAGCAGCGGCGCGCCCATGAAGATATGCGGATTCCATAGCGGCATCGCGCCACTGCGCAGCGCGGCAGCGGCCGCGTCCCAGTATGGGTAAAAGTAGAGGAAGGTGTCGCCGCGCGCCAGGATCAGGCCGCTGAAGGCCAACTTCCAGAAGAAAGCCAGCGTGAGGAGCAGCAGCAGCGCCGGCGCCAGGACAGACGCCCATCGTTGGCCGCTGCCCGGCAGTGCGGCCCAGATCCGGTCGTTGGGAGCGGCGGCTCGCTTCATGGCGTAATCCGGTACAGGTTCATCTGCTCTGTTTGCAGCACCGCTTCCAGACGGTAACCCGCGTCGTGCAGATAGCGCCGCACCACATCGCCCGGCGCAGCGCGCGGCAAGACGACATAGCGTGCATCGCCGCGCCCAATGAAGGCGTCGAGATCGTCGATCAAAGCGCCGGGATGCGAAAACCAGCTCACATAGACCTTGCTATCCATCAGATGGGCGCGCCACTGCCAGCTATACCAGTGGTCGTATAGCACGGTGCCATAGGGCGCGTCGCTCAACGCCTGCGCCACCGCCGCCGCGGCAGAGTCCGCCTGGCGTGTTTCGCCGCTAGCTCCGCGGGCCGTGACGCCTGCCAAGAACAACAGACCAATTACGGCAACGGCGACCAGCGGCGCCAGCGAGCGCCTCTGCGGCATGGAGGCGGGCTGCAAAAATGAGCCAACGCGGGACAAAAAGCGCCCGGCCAGAAGCGAGGCTATCGGCGCCGGCGCCAGGATGTAGCGCTCCCAAACGGGCACGGCGATAAGCCAATGCGCGCTGGCGAAGGCCACCAGGAAGAGCAAAAACAGTTGGTCGAGGGCCGTCTGGCGGTCTTGGCGCTGAATAAGAAGTGCCAGAAAGAGCGGCGCAAGCAGCAACAGGGCAAACAAGAGAACGGGCTGGCCGATAAGCTGCTGCCAGTGGCCGGCCCAGGCTTCCAGGCGCGGCCAGATCTCCCAAGACCAGGCCAGCCGCAGGCCGCCAAAACTGTGCATCTGCAGGGCCCACAGGTTCAAGCCCTGGCCGCGCAGCGCCAGCCAGCCCAGGGCGGCTAGCAGCGGCAACGCCAACCCTATTTGCCACGGCCGTAAGCTATGCCGCGGCGCAGGACGCCACCAAAGAAGGAACAGGTGCAGCGGAATGAACAGTAGGCCTTGAAACTTGGTGATGGCGCCCAGGCCGAGCAGCAGGCCGGCGAAGAAGAGGCTTCGCTGTTGTAGCGGGGCTCCGGATGCAGCCACCAGCGAAGCGAGGGCCAGCACGGTAAGCGTGGGATCGAGAAAGGCCGCAGCGCTGGCCTTAATCAGCAGCGGGCTGGCCGCGGCGATAGCGCTGGCCAAAACGGCGGCAAAGGCGTCGCCGTAGACGTTCCACACCAGCCGCCCCGTCAGTGGAATGATCAGGATAGAAGCCAACAGGTTGGGCAGGCGCGCCAGCCACGGCTCGGCAAGCCCCATGAGCGGGTAGACGGCAGCCTGCAGGTAGAAAGCAAAGGGCGGCTTGTCTACAACGACGCTGCGCAACAGAGGATCGCGCCAGGTCGCGATAAGCCGCGCCCAGCTCGCAAACAGCGCCTCGTCGGCATGGAGCTCGCCGCCGAACAGGCCGTTTAGCCGCAAGGCCGTCGCGGCCAGCGTCAGGGCCAGCACCATAGCTGCCGGGCCGCGTGGTATCATCATAGTTGGAGGGCGTGGCGCCTGTTCAGTCATCTCCGTGTCGTCGCTGCTCTCATGGCACAATTCGGGAGCAGCGCCTAATTATAGCCTAAGGGCCTCGCCCTACACATGGGCGCAGCGTGGCCCTTTGCTATAATCTGCTCATGCCAATCAACAGTCTTGAAGGTATTCAGAACCTGATCCTGGACATGGATGGCGTGTTGTGGCGCGGCGAAACCCCCGCGCCGGGCCTGGCTCCGTTTTTTGCCGCCCTGCGCCGGCTGCAAATCGGCTTTGTTCTGGCCACAAACAACGCATCGAAGACCCCGGAACAATATGGCGAGAAGCTAAAACGCTTTGGCGTAGACATTGCGGTCGACGCCATTCTGACGTCTGCCGAAGCAACCGCGGGCTATCTGCGCCGGCAGTATGCCCAGGGAGCCTCGGCGTACGTCGTGGGCGATGTTGGACTGCGGCAGGCGCTGCTTAACCACGGCTTTCAGCTGATCGCCGATACCAATGCGCCCTCGTTGCTTAGCAGCGGCGCGTGCGCCGACCTGGTGGTGGTCGGCTTTGCGCCCAATGCTGACTACACGCAAATGGCCAACGCGGTGCAGTTTATCTTTGCCGGCGCGGCTTTCGTCGGCACCAATCCCGACGTCACGTTTCCCCATGAATCGGGCGAGCTACCGGGCGCCGGCGCTTTTCTGGCCTTTATTCAGGCGGCCACGGGCAGGGAGCCTACGGTCATCGGCAAACCGGGGCGCGCCATGTTTGAGGAGGCGCTACGTCGGCTAGGCGCGACGGCGTCATCCACGGTGATGGTCGGCGACCGTCTGGGCACGGATATTAGCGGCGCTCAGGCCGCGGGCATGCGCGCCATTCTGCTGTTGTCCGGCGTCACGCGCCCGGAAGAGCTAGAAAACAGTGCCGCCCGGCCCGATCTGGTTCTGGCGGACATCTTGGCCCTGACAGAAATGATAGTTCAACAGCATGAACCACTGGCCGTCGCCGATGGACGCTAAAACCAACCTTTACGATCTGGATTACGCACAGTTATCGGAGCTGGTGGCCTCGCTGGGACAGCCTGCCTACCGCGCGCGGCAGATTTGGAACTGGCTCTATGTGAACCCGGTTTCGCGCATTGAGCAGATGACCAACCTGCCACAGGCCCTGCGCCATGAGCTGGCCGAGCGCGCCGCGCTCGGCGCGCTGAAGCCCATCTCCGAAATGCACTCCTCTGATGGCCAGACCATCAAGGTACTCTTCGAGCTGGCCGACGGCCAGCTTGTGGAGACGGTGCGCATGGATTACGACAAACGCCATACGCTATGTATCAGCACACAAGCCGGCTGCGCCATGGGCTGTGTCTTTTGCGCCACCGGCCAGATGGGCTTCTTCCGCCACTTAACAGCCGGCGAAATCGTCGCGCAGGTGATGTTCTTTGCTCGGCGTCTGGCGCAAGAAGACAAAAGAGTCACGAACCTGGTGTTGATGGGCATGGGCGAGCCGCTGCACAATTATGATCGAACGCTGGCAGCGGTGGATCGGCTCACGGCGGCTGACGGTTTAAACCTCAGCGCGCGCAAAATCACCATCTCTACCGTCGGGCTCGTGCCGGCCATTCGACGCTACGCCGACGAGCAGCGACAGACGCCCTTAGCCGTTTCGCTGCATGCCGCAACCGACGAGGAACGCGACCGGCTGATTCCCATCAACCGCCGCTGGCCTGTGGCGCAGCTCATGGAGGCTATTCGCTACTATATCGACAAAACGGGGCGCCGCGTAACCATCGAATGGGCGCTCATTGCCGGCGAAAATGACACGGCCGAGCAGGCGCAGCGTTTGGGCCAGCTTCTACAGGGTCTGCTGGTGCACGTCAATCTGATCCCCTTAAACCCAACGGAAGGTTATGGGGGACAGCCATCGTCGCGCCAGGCCGTCGATGCCTTCCAGGCCGTTCTGCAGCGCTATGGCGTAAGCAGCACGGTGCGTTTGCGCCGCGGCATCGACATCCAGGCCGGCTGCGGCCAGTTGCGCGACCGCATCATTCGCGACCGCGCCGCTCAGAGCCGCTCTACCAGCGCCTAATTCAAGTAAGATAGCGGATTCAGCCTACCCTTATTGTAGCGAATCTCGAAATGCAGGTGGGGGCCCGATGAACAGCCCGTATTTCCCGTCCAGCCAATGAGGCTGCCCTGGTACACGGTCTGTCCCGGCGACACGTTAAAGCCGTTGAGATGCGCGTAGAAGGTTTCGTAGCCGTTGCCATGATTGATGACAATCAGGTTGCCGTAACAGAAGGGGCTCCACTGTGAATAGGTCACGGTTCCGGTATCGGAGGCATAGAGCGGCGACCCGGTAACCAGGCCTACGTCGATGGCCTGGTGTCCGTACCAATAATGTTGCGTGATTCGGCGCGCGCCGACGGGCCACACAAAGGTGCCAGTACCCGGCACGGCCACCACGAAGCCCGATCCGGCCTCAGGCGAGCTACCAGAGGCCACCAGCGTCGGCGGATCCCAGAAGAAGCTCTCGCGCACCGCGCCGGGAACGAGGATCTGTGTACCGGGAAAGAGGCGATAGGGAAACTCGAGGTTGTTGGGCTCGTAGGCCACGATATCCTCGACGGGGATACCATACTCCTCTGATAGGCCATCCAACGAGTCGCCCTCGACAACCTCATGTAACACGCCGTCGATGGGCAGGATGACGATCGTTGTTCCGGCCATAAGCTGCCCGGCGTCGTTACTCAAGAAGCTGTTGCCCCCCAAAATTGTCTCTTCCATGATGCCGAAGCGATCCGCAATGCGGATAGCCGTATCGCCGCTCTGCACGGTGTAGGTGATGTAGTTATGCTCGGGACGGCGGGCGCGGAAGGTGATGGGAATGGGCGCCGGCGAAAGGCCCCTGTCGCTCAGCACCGGCATCTCGGCCATATCAAACTGCGGCGTCGGCTCTAGCTCGCTGTCGCTTACGGCCAGCGGCTGCAGCTCCAGTGCCGCGTCTGGCTCGATCTGTGGCTCGCTTTCGTGGTCGACGGCCAGCAGCTGGCGAAAGCCCAGCGCCTGGCTGCCTAAGATCAAAAGGAGGGCCACCACAATCAGGATGAGGTGCCCCCCATAGCGTTCTAATATTTTATTGCCTTCTTCCATGATCCCTCATAAGCTGGCAATGCTAACATAAAGGGTGCAGGCAGCAAAAAGGGGGCCTCGTCAAACGGGCCCCCTTTCAGGATCATCTTAATTGCCGGCTCATCTTTGCCGCAACTAAGCCATATCTTTGGTCAAAGTTTCCAGGAATTCGTAGTTATCGTTCGTGGCTCGCATACGCTGCAACACGGCGCTCGTAGCGCTGCTGAGGTCATAGCCTGGCGTATCCATCAGATGCCCTAACATGCGGCGCATGATGTAGACGCGCTGCAGTTCATCGCCCGAAAGCAGCAGCTCTTCACGGCGCGTGCTGGAACGCTCGATGTCGAAGGCCGGGAAGATGCGCCGTTCCTGCAGGCGCCGGCTCAGCACCAGCTCCATGTTGCCCGTGCCCTTGAACTCTTCGTAAATGACGTCGTCCATGCGGCTGCCGGTGTCAACCAGGCATGTGCCCATGATCGTCAGGCTACCCCCTTCTTCAATATTACGCGC
Organism: uncultured Ardenticatenaceae bacterium; assembly: GCA_964384155.1. Lineage (GTDB taxonomy): Bacteria > Chloroflexota > Anaerolineae > Promineifilales > Promineifilaceae > JAAYYY01. The sequence continues at coordinate 17,818 of CAYLJW010000049.1, forward strand.
CGCGCCAAAGAAACGCTTGGGCGGATATAGAGCCGTGGGATCGAGGCCGCCGGAGAGCGTGCGGCCGCTGGGAGAAACAGTGAGGTTATAGGCCCGCGCCAACCTGGTAATCGAGTCCAGCAAAATCACCACATCGCGGCCGCCCTCTACCAGGCGCTTGGCTCGTTCCAGAGCCATTTCCGCCACCATACAATGATTCTTCACCGGCTCGTCGAAGGTCGAGCTCAGCACTTCGCCTTCCACCGAGCGCTCGATATCTGTTACCTCTTCGGGGCGTTCACCGATTAGAGCGACAATCATAAAGAGGTCGGAATAATTTTCGCTAATGCCGTTGGCAATGTCTTTCAGAACCGTAGTCTTACCGGCCTTCGGCGGCGACACAATCAAGCCGCGCTGCCCACGGCCAATCGGCGCTACCAAATCGATGAGCCGTGTGGACAGGATATTGGGTTTGGTTTCTAACTTAATCTTCGATTCGGGGAAGATGGGCGTAAGCTTCTCAAAGCGGGGGCGACGGCGCGCGGTTTCTGGATCTTGCCCGTTCACCGTTTCGACGCGAAGTAGGCTGTGATATTTCTCGTTCTCTTTCGGTTCGCGAACCTGACCAATGATCATGTCGCCCGTGCGCAGGCCTAGCCGGCGCACCTGCGAGTTCGACACGTAAATATCGTCCGGGCTGGGATGGTAATTGCGGTCGACGCGCAGAAAACCCATCGGCTGCTTGTCGTCGTTGATGATCTCCAGCACCCCACCTCTAAATTCAAGGCCGCGCTTACGGGCCTCGGCGCGCATTATCTCATACACCAGCTCTTGTTTCTTCATGCTGCTGTAGCCGCTGATCTCCATCTCGCGCGCTTCATCACGGAGCTCAGTTAAACGTTTTGATTCGAGTGTAGCAATTTCCATGGATTCTTCTCCAACTCCTCCAAATTGACTCCCGGTAAAGGGATGGTCCAGCGGCGCACGCTGTACAGTGACCGCACGTCCTGCCGCCACTCAACAGCAGGGCGCACAGGCCATACCTTCTCAAGATTAATCGGTAGATTGATATTTCATTGTGAAAACATCAAGGGTTTTGCTTATTAATGCCCCTGCTTGCGTATCAGGCCCGCTGCTCTCTCGATCTATGAAACGTCTTCAGTCACGATGGCTCAGCCTGATAATGGCCTTTTGGGCCACCCTCTCGGCTTCTGCGCAGATCCGGGACTCACGAACGACTTCTCAAAATTCAGGGGAACCAGGCGTCTAGGCGGCTACACGACTCCGTGTCAAATAGACGCTCAACCGCTTAGGAAAAGGAAACGGGAATAGTATTGGGCATTTAAGAGTATAGCATGAGCCCTTTTGAGCGTCAATCGTTCTTACAGCATTTTTATGCCTTCATCAAATGCATCAACCGCTTCCAATCCTGCTTCATTGGCAATAAATTCCTCTGCTTTCTCTACCAGCGAGCGATTACCGATGAACACCGGAACGCGGTGATGAAGATCAGATGGAACCACATCACGAATGGTGCCACGCCCAGTCGAAGCATAGCCGCCGGCCTGCTCAATCAAGAAGGCCAACGGCGCCGCCTCGTAAAGCAGGCGCAGCTTACCCTGCGGCTGGTTTGCTTCGGCCGGATAACAGAAAACGCCGCCGCGCAACAGGTTGCGATGAAAGTCCGCAACCAGCGAGCCAATATAGCGTTCGGAAAGCGGCGGCGCGTCGCTTCCATCGCGCCCGCTCAGCCAACGCACATAACGCTGTACGCCTGGCGACCAGCGCCCGAAGTAGGAGTGGTTCACGCTGTAATATTTGGGCGGCTCGGGCACCACCATGTTGTCGTGCGTAAGCAAGAACTCGCCCAGTTCTGGGTCCAGCGTAAAGCCATGTACGCCGGCGCCCGTGGTATAGACAAGCATGGTGCTTGCGCCATAGAGCACGTAGCCGGCAGCGACCATGTTACGACCGGGCTGCAGCACGTCTTCCAGGCGGCCCCTTCGCTCGCGATCGAGACAGCGGAAGATGGCAAAAATGGTGCCAATGCTCACATTAACGTCGATATTGCTTGAGCCGTCTAGCGGGTCATAAACCAGCACATAGTTGCCTTTTTCATACTGCGGCGGAATGGTCAGAATATCGGGCTGTTCTTCAGACGCCAGACAGCAGAGACGCCCCGTGTGATCACACAGACGGTAGATGATCTTATCAGCGTAGACGTCTAGCTTCTGCTGCTCTTCACCCTGGACATTAATTTCGCCGACTTGCCCCAGAACGTCGAGTAATCCGGCGCGCGTCGTCTTGTGGGCGATTGCTTTGGCCGCCAGGGCAATGTCGTATAACAGGTTTGTAAAGTCACCCTTGGCCTCTTGCGGCTGGTTTTCCAGGATGAAACGCTCAATGGTAACGATTTGTTCAATTCGTGGTTGTGACATCATGATATTCACCTCAGCACATCGCTCAACTGGGAAATAGTGGATTTGTGGGATTACCGATACGTTGGCGATACCTGACTAAAGAGCGCGCCGAGCAGAATTGCTCCTCGCGCCCGAGATCACGCTAGCAGCGCAAGAACATAATAAGCAATGGTCACCGACCAGAGCAAGCTGTCGATTCTATCAAGGGCGCCGCCGTGCCCGGGCAACATGCGCCCCGAATCTTTCACACCGGCTTCTCGCTTCAAAAGGGAGATGGCCAAATCGCCCGCGGTGCTCACAATTGTGATCAGCAGGGCCAGCACCAAGGCGATCAGAACGTGTAATTCTAAGAAGTACGCCAGCGCTACTGTCGTGGCCGTACCGACAAGGATCCCCGCTACGTAGCCTTCCCAGCTCTTATTGGGGCTCAGGCGCGGCGCCATCTTATGCTTGCCAAAACGCGTTCCAAATACGTAGGCGGCCGAGTCCGCTACCCATGTGCAAACCATCACCAGCATCGTCCAGGAAGCCGCCGCTGCGCCGAGGCCTCTAAGCAGAAAAAAGTGCCCACCCATCCAGCCCAGCACCATAACGCCGGCGACCATGGCCGCCCATTCGGCAGTCACGACGCCCTTGGGCGCTTTCTCATACAGCCGCAGCGCATAGAGGGCGGCTACCAGAAGGCTTACAGCCAGGGCGGGCGTGGAAATGCCGAGATTGGGCCATTGCGCGGCAATGAGCTGCGCCAGCACCGCGGGAACCAGAATGGCCAACGGCAGCCGCCAGCCTAAGCGTTCGAGCATTTTTGAGTATTCGATCGCGGCTAAGATGATGACAAATGCCAGCGGCACGAAATAATACCAACCCCCCAGATAGATCAGGTAGAGGGCTAGCGGGCCGAGGATGAAGGTGCTGACTGCACGCTTATAAAACGACGACGGCTGCGCCCTCGTCTGCATGTCAGTCCTGGCTTTCTGGTAGTGCTCCAAATCGGCGTTCTCGTTGGCTATAGGCCGCCAGGGCCTCATAAAGCTCTTCGCGGTCAAAGTCTGGCCAATAGCACGGTGTCGCGTAATACTCGGCGTATGCGCCTTGCCAGATCAAGAAATTGCTGATGCGCAGCTCACCGCTGGTGCGGATCACAAGGTCGGGATCCGGCAGACCTGCCGTGAACAGATAGGAACTAAATAGCTCTTCTGTCAGATTCTCCGGGGGAAGGCCATCGGCAAGCATCTCCCTCACTGCGTGCAGTATCTCGGCGCGACCGCCGTAATTAAAGGCAACGTTCAGAATCAGTCGGTCGTTGCCTTTGGTCAGCTCCAGGGCGTCGAGCACCTTCTGCTGCAACTCTGGTTCGATGCCGTTTAAATCGCCGAGGTGATGCAAGCAGACGCCTTGCGCGTGCAGCTCCGACAGCTCTTGATCCAGGACGCGCGTGAAGATCTTCATGAGGCCGCGGATTTCGGACTCCGGGCGATCCCAGTTCTCGGTTGAAAAGGCGTAGATCGTGAGGATCTTAATGCCAAATTCGACGCAGGCATTAATAATGCGGCGAAGATTTTCTGCGCCGGCGCGATGACCTGCCACCCGGGGCAAATTTCGTTTGCGCGCCCAACGGCCATTGCCATCCATAATGATCGCCACATGCGTGGGAATGCGTATGGCCGAGAGATCAAGTGGCTCTTTTTTCCCCGGCATCACACTTCCATGATTTCAGCGTCTTTCTGTCGCCCCAGTTGGTCAATCTCGGCGATATACTTATCCGTCAGCTTCTGAAGATCGTCCTGTCCTTCATACATCTCATCCTCGGCGATTAGCTTTTCTCTCTCGAAATCGCGGAGGTCATTCAAAACGTCGCGGCGCACATTACGCACGGCAACCTTGGCTTCTTCAACGCGGCGGCCAACCTGTTTGGTAAGATCGCGTCGCCGCTCCTCGGTCAGGCGCGGCATAGTCAAGCGGATGATTTTGCCATCGTTATTGGGCATAATGCCAAGGTCTGACTTCATGATCGCCTTTTCGATCTTCCCCAGAATCGCGGCATCGTAAGGCCGGATGGCCAACTGCTGCGGCTCTGGAACGGAAATCAGCGCCACCTGCTTCAGACTCACCTCCGAGCCGTAAGCATCGACGACGATGCGGTCCAGCAATCCTGGCGAAGCGCGCCCGGTACGAAAGGAAGAAAGGTCTGATTGCAACGAGTTGATAGCGCCTACCATGCGCCCTTCAGCATCTTGTAGTAATTCGCGTATCATGTTACCTCCTTCCAGATTTACGGTCTCCAGCTTTGCGACGGCGGCTTACGAGCCGTCGCCTCGAATCGTCGTACCCACCGTCTCGCCCAGCACCAGGCGCTTAACGCTGTCGTCTTGCCACAGATTGAGCACGACAATGGGCAGATTGTTTTCCATACACAGCGAAATCGCCGTGCTGTCCATAACGCGCAGGCGCAGGTTTAGGGCGTCGATATACGACAGCTGCTCGAAACGGCGGGCATTGGGATTGCGTTTGGGATCGTCGTCGTATATCGCATCGACCTTAGTGGCCTTGATAAGCACATCGGCGCCGATTTCCATGGCACGCAAGGCGCCAGCCGTATCCGTCGTAAAATAAGGATTTCCGGTTCCGCCGCCAATGATCACAATACGATCCTTCTCCAGGTGGCGAATGGCGCGCAGGCGAATGTATGGCTCGGCGATCGATTTCATCTCTACCGCCGTCTGAACGCGCGTGACCACGCCTTGTCTTTCTAATGCATCCTGGAGGGCCAGCGCATTCATTACGGTCGCAATCATACCGATGTGATCGGAGGTGGACTGCTCCATGCCGTGCTCGATTCCAATCGTACCGCGCCATAGGTTGCCGCCGCCGATCACTAAGGCAACCTGCACGCCCAAATCATAGACGGCCTTGACCGTTGCGGCAACATTCGCGGCGCGCACGGGGTCTATGCCGAATCCGCCTTCCCCACCTAACGCCTCGCCACCTACCTTAAGTAGGATTCTCTTAAAGACCGGGTCGGACATTTTCTAGCTCCATTCCTGGCGCCTATCATAGCATAAAACGCTGCTCACCCTTGACTGGCACCTGATGTAATAAAGGGCGTTCATGTGAACGCCCTTTCATCAACCGATGTCGTATGCTACTCGCTCTCTTCGCCTAAAGAATAGCGAACAAAACGGCGCAAGATGATATTCTCGCCCATCTTCGAAATCGCATTCTTAATCAGATCGTCGATGGTGACCGAATCATCTTTGACAAACGGCTGCTCAAAGATAACCGTCTCGGCATAAAACTTATTAAGCCTGCCGTCTACGATCTTTTCAACTATATTGTCCGGCTTTCCTTCGGCCTTGGCCTGTGCCCGCAAAACGTGCATCTCCTCTTCAAGGTCACCTGCCGGCACAGTTTCGCGGCTTAGATAGCGCGGATTCATCGCCGCTACATGCAGGGCCAGATCGTGCGCCAACTGTTGGAACTCCTCGTTGCGTGCCACGAAATCAGTCTCGCAGTTCAGCTCCAACATCACGCCTACGCGCCCACCGGGGTGCGAATAGACTTCGACAACGCCCTCGCTGGCCTCGCGACCGGCGCGCTTTTCAGCCCTGGCCAATCCCTTTTCACGCAGCGAACGCACAGCCTTATCAAAATCGCCGCCTGCGGCCTCCAGTGCTTTCTTGGCATCAAGGACGCCTGCGCCCGTTGCTTCGCGCAAATCCCTGACCTGCTCTACGGTAATTGCCATAATCGACCTTCTCCGTTCTTTACATTAAGTGACCGGTATGGGGTACCGGTCACTATGCCTTGCTTAATTTCACTCGCGGCCAGATAGTAGACAGATACGGCCGCCGTTACTCCTCTTCGTCGACTGCCGCGGTGGCGGCATCTTCTGCCTCACGGATCTTCGCCAGTGTGGCCGCGCCAAGGAGATCTTCATCGGACAGCTCGCCGTCATAATCGTCGTAGCTTCCGTAGTCATCCCCATCGTCATATTCCGAGATCTCGTCGACCAACGCATCTTCACGCATTTGGCCCCCTTCAATGGCCGCATCGGCAAGCTTGCTGGTGATCAGCTTGATGGCGCGAATGGCATCGTCATTCGACGGTATGATGTAATCGATGACGTCTGGGTCACAGTTTGTGTCCACCAGGGCTATCACCGGAATACCCAGGATGTTAGCTTCGCGCACGGCGGTCTCTTCGTTATTGACGTCGATGACGAACATGAGCTCCGGAAGGCCCTTCATGTCGCGGATGCCGCCCAGGCGCTCCGTCAACTTTTCAATTTCGCGCTCCAGCATCAGCCGTTCGCGCTTCTTTAGCCGGTCGAATTCGCCGGCGTTGCGGCGCCCCTCTAGTTCGTTGAGGTAGCGCAGGCGCTGGCGAATGGTCTGCCAGTTGGTCAGCGTGCCGCCTAACCAGCGCTGATTGACGTAGGGCTGGCGCGCCCGCGACGCTTCACGAGCAATCGTGTCTTGCGCCTGGCGCTTGGTGCCCACAAACAGGATCACGCCGCCGCGCGCGACGGTGTCGCGTACCAGATTGTACGCTTCGTCGATCATGACGACTGTCTGTTGTAGGTCCAGAATGTGGATGCCGTTGCGCTCCGTGAAGATATATGGCTTCATCTTCGGATTCCAACGGCGCGTCCGGTGCCCGAAGTGCACGCCCGTTTCCAGGAGCGCCTTCATCGATACTACGGCCATGGGGTTATTCTCCTTTTTTGTTTTAGTCGTCCATGCTCGTCACCCCAATCTGGAACTTACACGGCCATCGTACTCCTTCCTGCTGCCCGGTCTAGCGGCGCGGAAGGCATACATGTAAGCACACCCGTCTTGGTCAGAGCATGTGTGATTTACCGGCAACAACCTGCCAGCATCTCGATTATATCTTACGTGAAATAATACGCAAACCAGTGCGGCTCGCCAGCGGGCTACTTCCAGCGCGTCAGGATTGTCTCGCGCTGAAAGGCCTGCACGCCAAGGTAAACGAGAATGACGTCCAGAATGAGCACGATAATGGCCACGACCACCACGAACTGGCGGTCGATGAGCAGGATACCTGCCGATTGGCCAATCACGCCGACGATGATTGGCAGAATAATCAGCATCGAAATCTGCTCGGCGACGCGCGGGTCGCTGACGCGCGAAGAGATCATCATGGCTATGCTCACTGCCAGCAGCGTCAGCAACGGTCCGACCACGAAGATGGCCAGCAGCCAGAGAGGATCTAGAAGGAAAGCAAAGCCGGCTGGACTGACCAGGAAATACATCGCCAACACAAATATGCCAAAGCTCAGCCACGTCGCGGCTACGGCGGGAATGATTGCCGCCAGCGCCTTACCTATCAAGAGCTCGACCGTCGTAATCGGTGTGGCCAGTAATGGTTCCAGGCTGCGCGTCGTCTTCTCGCCCACGATGCTATAGGCTGCGATGGTCACCGGAATGGCCACGGGCAGGATCATGAACATAAATGCGTATAGGTTCAGCATGTAAACCTCGGCGCACTCTAGGGAGCTTAGCCCGGCGCACATTGTCTCAGCCCCGGGAAAGGCGTCGCCCACCTCTTCGGGGGCCGCCGCCATTTCGCCGCCTGTCAGCACCATGGTAATTACCGGCAAGGCGATAAACAACAGCGGAAGAAAAGCCACCGTGAAGAACACCAGGCGATTCTTAAATACTTCACTCCACTCTTTGGCGATAATTGTACGAATCTTATCCATGTGTTGCCTCAAACTCTACTCCGTGTCGCAGCAACCGACACCTTCTGTTTCATGAGCGCACCGTCTCCAGATAGATTTCTTCCAGTGAGCGTCTTAGCTCTCCCACAAACTGGATTTCGGCGCCCCCCTGCACCAGCGTCCGGATCAATGCCGGATTGTCACGCTCTGGCTCTTCTACGGTCAATACCAGCTTGTTATCCACGGCGCTGGCTTCCTGCACCGCGTCGATGCCATTCACGATGCCCAGTAACGGTTCGGCCGCGCCTGCCAGATGGAATACCACCTGCCTGCCAAACACTTGCCGGCGCAGGCGCGAAGGACTGTCCACCACGCGAATACGCTGGTTAAACACGGCGATCCTATCGCAGAGGCGTTCGGCCTCGTCGAGGTTGTGTGTACAAAGAAAGATCGTGCGCCCTTGTGTACGCAGGTCGGCAATGAAGTCACGCACCAGCTTCGACGCTTCGGGGTCTAGGCCGGCTGTGGGTTCGTCGAGGAACAGCACACGCGGTTCATGTAGCAGGGCGCGGGCGATGGCCAGCTTTTGTTTCATACCCTTGCTAAAGGTTCCGGCGGGATCTTTACGCCTTTCCCACAGGTCCAGCAGCTTCAAATAGCGCTCAATCTGGCCCTGCACGTCTTGCACTTCATAGAGCCGCGCGTATATCTCCAGGTTGCTTTCGGCCGAAAGCCGCTCGTAGAGGCCTGGCGCTTCGGTGAGAATGCCCACACGGCGACGGATCTCGCCGTTGTCCTCGCCGAGGCGATATCCCACCACTTCAGCCGTTCCACTGCTGGGCGCGATCAGCGCAGTGAGCATGCGAATCGTCGTTGTTTTGCCCGCCCCGTTTGGTCCCAGGAAGCCAAATACTTCGCCGGCCGGGATATCCAGCGTCAGCCGGTCCACGGCGGTTACTGTGTCGAACTTCTTACTCAAATTGTCTGCTCTAATCATCTGTTTCTCGCCACTCCGACTCTATTCTTAGGAAACGTAACGACTGTCATCCAAGTCATCCGTATGGTCGCCAGTTAACGGCAAAGGCGCAAGGTCATTTCTTGTTTCAATTGGCGCGTGCGTTTCAGGGCGAGCGGCCTCTTCTGCTGCTTCCTCATTGCGCCAGCGCCAGATGAGCAGCAGGCTGGCCAGGGCAAATAGCGCCAATACGGCTTCCACCACCACCGCAGCAGTCAGGCGAGACAGGACGACGGCGACGGCATTGAAGAGCGCGTGCCACAATATGGCTATCAGCAGCCATGCCAGGGACCGCTGCTTTACCGAGCGCAGCACCATCAGCGAAAGCGACAGGTGCAAAGTGATGGCCAGCACGCGCTCGACGCCGCCCAGTACCTTCTCGTACCAGGCCAGCCCCACCAGCTCCTGCACCTGGGCCTGAACGTCGGCCATTGCCTCTGCCGGAATGAGCGACACAAAGTAGCCGCGGCTAAAGCCCAACAGCACGATGATATTCGCCGTGAAAATTAACCCGATGATCAGAGATTCAATGCCGCCGTGGCCTGCACCCACCATCATGCCGTCTTTCCATAAGCGGGCGTCTTTCCGCCAATAGCGAAAAGTAATGTAGCGACCCACTTCTTCGAATACACCGGCCGACAGACCGAGGAACACGGCCACCACGATCAGGTTCACACTCAGCGCCCCTTCCACCTCTACCGGCGGCAGGAAACGCGAAACCAGCGCATTAAAGGGGATGTGCAGCACCTGCGAAAGCACAAATGTCAAAGCCCCCGCACCGAACAGCCCCCATTCTGCACCGTAGCGCCTGGCGATATAGGCGCCAATCAGCAGCGGTGTAGCCAGCATCAGTAAACCATTGATCGCGAAAAGCAGCTCGTTCATGTCTTGTCCTTTCGATCTAGCAATCGATACGTAGAAACAGGCGCAAGGTTGCTCGCCGGCTGCCAATTGCGCCGGCGTAGCCTTATTAATTATCCCCAGTAGCCTATCATGTGCTACCACTGTTCGTTATAATTGCCGTCGGCGTACACGCGCGCCGCCATCCGCGTTCTTACCTTCGCGAGGATTAAAACATGACGACACCTGAAATGCACTCTGCTGTGCCCGATCTGGCGCGAATCCAGCGCCTGCTCGCCGAAGGCGATATTCCCGCCGTGTCAGCCATTCTCGCCGAAGTGCACCCGGCCGACATCGCCGACATCCTCGACGAGCTAGATCCAGAGCTGGCCGTAGTCTTATTTAACCTGCTGAACCTCGAAACAGCCAGTGAGGTGCTCGATGAGACTGGCAGCCTGGTAAGACAGGAGCTGCTGGAAAAGGTCGACGATGAGCGGCTGGCGGAGCTTCTGGACGAGCTGCCCATGGACGACGCGGCCGAGTTCCTGGAGGACTTGCCAGAAGGCACGGCCAGCCGGCTCTTAGACCTGATGGAGCCGGAAGAAGCGCGCGACGTGCGCGAGCTGCTGCGCTATGAAATGGATACAGCGGGGCGCCTGATGACCACGGAAATTGCCGCCCTGCGCCGGCAATGGACCGCCGCGGAAGCCCTGGAGTACTTGCGTTCGCTGACCGAGGCCGAAACCATTCACTACCTCTATGTGGTCGACCGTGAGAACTACCTGCTCGGTGTGGTACCGCTGCGCAACCTGCTGATGGCGCGCCCATCGGCGACCGTCGAAAACCTGATGACGCCGGACGTCGTCGCCGTGCCCGTAACCGCCGACCAGGAACAGTTGGCGGAGTTCATCTCGCGCTATGACTACTTCGCGATACCGGTCGTGGACGATGATGGTCGCCTTCTTGGCGTGGTTACGGTCGACGACGCGCTCGACGTTCTGGCCGAGGAAACGACGGAAGATATTCAGCGGCTGGGCGGTTCGGAGCCGCTGGACAATCCGTACTTTGCCGTCTCGGTGTTGCAGGTGGTGCGCAAGCGCATTGTGTGGTTGCTGCTGCTGTTCGTGGCCTCTCTGTTCACCAGCACCGTAATTCGCTCATTTGAAGGCCTGCTGGCCACGGTCGTCGTGTTAAACGCGTTCATTCCGCTGATCACCGGCACAGGCGGCAATGCCGGCTCGCAAACGGTCACTACCGTGATTCGAGCCCTAGCCGTCGAGGATGTGCGCCTGAGCGATGTGGGCCGCGCCTGGCGCCGCGAAGCCGCCGTCGGCCTGATTCTTGGCCTGATTCTGGGCGTGGTGGGCGCCCTCGTCGGCGTGCTCATCGGCAGTGATTTGCGCGTCGGATTCATCATCGGCGCCACGTTGCCCGTGGTGGTGGTTTGGGCCAACAGTGTTGCAACGCTCGTGCCTCTGACCGCAGAGCGACTCAAGATTGACCCCACCGTGATTAGCGCGCCGATGATTACGACCATCGTCGATGGCACGGCCTTACTCATTTACTTCCTGATTGCCCGCATGATACTAGGCTTGTGAGCGGCCAAATGAGCTACGAATTGAGCGGACAGCTAATCGAAACCCTCCGCGGCGCCCGACATATCGCCGTGCTCACCGGTGCCGGCATCTCTGCGGAGAGCGGTATCCCCACGTTTCGCCAGGCTCAGACCGGCCTATGGGCGCAGTATGATCCGCAGCAGTTGGCTACGCCAGAGGCCTTCCGGCGCGATGCGGGACTGGTATGGCGCTGGTACCAGTGGCGAAGAGAGATTGTTTCCGGCGCGCAGCCAAATCCCGGACACGTGGCCCTGGTCCAGCTTCAGTCGTTGGCGCCAAAGAGCACGCTCATCACCCAGAACATCGACGACCTGCACCGCCAGGCCGGCAGTACAGGCGTCCTGGAGCTGCACGGCAACCTGCTGCGCAACAAGTGCTTCGAGAACGAACACGTAGTGAACGCCGGAGACGAGCTGCCTCCCCTGGAGCCCGGGCGGCCGCCGCGGTGTCCGCGCTGCCATAGCTTGTTGCGGCCCGACGTCGTCTGGTTCGGCGAGGCGCTGCCGGCTGGTGTACTGCAGGCAGCCGTGCACGCGGCAGAGACGTGCGACCTGTTTATCGTCGCCGGCACCTCTGCGCTGGTGCACCCGGCGGCGACGCTGCCCCTGATAGCCATGGAACATGGCGCCCCGTTGCTCGAGCTGAACCCACAGCGCACGCCCCTTTCGCCCTACGCCGATTATCAGCTAGAAGGCCCGTCTGGCGAGATCCTGCCGCGCCTGGTTGAAGCGGCCTGGCCGGAACTGGCAGCCTGACGCCGTTCTGGCGCGCCTAGGGTCGCAGCAGGACCTTGCCCAGCTCACGTTCGGCTTCGATGAAGCGGTGGGCGTCGGCTGCCTGATCCAGCTTGAAGGTGCTGGCCACCAGCGGCCGAAAGAGGGCCTGATCATACCAGTCCAGGATTTGCGCCATCCAACTGCTCACGCGCGCGCCCGGCTGCCATAACATGTCGAGGCTCACGCCGCCAACCGCCTTACTGTCTTGCAGTAAGCGCGCCGGTGTGTAGGCCGGCGCGCCCATCAAGGCCATTAGAGCTTGCTTCCAGGGCGCAGGCTGCGCCTCAAATGGGCTGGCGCCGCCATAATTTATCAGCCTGCCCGCCGGCGCAAGCAGGTGGTAGTTCATGCGCCAATGGATATCGAGGTAGGGGTTGATGATCAGGTCGGCGCCGCGGTTCTCCGTGAGTTCACGAACGCCTACCTGGTAGTCGCTGACGAAGGGATCGATCGCCTCCTCCAGACCCTGCTCCTTCAAGGCGTCGTGAAATTTGGCCGGCGCCGTACCTACGCTCCGCGCGCCGATAATACGTGCCAGGTGTACGGCGGCAACTCCGACGTTATTATGCGCTCCGTGAATTAAGATAGTATCTTCGGCGCGTATGGCGCCCAGAACAACAAGGCACAGGTAGGCTGTGAGATAATCGATGGGCAGAGCAGCTCCGTCGCTTTCGTCCATCCAGGGGAAGCGCGTGAAAACCTGCGTATATGGCACACAAACAATGTCAGCATAACCGCCCGTGCGCGTATATGCAAAGACGGCGTCGCCCTCCTTTAGGCCTTTTACGCCGGGGGCGATCACATCTACGATGCCCGACAGCTCGAGGCCGGGCACAAAAGGGGCTCGCATGCCTCTGGAACCGTTGCCCATCCGGCCCATGACGTCGGCATAATTGACGCCAATGGCCTGCACGCGAACGCGAACTTCGCCGGTGCGCGGCGTCGGGTCAGGCTCGTTGCGCAGGGTTAAGACGTCCGGTGGCCCGTTGCGTACTGCCCAGATTGCGTTCAAAGCATTTCCTCCCGTCTTGCCCTGCTCGTTCCTATCGTGCATTTCAGCCATCTATTTTTAGCCAATTCGCCGCACCGCGCAATTTGGGGCGGCGGCTGGAACGACCATCGAAGTCGCGTTCACATTTTGTGAACATTCCTCTGCTTTACTGACAACCAGATAGTTTCTTAAACAGCCTCCGGGAGGTGCATCATGAAAGCTCGTTTGCTGTGGCTCGTAGCAGTCATTCTTGTCTTAGTCGTCGCCGTTTCAAGTGTTAGCTCAGCGCGGGCTGCCGGTCTCGCGCGTGCGCCACAACTGCTGAGCCAGACGCAGGGCGAGCGCCGCTCGCTATCCGCGCCTCTGATGTTCGTCGAGGACGCTGGCCGCTTCCAGGTACGCAGCGGCCAGGGTACGCTGTGGCTGGCCCAGGATGCCATCTGGATTAGCCATCTGGGGCCGGCTGCGACCATCGCAGCGCCGGCTGGCCCAGACAGTGTTCCGCAGGCTTTGCCTGACTCCGGCCGTCAGGGAGTCAACCTGCGCCTCTCCTTCATAGGAGCTAACGCATCATCTGAGCTGCAGCCATTCGACCCGTTGCCGACCACCGTGTCGAATTTCCGCGGCGATGACCCGCGACTGTGGCGGGCGGATGCCCCGGTGTGGGGCGGCTTGCGTTACGCCGGCCTTTACCCTGGACTTGACCTGGAACTGACTGGGCCAAACGGCCGGCTCGCGCCGCGCCTGGTCTGCCGGGCGGCCGACTGCCAGGCGACTCTCAGCAATGTGCAGCTTCAGATCGAAGGCGCGCAGGCGCTGACTCTGGGTGGCGGGGTGGGCGACAGTCTTCGCCTGAGCACAGCCGCAGGTGAAATCCACCTACCGCTGCTGGAGGTAATCGATGCTACTGGCCGGCCGCTGGCGCCGTTGGGCCTGAGGCCGTTGGCCATCGATGAC
>CAYLJW010000050.1:0-12401 GCA_964384155.1 uncultured Ardenticatenaceae bacterium
GGACGGGCAATGAATTGCCCTACTACGAACCTTTGGTGGGTGGCTGCGGTGGGGGGGGACGGGCAATGAATTGCCCTACTACGAACCTTTGGTGGGTGGCTGCGGTGGGGGGGGACGGGCAATGAATTGCCCTACTACGAACCTTTGGTGGGTGGCTGCGGTGGGGGACGGGCAATGAATTGGCCTACTACGAGGCTTTGGTGGGTGGCGGCGGTGGCGTGGAGGAGGGGGCGGCGGTGGGGCGGTATTTGCCGGTGTTGGGCTCGGTTTGTTGGGTGTAGGCGCCGTGGACGTAGCACCAGCTCCAATCTTCGCCGGGCTCGTAGGACTTGATCATGGGGTGTGCGGTCTCTTGGAAGTGCCTGGTGGCGTGGCGGCCGGGGGAGGCGTCGCAGCAGCCTACGTAGCCGCAGGTGAGGCACAGGCGCAGGTGGTGCCAGCTTTGCCCGCTCTCTAAACAGGCTACGCAGCCGGCGGCGGCGGGGGTTACGTCCTGGACCTGGGCGGCATGTTCACAGGCGTTTTTGCCAACGGTCGTCATCAGGAGCCTCCTTAAGGGTTGACGGTGGCCATTATACCTCATCTTGCGGTGGGTGGGGCTCGACGTGGAAGGGGACGTCGATGACGATGAGATCTTTTTGCTCGTGTAGGCGTTGGCGGAGCATGCGTGCGGTCTGGTTGTGCAGCAGGCCGGCCCAGGGCGACTGGGGTACGAACTGGGGCACGACGACGGTGATGAGCTGGCCGGGGAACTCGTGCTGTTTGACGCGCTCGATGTAGGCCACGAGGGGATCGAGCACGTTGCGGAAGTCGTAGTCGATAATCTCCAGGCGCACGCCGGCGGTGAGCTGGGGGAAGCGGGCCCAGCGGCGCTCTAGGCGCTGGTGCAGCTCTGGCGCGGTGGCGATGGTGACGGCGCGCACGTCGGAGGAGATGCGGCGGGCGTAGGTGATGGAGCGCAGGGTGCCGCGGTGCACGTCGGCGATGGGCACGATGGCCACGTCGGCCACGGGGGTGAGGTCTTTGTCGCCGAGGCCGCGCGTGCTGAGGGAGGCGGCGACGTCGTCGTAGTGGCGGTGGATGGCGATGAAGAGGGCCAGTAGCAGGGGAATGAGAAGGACCATGAGCCAGGCGCCTTCGACGAATTTGGTGGCCAGTAAGCTGAGGAATACGACGCCGGTGACGGCCGCGCCCAGGCCGTTGAGCGCCCGCTTCCAGCGCCAGCGCCCTTCATAGTGGATGCGCGTGGCGCCGGTATGCACGCTTTCGCCGGGCTGCAGGCGGCCCACTTTGCCCATGAGCACAAACATGCCGGCCTGCGAGAGGGTGAAGCTGAGCATGACGCCCAGGGCGTAGAGGGGCAGCATCTCGATTTCGTTGGCGCGAAAGGCGGCCACGATGAGCGCGGAGATGAGCGCCAGCACGAGGATGCCGGAGCTGTAGACCAGGCGGTCGCCGCGGTTTTGCATCCAGCGCGGCAGAAAGCCGTCGCGCGCCAGGAAGGAGCTGAGGCGGGGGAAGTCTTGAAAGCCGGTGTTGGCCGCCAGGAAGAGGATGAGCGTGGTGAAGGCCTGCACCCAGAGGTAGAGCAGGCCGCGGCCACCGACATGGCGCGTCATCTGCGAGAGGATGCTTTCGCCCTCGTGCTGCGGCGCGAGGTGCAGATAGTTGGCCAGGAAGCTGATGCCCACGAAGAGGGACATGGCGATGGCGCCCATGGCCACCATGGTTTGCGCCGCGTTGCGCGCTTCGGGCGGCTTGAAGGCCTGCACGCCGTTGCTGATGGCCTCGATGCCTGTGAGGGCCGTGGTTCCGCCGGCGAAGGCGCGCAGCACCAGCCAGATGAAGGCGAAGCCGACCAGCGACTCTTGCGCCGGCAGATCCACGTTGACCGGCTGCAGCGGCGGCGCGCCAAAGAGGCCCAGCATGCGCGCCAGGCCCAGGCCCAGCACGGCCCACACGCCGGCGACGAAGGCGTAGGTGGGCAAGGCAAACAAGGCGCTGCTTTCACGCATGCCGCGCAGGTTGATCCAGGCGACTAAAGCAATGGCCGCCAGGGCCAGGGCCACGCGGTAGGGCCATAGCTCGGGGAAGGCGGAGGTGAGGGCGCGCACGCCGGCGGAGGTGGAGACGGAGACGGTGAGGATGTAGTCGGCTAGCAGGGCGCCGCCGGCCAGCAGGGAGGGGAAGCGGCCGAGGTTGTCTTGGGCCACGGTGTAGGCGCCGCCGCCGCCGGGGTAGTGCAGGATGGTCTGGATGTAGCTGAAGACGACCATGAGCACGAGGGCGGCGACGGCGAGGGCGATGGGCAGGGTGAGGCGCAGGCCGGCGCTGCCGAGGGCCAGCAGCACGCTCATAATGGCTTCGGTGGCGTAGGCATTGCTGCTGATGGGGTCGGAGGCAAAGATGGCCAGGCCGCGCACCTTGTCCAGCCGCTCGTGCAGCTCGCGGCTGCTGGGGAAGGGATCGCCAATGAGCAACCTTTTGAAGGCCATGGGAGACATGAGATTTCCTGAATGGAGGGGGGTTAGATGGGGAGATGTGCGCCGCTGTGCGTTACGGGCTGTGCAGCGGCGCGGGTGCGGATCACGTAGAGCCTTTTCTAGAAGAACTGACCAATGTTACAGATGTGTCCATTCTAAAGCCATTGCGCGGTGGTGGTGTACAGCGTTGTGCAATTGCTCATGATGGGCGCGGCGCTGTCGTAAAAGAGGCCCGGACCCCGTTTAGAGTGGAAGAGCAGTGTGTAGACCTGCCCTCTGGGCCAGGTGAATGGAGGCAAAAAATGAGCACGATTATTATGTACTGGGATCGCATCAATCCTCTGGGCGAGCCCGTGGCCGGCATCGAGATTTTGAGCAACCAGGCCGTTGATATCCCGCCGAATGCCTGCGGTTTTCGCTTGGGGCTGTCTAACCACAACTGGCACGAAGCGTGGTACTTTGCGCGGCACGGCAATGCGGGCCTTGTATTCTCGCACAACGGCATCGCCTATTCCTCGGCTTTTACCGGCGCGCCGTCGCCCGACGCCATCAGCGCCCGCGGGCCGGTTCACGGCTGCAGCAGCGGCTCGTATGAATTCAACACGCCCTTAGGCGCTTTCGGCATCGCCGGAGACGCCCCGGTTGTCGCCGGGGCCGGCTCGTTTATTGCCGACTTCACGCATGAGGGCGACATCGAGTGGCTGGATTCGGCCGGCAAGCCGATTAAGAAGAGCGACGGCGGCAAGCCGCCGAAAGGGGCCAAGCTGCCCAAGGAGTTCTTTGAGAAGCCGCCGGAGGTCAAGGGCTGTTTTCGCGACTTTGAGGGTAAGCTGCACTGCCCGGAGGAAGCGGATTCGGCGGCCATGGCCAAGGGGCCCGCTCTGGCGGCGTTTGCCCGCAGCGCGCCGCCCACGGCCATGTTCATGCTGGCCAGCGCGCGCAGCGGCATCATTCCCCAGTTCCAGGCCATCGCCGCGCCGGCGGCGGGCACAGCGCAAGGCGCGCGTGGCAAAGTGGAGGTGGTCTGCCCCGCCGAGCTGACGCTGACGGCGACCTTCTTTAAGGAGCAGTCGATGGACCCGGCGACGGTGCAATATCGTTTCCGCTTCGCGCATGGGCCGGTTTCTACGGTTTTTTCGGCGGCGGTGGACAAGGACGGCGCCAATTCTGTTGCGCATTCGGTGCCCATTCCTCTGCCGCCGCCCCTCGGCGGCAATGGCGGCGGAGGCAGCGTGCCGCCGGGCCCCGGTGGGTTATCCATCTTTGTGAAGCCGGAAGAGCCGCCCTTTCCCAGCGGCTCCACGGTGCAGCCCATCGAGCCCAACTTTACGGTGGAAGCGCTGCCGCCCAACGAGCACAAGAGCTCGGTGCGCGTGGAGGTTGTGAACGCGTTCGATGGTGTGGTGGCTTCTAGCTGGGTGACGTACCATCTGGTGTGCGCGAGCGCGCCGGCTGGCCCCACGTTGAAGAGAGGGGCCAAAGGGGCGGCGGTGACGGCGCTGCAGGCGGCGCTGAATCGCTGGTTAGAGGGGCAGCAGATGACCCTGCTGCAAGTGGACGGCATTTTCGGCCCGCGCACGGAGGCGGCTGTGAGGGCTTTCCAGAAAGCGCAGGGCCTTGGCGTGGACGGCATCGCCGGGCCGCGCACCTGGAAGGAGCTGCGCGGCGTTTAGGCCGAAGTGGTGTGGGCAGGATGACGGTGGGGCGGCCCGTTACGGCTGGCGATAGCTGGCGACGAAGGTGATTGTTTCGGCCGTGGGCCGCCTAGCGAAGATGGCCACGCCGGAGACGCTTTCGCCGCCGGCCAGGAAATCGGCGGTGATTGACGCTGTTTGCGGCTCGCCGCCGGCGGGCGCCAGGCGCACTTGCAGCAGCACGTCGGCCACGGTGCTGCTGCCCTCGTTGCGCACCTGCAGCGGCAGGTAGAAGTGATCGCCTTCTTGGCGCACGTCCTCAAAGGCGGCCTGCACCACGAGCACGGCCGGCTGGCCGTCGGCGCGCATGGTTTCAGACAGGATCAGGCCGGCGGTGAGCAGCACGATGGCTGTGCTGACAGCCAGGGTGACCCACTCCACCAGCGAGCGGCGCTCATCGCGGCTGTGCCGTTTCTGCTCGCCATTTTGTTTGCTCATATCACTAGCCGTCCTGCCGCGCCGCCGATGGCCGTGGGGAAGCCGAGCACAACGACCTGCGACAAGACCCAGGGCAGGGGGTCGCCCAGGTGCACGCGGTCGAAAAAGTAGAGGGCCAGAAAGGCCACCAGCAGCGAGACGAGATAGGCGGCCATCGTCTCGGTGAGCGGCCGCTGGAAGGCGCCGGGGCTGCTGCGCTCGCGCTGGCGCGAGGTGATGCCGCTTTCAAAGACGATGGCGTAGGTCATGAGCAAGGACAGAGCCATGAGCGCCAGCTCGTGCCAGGGCCCGGTGGCGGCGGCGAGCAGGGGCACTTCGTCGGTGGGCGCGATGGAAAAGCCGATGAACACACCGCCGACCACGGTGGCGCCTAAATCGTTCAAGGTGGCCTGCCAGGGCGAGGCCTGCGCGCTGTCTTCGTCTTCTTCTTCGCCCAGGCGCCCGCCGCGGCCCCAGCGCATGAGGGCGTTGGCCGCCGACGCGCCGATGCTGAGGGGGATGGCCTGCAGCACTACTTTGCCCAGCACGGCGGCCATGGGCTGGCCCACGGCGATGCGGTTGAGGGCCAACAAGAGTACGGCGGAGCTGACAATGCCCACGGCCAGGGCGTCGACGGCCTCGCCCACGCTGCTGCTGAAGGTGGTCTCTTCTTTGAAGCCGGAAAAGTAGGCCAGGTGCAGGTTGAGCACAAAGCTCAGGCCCAGAAAGAGCAGCAGCTTCCAGGGCTCGACGTAGCTGCCGATGGACCACATTTCCATGGTCCAGAGGAAGGGCACGCCAAAGAGAAAAGCGCCGCTAAAGGCGCGGATGAAGTCGTTGAGTTCTTTCTGCCAGGCTTGTTGGGCCGCCGATTGAGACAAGTTGCTGCGCCTCCTTGCATAAGAATTGACAAATTTGGCAGATTTGTCAATTGTTGGGCCATGCCTGGAAGGCGCCCGGACTCAGCAGCGTGACCGCATACGCGCAGCTTAACCATTTACGACTATGATGGTGATTGGTATGGGCAGCAGGGGGTACAATATATTGTGGAGAGGGCACACGGTTTAAATTGCACCCAATAGGAAAAAAGTTCTTGACTTGTGCCGCTTGGTATTTTATAGTTTTGACATCGTATCGGTGGGGATGTGGCGGGAAAAACCTTTCTAGGCTTCTTTAACTGTATTTCAGTTTTCTGCAAGACTCCCCATAGCGACATCACATTTCATCTATGCAGCCGAGCGGAGGAGCTTCATGAAAGCGCGAATCTTTTTGATCGTAGCGTCCCTAATTACGGTGGTTCTGCTCACGTTGTTTTCTGGCCCTGGACGGGCGCACTCGATGGATGCCCGAGAGCCAGAGGATGCGCTTCCCGGTGAACCGCTTACCGCCAGCGACCGGCGTGAAGAGCCGACCTCGCCCCCACCAGCCGGTCTGGCTCCCAACAGCGTCATTACAGGGGTGTCGGGAACTGAGCTGGCCTTAGCCATGAATGTGCCGTCAAACACAATCGTCTCGGCCACGATTGGCCAAAGCGACTCGGCGGCGGTGGGCATTGTCGATAGCCCGCTGGGCTTTCATTTTCCGATCAATGGCTCAAGGTTTGCCATTCTGTCGACAGGGTGGGCCTCTAGTGCGGATCTACCTAATGACAGCAGCTCCCTTTCGACCATACTTAATGGCCTGAATAATAGCCAGGGCAACGACCTGGTCCAGTTTGAGCTTAAGCTGGCCGTGCCCGTTGGCGCGAATTGCGCCAGCTTCGACTTCGCCTTCTATTCAGAGGAGTTTCCCGAATACGTCGGCAGCAGCTTTAATGACACCTTTACCGCTGAAATAGGCGGCACGAATCTAACGATTTTTGGCTCAGAAGTCATCGCGCCGCTCAACTTTGCCTTTGACGAAACCGGGAAGCCCATCTCTGTCAATACGGTGTCAGGCGTGCTGGCGCCCACGGCTTCCACTTACGATGGCATGACGCCGCTGCGCCGTGCGCGCACGGCCGTGACGGCCGGGGAGATCGAAACGTTTGTCTTTTCGGTTCAAGACCTGGGCGACTCCGTGTGGGACTCGGCGGTGTTCTTGGACAACTTTTTCTGGAGCAATGATCCGGCATGTGGCGGCGATGTCACACCGCCGCCGCAGCCCACTGGCGCTCTGCGCCTCTATATGCCTCCATCGCTGCCCACCAATGCGCCCGTGCTGCCGCGCGCCGCTGTCTATAACCATCATCAAGCCCCGGTTAACTTTCAACTACGCCTTCAGCTCTGGCAAGGTTTCAGCATGTTAGACCAATGTGTTGTGCCGGTTGCCTTCTCCACGGCGGGAAGTCAACTGTTTGATTGCCACTACGGCATGCGTCCTCCGGGTCATTACTCCATATGGGCGGAGCTGTATCAGGGCGCCGAGCGCATCGAGGTGGCTAGCCAATCCTTCGTCGTTGGCTCCGGTTACTTACGTTTGCGCTCTGAAGCCGGAGGCCTGTCCAACGCTGCCTACGCCGAACTTAACGAGGCGCGTGGTTTTGCTGTAGATGCGCTTGGCCGGGCAAGCGCCAAGGTTACGATGGAGGCGCTTAATTTTCTGGGCAGTGAAGCAACCCAGTGGCTACATGGACTGGGAGACTTCGACGAGATAGGCGCTGAAATTGCAGGGGAGGCCAACTATGAATTGGCGAGCTGGATTACCGACTTTGCCGCCGTAAAGGCGATGGGCAACGTCTCCAGCTCCGTAGTACAGAATCACTGGACCCAGCGAATCGACCAGAGGACGTTTAACGGGCGCCGGGCGGCCGTATCTCAGGCGGAGCAGGCGCTGCTGCAGTACGCTCGTGATACACCGTTTAACTGGCAGAGCTCCTGGCAGGAGGAAATCAACCGAAAAGAGCACGCAATTCGGATGATGAATGAATCGGCACGGGTCGGATGGAACACGCATCTTACGCTTGAGCCGCCTTTCGTCCATAAGGCTACGCTCACGGAGGTAATGGGCCGCTTCGACTGGCAGGAGGGCGATCTATTGACGGCCGTGGACCGGCTATCCCTGGTGTTTTTGGTTGGCTTGGTCGTACTTGGGATTATTGTCTTCCTTTTCGTTAAGATACCTGCGTTGCTGGCGACAGTAGCGACAGCAGGCAAAGTCGTTCTGTGGTTGTTTCCCAAGGTATTGGCCGCATACCATTTTCTTAAAAACGCCAAATTAATCGCCGTATTCTCCATAATTCTCTTTGGCGCACTCGGTGTGTCAGACACGGCGGAAAACAAGACATCTCCTCTTATCGTAGCCGAACACGGCGAGGCCATGTTGTATTTGCGCAATGGAATCGCCAATGCAGCGCCGCAGACGGTGACGTCCGTGTCGCTGGCTGCAGAGACGTCGGAGGGCCACGTTTTCACGACGGCGACCGTCGATTCGGCCGACATGTCGCAGCAAATGGCCATGCAACTGTTCAGGGGTGATGGCCAGATCATACACTATTCGCCTGTACAACCTGACGAAGATGGAACGGCCAGGCAGGAGTGGGAACTGGCCGCCGGCTCGTACTGGGCCATCGCTTCTGCGCCATCTGCGGAAGGCTTTGTGGCCCAACGCCAGGACTTTGCCATCGAAGCGCCACGTGTGACGCTTCAGCTTGCCATCCAAGACACACAGCTTGTGCCCGGCCAAGAAGTAGAGGCCGTCTTGACCCTGGGGAACGCGGACCACAGCGCTTCGACCGGCCCACTCGTTGTTAGCGCGGCGACCGTGAGCGGGGAGGGGCTGCAACTGTGGTTCCCAAGCCTGGCCGCCGGAGAAGTGGCGACCTATTCCTATTCTTTTATCCCGCAATCGGCAGGCGGCTATGTGCTCCGCGCAACGGTAGGCGGCGGCTCGGAGATGCTTGCCTGGTCGGAGCAAGCCTTCGTGGTGGGCGATGGCGCCAGCATGGCTCTAAATTTCGCCGCTTCAGCTGAATATGAGCCGGGCGCAGATGTGCTTTGGGACGTTCGTGCTTCTAGCGCCGGAAATGGGCCAGCCACAGCAGAACTCTCTGTCGTCACCTATGACCGCAGCGATTACTCGGTGGTGCACGAGTCGGCGCAAACGCTCACGCTGGCAGTATCTCAGGCGCAGGATATTCTTCTGAACGTATTACCCGACGCTGCGCCGGGAACGTATGCCACGCACCTGCTGCTGGATGGCGAGCTGCATCAGACTCACAATTATCTCGTCACGGCCGAAGGCGCTTTGTTTGTCCTGCTGAATGTCGATCCCCTGCAAGTGGCGGTGGCAGAGACAATCACCGTTAGTATCGCCGTACAGGATGAGGTCTTCGCCGCGAGTTCAGCGGAAGTGACTGCTTATATCCGCAGCCCACAAGGCAGCGTGCAACAGATCACGCCGCAAGTTGTGGGCACAGGCGTTTACGAGCTATCGTATGCGCCGCAAGGGACCGGCACTTATGAAGTGCGTGTGGAGGCTGCCAAGGCAAGCTACGCCACTGGCGTCGATAGCGCCTTCTTTATTGCCGATGAACCCAGCTTGCTCGTCACAGAAACGAGCGACCAGGTTCTTCTGAATGTGACGACGCCGCTGACGATGACGGTTACCAACGAGTTTGCGTTACCCGTCGTACAAGCATCCGTAATGATTTCCATCACCAACGGTTTGCTGGTGTCGCAGACGGACGAAAATGGCATTGCTCATCTCGTGGTTCATGTTGAAAATAGCGAGCCGCTCGTTCTGCGAACCGAAAAGGCCGGCTACGCCAGCACCACGATGCAGCTGCCGGTGGCCACGTTTGAAGATACGACCGCTCCTCCTCTCAGCCTAATCGCACCGTCAATAACCAATCAAAGCAGCTTGTCGTTGCGTGGCACAACAGAGCCCGGCGCCACGGTAATTGTTCAGAACAGTGAGGCCCCTGTCGATAGCGCCGGGGGGTTCACGACCACGGTGACACTGGCCTCAGAAGGGCCGAACGTTATTGAGGCGACGGCAACAGACGGCTTTGGAAACGCGCGTACGATATCTCATACCATCACCTTGGATACCAAGGCGCCGGCGCTGAGTGTGACGCAGCCGGCCGTAGGGGCCACCGTGGCGCGTGGCATCCTTCAGGTCGCCGGCCTCACAGAAGCGAATGTCGCCGTCGATGTAAACGGTACATGGGCCACGCTGCAGCCCAATGGCGCATTTCAAGCCTGGATTCCGTTATCGGATTTTGGTCCCAATCAGATTGTGGTAACCGCGACTGACGAGGCCGGTAATGTGACGGTGGTGCAGCGCCTTGTGGTGAGACAAAGCAGCCTCTTCTTGCCGGTGATTAGCCATAGATGACGAGGCTCAAGGAACCCTTGCCGGGCATACCGTGAATTTAGCTGCCGGGATGACATGATTGCAACGACGTTTTTTGCGTTGCACAGAAGGCAAAGGCCCTATTCCAGGCCAAAGCGGTCCCAGGCGGCGTTGAGGTAGGCCCAGCCGTCGAGGCCGGGGGGCTTGAGGCCTTGTTGGTTGAGCACGGTGGTGATGTTGGTGCGGTGCTCGATGCCGTGGTTGATGAGCTGGATGTAGAGGGGCATGGCCCGGAAGTGATGGACTACGCCGTCGTCGGGCTCCTGGATGTGGGCGTCGACGGGGATACGCTGCGCGGCCTGGGCCAGAGCTGCACCCACTTCGGCGGCGTAGTCGCGCATTTGGGCCAGGGTGGGCGGCGCGTCCCAGGCAAAGGGCGGCTGCGGCCGTGTGTCGGTTAGAAGCTGGAGATACCAGGACTCGCCGCGGATGATGTGCGCCAGGATGTCGCGAATTGTGCCGTAGGCGCCCGGACAGTCGAGGTCTAAGTGCGCCTCGTCCAGCTCTTCGCAGGCGCGCAGGAGGCGCTGGTTGGCCCAGTTGTTGTATTGGATGAATTCCAGCAGCACATTGTCAATCTTGTCTGTCATCGCGGTAAGCCTCCATTTAGGGTCTACAAATCAGCTGGCAGAAAGTGGAGCGGGGGCATCTTGCCCGGTCGTTGCGGCGAGGATGGCCGCTCTCCTTTTTGTGCATGATGATCAATACGCGGCGGCCGGGATATAATATCGCAAACCAGTGTTTTTATAAACCCGGAGAATTATGAACAAGACCACCGCCGAAATGTTCCGTTATAACGCCTGGGCCAACCGCAGGCTGTTGGAGGCCCTGCGGGGGCTCAGCGCCGAGCAGCTTGAAACGCATGTACCGGGCACGTCGGGCCCTGTGCGCGAGATCCTGACGCACATCGTGGGCGCGCAGCAGACGTTCGTCTTGCGCACCAAGGGCCGGCAGCATGAAGGGGAGCTGAGCCGCGAGAGCCCCTGGCCGGGCATTGACGGGCTGCTGGAAATAGTGGAGAGCACGGACGCCGAGCTGCTGGCCATCGCTGAGCAAATCGACGATGAGGAAGAGGTGGACCTGCCTTATATGGGCGTGTCGTACCGCTTCCCCAAGCGTTTTTTCCTGGTGCACACCATGCAGCACAGCGTGGAGCATCGCAGCGAGGTGAAGGTGGCCCTGGCGCAGCTGGGCGTGGACACGCCGGACCTCGACGCCTGGGAGTACGCGACGGAGATGGGGTACGGCGAGCCAGTATAGCGCACGGGGCGTTGATTTTGATAGAACGTTTGTGCTAATCTGTCTGCGGACATTTTTTAGCGTTGTTCGGGAGAGAGTGCATGAACGGTTCAACCCCACAGGAGGCGCCTAAGCGGCTGGTGCAGCTGAAAGGCGCTGCGCTTTCGGTATTTCTGGCGCTGGAGCATTATGGAGCGCAAAACTGCAGGGCGCTGGTGGAGGCGACGGGCTGGTGGCGGGGCAGCGTGGCCGAGGCGCTGGAACAGCTAGAGGCCCTGGGCCTGGCGCAGCGGCTGAACTACCGCGCCTGGGCCTTGCGCCAGGGCGTGACGGCCGCCGACCTGTTCCCGGCGCCTGTGGAAAAGCCTGCGCTGTTATCCACAGATGGGCAGGCGGCTGTGGATAATGTGGATCATGGCGCGGCGCTCGAAGGCGGGCGGCGGCAGCTTTCGGCGGGCGAAAGGCGGCTGGCGCACGTTTCGGCGGCTGAAGGGTCATTGGTTGACCTTTCGGCTGAAGCGTGGCCTGGCGACGTTTCGGGGCCTGAAGCGTCAACTGCTGACTTTTCGGCCGAAGCGCGGTTGGAGCGCGTTTCGGAGTTTGAAGCGCGGCGGGAGCATGCTTCGGCGGCGGAAGCGCGGCGGGAGCAGGTTTCGGCCGAAGTGGGCCTGGAGCACGTTTCGGAGCCTGAAGCGCGGCGGGGGCGCGCCTCGGCGGCTGAAGGGTCATCTGCTCACTTTTCAGCTCATGATGATGTTGATGTTGATGAATTATATAAACAACTTGGATATATAAAACACCATCAACACCATGCACAATACCATGACGCGCGCGCGCGATTTGAGCGGCTGGTGGTGGAGTTGCTGGCTCTGGACCCGCCATTTGCCCAAGCGCACGAGTGGCTGAGGCAGACGAACCTGGATCTGGTTGAGGCCTGGCTGGCGCATCTGCGCGGCCTGGACCGCGACAGCCGGCGCGCGATCCGCAACCAGGCGGCCTTTGTGCGGGCCAAGGTGGCGGCGGGCGCCAAGCCGCCGCCGGGCAAAGGGGCAGGCGCGAAGCCTTGCGCGCGCTGTGGCAAGGGGATTTTTGACCGGGATAAGCGCTGTTTGGTGTGTGCGGGGGTGGTGAGGTTGTGAGTGATGGGCGGGGATGGCGCGATGAATTGCGGCGCTGTGAGCCTGGGGATGGCGTGATGAATCGCGGCGCTGTGAGCCTGGGGATGGCGTGATGA
>CAYLJW010000050.1:12501-26523 GCA_964384155.1 uncultured Ardenticatenaceae bacterium
GAGCCTGGGGATGGCGTGATGAATTGCGGCGCTGTGAGCCTGGGGATGGCGTGATGAATTGCGGCGCTATGGGCCTGGGGATGGCGTGATGAATCGCGGCGCTGTGAGCCTGGGGATGGCGTGATGAATTGCGGCGCTATGGGCCTGGATTTGTGCCTGTGGCATATTTGCCGGCTGGGGGGCGCGTGCTACGCTGTTGGGAAAACTGGGAGTAACGAGATGGGCCTGAAAGAGATTTTGCAGGGTGAATGGCTGGGGCATCCGCTGCATCCGGCCATTGTGCATCTGCCGACGGCGCTGTGGCCGGCGGCGCTGCTGTTCGACGTGCTGACGCAGTTCGGCGTGGGGGGCAACGCCCTGGTGCGCGCCTCGTTTTATGCCCTGGGCCTGGGCCTGGCGGCGGCGCTGCTGGCGGCGCCCACGGGCCTGGCGGATTGGTGGGACATCAAGCGCGAAAAGCCGGCCTGGCGGCTGGGGCTGTGGCACATGGGGCTGAACATCGTGGCCCTGGTGCTGGCGGCGGTGAATCTCTTTTTGCGGCTGGGCGACGAGCTGCGCGCCGAGGCCGTGGGCACGGCGCCGTTGCTGCTGTCGCTGCTGACCACGCTGATTTTGCTTGTGTCTGGCTACCTGGGCGGGCGCATGGTATTCCATTACGGCACGAGCGTGGCGCGCCAGTCTAAGAAAAAGTGGCGCGAGCGCGCCGCGGCCGGGGGCGCGCGTTTGCCGCCGGCGCCGGCCAATGAGGAGGGCGACTAATGCTCAGAGAGCTGCTGCAAGGAAGGCCCCTGGGCCACCCGCTGCACCCCTTGCTGGTGCATCTGCCCATTGGCTTGCTGTTTCTGACGCTGCTGCTGGACGTGGTGGACCTGTTCTTCGGCGGCGGCGAGGCCATTGTGCGCGCCGCGTTTTATAGCCTGCTGGTGGCGCTGATTACAGCCCTGCTGGCGGCTGTGCCGGGCCTGGTGGACCGCGCGGACATCCGCCGTGACCATGCCGCCAGGAAGACGGCGAACCAGCACATGATGCTGAACATCGCCGCCGTGGGCTTTATGATTTTGAGCCTGATCCTGCGCTACGCGGCCCTGGGCGCAGAGAACACACCAATGGCCGCGGCGCTTAGTTCGCTGCTGGCCGTGGCCCTGGTGGGCTATTCTGGCTATCTGGGCGGCCTGCTGGTGTATGACGAGGGCATTGGCGTGGGGCGGCACAACCGGCGCAGGGATACGCCGGAACAGACGCTGTACCCCAACACAATCCCGGCCGTGCCGGGCGACGCGGTGGCCATTGCGCGCTCCACGGAGCTGAGCGAGGGCGAGACGCTGCGCGCCGAGGTAAATGGCTTTGTGATGGCCATTGCGCGCGTGGACGGTCAGCTGTACGCCTTTCAGGAGTTCTGCACGCACCGCTATGGCCCGCTATCGGAGGGCTCGCTGCAGGGCCATGAGGTGCAGTGCCCCTGGCACAACTCTTGCTTCGACATGCGCAGCGGCGAGGTGACTCGCGGCCCGGCGAAAGTAGCGCTGAAAACGGCGCAGGTGCATGAGGCGGATGGCTGGATTCATGTGGCGGTGGAGCGTGATGCGTGATGCGTGTGGCGTGAGAATTGACAAGTCTTGGAGATTTGTTAATTCTGGGATGCGTGGTTAGAAGGGATGTCGCAGAACACGTATGAGTTCGCTGTCGGCGACATCACTTGCATCGCCGCTGCTGACGGCCATTTTAATTACCCGCTGCGTACCTTCTTTGCCAACGTGGAGCCCGATGAGCTGCGGCCCATGCTGCGCCAGCGCGGCCTGCCTGAGGCGCACGTTACCACGCCCTACACCTGCTTGCTGATCGTGAGCGAGGGCGAGCGCATCCTGGTGGACGCGGGCGCGGGCGCCAAGGCGTCTATCTCCGCGGCCCTTTTCCCCAGCGTGGACAACCGCGACGCGCTGACCGGCCGCCTGTTGCCCAACCTGCAAGCGGCGGGCATCGAGGCCGGCGACGTGGACAAGGTGATCATCACGCACGCGCACCCGGACCACGTGGGCGGCATGCTGGATGCCGAAGGCCGGCCGGTGTATGCCAACGCGCGCTATTACATGGCGCGCGCGGAGTGGCAGTTTTGGACCTCGCCGGCGGCCGTGGAGCAGGCGCCATCGGCCCTGGTGCACATTGCGCGCCGCAACTTGCTGCCGCTGGCCGAGCGGCTGACATTTGTAGACGATGGCGATGAGATTGCGCCGGGCGTGCATGCCGTAGACGCCACGGGCCATACGCCGGGGCACATAGCCGTGGCTGTGGCTTCTGGCGGGCAGCGCCTGCTGCACATCTCGGACCTGGCCCTGCACCCGCTGCACCTGGAGAACCCCACCTGGTTCCCGGCGCTGGACATTGCGCCGGCGCGCGCCGCCGCCAGCCGCGCCCGCCTGCTGAACCAGGCCGCGGCGCAGGGGACGCGGCTGTTCGCGCACCACTTCGCGCCGTTTCCGGCGCTGGGCACTGTGCAGAAGGCAACGGCGGGGTGGCAGTGGCGGCCGTTGCAGCCGTGATGCGTGAGGTGTGTGGCGTAAGGCGTGGGGGATGCTTCGTCCGATTGGGCATGACGTTCGGCGGCGGGAATGAGCTGTCCGTGGGCCGGGTGTTGTGCTATAGTGGCTGGCAGTGGTCCGCCATCTGTGCCAGCAGGTAGCACCCCCTGGCGTAGGCAGCCGGTTTCATACAAATAAATGGAGGCAAGGTGAAAGCAAAGCTGATTCTGCTTGTATGGGCGATGGTGTTGTTGGCGCTTGGCGCGGTGAATGTGGCGGTGGGCAGCGTGGCGCGGGCCCAGGGGGCGGATCCTGCGGACGCGGAAACGCCGGGGGTGGCTGGAGAGCATCGATTTGCGTCGCAGAACGGCGCGCCGCTTGAAGCTCTGTCCTCGCAGTATGCGTGCGAGGTGGGCAGCTGGCAAACGATTGCGTCGCTCGACGTGCCCCGCTCGCGTACAGCGGTGGTTTATTCGGAAGCGACGGGGAGGTTCTATGTGCTGGGTGGTGAAGCGACGGGTGCTGACCGCGACCTGGTGATAGAGGAGTATGACGCCGCGGGCGACGTCTGGACGCCAAAGAGCCACCTGTTCACGGGCGTTTCGAATACGGGCGCTGCGGCGGTGGGCGATTATATCTATGTGCCGGGCGGCTTTAACGGAAGCAGCGGCCTGGACCTGATGCAGCGTTATGACCCGATTAGCGACACGGTGACATTAATGGCGCCGATGCCGGGGGTTAACTACGCCCACGGGGTGACGGCCCTGGACGGCAAGGTATACGTGCTGGGCGGCAGTGCGAGCGGCGTGGCAGGTACGACTCACTTCATCTACGACGTCGCGGCGAATAGCTGGATTACGGGGACAGCGGCGCCGACGGCCGTGCAATATGCGGCGGCGACGACGGATGGCCAGTACATTTATTTGCTGGGGGGCAATACGGCGGATTTAGCGACCGTACAGCGCTATGACCCGGCTTCGGATACGTGGCAGGCGGCGCCCGACCTGAACATTGGGCGAGGCGGGCCGGCGGCTTTCTACGATGGGCATACGCTATGGGCGGTGGGCGGCAGCTGGTCGTCTTACCTCGCTTCGACGGAGTATTGGGATGGCGTGAGCTGGCAGCCGGGGCCGGAGATGAACGCTGGCGCGCGCACAGCGGGGGCGGCCTATGGCGCGGGCATGGCCCTGAAGGCCGGCGGATGGAGTGGCGTCTTTCTGGCGGCGGCTGAAACGCTGCAGATTGATTGCCGGCAACCGAATATTGAGAGCAGCGCCAGCGCCATAACGGGCGCGCAGCCGCCGGGCGTGACGGTCACGCACACGCTGACGATTAGCAACAGCGGCGAGGCGCCGCTGACGTGGTCTGCGAGCGAAGCGCCGGCGCCGGACGCGCCTCTGTTAGAGGTGGGGGCAGGCGGCCTGATCACTTATAGTGAGCGCGCGCTGTTTGATGCGCAAAACCCCGGCTTGCCGCTGGAGGATTTTGAAGACGGCCATGTACTGGCAGGAGGTGCCGTGAGCTGTCCGTCGCCCCTGGACGCCTCCAGCAGCAACATCTGTTTCGACGAGGGCGCGCTGCTGCCGGGGATCCTGTTCAGGACGGGCACGCTGACCTCGACCAACGGGCTGGCTCTGGCGGGCGCGGGTTGGGTTGGAAGCCCCACGGTGAGCCTGGCAACCAATTTCCTGGCTGATCACCTGGAGATCCATTTCACGGCGCCGGATGTGAATGCCGTGGGCCTGGACCTGTACAGTTTTGTGTCAGCGGGCGATGTGGAGCTGACGGTTTATGGCTGGGATGGCATAACGGCGCTGGGAACGGCTATGGTGACGACGGACGCCGCGGGCGTGTTCTGGGGCGTGACGGCGCAGCAACCGATTGGGCGCCTTGTGATTCGGTCGGAAGTGGGCCATGAGGGCGTGGATAATATTGCCTTCGGCTACACGGGCGCCTGCGCCACGGCGCAAGCGCTGCCGTGGGCCAGCGTGAGCCCGGAGAATGGCGTGCTGGCCGCGGGCGAGGCGCAGGAGCTGGTGGTGGGCCTGGACAGCACGGGCCTGGAGGCGGGCCAGAGTGTGGCGGGCACGCTGTGCATCAGCAGCGACGACCCCGACGAGCCGCGCGTGGCCGTGGGGCTGTCGCTGACGGTGGAGCCGCTGCAGGTGTATTTGCCGGCGTTTTTGAAGCCGTAGGGTAGGGTGGCCGAAGACTAGAGACCAGACAGGTTTTGGAAACCTGTCTGGCCCTTTTTTGAATGACCCTTGACTTTTCAGGCGACTTATTTTACTATTTAGTTAATTAGTTAAGTAGGGACCATGCAAACGGACGATGAGAAGCTGAACCTGACTTTTGCGGCGCTGGCGGACCCTACGCGGCGGGCAATTTTGGAGCGCCTGGCGCAGGGGCCGGCGACGGTGAAGGAGCTGGCCGAGCCGTTCGACATGAGCCTGCCGGCGATTTCTAAGCATCTGAAGGTGCTGGAAGCGGCGGGCCTGATTGAGCGCGGGCGGCAGGCGCAGTGGCGGCCGGCGCAGCTAAGGCCAGAGCCGCTTAAGGATGTAGCGGACTGGCTGGAACGGTATCGGCAAAGCTGGGAACAGAGCTTCGACCGCCTGGACGCCTACCTGCGCAAGATTCAGGAAGGTAAGGATGGCTAGCGCTGGGCGCATGGGCCCGATTATCAATGCAGTGTGAAAGGAGATGTGACGATGGCTGATGGATCAGCAGAACGGGAGATCGTGGTGTCGCGGCTGGTGGATGCGCCGCGCGAGCTGGTGTTTGCGGCGTTTACAGAGCGCGAGCACGTGGAGAATTGGTGGATTCCGGCAGGCTCCAGGACCCATGAATGGAGCATGCAGCCGGGCGGCCTGTGGCGCTACAGCCAGCCGGGCGGAGAAGGCGAAGAGTATCCTTTTAAGATCACGTTTGTAGAAATCGAGCGGCCGGCGCGGCTGGTGTACGATTTTGAGAGCGAGGGGGAGTATGCTTCGGACGCCGTGCGCACCCATGTGTCGTTTGAGGAGGCGGACGGCAAGACGCAGGTGACCCTGCGCCTGGTGTTTGTGTCGGCCGAAGCGCGCGAGGAGTCGGCCGCTTACGGCGCGGTGCAGGGCGCGGAGAGCGCGCTGGCGGAGATGGCGGGGTATGTGGAAGGGTTGGCGTAGTGCGTGATGCGTGATGCGTGAGAATTGACAGATCTTAAAGATTTGTCAATTCTTGCGCGGCCGCCGTAAGGGCGCGGAGGGCTTCGAGGGTCGTGTGCACGTCCTGGTGGGGGCCGTCGTCGGCGGGCCAGCGGCCGTCGTCCTGCTGCATGGTGCGCAGGCGGGCGGCGGCGGTGGTGAGCAGGGGGGCGTCGGGGCCGAGGCCGGCGGCGGCGAGGGCGGTGAGCAGCCAGGAGAGGTTGGCGGGGGAGAGGCGGTCGATTTGGCTGTGGAGGTGGGCGAAGAGACGAGCGGCGGGCTCGGAGAGGGCCAGGGCCTGCCAGAGGGCGCCGGCCAGCCAGTGGGTGTGCAAGAAGCCAGGCAGGCGGCCCTGGTCGTGGAGGTGGGCTTGCAGAAAGGCGGCGGCTGCGGCAGTCTGGCGCGGGTGGTCGCCGAGGAGGGCGAGCCAGAAGGCGCAGTTGGCGGTGAGGTAGAGCGTGGCGGAAAGGTCGCCGGGCATGGCCCAGGGTGGGGCGAGCTCGGCGACGGCGTCGTCTTCTTGCCAGGCGCCGCCGGGGCGCTGGCGTTGGGCGAGGTGGGCGAGGGCGCGCTGTATGGCCGGTTCGTCGGCGTTGAGACCGAGCTGTGCGGCCTGGGCCAGGCGGTAGCAGGTAGCATCGAGGGAAGAGTAGTCGGGGGCCCAGAAGGGGGCCCAGCCGCCGTCGGGGCGCTGGTTGGCGAAGAGGGCGGCGGTGATTGCGCCGCTGGGGGGCTCGCCGCTGAGGAGGTAGGCGAGACGCGCCTGTTCAACGAGGTTGCCGTGTTCTCTGATAAAGTGGATGGCTTTCTGCGGGGACATGGTGCTTTCTCCAGAAAGATGGGGGTGATTGGCATCAGGTTTGGACGACGCGGGTGCGGGAGGCGAGGTCGTAGAGCGTGCGGTGGCCGGGCATGAAGGCCAGGCTGAGCAGGTAGAGCAGCACGAGGAGCTGGGCCAGCACGAGGCCGGCGACGACGGCCGGCGCGGGCGGCTGGGGGGCGAAGGGCCAGCCGGGGATGCGGTTGAGGCTGAGGTGCGCCAGGTGCCAGGGCAGGAATTTGAGGAAGGCGCGCAGCAGGGCCTGGGCCAGGCTGATGCGCCGGCCGGCGAGGTCCACGACGCGCAGGCCGAGGCGCCGTTTGCCCCAGGAGGCGCCGGTGGGCGAGGCGTGCTGTAGGGCGAAGTAGAGGATGGCGGGCAGCACGGTGAGGCCGAAGGCGATGGCGTCGAGGGCCAGGGGCGAGGGCGGCGGCCAGGGGCCCAGGGCGCTGTTCAGCAGCAGGCCGGCGGCGAGCAACAGGATGAGGTACAGGGCAAGCAGCAGGAAGTCCAGTAGGAAGGCGGCGCTGCGCTGTAAGAGGGTGGCGTTGGGTTGGGTCATGGCGGCGTCTCAGGAGTTGGGGAATGACGCCTACATTATAAAATAAATGGGCGGCGGCGCTAGGTAAAGCGGCGCGCGCTGCTAGAATAGGCTGGCGATGGAATTTGAGCTGAGACCGGCGACGGAAGACGATTACGACTTTCTGTACGCGCTGCACGCGACTACCATGCGCGAGGCGGTGGCGGCGACGTGGGGTTGGGACGAGGAATACCAGCGGCGCCACTTTGCCGAGAAGTGGGACCCGGCGCCGCGGCGCATTGTGGTGGCAGCGGGGCAAGACGTGGGCATGGTGCAGGTGGAGCAGTACGCGCATGAGATTTTTTTGGCGCTGATTGAGATTGCGCCGCCGTGGCAGGGGCAGGGGTTGGGCACGGCGCTGATCCGCCAGGTGCAGGCGCGGGCGCAGGCGGCCGGCTTGCCACTGACGCTGCACGTGCTGAAGGCCAACGCGGGCGGCAGACGGCTGTACGAGCGGCTGGGCTTTCGCGTAGTGAATGAGCGGTGGGATCGGTACATCATGGTGTGGCGGGCGCCGGGGGTGGACGGGCAATGAATTGTCCTACTACAAAGCTACAACCTTTACCCTTAATTGAAAATTGGTTCAGGCGGGGGGCTTGCGGCACAATAGGGTGATGTTGCTGCGCCGGCCGCCGGGCCAGATTCTCTTTGCCATCATCGTCGTGGCCGCGTTGCCGCCGCTTGAACACGTTGCTGGGGCGGTTTTTTCTTTACGGCCTGGAGCTGCGCCGCTTTGGGGTGGGTGGCTGAGCGGCTGAGATGAGCACGACGGAGCACGAGCTGGGGCGCGGATATGCGGCGGCGCTGTTGAGCGCGGCGATTTTATCTACCACGGCCATTTTTATCCGCTATTTAACGGAGCAGCACGGCATCCAGCCGCTGGTGCTGGCCATGTGGCGCGCTTGGCTGGTGACGGGCACGCTGCTTTTGGCCCTGGGCCTGTGGCGGCCGCGCTTGCTGCGCGTGGGGCGGCGCGACCTGCGGGCGCTGGTGATATGGGGCCTGGTGCTGGCGCTGTTTAACGGCGTGTGGACCATCTCGGTGGCTTTGAACGGGGCGGCGGTGGCTACGGTGCTGGCCTACAGCTCGCCGGCCTTTACGGTGGTGTTGGGGCGCTGGTTTTTGCGCGAGAAGCTGGATTTTGCGCGGGTGACGGCCGTGGCGCTGTGCATTGCCGGCTGCGTGCTGGTGGCGGGTTTGCTGGATGGCGCGGAGCTGCGCCTGAGCGCCGGGGGCGTGACCGCGGGCGTGCTTTCGGGGCTGGGCTACGCGATATATAGCCTGCTGGGCCGCGCCGTGTCGCGCCGCGGCCTGCACGCGTGGAGCACGCTGCTGTATACGTTTGGCTTTGCGGCGCTGTTCTTGCTGCTGTTGAACTTGCTGCCGGGGGGGCCATTGCCTGGCGCGGCGCGCGATGCGCGGGAGCTGCTGTGGCGCGGCGCGCCGGCGCTGGCCTGGGGCGTGCTGCTGCTGCTGGCGGCAGGACCCACGGTGGTGGGTTTCGGCTTTTATAACCTCAGCCTGTCGCTGCTGCCCTCCAGTGTGGCTAACCTGATCGTCACCCTGGAGCCGGCTTTTACAGCGGCGATTGCCTACGTGCTGCTGGGCGAGCGCTTTACGGCAGCGCAGGTGTGGGGCGGCTTGTTGATTGTGGCGGGGGTGATGTTTTTGCGGCTGTATTTGTGGCGGAAGGGGTGAGGCGGGTGGCGTGAAACGTGAGGCGGGTGGCGTGAAATGTGATGCGTGTGGGGTGAGAATTGACGAAGCCTGGAGATTGGTTGAATCTGGGCGGCCGGTTGGTGATTGACAGCGGTGGCGGGTGGCCTCATAATGTACGATTGCATGCTCAGGCGCCAGTCCTGAGTGTCCCGTTTGTAGCCAGTAGCAGAATACCCGTGGGCCGGCGGTAGCTTGTAGCCGGCAGACGAGTTTGCATCGAAAACGGGAGGTTAGATGAAGCGCTGGGCGGTGAGTTATCTAGATTACAGAATTGTGTTCCAGTGATTGTTACACTGCTGCAAGTGTGGCGTGATGCGTGATCCGTGATGCGTGAGAATTGAGAAATCTTTAAGCTTTGTCAATTTTGCGCAACCTTATAGGAGAGGGCTGATGAAGGCTGTTTTGTGGCGACGAGGCGGTTTGTTGGCAGTGATGATGGCGTCGCTCTTTTTATGGGTGGGCAGTGTGGGGGCCAACAGCATTGAGACGGTAGATTGGGAGGGGAGTGTTGGCCAGTTCAGCTCGCTGGCTCTGGACGCCGAGGGCTTCCCCGTGGTGAGCTACCACGACGTGGCCAATCGCGACTTAAAGGTGCTGCACTGCAACGACGCCAACTGCGCGGGCGGCGACGAGAGCATGGTGAGTGTGGATACGGAGGGCTCTGTGGGCGCGTACACCTCGCTGGCCCTGGACGCCGATGGCTACCCGGTCGTCAGCTACTACCACCTGACCAACGGCGACTTAAAGGTGCTGCACTGCAACGACGCCAACTGCGCGGGCGGCGACGAGAGCATTGTGAGCGTGGATACGGAGGGGTTTGTGGGCCAGTACACGTCGCTGGCCCTGGATGCGGACGGCTACCCGGTGGTGAGCTATTACGACGCGACCAACGACGACCTGAAGCTGCTGCACTGCAACGACGCCAACTGCGCGGGCGGCGACGAGAGCATCGAGAGCGTGGATACAGAGGGCAATGTGGGCCAGTACACGTCGCTGGCCCTGGATGCGGACGGCTACCCGGTGGTGAGCTATTACGACGCGACCAACGACGACCTGAAGCTGCTGCACTGCAACGACGCCAACTGCGCGGGCGGCGACGAGAGTATCGTCAGTGTGGATACAGAGGGGTTTGTAGGCGCGGACAACTCTTTGGCCCTGGACGCGGACGGCTACCCGGTGGTGAGTTATTACGATGTCATCAAGGGCGACCCGAAGCTGCTGCACTGCAACGACGCCAACTGCACGGGCGGCGACGAGAGCATCGAGAGCGTGGATACGGAGGGCAATGTGGGTTGGTACACCTCGCTGGCCCTGGATGCGGACGGCTACCCGGTGGTGAGCTATTACGACGTCGACAACGGCGATCTGAAAGTGGCGCACTGCAACGACGCCAACTGCACGGGCGGCGACGAGAGCATTGTGAGCGTGGATACGGAGGGCGACCGTGTGGGATCATTTTCGTCGCTGGTTCTGGACGCGGACGGCTATCCGGTGGTGAGCTACTATCACGAGACCAACGCCGATCTGAAAGTGGCGCACTGCATCAACGCTGATTGCCGCTCGCAGGTCGCGCCGGAGGTGGACGCCGGGGCTGATATAACTGTGGATGAAGGCACGGCGGTGAGCTTTGCCGGCAGCGCCAGCGACGCTAACGGCGGCGAGTTGACGGTGGTCTGGAGCTTTGGCGACGGGGCCACGGCCACGGGCGTGCTGACGCCGACGCACACGTTTGTCGACAACGGCGTATATACGGTGACGCTGACGGCCACGGATGAGCACGGGTTGGCGGCCAGCGATGTGCTGATGGCGACGGTGCTGAACGTGGCGCCGGATGTGGAGGTCGGGCCGGACGTGTGGGTGTGGGAAGATGCGCCGTTGGCTTTTGCCGGTAGTTTTAGCGACCCGGGCACGGCCGATACTCACGAGATTGAGTGGGACTTTGGCGATGGGGCGACGGCGGAAGGTATGCTGACGCCGTCGCACACGTATGGCGCGCCGGGGACTTACACGGTGACGCTGACGGTGACGGATGACGATGGCGGCGTGGGGATGGATACGCTGGAGGTGACGGTGACGCAGGTGTGGCAGACGTTTGTGCCGTTGTGGGCGGGGGAGTAGTTGGTAGTGGCGCGGTAGGAAAGCGCGGCTACGTGGCTGCCAAGGTGGGTGGTTGCGGCGGCGGTATGCGCTTGCGGAGGGTCATGGTGAGTGTAGACCTGACAGGTTTTCGGAAACCTGTCAGGTCTGGCAACTGGGGGGCGGTGGTGGTTCGTTGGGCTGTTGACAGCGCGGGCGCGCCTATGCTAAAGTGTCCGAGTTAGCGCGATTGTGCGCTGTCGTGTGGTGAGTGTTTGGCTGGAGACGCAGCGCATGAAGGACGCCGGAGCCTGGAGCGCCAGGAGCGGCGTCCTTTTTTGTTTGGGCGCCACCGAATTGAGGAACGTGTGGTGAAAGCAAGTGAGGATAGTTAGCGATGAATGACGAACAGAGCAGATTGAACCCGCCCCGCCCGGCGACTCAGGGCGAGAGGCTCGGCCTGCGCGACGGCGGGGCCGTGCGCGTGCGCCCTTTCGACTTCAGCTCCGGCTCGGACTACAGCCGCGTGGTGGCGATTAACAACGCCATTGACCCCGACTTTCCGGAGTCGGCCGAGTCGTGGCAGCACTGGGACCAGAATCGCGACCCTCGCTATTTGTTCCGCCGCTATGTGGAGGAACGAGATGATGAGATTGTGGCCTATGGCTCGTATGGCCATCTCGACTGGTCGTTCGATCCGGACCGCTACTTCATCTGGGTTGGCGTCCAGCCGCAGCAGCAGGGCAAAGGGTATGGGCGCGCCCTGTGGGACACCCTGATGCAGCAGCTTAGTGAGCGCCGGCCGGCTGAGCTGGTTACTTTTACGCGGGAGGACCGGCCGCGGGCGCTGGAGTTCTTGCAGAAACGGGGCTTCGAGGTGCGCATGCGCGAACAGATCTCGCGCATGGACCCCCAGAGCTTCGACCCGGCGCCCTTCGCGGCCACGATTGCCCAGGTTGAGCAGGCGGGCATCCGCGTGGTGACCCTGGCGGAGCTGATGCAGCGCGACCCGGACTGGAAGCGCCAGGTTTACGAGCTGGAGGCGGAAGTTGAGAAGGATAGCCCGTCGATTACGGAGGTGACTAAAGTGGCCTTCGAGGTTTACGAGCAGCAGACGTTGGGGATGCCCAACCTGCTGCCCGAAGGCTGGTTCGTGGCCTTGGACGGCGAGCAGTACGTGGGCCTCAGCACGCTATGGCGGGACCTGTCCGACGACAGGCGGCTGAGCACGGGCTTCACGGGCGTCAGGCGCAGCCATCGCCGCCGCGGCGTGGCGACGGCGCTGAAGGCCAGGGCCCTTTCCTTTGCCCGCGACTACGGCGCCGCCAGTGTGGATACGGGCAACGAGGAAAATAACCCGATGTACCAGATAAACCTACGGCTTGGCTTCCGGCCGCTTCCGGCCGAGCTTATTCTGGCCTGGCAGCCTCGTGAGAATTGACAAATCTCGCAGATTTGTCAATTCTGTCGCGGTGCTTAGCCGAAGTTCCGGGCAATGAGGCGGGCCCAGCGGCGGATGAGGGCCCAGTCGCGGAAGTCGCCGGCGGGGGCTTTGACGGCGCGGGCGATGAGCCGCTCGCCGAGGCCGAGCTCGTCTTTGTCGAGCTTGCCTACAAAGACTTCGTGCTCGCGGGCGCCGGTGAGGGCCATGAGATCTTCGAGGTTGTGCGGCAGGCCCATGCCTTCGGGGTAGTCTTCGCCGAGGGGGCCGCTGCTGAAGAGCCAGACGGGCATGCCGGCCAGGGCGGCGCCGTGGGCCTCTACATAGGCCTGGGCTTCGGGCATCCAGCGGCCGATGTAGATGGCGCTGCCGATGACGGCGGCGTCGTAGCCCTCTGGCGGGGGGGCGGCGGCGGCGTCGAATAGCTCGGCGTCGTGGCCGCCGGCCTGGATTTCCTGGGCCATGGCTTCGGCAATCTCGCGGGTGCTGCCGTGTTTGCTGGCGACGACGATGAGGAATTTCATGGGGGTTTTCCTTTGGTGGTTGGTGGTTGGTGGTTGGTCGTTGATAGTTGGTGGTTAGTAGTTGTCAGTTGTTCGTTGGTCGTGGGTGGTGTGTGGGTGTGATGATAGCGCAGGGTGGGCGGTTTGTTAAGGTGGGGGTGGGGGAAGGTGGCCAAGGTGGCCATTTGTGGGTGTTTTTTCGGGTGGCGGGTGGCGGGAGAGTTGACAAATCTTTAAGATTGGTCGATTCTGGACAGCGGAGATTCGCGATGCTGATTGGTATTATTTCGGATACGCATATGCCGCAGCGGTGGCCGGCGCTGCCGGAGGCGGTGGGGCGGCTGTTTGGGGGGGTGGATCTGATTTTGCACGCGGGGGATGTGGGGGAGCTGTGGGTGTTGGATGAGCTGGCCCGCTTTGCGCCGGTGGTGGGGGTGCATGGCAATGATGATACGGTGGAGGCGCAGCGGGAGCTGCCGTATCAGCAGCTTTTGGCGCTGGAGGGGCGGCGGCTGTTGTTGTGGCATAGCCATTATGAGGACAGGGCGCAGGAGCTGGCTAGCCGGGTGGATGATTGGCATCCGGGGCTGCGGCGGCTGGCGGCGCGGGCGCAGCGGGCGGGGGCGGAGGTGGCGGTGTTTGGGCACACGCATGTGCCGATGCTGCTGGAGTATGAGGGCGTGCTGCTGGTGAACGGGGGGGCCATTGCGTCGGGCAATTTTGTGACGCGGCAGACGCGGCAGTCGGTGGCGCTGATGAGGCTGGAGGCGGGGCGCGCGCCGCAGGTGCGGCACGTGGACCTGGCGGCGCCGGAGGAGACGTTTGAGCCGTGGGTGGAGCTGGAGGCGGGGTTTGAGGCGGCGTTGGGCCGTTATCAGGAGTCGCTGCTGGCGCCGGCGCTGCGCGAGCGGCTGGGGGGGCTGCGGCCGGATATGTTTGAGGATGTGGAGCGGGTGTTGGCGGCGGTGACGCCGCTGGCGCGGGCGTGTTGGGCGGGGGAGCGGGAGTGGATTACGGAGGAGGTGTTGATGGGGGTGTTGGGGGCGGAGGATCGGGCGCGGTTGGGGGAGTTGATGGAGGGTGAGGGTTAGGTTTGTCGTGGCGTGATTTATCGCGCTGGGGGGAGCGGCAATGAATTGCCTTACTTGTATCTTAATCAATGAGTGACTACCCTCTTTCATA
>CAYLJW010000051.1:0-25549 GCA_964384155.1 uncultured Ardenticatenaceae bacterium
GAGGGTAGTCACTCATTGATTAAGATACAAGTAGGGCAATTCATTGCCCGTCCCCCCCCAGCCGCCCACCGCAGCACCTTACAGGCCGGCTACAGCGTATGCCCGTTCAGCAGCACACGCTCGATGCGCTCCATAGCCCAATCCACTTCTTCCTTCTCGATAATCAGCGGCGGCGCAAAGCGCAGCACCGTGCTGTGCGTCTCCTTGGCCAGGATACGCTCTTCGCGCAGCGCTTCGGCAAAGGCGCGCGCCGGCCCGTTTAGCTCCACGCCAATCAGCAGCCCCTTGCCGCGCACTTCCTTAATGTGCTCGCTCTCCACGC
This sequence comes from uncultured Ardenticatenaceae bacterium, assembly GCA_964384155.1. Lineage (GTDB taxonomy): Bacteria > Chloroflexota > Anaerolineae > Promineifilales > Promineifilaceae > JAAYYY01. Next base: position 323 of record CAYLJW010000051.1, read on the forward strand.
GCCGCAGGCGGCCCATGAAGTAGGCGCCCATCTCCTGCGAGCGCTGCACGAGCTGCTCGTCCACGATCACCTGCAGGGCCGCACGCCCCACGGCCGCGGCCAGCGGGCTGCCGCCAAACGTGCTGCCGTGATCGCCGGGGCGCATCAGGCCCAGCACCTCACGGTCGGTCAGCACCGCCGACACAGGGTAAAAGCCGCCGCTCAGCGCCTTGCCCAGGATCACCACATCGGGCCGCACGCCTTCATGTTCGCAAGCCAGCAGGCGCCCCGTGCGCCCCAGGCCCGTCTGGATTTCGTCGGCCATCAGCAGCACGTTGTGTCGCCGGCACAGGGCCGCCGCCTCACGCAGGTAACCCTCAGGCGGCACCAGCACGCCGCCTTCACCCTGAATAGGCTCGAACAGAAAGCCCACCGTATTTTCATTAATCGCCGCTGCCAGCGCCTGGCTGTCGCCATAGGGCACCCGCACGAAGCCCGGCGTAAAAGGCCCGAAATCTTCGCGATACTGCTCTTCGCTGGAGAAGCCGACAATAGTCGTCGTCCGCCCGTGGAAGTTCCCCTCGCAGACGATAATCTCGGCCTGATCCTGCGCCACCCCTTTCACCTGGTAGCCCCACTTGCGCGCGGCCTTAATCGCCGTCTCCACCGCCTCCGCGCCCGAATTCATGGGCAGCGCCATTTCGTAGCCCACCAGCTCGCACAGCTCCTTGAGGAAGGGGCCAAGCTGGTCGTTGCGAAAGGCGCGCGAGGTCAGGGTCACACGGCCCATCTGCTCCACGGCCGCCTTAAGAATGGCCGGGTGCACGTGGCCCTGGTTCAGCGCCGAATAAGCGCTCAGGCAGTCCAGGTATTTGTTGCCTTCCACGTCGTAAATCCACACGCCTTCGCCGCGGCTCACCACGACATCTAACGGGTGATAGTTGTTCGCGCCATAGCGCTGCGACAATTCGATATAATATTCGCTATTCATAGGGATATTCTCCTCGCCAGTGTGTTGCGCACCACCTGGCGCCTGCTACAACTGATTCGACTGACAGAGCGCGCGCCCAGAAAGGCCGCGCAACGACAAAAATGGCTCACCCCGGAAGGGGAATGAGTTTACGTATAACCGGTCCAGAACAGTAGAAAAGCAGCATTCATGGGATGTGGGATGCCCGTATTCGCTTTTTCCCTATTCTACCTGATTCTCCCTACAGTTTCACTTACAATCGCCTGGCCCTCCGCCGATTGCAGCCACGCCAGAAAGGCGCGCAGCTCGCCCTGCGGCTCCTGCTCACTCACAAAATAAAGCGGCGTGGTCAGCGGGTAATCCTGCGTGGCCGTATTTTGCGGCGTAGGCGCCACCCCGTCCACGGCCACCGCCTTCACCGCGTCTGGCGCGCCGCTCAGCGCGCTCATGGTGCTGTAGCCAATGGCCCCCGGCTCGGCAGCCACCGCCTGCAGCAGCGAAAGGGGGTCGCTGTAAATCACCGTGTTGATGCTCACCGGCCTGGCGCCCATAATGCGCCGCGCAAAAATGGCCCCCGCGCCGTCGCCGCGCTCCTGAGCCAGCGGCATTACAGCTCTATCCGGCCCGCCTACGTCCGACCAGTTGCCTAGCTCACCGCTAAAAAGGCCCTGCACCTGCGCCTGCGTCAGCGACGCCAGCGGGTTCTCGGCGTGCACCAGGATCACCACGCCGTCGAGCGCCACCGGGTTAAACCACAGCTCGCCGCGGCCTTCGGGGATATGCGGCGCCAGCAGCGCGTCCAGCTGCCCCTCGCCCAGGTCGGCAAACAGAGCGTTGTTGTTGCCTTCAATCAGGTTCACCGCCGCCTGCTCCGCCCGCTCATTATAAGCCGCGCGCCAGGCCTGCGCCGGCGCCGCCGCGCTCTCGTCCACTCCAAGTTGCAGCAGGCTCACCGGCGCCAGCGTAGCCGGCGGCTCCGGCGCCGCCCCATCACCCCCACAGCCAACAGCCAGCAGCAACAACATCCAAACCCCGCCAACCAGCCACCTGCGCCACGCGCCCCCCATCGGCCGCGCCGTAGCCGCGCATTCTTTCCGCGCCCGCGCCACCGTCCTCAAACAACCCCGGCCAACGCCAACGCCAAATACAACACCCCAAACACGGCGCAATAAACGGCAAAGGCATACAGCGTGTGCCGGCGCACATAGGCCAACAAGAAGTGGATACACAGATAGCCAGTGATCGCCGCCGAGAGGAAAGTGACGCCATACAACGGCGCCTGGTCGGCGAGGCCGGCGTTCACCATATCTTGCACGGCCATCAGACCCGCCCCGGCAATGACCGGAATGCTCAGCAGGAAGCTAAAGCGCGCCGCCGCTTCGCGGTCCAGGCCGCGCCACAGGCCGCCGGTGATCGTGCTGCCGCTGCGCGAAATGCCCGGAAACAGCGCCAGCATCTGAAAGAGGCCGATGGCCAGCGCGTCGAGACTATCCATATTGTCCAGCCGCCGCTCCCCGGAAAGCATACGCTCCCCGGCCACCAACAGCGCGGCCGTCACCAGCAAAAAGGCGGCCACAAACAGCGGCCGGCCGAAGATCTCCTCAAAGAAGCTCTCCAACAAAATGCCCGCCGCCGCGGCGGGTATGGTGCCCAGAACGAGATACCAGCCCAGCCTGCTGTCGGCATCGGCCAGCGGCGCCCGCCGGCGCACGCCCGCCAGCACCGCCGCCGCCACGCGCCGCAGGTCATCCCGAAAATAGATCAGCACCGCCAGCAGCGTGCCCAGGTGCGCGATGGCGATCAGGTCCAGGCCGGGAATGGTCAGGGCAAAAAGAGTGGGCAGCAGGATCGTGTGCCCCGTGCTTGAGACGGGCAAAAATTCGGTGAGTCCCTGGACAATGCCCAGGAAGATCGCTTCGGTGACGCTCATTTATTCTCCATTTTCGTATTGTGCCAGGTAGGCGGCGGCGAAAGCGGCAAACGAACCGTCCACAATAGCCTGCCGCACCTGCTCCATCAGCGCCACCAGGAAACGCGTGTTATGCAGTGACAGCAACACATGGCCCAAAATCTCATCGGCGCGCACCAGGTGATTCAGGTAAGCGCGGCTAAAATGGGCGCAGGCGTAGCAGTCGCAGCTCTCGTCAAGCGGCGCGTCTTCGTCCTTAAAGCGCGCATTCCGCAGGTTCAGCCGCGCGCCGCGCACCCAGGCCGAGCCATGCCGCGCCAGCCTGGTGGGCAGCACACAGTCGAACAGGTCCACGCCGCGCAGCACGCCGTTCACCAGGTCCACCGGCGTGCCCACGCCCATCAGGTAGCGCGGCCTGTCTTGCGGCAGCACGGGGTCCATCCATTCCAACACCTGGTGCATCTGCTGCTTCGTTTCGCCCACCGCCAGGCCGCCAATGGCGTAGCCAGGGAAGCCCAGGTCCATCAGAAAGCGCGCGCTCTGCTCGCGCAAATCGCGAAACACGCCGCCCTGCACAATGCCAAACAACGCCTGGTCGTCGCGCCGCTTGGCCTCCAGGCATTGCTGCGCCCAGCGATGCGTGCGCTGCAAAGATTCCTGCACGTAGTCGTACTCGTTCGGCGGCGGGCATTCGTCAAAGGCCATAATGATGTCCGCGCCCAGGTTTTCCTGGATGGCGATGCTCTTCTGCGGCGTAAAGCGGTGGTAAGAGCCGTCCAGGTGCGACTGGAACGTCACCCCTTCCTCGTCAATCTTGCGGCTGGCGCTCAGGCTAAACACCTGGAAGCCGCCACTGTCCGTCAGGATCGGCCCGTCCCAGGCCATGAAGCGGTGCAGCCCGCCCAGCTCGCGCACCCGCTCGTCGCCGGGCCGCAGGTAAAGGTGGTACGTGTTGCTCAGCACCAGCGATGCGCCCAGGTCGCGCAGGTCACGCGGCTGCAGTGCCTTCACCGTGCCCTGCGTGCCCACCGGCGCAAACAGCGGCGTCTGCAGCACGCCATGCGGCGTCCGCAGCCGCCCCGCGCGCGCGCCGCTCTGCGCATCCGTAGCCACTAACTCGAACTCAAAACTCATAGCGAGACGGGATTATAGGGCCAATCGCCCATTGCGTAAACCGGCTAGTGATGGAGCGCGGCCATCCTGGCCGCGCTCCGCCCACCCAGTTGCGTTTTGACGATCTCCGATTACAATGTTACGCACCATGACTCATTCACGCGTAACCATTAATGAGCTGCGTCAGCCCGAGGCTGAGGCCTGGAGCGGCTTCCTGAAGGAACAGATGGATCAGCCCGACCTTGTGGTCAGCCATGTGGCCACCGAGGCGCTCAATGAGCGTGGGCTTAACCGCTACCTGCTCACCTTCGCCGGGCATAGCGATCCCCTTCCGCTCATTGGCAAAAAGACCAACGCCGCCGAAGCGCGCTTCTATCGCCAGCTGGCCGGCGCCGTGCGTAAGCTGCTGCCCACCTGCTGGCTGAACCACGAGGGCCACGATTGGAGCTGGATTGTCTTAACCGACGTACCCAACCACATTACCGCGCAGCGCTGGATCAGCGACGACGTCGAAAAAATCGTGGCCATGCTGGCCTCGTTTCACGGAACTTTCTGGGAGCATGAACAGTGGCATGCGCCCAACGCCTGGCCCGAACCGTTCCTGGGCCGCCCCGGCCACCAGGCGCCGCACGACGGCGCGCTGGAAGCGTGGCGCTACTGGGAAGGCAAGGCGCAAAAAACATCCGTTGTTTCAACCCACGCCTTGCGCAGCGCCGGGCGCCTGGGCCCCACGCTCATTCGCGCTGCCGCCGGCGTAAATGTGTTGCGCCAGCTAGGCGGCTGGCCAGGCATCATCGAACGTCCGCACCTCGAGGCGCTGGCGGAGCTGCTCGACGACCCGCTGCCCATGCTGCAGCCCTTGCGCGAGCTGCCGCTCACGCTCTTGCACGGCGACCTGAACCTCGACCACTGGCACAGCACGCTCTTCGGCGAGCGCTTCCTGCTCGACTGGGCCAACGTCGCCGTCGGCCCTGCGGTCTGCGACCTGGTAGACTTCTTAGAACAGGTGGAATGGGCCCGCGCCACGCGCGCCGGCGCCCTCGACGACGATTGGCCGGCGGCCGAAGAGACCATCGTCGATAGCTACTTGCTGCGCATGCACATGGGCCTGGGCCGCTTCGATTCGCGCGCCATGCGCCAGGCCATCCCCGCCGCCCTTTGCCTGCACGTGGTCACTGCCTGGCTGCCGCGCTTTGCCGACGCCTTCCACGCCTTTGTCGGCAGCCCGCTCACCTGGCGGCGCCTGCTCAGCATGGACGACGACGCCCTGCGCCGTGCCGGCTACGGGCGCATGGTCGGCTGGCAGGCTTATCTCCGCCGGCTCATGCCCCGCTTCTGGGACGCGACGCGGCTGCTATAGCCGCCGGCATAGGCCGCTGGCGCAAGCCGCTTGGACCGGCCGCAACCTGGCCGCCGCAATAAACGGTCAGGCTTCAGAATAAATCAACGCTTCTTCACGGAGTGCATGCTTGGACCTGGTCCTCCAATCTCTCATTTTCGGCCTCGCCATCGTCTTCCTGCTCATTGGCCTGGCGGGCGTAATCATCCCCCTGCTGCCCGGCTCACTGCTCATCTGGCTCACGGTAGTGGTCTACGCCGTGGCCGAGCGTCTTAACGGCTTTGCCGCCATCGACGGCTTCACCTTTGCCCTCATCACGCTCATCGCCGTCGTCACCGGCACCTCCGACCTCTGGCTGCCGCTGCTGGGCGCCAGGGCCACCGGCTCCGCGCCCCGTTCCCTCATTTTCGGCGTGCTGGGCGGCATCATCGGCACCTTCATCGTGCCCCTCCTCGGCAGCATCATCGGCTACGTCGCCGGCATCCTCATCAGCGAATACCAGCGCTATGGCGATTGGAACAAGGCGCTGCGCGCTGGCTGGGGCGGCCTCGCCGGCTGGGGCATTGCCACCGCCATCCAATTGGGCGGCGGCATCCTCATCTTAATTATCTTCGTCTGGCAAGTGCTGGCCTACCGGCCCCTGCCCGGCTTCTAACCCTGGAGGCGCTGTGCAACTGCCCATAACCCTAGAAGATTTACGCGCCGTGGGCCTCTTCCTGCTCGCCGGCATGGCCGTCAGCCTGCTGCTGGCCTTGCTGCTCTTCGTATTCTCCGTGCGCCACTTGCGCCGCCTCAACATTCCGCGCGATGCCGGCTTCGGCGAGACCCTGCACTACACGCCGCTGGTGCTGGTGCTGTTCATCGACCTGCTAGATTGGGGTCTCGACATCCTGGCCGCGCCCGTGGTGTGGCTCGTGCTCGACCGCCTCGGCCTGCGCGCCCTGCGCAACGTCTCCGCCGTCGAAGCCCTGATCCCCTTCACCCAGTTCATCCCCGCGCTCACCCTCAGCTGGCTCTGGGTGCGCCTCTTCGGCCCCGGCTCCCTGCCCGGCGGCCGGAACTCCCCCGACATCATCGATGGCTAAGAATTGACAAACGCCAAGTTTGTCAATTCTCACACCCTACAACCCAATCGGCTGCTCAAGAATCGCCACCAACAGCCGGATACAATTCTCCACATCCTGCGCATCCACCACTTCGCTCACCGTGTGCACGTAGCGCGTGGGGATGGAGATCACGCCGGCGGCGCTGCCGGGGCCCGCTATCTGCATCGAGCGTGCATCCGTAGAGCCGCCGTCGAGCACCTCCAGCTGGTAGGGGATGCCCGCCTCTTCCGCGCGCTGGCGCATCAGGCGCACCAGACCCGCGTGCGCGATCATGCCCGAATCCTTCACCTTAATCGCCGGCCCTTCACGCAGCGAAACGGCCATCGTCGCCGCTTCCGGCGTGTCGCCCGTGAGCGTCACGTCCAGGGCGATGCCCACGTCTGGCTGCAGGGCGTTGGCCGCCGCCTGCGCGCCGCGCGTGCCCACCTCTTCCTGCACGCTGAACACAAAATAGACCTCGTGCGGCGTGCTTTCCAGGCGCTGCAAGGCCTCGATGGCCACCAGGCAGCCAACACGGTCGTCCATGCTCTTGGCCATCAAGAAGTCGCCCTGCGCCTCCAAGGGCCGCAAAAAGCCGGCGGCGTCGCCCACGCCCACAGGGCAATCGTCGCCACCGCTGGCGCCCACGTCGATGTAATGTTTGTCCATGCCGTGCAGCTGGCTGAAGCTATCGCGCTTCTCGCTGCCGATCACGCCGATCACGCCGTTGCCAAACTGCACGCGGTTGCCGGCCAGCGTCTGGGGGTAGATGCCGCCAATGCCCGTCACGCGCAGGAAACCCTTGTCCGTCACATGCGTCACCATCAGGCCAATCTCGTCCATGTGCGCCGCAATCATCACCTTCAAGCCGCTGCCGTCGCCGCTCTTACGCGCGATCAGGTTGCCCATGGCGTCCACCCAAACCTCGTCGGCGGCCTCCTCGGCCAGCGGCCTGATCAGCTCGCGCACGTTGTCTTCAAAGCCCGATGGGCCGTAGGCCTCCACCAGTTCCTTCAACAAATCGATATTCATGCTGTCCTCTTTTTATCGCTCAAACAGGTCGCGGCGCAGGCCGCGCAACGTGGCTTCCGCCAGGCGCACCACGTTTTCAAAATCATCCAGGCTAATCATCGCCGCCGGCCCGTGGATATAGCGCCCCGGCGTGGCAATCGTCGCCGCAATCACGCCGCCGGCCGCGCGCTGGATGGCGCCGGCGTTGGTGCCGCCGCCGCCCGGCTGCCGCACCTGGAAGGGAATACCCTGCGCTTCGGCGCTGCGCATAATGTGTCGCACCAGGCGCGGATCCTGAATCGTCGCCGCATCCATCACATACAGCGACGGCCCCTGGCCCAGGCGCACGTTGGGGCTCACGTCGCGTTTCGTGGGCAGGTCGAAGGCCGGCGTGCACTCCAGCACCAGGGCCACGTCCGGCTTCAGCGCGTAAGAGGCCACCTGCGCGCCGCGCAGGCCCACTTCCTCCTGCACCGTAAAGGCCGCCAGCAGGTCGAAGGGGTACGGCTCGCGCCGCAGCAGCTCCACCAGCGCCGCGCAGCCCGCGCGGTTATCCAGCGCCTTGCCCAGCGCCACCCCACCCGACTCCTGATATTCCGTCAGGAACGTGGCCCGCTGGCCCACTTTCACCTTGCCCGACGCATTCTCCTTCTTGCTGGCGCCAATATCAATGCGCATACTGTCGCTCTTCACCGCGCTACGCCGCTGGCTGGCGCTCAGCAAGTGGATGGGCCGCGCGCCGATCACGCCGCTTAGCTTCTTAGGTCCCACCTGCACCGGCTTGCCCAGCAGCGTCTCGTCGGCAATGCCGCCCACCGCGTCGAACTTCAGCGTGCCGTCGCTTTCGATGTCCGTAATCAGCATCCCCACTTCGTCCATGTGCGCGTCGACCATCACCCGCAGGTCGCTCTCGCCCGTGCCGCGCTTCGTCGCCAGCAGGTTGCCCATGGTATCCACGCGCCACTCATCCACGTGCTCGGCGATCAGGTCGCGCAGCAGCAGGCGCACCTCTTTCTCATCGCCGGCCACACCCACCGCTTCGCTTAATTGTTGCAGCAGCTCATTCATATCGCTTTCCACTTCCGTTTCATGCTCTGTTTCTGGCCGGTCAGCCTTCGCCCATCAGCTCGTTCTGCATCTCTTCAATAAATGAGTCGTCCAGGCGCGCCGCGAACTCGGCTGCCAGGCGCCCCACGCGCTCAATGTCCGCCAGCGCCACCGTCTCCACCATCGTGTGCATATAGCGAATAGGTATCGACACCACGCCGGTGGGCACGCCTTCGCGCGCCACCTGCAGCCCGTGGGCGTCGGTGCCGCTGCTGCGCGTGTGCGGCTCCAGGTGCACGCTCATCTCCAGCGCCTCAGCCGCCTGTTGCAGCCTGGCAAACATGCCCGGATGCACATTCACGCCCAGGCCCAGCGTGGGGCCGTCGTCCAGCTCAAACAAATGGCTGTCCCTGGCGCCCGGCCCTTTGGCAAAGGTCACGTCGATGGCCATGGCTGCGTCCGGCCGCTGTTCGAACGCCGCCGTATAAGCGCCCAGCAGGCGCGTTTCTTCCTGAACCGTCGCCGCCACAACCACGTCCCACCTGTGCCGCCGCTCCTGCAGCAGCTCCAGAGCGCGCGTGGCCGCGGCCACCGAAGCGCGGTTGTCCACCGCCTTGCCACAAACCCGGTCGTTCAGCAGCTTGCGCAGCGGCTGCCGAAAGCTGATAAAGTCGCCCACAGCCACCAGCTCGCGCAGCTCGCCGATGGGCAGGCCCACGTCCACCAGCAGCTCGTCGAAGCCATACACATCGCTGCTGCCCAGTTCCGGCAGCAGCCGCCTGGGCAGCGCGCCAATGATCCCCGGCAGCGGCCGCGCGCCGTGCACCAGCACCGGCTGGCCAACCAGGTGGCGCACGTCCACGCCGCCCACGTTGGTCAGCTGCAAGAAGCCATAAGCGCCCGCCCGTCCTTCGCCCTGCGGATACTGCGTGATCGCCTTCACCATCATCGCGATTTCGTCCATGTGCGTGGCAATGAGCAGGCGCCGCCTTTCGCCCGTGGGCGCGCCATGCTTCACAGCCAGCACATTGCCCATGCGGTCCACCAGCAGCTCGTCGGCCAGCGGCCGCCACAGCTCGCTCACCACCTCGCTCACCGCCTGCTCCAGGCCCGACGGGCCGTCTACTTCGGTCAGGGTCTGCAAAAGATCGAATAATTCCATAACAATCTCGCTTTAAGCGCCACCGGCTTCTAGTTCTATCCTTCTGGCGTCTCGGTGACGCTTGGAATGGTCGGCAAAGGCGGCACATCGGAGCCTTCCACCGTCGACGTAGGCGTCGGCTCTCCAGGCTCGCCCGTAGGCGTGGCCGTGGGCTGTTCCACGGGCTCTTCAGTTGGCGTGGCCGTTTCCGTGGCCTCCTCGGTGGCCGTGGCCGTGGCGCTGGCAGTGGCCGAAGGCGACGGCGATGGCGACGGTGTGACCGTAGCGCTGGGTTCCGGTGTGTGCGTCGGCGTGCTGCTGGGCTCGCTGGTAGGCGATGCAAACTGCGGCGGAGTCGGCTCCAGGGTCCCCGTGGGCGGGCCCGGCGTCCGCGTCGCGCCCGGCGTGGGCGACGCCGTAGCCGTGGCTGTGGCCGTGGCCGTCACCCCCGGAGGCAGCGTGGCGCTGGGCGTCAGCGTCACCACCGCCGGCGGCAGCGTGGGCGCGCCGCGCCCCGGCGCGCTAACGTAAGCCGCAATTCCGGCGCAGTAGCAGGGGATTGTCAGCAATATGAGGCCAATGAGGATGGTATAGATACGACGGCTTGGGTTCATTCACAAACAGCCCAGCGATAGCCCAGCGGCAGGCAAGACCCTGAATGGTCACGAGTTCGGCGCGATCATAGTAGACAACCAGGCAAATGACAAATTGCGCGCCGGGCGTGAAAAAAGGGCAATCAGGTGATTGCCCTGCGTTTTAGCCCATGTTATAATTTTGGCCATTACACCGGTCGTGCTACTAACTGCGTGGGCGGGACATGGCATTTCGCTTGTACCGATTAGCGCCAGGAATAAATACTTATGCCTGTTGAACTGTGGGCTGCAACGGCGCCTGCTGGCTTCTTGTTGCCGCAGCGCCCGCTGATCGCAACTGCGCTGCTCCTGATTTATGTCGTCACAATTGGCCTGATTCTTTATCACCAGCGCCGCGCGATCCTCGCGCTTGGCTCGCGGCGCTGGTTGGCCACCGTCTTGCTGGCGCTGGCCGGCGTGCTGTTCAGCCAGCTCTTCCTGGCGCAAACCGTGGCCGAAGGCCACCTGCCGCCGCTCGTTTCCACGCAAAACCCGCGCGTCACCCTGGCCATCTTCGGCGCACTGCCCATGCTGCTGGCGGCCTCCACCCTGGGCATTGTGCCCGCGCTGCTCGTGGGCTTCTTCACCGGCTTTAGCCGCGCCTTTTGGGGCACGCACCAGCTCTTCGACCCCTTCTTCTTTGCCCTGGCCGCAGCCCTTGCCGCCTGGTGCTTCAGCCAGGACTACGAGGGGCGCGTCTACGACTGGCTGCGGCTGCCCGCCGTCGGCGGTCCCCTCAGCCTCATCCTGCTCCTGCCGGCCTTCTTTCCCGCCCTCTTTGCCTACGCCAGCAGCGATGCCACCTGGCTGGCAGCCCTCGACTGGGCCCTTTCCACCACGCGCGCCCACTTCCTGCCGCTGCTGGCCGAAGGGCTCATCGGTGGCCTGCTGGCCACCGTGGTCGTGCTGCTGATGCCCCAAGTGCGCCTGCTGCCCCGCGTCTTACAGCCGCCGCCGCAGCAACGCAGCGTGCGCAACCGGCTTCTCCTTAACTTTGCCGTTTTCGCCGTCTTGCTCAGCGCCATCCTCTTCACCGTCGTCTTCTCCCTGTCCGTCAGCGTGGCCGAGCGCCTCTCCATCAATCAGATGCAGCACGACGCCGCCGCCGTGTCGCGCCAGATCCCCGCATTCCGCACCCAAACCCAGAACCTGCTGCGGCAGTATAGCGACGCGCCCTTGCTGACCGACGGCCACCAGGACGAGATTGAAGCCTATCTGGGCCAGCTCGTGCGCACCGCCGGCGCGTATTACCGGCGCGTCATCCTCGTCGACGCCAGCGGCCAGGTGACGGCCTTCTACCCCGCGGCCGCCGGCGAGACCGTTGTGCTCACGCCCCTTGAGGAAGCCTCGGTGGCCGATGCCCTGGCGCGCGGCGCGCCCTATATCAGCCCGGCGCAGGCCGTCGATGGCCGCGAGCCGATGTTAAGCATCGTGGTACCCGTGCGCGACGCCGGCGGCGACCCCGCAGCTGCCTTGGTCGGGCGCATCCCCAGCATTGTGCTCGAAGGCCTAGTGGTTGGCCTGCAGGGCACAGTGGGCGAAGGCAGCGGCTTCATCGTCGACGAGCGCAACCAGATCATCGCCCACGCCGACGAAGCGGCGGTCATGTCTAACTGGACGCCGCCCGCCGAAAATACGCGCTCGCGCCGTTTCCGCGTGGATGGCCCCGGCGAGGCCTACGAAAGCCTGGCCAGCGAAACCAACGCCCGGCAGCTCACCTACGAGCGCCTAGGCCCCGACCATCCCTGGCGCGTCGTCATTTCTCTGCCGCACCAGGTGGTCTTGCGCCTGGCGCTGCAAATCAGCAGCCCCCTGCTGGCCGTAATGGCCCTGGCCATGCTCCTATTTGGCGTCAACCTGCTGCTGCTGGGCCGCAGCATCACCTCGCCCCTCGGCGAGCTGGTGCAGGCCTCGCAGCAGCTTGCCGCCGGCCGCTTCGACGTCTCCGCCCCCGTGCGCCACAAAGAGCTGAAATACAACGACGAGGTGGGCCAGCTCGGCCACGCCTTCGAGCGCATGCGCCGCTCCATGCAAAAACAGTTCGAGGATATCCGCCTGATGCTCGATGTGAGCCACGACATTTCCAGCAGCATCGATATCCAGCAGGGCATCCCCGTCATCCTGCGCGGCGCCGCGCGCGGCACAGGCGCCGTGGGCGTGCGCGCCGTGGTCATGAACCCCAATGGCCGCCGCCCATTGACCTTTGGCGCGGGCCCCGCCGCCGACAAAATGGCCGCTTTCGATTACCGCCTGATCTTGCTCGGCCGCCAGGAAAACGAAATCGCGCTCAGCACTCCAGAACAGGTGCGCAACGGCCTGCAGCTCCAACCGGGCGATGAGCTGCCTGTGCAATCCTTCGTAGCCATCGCCTTAGTCGCCAAAGACCGCTTCCAGGGCGTCTTATGGCTCGGCCACAACCAGCCGCACGCCTTTGAAGATAGCGAGCTAAACCTGCTGCGCACCATGGCCAACCAGGCCTCCGTGCTGGTGCAAAACGCCCGCCTCTTTGCCAACGCCGAAGGCCAGTGGCGCCGCCTCGCCGCCGTCATCGGCAGCACACAAGACGCCGTCATCGTCACCGACCAGACCAACCGCATCTTGCTGCTGAACCCCGCCATGTGCAACACCTTTGGCCTGCAGCCGGCCGATGTGCTCAACCGGCCCGTGGCCACCGTCATCGAAAATAAGAACCTCGTGCACGCCCTCACCGAGCGCGAAGACCGCGTGCGCAACCTCGAAATTCCCGTGCCCGATGGCCGCATCCTCTACGCCAGCGTCTCGCCGATCATCAGCAACGACCGCCAGGCCCTGGGCCGCGTGGCCGTCTTGCACGACATCACCCACCTTAAGGCCCTCGACGAGATGAAGTCCGAGTTCGTGTCCGCCGTGTCCCACGATCTGCGCGGCCCGCTCACCTACATGCGCGGCTACCTCACCATGCTGCCCATGGTCGGCGAAATCAACGCCAAGCAAGAAGAGTATCTGCAGCGCACCCTCACCGGCGTGCAGCAGATGTCCGACCTGGTAGAAGATCTGCTCGACCTCGGCCGCATCGAGGCCGGCGTGGTGCTGATGCAAGATCACATCAGCCCGCGCGACCTGCTGGAGAGCGTGGTCGATGAAACCGCCGGCCACGCCGCCACGCAGGGCATACGCCTGCAAATCGATGCCCCCGACGACATTCCCTCGCTCTATGGCGACGCCCTGCTCATCCGCCGCGCCCTCAGCAACCTGGTCGGCAACGCCTGCAAATACGCGCCCGGCAGCGGCGCCGTCAGCCTGCGCGCGCGGCAAGACGGCGCCAGCATCATCTTCGCCATACAAGACTACGGCCCCGGCATCGAGCCCAAAGACCAGCCGCGCCTCTTTGAGAAATTCTACCGCGTGAAAACCGCCGACAACATCGGCGTCAAAGGCTCCGGCCTGGGCCTGGCCATCGTCAAATCCATCGTCGATCGTCATGGCGGCCGCGTCTGGTGCCAGAGCCAGCCGGGCAAGGGCAGCACCTTCGGCTTCTCCCTACCGCTCGAAGCCCGCCACCCCCCCACCGCCCCCCAGGTCAACGAATAACCTTCACCCCCCACCCACCAAAGGCTCATACTAAGGCAATTCATTGCCCGTCCCCCCACCCACCAAAGGCTCATACTATGGCAATTCATTGCCCGTCCCCCCCGCACCACGACCAAACGAAACACTACAGCTCTTCCAACACCCCCTCCAAATCACCCGGCAGCGGCGCTTCCAGTGTCAGCTCCTGGTCCCCCGCCGGTAGCCGGAAAGTGAGCGCGCTCGCGTGCAAGAAGTGGCGCTCCAGCGCCAGCGTCTGCTTGCGCCGGCCATAAAGCGTGTCGCCCACGATGGGGTAGCCGGCGAAGGCCAGGTGCACGCGGATCTGGTGCGTGCGCCCCGTGCGCGGGTAGCAGGCCAGCAGAGAATAGGCCCCGGCATAGCGCTGCAGGCGATACTCCGTTTGCGCCGGGCGCGAGCTGGCGCTGGAGCCGCGCGCGATCACCGCCATCCGCTGTCGGTGCTGCACATCGCGGCCGATCGGCGCGTCGATCAGCGCCTGCGGCGGCTGGATGTGCCCCTCCACCAGCGCCAGGTAACGTTTCAGCACCTTGCGCGCCTTAAACTGGCGCTGCAGGTGGCGCAGGGCGTGGTCGTTCTTAGCCACCAGAATCAGGCCCGACGTCTCCTTATCCAGCCGGTGCACAATGCCCGGCCGCCGCTCGCCGCCCACCCCCTCCAGGTCCGGGCAGTAGCCCAAAACGGCGTTCACCAGCGTGCCTTCGGCATGGCCCGGCGCCGGGTGCACCACCATGCCCGCCGGCTTATTCACCGCCAGCAAATCGCCGTCCTCGTAAACGATGTCTAAGGCAATCTCCTGCGCCTTGATGCCACTATCGGCCACCGCCGGCAGCTCGGCCAGCACCTGCTCGCCGCCTTCCAGGCGCATGCTGGCGCGCGCCGGCCGGCCGGCCACCGTCACCCGCCCCTCGGCGATCGCCTGCTGCCACTGCGAGCGCGACAGGTCCGGATATGCCGCCGCCAGCGCCTTGTCCAGGCGCTCGCCCCTGGCGTGCAGCGTCAGCTCAAGTTGTCTGCTCATTATGGCCTTGTGCCCGCCGCCGCCCAATGGCCTGCAGGCCGTCGTCGTCCTGCGCCGCGTCCGCCTCCTGGCCCTCGCGGCCCGGCTCCAGCAGCAGCAGCACGCCCAGCAGCAGCACGCCCCCCACGATGGCCACGTCGGCCAGGTTAAACACCGGCCAGCGGCCCACGTCCACAAAATCCGTCACATGGCCCAGGCGCAGGCGGTCCAGCAGGTTGCCCAGCGCCCCGCCAATTTGCAGGCCCAGGGCCAGGCGCAGGATCAGGTTGCCCGCCGGCAGCACAAAATTGTAAAGCACAAGGATCAGCGCCACAAACACCGCCAACCAGGTAAACAGCCCGCCGCTGCCGGGGAACAGGCCAAAGGCCGCGCCCGTGTTGCTCACATGGCTGATGCGAAAGAGGTGGCCATAGCCCGCAAAGGGCGCCCACGACTGGCTCAGCGGCAGCAGCGATTCCACAAACAGCTTGCTGAGCTGGTCGGCCACGATCACCAGCCCCGCCAGAACGATGGGCAAAGCCCGTTGTGCGGTCGTGGCTATGGCCCCGCTCCCCGGCGGCGTTTCGCCTGTTACAATACGGTCTGCTTTCGAGTCAGTCACGGCAATCCTTTCGCCCATTGTACCAACGCGCCGGCCGATCTTCCAGGCGGCTCACGCCGCGCTCAATCAGCGTCCCGCGGCGCGCCCGGCGCCGCCTCACGCCGCTCCCCCACCACCACCGTCACCACGCTGCGCGCCAGCGTCAGCCGCCTCATTTCTACAGCGAAGCCCGCTTCTTCCAACATCTGCCGGAACGGCTGCCATCGCGCCTCATCGGCCGGCCCTGCGCCGTCATCGGCCAGGCTGCCGTCGCCCTGGCCCGTAATCTTGAACAGCCAGGCGATGAACCGCTGCAGCGGCCCTTTGCCCCGCAGCGCGCCCTCCGGCACGATGATATAACGCCCGCCGCCGCGCAGCACGCGCTGCACCTCCCGCGCCGTGCGCCGCTCGGCGATGAACGGCGTGGGGAACGTGCTCAGCACCGTGTCGAAGCTCTGCGCCGCAAAAGGCAGGCCCTGCGCCCGGCCGCGCGCCAGGCGCACCGCCTGCCCCCCCCGCCGCAGGCGCCGCGCCGCCATACGCCCCATCTGCCGCGAGAAGTCCAGGCCCACCACCTCACAGCCCGCCCGCGACAGCGTCGCCAGCAGATGGCCCGGCCCGTGCGCCAGCTCCAGCACGCGCTCGCCCTGCACAAACGGCAGCGCCGCCTGCTGCCACTTGCGCCATTCGCCCAGCGACACCAGCCAGCTCACCCCGTCGTAGCTCCAGGCCATTTCGTTGTATAACAGGCGAAAGCCGGTTCTCACCAGCCGCCGCCACATTGCAGCCAGCATCTTCCTCCCAAATCACCCCCACCTCGCGCCGCACAACCGTAGCACGATGCCCCCCACCCCGCAACGCCGCCCCACGAAGCCCCACCCAGCCCACGGAGCGCGGCCATCCTGGCCGCCACCAACCGCCTCAACATCCCGTTGGGAGTCACACCAAAATCGAGTATGATTGCAACCAGAGCCTTCACCTGCCTGCAGGGTGAGGGTCACAACACACCACAAGGAGTTCATTTGCAAGAAGACCGCGTCCTGAAATTCATCGGCGTCACCGGCCTGCCCGGGGCCGGCAAAGGCGCATTTGTGGACGTTTTGCGCCCCCTGCTGGCGCAGCACGGCATCGCCACGCGCTACTACAGCCTATCCGACGAGCTGCGCGCCGAGGCCGGGCGCCGCGGCCTGCCCGTCGAGCGCCGCGTGCTGCGCGACATCGCCAACGAGCTGCGCCTGGAGCACGGCGCCGGCGTGCTGTCGCGCCTGGTCGCGCGCAAGATGCGCCAGGACCTGGCCCAGCACAACCCCGGCTGCAGCCTGGTCATCATCATCGACGCCATTCGCAACCCCCTCGAAGTGGCCGCCTTGCGCCACGAGCTGGGCCACCGCTTCACCATGGTCGGCGTCGAGGCCCCCTTAGACGTGCTCATCAACCGCATCGCCTCGCGCGCGCGCTTCGACGAGCCCGCCGAGTTTGTGCAGAAAAAAGAGGCCGCGCGCAAGATGATTCTGGGCGAATCGGGCCGCGACGAACCGGCCCACGGCCACAATATCGCCCGCTGCGTGGCCGAAGCCGATTGGCGCGTCGACAACTCAGGCTCGCTGCAAGAGCTGGCGCGCCGCACCCAAAACTTCGTCGACGCCGTGATCCTGATTCCCGCGCAAAACGATTGACCGGCCGGCGCGATTGCCTGTGGAGAATGGCATGAACATCAAAACGATTAGTGTTAGCACCGGCGGCGGCGACGCCCCCGGCCTCAATGCCGTCATTCGCGCCGTGGTGCTCGCCGCCGAGCAGCGCGGCTGGCAATGCCTCGGCGTGCGCGACGGCTACAACGGCCTGCTGGAGCCGGAGAAGTATGAAGAAGGCGTCTTCACCCTCACCCGCAGGCACGTGCGCGGCATCACCCACCTGGGCGGCACCATCCTCGGCACCACCAACCGCGGCAACCCGCTCAGCTACCCCGAGCTGGGCGACGACGGCGTGCTGCGCGAAGTAGACCGCAGCGACCGCTTGCTGCAGGCCTTTGCCGATTGGCGCATCGACGCCCATGTGGCCGTCGGCGGCGACGGCTCCATGGCCATCGCCCACGCCCTCAGCCAGAAAGGGCTGCGCATCGTGGGCGTGCCCAAAACCATCGACAACGACCTGGCCGGCACCTCCGTCACCTTTGGCTTCAACACCGCCGCGTCATTCGCCACGTTGGCCATCGACCGCCTGCACTCCACCGCCGAGGCGCACCGGCGCGTCATGGTCGTAGAAGTGATGGGCCGCTATGCCGGCTGGATTGCGCTCTACGCCGGCGTGGCCGGCACCGCCGACGCCATCCTCATCCCCGAGATTCCCTACGACATCAACCGCGTGGTCGATAAAATCCGCGCGCGCAACGAGGCGGGCTACAACTTCTCCATCGTCGTCGTCGCCGAAGGCGCAGCGCCCATCGGCGGCGGGCTCACCGTTCAGGAGCGCGAGCTGGGGCAGAACGAGCGCCTGGGCGGCGTCGGCGCCAAGGTGGCCGCGGCCCTGCAGGCGCTCACCGGCCAAGACGCGCGCGTCGTGGTGCTCGGCCACCTACAGCGCGGCGGCAGCCCCACCACCCGCGATCGCCTGCTCGCCTTGCGCTTCGGCGCCGCCGCCGTGCGCGCCATCGAAGAAGAGCAACACGGCGTCATGGTGGCCCTCGACCCGCCTGCCGTGCGCTACGTCCCCCTCCAACACGCCACCGCGCGCATGAAAACTGTGCCCCTCGACTACGACCTGCTGCTCACCGCCCGCGACCTCGGCATCTCCTTCGGCGACTAAAAAACGCCCCCGTAGCTGCGCATTCCATCGCGCCGCGCCCCACCCACCCGGTTCGCGATTTAACCGCCCGCCAGCTACAATAGCATGGCGCGCCGCAAACCAACCGCTCCGCACCTTCACCCCTGAAAAGGCGCCGCATCAGATTGCAAACCAACAAACAATTAGCAACGAGTTCAAATCTCACTGGAGGTATTCGATGAGTGATATGACCGGAAAAGTAGCGATCGTCACCGGAGGCAGCTCCGGAATTGGCCTTTACACGGCGCTGGCCTTCGCCGCAAAGGGCGCTGCCGTAACCATTGCCGATATCGACGAAACCGCCGGCCAGGGCGCTGTAGAAACGATAGAAGAACGCGGCGGCCAGGCCCTATTTGTCAAGACCGACGTCTCCAACAGCGAGCAGGTGCAGGCCCTCGTGCGCCGCACCGTCGAGCGCTTTGGCCGCCTCGACTATGGCGTCAACAACGCCGGCGTGGGCGGCGAATCCGCGCCCACAGCCGACATGAGCGAAGAAGGCTGGCAGCGCGTCATTGCCATTAACCTCACCGGCGTATGGCTGTGCATGAAATACCAGATTCAAGCCATGCTCCAAAACGACGTCGGCGCCATCGTCAACGTCGCCTCCATCCTCGGCACCGTCGGTTTTGCCAACTCCGCAGCCTACGTCGCCGCCAAGCACGGCGTCCTGGGCCTCACCAAGTCCTCGGCCATCGAGTACGCCACGCAAGGCATCCGCGTCAACGCCGTCTGCCCCGGCTTCATCTACACGCCCATGCTGGCCAACGCCGGCATGGCCGAAGGCACCGACCTGTACAACTACATCTCCTCGCTGCATGCCATGAAGCGCATGGGCACCTCTGAAGAAGTCGCCAACATGATCGTCTGGGCCTGCTCCGACGAGGCCTCCTTCGTCACCGGCGCCTCGCTGTTGGTCGACGGCGGCTACACGGCGCAATAAGCCGCGCCAAAAACGCCCCAATTACAAAGAAGAGCCGGCCGCTGCAGCCGGCTCTTTATAATTCCAGGCACGCCTCCGCCGCCAACCAGAACACCCTGTCGCGCACCCTGGCGTGCGACTGCCAGTCGCGCGAATCCCACACCTCGCTGCTCACGTCGTCGCCCCCCTCACATCTCCTCAGCCGCGTCTGTGGCCAGCGCCCGCGGCAGCGCAAATCTGCCATCCGCCCCTGGCGAAAAAGGCAGCACGCGCACCACCGCCCCCACCGGCAGCGGCCCATAAATGTGTGGGAACTGTTGCCCGCTGTCGTAACAATCCTCATAACGAACCTCTGCTTCCAGCAGGTCGCCGTCAATACACAGCAGCACCAGGCCCTGCTCGCTGCCAAAGGCGCGGTTGGCCACGCCAATTATCTGGCTGCGCGTCGAACAATGAATGAAACCTTCCTCCCGCAGCGAATCCGGCCTATACACGCCCTCGCCAACCGCCCTGGTCCAATCCTCATACCTTGTAATGTGTAACAGATAATTCATCAACATCTCCAGCTTGCTGCCACGCCTCTCCGCAACGCCTGAAAAACAGTCAAAGTTGGCCATCTTGGCCATCTACCCGCCACAACCACAGCTCACACCGTCCTTTCGCCGCCAATGGCGCTTATGTCAACTCCCGTCCGCCGCAGCGGGCATAATCGGCCCCAGCCGCACAAACGTCTCCCCGTCCGGCAGCGCCAGCCGTTCCCCATTTTGCGGCGAATACAGCCCAATCTGCAAATAATACGGCGTCTCCACATCCTCCGGCGGCAGCGCCAGCGTCACCCACTGCCGCACCAGGTCCCCCGGCTCCAGGCCCGTCAGCGCCGTCCCCCAGCCGTCAAACTGCGCCAGGATGTTCGCCGGCTGCTCATCCGACAGATGAACAAAGGCCGCCAGCGGCGGCGCTGTCGCCGGCGCCGGCTGTGGCATAGGCGCTCGGCCCACGCGCCAGGTCAGCGTCAGCGTCAGCGGCTCCCCCGCCGCAATCTGCACCGGCCGCAGCTCATAACCCGCCAGGGTCATCACCTCCCCAAAATTTGCCTCCACGCTCACCTGCGGCGGCGTTTCCGCCGCCGCCTGCTCCGCCAACACGATCTCGCTTTGCGGCGAGGCCGCCCACTTCACAATCAGCCGCTCACCGTCGCCAACGCCCAGCGCCTCCGGCGCCATATCGGCCACCGAGCGGCCCGTCACCACCGTGCGCGCAATGCCTGTGTCGCCGCCGTAGGTCACCTCGTACAGGTCGATAGAATGGCCCGCCCGCGCCACCGGCGTCTTGTCCTCAAAGTAGGCATACAGATCCACGTTTTGGTGCAGCAGGCCCAGGCGCAGGCTGCTGCGGCTGATAGCATACCAGCCTGGCGCCGGTGTATACGGATTATAGGCCTCCACCTCCGGCCCTGCCGTAAAGCGCAGAAAGGCCGGCAGCGGCCTGTAAGCCAGGCCATACGCTTCCGGCAGCGCCGTGCCAAAGTAGGCCAGATAAGGCTGCTCAATGGCCCGTTCTTGCAGCAGCCGGCGCAGGGCAATCAGGTCCTGCCCCCAGTCCAGGTTAGAGTCGACCAGCACGCGGCTGCCGCCTTCCGGCCCGCCACCCAGCTCGTTAAAGTACGCTTCCTGGTGCGGCCACAGCCGCAGCACACCTGCAGCCTGCCACAGCAGCAGGCCCACCGCCAGCACACGCAGCCAGCGCCGCCCTGCGCCCGCCTGCCACAAAGCGGCCACGGCAAGGCCCGCCAGCACGATCAGAAAGGGCACCACGGGCAAGATGTGACGATAGCCGATAGTAATGCGCCCGCTCATCGCCAGCCCCAAAAAGAGCAGCGGCGGCAACCACAACGGCGCGCTCCACCGCCAGCCCGCCGCCTCAGGCGAGGCGTGAGGCCTATGGCCTGATGCCTCATCTTGAGCGTCGTCCAAAGATCTCACGCCTTCACCTTTCACGCCCTTCACCGCCCCACCCACCGCCAGCAGCAGCATCGGCAGCGGCGTCTTCACCGCCAGCGCCACGGGGAAGTAATACCACCAGCCGCGGGGCGACGTTTGCCCCAGCAGGTAAGCCGTCTTGGGCTGCTCTTCGATAACCATAAACGTATCCCACACGCTGTATGGATAAAAGGGCGCCGGCACGGGCAGCGCCAGGCCGCTGCCCGGAATGGCGCCCACGTCGAAGCCATACACAGCCCACAAGGCCACCCCGCCCGCCGCGGCCATGAGCACGGCCGCCGCCAGACGCTGCCGGCCGCTGCCGGCCGCGCGCGGATAAAGCAGCAACAGGGCGGCAAACGTGGGCCAGATCAGCAGCCCCGTGAACTTGGCCGCGCATGCCAGGCCGGCGGCGCCACCGGCCAGCACGGCCTTCGCCGCGCTGGGGCCCTGCAGCCAGCGCCACAGCAGCCACACGGCCACGAAGTAAAACAGCGCCAGCCCCAGGTCCGTGGTCACCAGCCGCGAATTGGCCAGCAGGTTGGGGTCCAATACCGCCAGCATCAGCGCCGCCCAGGCCGCCGTAGGCCCGGCCCACTGCCGCGCCCAGAGGAAGATCGCCAGCGCCAGCAGCACGCCCAGCAGCGCAATCACGGCCCGCGCCGCCAGCAGCATACCCTGCGCGTCGTTGCCGCTCTGCCACATGAACACGTCGGCAAAAGTAAAATAGTCCGCTGCGGCCCACGCGGCGTGCTCCAGCGGCAAATGGATGTCGGCGCGCGCCAACAGCGGCGCGGCGCTCAGCGCGTTGATCAGCGGCGGGTGGCTCAGGCTCATGCGCACGTCGCCCGTCTTGAGGTAAGCATAGCCCGCCGCCAGGTGATACTGCTCGTCAAAAGCCGCCGATTTCTGCGGCGAGCTCAATAAAACCTGCGCCGCAAACAGCAGCAGCAACGCCGCCAGCGCGGCCCCCTCCGCCGCTCGCATGTTGCGCCCCTTACGCATCACCACCGCCCACAATTGACAAATCTCCAAGATTTGTCAATTCTCACACCACACGCATCACACCACACGCATCACGCCGCACGCATCACGCCAACCGCTCCCACGTCCGCGCCTGCAGCAGCAGCTCCTTGCCGCCCGGCTGCTCCTGCAGCGCTTGCAGCAACGCGTCGGCGGCCATCACCACATGGCGCGCCTGGTCGGCGCGCACGATCTTAACCTCCTGGTGCAGCTTCTGCCGGTTGCGCGCGTTGTCCTGGCCTTCTAGCTGGCCAATGGCGGCCATCAGCGAAGGCGCGCCTTCAAAGCGCTCCACCAGCGCCTCTTTTAACGTCTGGTAAGAACGGCTCACGGCATCCGCGCCGCTTTCCGCCGCGTCCGGCGGCGCCTCGCGCAGTTGGTTGTGAGCCCCTGATAACACAGCGGCGACGATGGCAGTCGTAACAGCATCCATAATGGCTTTCTCCAATACGCTTTGACCACGATCAGGCACCTGCGCTGCGCGCCCAGATGCCGGGTCATTGTACCACGCCCCTCCCGCGCCCGTACAACCACCGGCCGCTGACCGCGCCCTTTACCGCCGCCGCTTAATCCATTTCTCAATTTCAATGGCCGCCACAACCACCAGCCGCGTGAGCCCGACCATCGCCTGCTCCGCGCCCTATTCCTGCCCCACCACCTGCCGCACCCAGCCCTCAATCACCTCCGCGCCCAGGCGCACCACGTCCTGCTCATCGCGGCAGCCGCTAACTGTGGCGCTGTGCAGCGCCTGCTCCGCCAGCAGCGCGCCGCTGCCCGCGTGCACCAGGCGCACCGTCAGCGCTTCGCCATACACCCGCGTGGGGGCCACGCCGCTGGCGTCCGCCCTACAGGCCGTGGTGGCCAACGCCTCGGCCGGCCCCAGGCACAGCACCACGCGCACATCTTCCGCCCGCGCCGCGCGCCAGGCCGCCGGCAAAATGGCGTCATCATACAGCCAGCGCCCCTGCACCAGGCGGAAAGCCACCCCCGGCAGCCCCGGCGCCTCGCCTTCTGCCGCCGCTTGCGCCGGCCCTTCACAACGCTCCGCCAACCCCTCAAAGCGCGCTGCCTCCGCCTCCGACTGTTCAATGCCCCGCGCCGTGCGCAGCGCCAGAAAGACGATCAACGCGCCAAACACCACCGTAACAATCACAATCGGAAAAGCCCGCGCCAGGGCCGCTCTTCTAGGCGTCATAAGGCCCCTAAAATTGACAAATCTTCAAGATTTGTCAATCTTTGTCCCCCTCCCCCTCACCATCCAGCGGCGCCACAACGCGCACGCGCGTGCCGCGGCCTTCGCCCGTTTCCATCTCCAGCGAGCCGCCGAACAGCTCCAGCCGCTCGCGCATGCTGCGCAGGCCATAGCCCACCTCTCCCCAGCCGCGCCCCTGCAGGGCCGACACATCGAAGCCGCGGCCGGCGTCGCACACCTCAATCACGCAGCGCCCGTCCTCCTCGCGCAAAATCACATCGGCCTGCGCCACGCCCGCGTGTTTCACCACATTAAACAGCAGCTCGCGCACCATCTGGAACAGCAGCTCGCGCAAGTCCACGCTCTGCGGCTCCGCCGCGTCCTCCACGCGCAGGTCCACCTGCAGGTCATAGGTGCTCTTCACATGGTTTTGCAGCCAGGCCAGCGCCTCGGCCAGGCCCTCGTCATGCAGCAGCGGCGGGTTCAGCTCCACGGCCAGCGAGCGCGTCACGGCCAGCGCCCTGGCGTGCAGCCGCTCCAGATCGTCCAGCTGCGCCGCCCAGTCCGCCTCATACTCCCCTTCGCCCGGCGCGCCCTGCAGCAAGCTTGTCTGCATCTGCGCCGCGTACAGAATCTGCTGCAAGTCGTCGTGCAGAATGCGCGCAATGCGATCCCGCTCGCGCTGCTCGGCCACCGTCAGGCTCGAAGCCAGCGCGCGCAGCTGCCGCGTGCGCAGCTCAAGCTGCCGCGTGCGCTGCGCCACACGCTCCTCCAGGCTTTCCGTGGCCGCGCGCAGGGCCGCCAGCAGCCGGTCGCGCTCCTCCTGCGCCTCACGGTAGCGGTGAATGTCGAACATCATTCCCGCCAGCCGGCGCACGCCGCCTGCTTCGTCCCGTTCCAGCGCCTGCGCATAGCTGCGCACCCAGCGCCACTGCCGCGACTTATGGCGCAGGCGCAGCTCCATTTCATAGCTGCTCGTCTGCCCCTGCAAAAAAGCGTCAAAGGCCTGCTCCTGGCGCGCCACATCGTCGGGGTGCACCTGCCGCAGCAGCCAGTCGAAAAAGCCCGCGCCTTGCGGCAGCTCGTCGAGCGTATAGCCCAGAATCTGCGCCCAGCGCGCGCTGTGGAAGCTCTCATCGTGCGCTGGCACGCTGTGCTCATAGATGCCGCCGCCGCTGGCGGCCACGGCCACTTCCATGCGCTGCTGGCTGTGGCGCAGGGCCTCTTCGGCCGCCTGGCGCTCGATAGTTGCGCCCAGCACATTGGCCACCGCCTGCAAAAAGTCCGCGTCGTGCGGCGTAAAACGGCGCCGCGCCGTGCCATGCGCGGCCAACACCCCAAATGGGCCTCCCAGGCCGTGGATGATCACACTGAGGCCGCTCACCACCCCGTGTTCCTCCAGCAAGATCGACCCCTCAAAGCGCGTCTCCGTGGCCAGATCCTCCACCAGCACTGGCTCCAGGCTGCGCATGGTATACCCCGCCTGCGAATCGCCCCCCGCGTGCACCGTGGCGCGGCCCACGGTTCCTTCGCGCCAGCCCACGCCGGCCGCTACCAGAAACGAATGCCCGCCCGGCAGCAACTGCAGCACGGAGGCATACGGCACGTCCAGTGTGCGCGAAACCTCCTCCACGGCCCGCGCCATCAGCGCCGGCGCCGCCATCCCGTCCAGCGCGTCCAGCCCCAGCTGCGCGATCACTGCCTTTTGCGCCACCCGCCTCTGCTCGCTTCCTTCCACTTGCGCCTCGATTGTTCACTGTGTTAAGTGGTCCGCCACATTATAAACCCCCCCCACCCCCCCCCCCCGCACCCAACCCCCCCCCCACACACAACCCCCCCACCACCCCCCCCCCCCCCCCCCCCACCCCCTCCCCCC
>CAYLJW010000052.1:0-23807 GCA_964384155.1 uncultured Ardenticatenaceae bacterium
CTCGGTGGCCATTTCCTGGATGTTGATCTCTTCGCTCATTGCTTACCTCGTTCCTCGAAAACCGTCGGACGACATAGGGCTTGTGGCGCGAGGCTTCCATGCACAGATGCGCGCCGCCATTGCTCGTCAATATAGCAAACCCTGTTACAATGGTCAATGGATTTGAAATCATTGTTCACAATGTGAAACAAGAGCCCAATTGATTAAGGAAAGTCGTATGCGCCCTTCGATTCAAGTGGCCGACGAGCGGATGATTGCCAGGATTCTCGACGAGGCCAAAAGAATTCTAAGTGAGATCGGCGTGGAAGTGCGCGGCGCGCCGTTGCGCCAGCGCCTGTTAGACGCGGGCTTGAAAATGGACGCCGGCGGCGAGCGCGTGCTCTTCCCGGCCGAGGTCGTCGAGCGCGCCATTGCCGCTGCGCCTTCGTCGTTCACGCTCTACGACCGCAGCGGCGCGCCGCACGCGGAGCTGGGCGGCGATAACGTGCACTTTGTACCCGGCTCCAGCGGCCTGAAGGTACTCGACCACCGCACGGGCCAGACGCGCCTGGCCAATACGCGCGACTTTGCCGAGTACGTACGCCTGGCCGACGGCCTGCCCCATATCGCCTACTTGGCGACTGCCTTCTCTACCAACGACGACATCGAAGCGCAGGTTTCGGACGCCTGGCGCCTATACCTGTGCCTGACTCATTCGCTCAAGCCGGTGGTCTCCGGCGCGTTCACCGAGCACGGTGTGCCGCGCATGGCCGAAATGATGCAGTTGTTCCGCCACGACCGCCAGGATTTGATCGCGCGGCCCATGTCTATCTTCACGATCACGGCCACGGGCATGTTTCGCTATAGTGAGGACTCCTGCCAGAATTTGCTGGATTGTGTGGAGGCGGGCATCCCTGTGGAAATCGTGCCCGTGACACTGATGGGCCTTATTGCACCGGTTACCCTGGTGGGCGCGACGGTGTTCCACACGGCCGACGTGCTGGCCGGGCTGACCATGGCCCAGATGGTGAAGCCGGGCACGCCGGTGCTTTTTGGCGGCGCGCCGGCCACCTTTCACATGCGCGCAGCCACCTCGCCGATGATTGCCGTAGAGGCCCTGCACCTGGACATGGCCTACGTGGCCGTGGCCAAGGCCCTGGAACTGCCTACACAGGCGTACATGGCGCTTAGCGAGGGCAAGTTCCTCGACGCGCAGGCCGGCGCCGAGACCTTTGGCAGCGCCCTGCTGGCGGCGTTGGCCGGCGTTAACTCTGTTTCTGGGCCCGGCATGCTGGACTATGTGCTGGTGTTTAGCCTGGAGAAGCTGGTCTTCGACGACGAGCTGTGCGGGCAGGCCCTGCACTTTGTGCGCCAGATGCAGCCGAAGGACGATCTACCGACGCTAGATCTGGTGCGCCAGCTTATCGCCGAGCAGCACTTGATCACGGCCGAGCATACGATGGAATATTGGCCGCAGGAGCTGTATCTACCCAGCCCCGTGGTGGACCGCCAGAACCGGGAGAACTGGGCCAAGGCCGGCTCACCGGACCTGCAGCAGCGCACGCGGGCGGAAGTGGCACGCCGGCTGGCGGCCTACACGCCGCCGCACATCGACGAAGCTGTGGAAGCGGAGCTGCAGCGCATCATCACCAGCGGCATGCAGCAGGACAATGCGCTGCCAGAACTACCGGCGTTGTCAAGCAACGGCGACGGCGATGGCCCGCGCCGCCGTCGCCGCCGCCAGACGCGGCGCAGCGCAGGCTAAGGGCCTGCGCCGGCTAGCCCAGAAAGTATTGTTCGGGCACGGGCAAGACGCCATCCCACACCACGCGGCGAAAGTAGTCGGGGTCTGTGTTTCCTTCGGTGTTAATCAGCAACACCTGCGAGCTCGTATCCAGGCCCAGGCGTTCGCGCAACTCACTGGCGCCGTCATAACCCATGATGTAGCTGAGCGCGCCCAGGGTTACTGCGCCCGACTCGCCGGAGACCACGAAAGGATCTCCTTGCAGCGGCACGCCATACATGCGCATGCCGCGCGCCGCCACATAATCGGGCACCGTGACGATGAAGTCGGCGTGATTGCGCACCACGGGCCAGGCCAGGGGGCTGGGCTCGCCGCAGGCCAGGCCGGCCATCACCGTGTGCAGGTCGCCCTCGGCCACCTGCGGCTCGCCGCCGCCGATGGCCACCGATTGGAAGATGCAGGCCGCCGTGCGCGGCTCTACGATCACCGAGATGGGCGCCAATGCGCCAAAGATCTTTTCGTAAAAAGCAATCACTGCTGCGGCGAACGCGCCGACCCCGGCCTGCAGGAAGAGGTGTGTGGGCCGCGCCACGCCCTGCCCGGCGAGCTGCTCCTGCGCTTCGGCGAGCAGCGTAGTGTAGCCTTGCATCACCCATTGCGGAATCTGGCGATAGCCGGGCCAGGAGGTATCGGAGATGATCTGCCAGCCGTTGGCTTCGGCGTCGCGCTGGCATTGGCGCACCGCGTCGTCGTAGTTGCCGCCAACCACGCGCACCTCGGCGCCATACTCGGCAATGGCCTCAATGCGCGCCGGTGAGGTGTTTTTATGCACGTAAATGACGCAAGGGAAGCGTAATTTGCGCGCGGCCCAGGCCAACCCTTTGCCGTGGTTGCCATCGGTGGCGCTGGCAAAGGTGATATCGCCCAGTTGCTCGCGGATCTCGTCGGACATCAGCTCGGCGAACGAAATTTCGGAGAGCCCGAGCTGCTGGCACACAAAGCGGTAGATGGCGTACGAGCCGCCTAGCGCCTTAAAGGCGTTCAGGCCCATGCGCTCCGACTCATCCTTCACCCAGATGTTGCCCAGGCCCAGGCGCGTGGACAACGCCGCCAGCCGCTTGAGGGGCGTCACCTGGTAACCCGGTATCTGGCTATGAAAAGAGCGCGTGACGTAGGGAATGCCGTCGGGCAGCAGCTCGTGTATGGCCGCTGTATCATCCGCTGCTTGTGCGGCCCACTTGTTCTCAATCCAGTGCAGCGGTTCGTCCGCATAGTTGGTCATTCGTTTTATTCTCCTGAACTGTTATTCCAATGCCATCCACGGGCAGATGACCGGCCCGCCGTGCCTGTCGGCGTTGGGCCCATAGGGCGCGATGAGGCCGTCCATGCCTGCCAGGTAACCCCCCGCGCCGCTCACCTGCTCCTGCGCCGCCGCGGATAACTGCCCATCGCCTACGGCGATAGCATGAATATGCGCCGGCGAATTTTCGCCCAGGTCGCCCACATCGCGGAACCAGGCGGCAAAGCCGGCATAGCGCAGGGCCATAACCATGGGCCCGGCCTCTTCCCGCAGGAAGATGCTCTCATTGCGCGGGTCACGAATGGAAATGTCCACGGCGCCGCCGCCGGCGTGCGTGCCGAAGCTGGCTTCGACCACATCGCGATAAGAACCTTGCGTGATACGCATGATATCCCCCGGCCCCTCGTAAATCTGCTGCGCGGCGTGCAGCATGGCCAGCGTGCGCGCGTTCAGCGTATGAATGCCTACGGCTACGCGCGCGTAATCGTCTGGCGGCTGCGCGCAGTAGAGGGGGTGCGGCAGCGCGGTCGGCGTGGGCGCTGGCGTTGCCGTGGCGGCCATGGTCGCGGTGGGTAGCGGCGTGGCGCTGGGCGCCGGCGTTGCCGTCGCCGAGGGTAGAGCAGTGACGGTCACGCTGGGCGCCGGCTGCTTTGCCTCCGCGGTTGCCTGGCCGGCGGCGATGGCTGCGGAGTCGCCTTCTGCAGCGCCGTCCCCGGCAGTCGCAGTGGGGCCAACGCCGGCGCCGGCCATGCGGCAGTGCAGGCTAGAAAGGAGCATCAGCGACAGAAACAGGGTGCGCCACCCGTTGGAAACCAAATTGCCATCTCCGGCTACACGAAGTAGAAGGGCAGTCGCTCGCTGCGCTTCTCCAAAAGTTAGCGTGATTATACCAACAGCTTCTCAGGGTAGGCATGCGCGATTGGCACGGACCAGGTCACGGCATCTCAATGAGATAGGCCTGCGGCTGGGACTCCAGGATCGCGACCACGGCCAGGGCCCGGCCGTCGGGCCGCCACTGCGGCGTCATTTCATAGCGATAGGTCGGGTTTCGCCGGCCCCTTGGTG
The DNA here is from genome assembly GCA_964384155.1 of uncultured Ardenticatenaceae bacterium. Taxonomy (GTDB): domain Bacteria; phylum Chloroflexota; class Anaerolineae; order Promineifilales; family Promineifilaceae; genus JAAYYY01. The sequence goes on from CAYLJW010000052.1 coordinate 4,089, forward strand.
GCTCCACACTACGCAGCAGCAGCGCCGGTTCTTCATTTGGGGTCGAAAGCCACAGGCCGTAGCCGCCGGGTTCAGGCCGCCAGATTGCCAGGCGCGAGCCGTCCGGCGACCACGCGCCACGGCGTCGCCTTGCGGAGCCCATGAAAAGTGGCCAAGAAAGCCACCGGCGTCTTCGATCAGGAGGGAGTGTGCAGCGCCCAGGGTGTCGTAAAGCCATAAATCGTTAAGCCAATCGTTGGTAACCCGTCGCGACACAAGCACCGCCAGCCAATTGCCCTGTGGCGAGACTTGCAAGGCCGCGGGGCTCGAACCCGGCGGCGAGGGCAGTAGGCGCGCATCGCTGCCGTCGGCATTGGCCAGCCACACTTCGTCCCCGGCAATGTAGGCCAACTGCGCGCCGTCTGGCGACCAGGCATTGTAAGTGGCATTTGGACTATTGCCCCAGCCACCCACATGCCAACCGCTGCCATCGGGCGACAGGACGAGGGGCGTAGTTTGCGCCCAACGCAACATGGGGTCCACAGAGCCGGTGGCCATGTGTACCAGTAGGCGGCTGCCGTCAGGCGACCACAGCGCCTGGTCCACGCCCAACGGCGTATCGCTGATCTGCAGCACGCGGTAAGCGCCGCCAGACTCGATCGCGCGCCATAGGCTCATGTTGCTCACGGCCTGCGGCGGCGCGACCATAGAGGAAGGGTTGCCCTTTCGTTGCCTAATCGTCGCTCGCTCAGGCCCAGGCGCGCTCGTAGGCCTGCAACATGCTGTCCAGAAGGCCATCGAAGGCCTGGTCTATGGCCTGGCGCGAAGGGTCGGCGTCGTACCAGGCCATCATCTCGCGGGCGCCCTGGGCAAAGGGAATGGTGGCTTCAAAGTCGGGAACGAGGTGCTTGATTTTGCTGTTGTCAAAGATCATGCTGTGGGCCTTGTCGCCCAATAGGCTGGCGCCCCAGTCGGGGTCAAAGCGGGCGATGAGTTCGGACGGCACATGCAGCAGGCGCGCCTGTGCGCCGGCGGCATCGGCCACCATGCCAAAGATCTGGTTCCAGGTGAGCCATTCGCCGGAGGTAATGTGAACGGCCTCACCAATGGCGCGGCTATTGCCCAGCAAGCCGACAAAGCCTTTGGCGAAGTCGCGGTGGTGGGTCAGGGTCCACAGCGACGTGCCGTCGCCGTGCACGATCACTTTTTTGCCCTGGCGCATGCGGTTCACCACCGTATAGCGGCCGCGCATCGGCAGTAAGGTCTGGTCGTAGGTGTGCGACGGGCGCACGATGGTCATGGGAAAAGCTTGCTGGCGATAAGCGCGCAGCAGGCGTTCCTCGCAGGCAATCTTATTGCGCGAATAGGCCCAATAGGGATTGTGCAGCGGCGTGGATTCCGTGACGGGCAGCGAGCGCGGCGGCGTCTGGTAGGCAGAGGCTGAGCTGATGAAGACGTACTGGCCCACCCGCCCGTCAAATAGGGCCAGGTCGCCCTCAATGTGCTCTGGCGTGAAGGCGATCCAGTCGACGACCACGTCGAACTCATACCCCTCCAGCGCGCGCCACGCCGCGTCGGCGTCGCGAATGTCCGCACGTAGAACCGTCGCGCCTTGCGGCGCCGGGCGGCTGCTCTGCCCGCGATTGAGCAGATAGAGGTCGAAACCTCGCGCGATGACAAGCTCTGAGCAGGCAGAGCTGATGACGCCGGTGCCGCCGATGAAGAGTAGCTTTAGCATGATTACCCCTATAAGTGTTGAATGACATGCACAGTATCTGGCATCAATTTAGCGCAGTTGTTACGCTATACCAACTGGTCCATGGCTATGCCATGGATAGATGACCGCCGCTGTTCATTTCATCGTGATGAAGATTGTGACTATACGAATGCTTTATCCGCGAGCCAGAGCCGGCAAGTTGCGCCCGCCGCCTATTGTCTATTCTGCCTTGCTGGCGCCGCTGTTGTCGTGGCATGCATGGCGCGCGCAGCGCAAGATTCGGTTGTTGCAACCAGACGCCACGACGTCGCTCGCCCGCTTGCCCTCCGTTTCGATCATCGTCGCGGCGCGCAATGAAGCAGAGAATCTGCGCCGCTTGTTGCCGTCGTTACAAGGGCTCGATTATCCCGGTGCGCTGCAAATCATTGTCGTGGACGATAACTCCGCCGACGAGACGGCCGCCGTGGCCCGGCAGCATGGCGCGGCGCTCGTTCAGCTCCAGGAGCCGCCGCCGGGTTGGCTAGGTAAGACGAATGCCTGCCATCAAGGCGCAGCGCTGGCTACAGGCAAATGGTTGTTGTTCACTGATGCGGATACCTGGCATTCGCCGCGCGGTCTGCGGCAGGTCGTGGCCTATGCCCTGGCCCATGAGCTTGATGCTGTTAGCCTAATGCTGGCGCAAGAAACAGAGAGCGCCCTGGTGAAGCTAATTTTGACCATCGCTTTTGCCGCGCTGCTCGCGGCACACGGCCGGCCGCAGGCGCTATTCCACGGTCAGTACATTCTTGTACGGCGTGAGGTATATGGGCAGAGCGGCGGCTTTGCGGCGGTGCGAGGCGAGCTGATGGAGGATCTGGCGCTAGGCCATCACCTGCATCGGGCTGGATATCGGACAAGCCTGTGTAATGGCACGATCGTCGGCTCTGTGCACATCTACCCTAACCTCAGGAAACTCGGGCCGGGACTGACGCGCATCGGTTCTGGTTCCCTGAAATGGACCGGCTCACGCGGCTGGTTGGCGATGTTGTTTGTGACGGCAATTATGTCGCCCCTGGGGCTGCTGATTGCCTGGTGGCGTGGGCGGCTAAGCTTTCTTTGGCTGCTGGCCTCCTGGATGCTGGTCGTATTTAGTCTGCGGCCCTGGACGCGGCGCACACCTGTGCAACGAGTCAGCTGGTTGGCGCCATTCGCCGCCTTGCTTATTCAAATGGCCAGCAGTTGGGGGGTGCTCCGCCAGTGGGCCGGGCGTGGCGTGGCCTGGAAAGGGAGACGTGTGTGACGAACATTTTCTGGGTCTGCCTCACTTTCCTCGTCGGGGCACTCCCTTTTTCCGTATGGGTCGGCAAACTTGCCCTGGGCCAGGACATTCAACAGGTCGGCGACGGGAACCCGGGCAGCTGGAACGTTATGCACGTGGGGGGCATGAAGTGGGGCATGCTAGCAATGTTGTTGGACTTTTTAAAAGGTGCGCTGCCCGTCGGCCTGGCTCACTTTGGACTAGGGATGGGGGGATGGCTGCTGGCGGCTATGGCCCTTGCGCCCGTGCTAGGGCACGCTTTCTCGCCCTTTCTGCGCTTTCGCGGCGGCAAAGCGCTGGCCGTCACCTTTGGCATCTGGTCTGGCCTTAGCCTGTGGCTGGTTCCCAGCCTCTTAGGCTTCTTCTTTGCTGTGTGGCTGGCGCTGGGCAAAACGAGCAGCGTCGCGGTCTTGCTGGGCTTCCTTTGTTTGCTGCCGGCTCTTGCGCTGCTGCACGCGCCGCCGGTCTGGTACCCACTCTGGGCGGCCAATGTGCTGATCCTGGCCTGGAAACATCGTCAGGAGCTGGGCCGCGCTTCATCTCTGCGATTCGAGTAAGGCTCGCCGGTGCGCCGCCTTTGGGCTTGCCAGGCGGCCAGGCGCAGGCGGAGGGCGGCTAGGCGTTGGTGGCTGGCCGGGGCCCAGATCAGGGCGATGCCGAAGGTGAGCAGGGTATTGGTTGCCAGGAAGAAGAGGAACTCTTCGATCGGTAGAATGCCGCCGAGATAGATGTTGAGCGTTTGCGCCGGGTCGATGGTCCATGTGCCCGCGCCAATGGCCAGCGCATCGACGGCGCTTAGATAGAGGGTCAGGGGGACGAGGGCAAGCAGGATCAGGCGGCGCTGCTGCCATAAGATGTCGGCGCCGAAGGCGAGCTGCAGGCCCAGGGGCGGCAAGGCCCATACGAGGATCAGCGCCAGATAGACGCCAGGCTGCCAGCCGCTAGCCAGGGTTAGCGCCGCGGCGAGCCAGAGGGCGGCCAGCAGCGCCGGCAGCCAGAGGCGCAGCGCAGCAAACCGTGGTTTGCCAGTGAGCGCCAGGCGTCGCCGCACGAAAGCCAGCCACAGGCCGGCAAGCACCGGCTGTAAAATGAAGAAGGTGTATTCCTCTATGGGCACCCAGCCAATGGTGACGCCAGTGACAAGGGCCGGATCGTACCACCAGACCCCGGTCGCCACCAGGTAGTTGTCCCAGGGCGTAGTATATAGCAGGGCTACCAGGCAATGTAGGGCGATGGCGGCCCAAAGAGACCAGGGGCCGGGTGGCGCCAGCCCTGGCCGCGGCCGCCGCCGCTGCTGCCAGGTGAGGGCCAGCAGCAGGGCAATGGGCAGTAGCAAGAAGCGAAACAGAAAACCAAAGTAGGTCAAGGCTGCCTCCGCTGCACGCGTAAGAAGACGCCGGGGTGCGGCTCCAGGGTTGCGCCCATGTGCGGGCGCACCGGCCAGCCCAGGCCGGTTAGTTGAAATTGCTGCAAGATTCGCGCCAGGACGACTTTCGCTTCGACCTGGGCGAAGGCCGCGCCGATGCACAAGCGCGGGCCGGCGCCGAAGGGTACGTAACTGAAAGCAGGCGGCCGCGGGGCGTGGGGTGCGAAGCGCTCTGGCCGGAATTGCTGCGGCGCTGGCCAGACGCGCTCGTCGCGGTGCGTGAGGTAGATAGAGGCCATCACGCGGCTGCCAGCCTGCAGCTCGTAGCCGGCAATGGTTGTATCTTCGGCGGCGATGCGGTTGGCAACATGGATCGGCGGGTAGAGGCGCAGGGCCTCTTTGATTACCTGGTCGAGATAGGTGAGCCGCTCCAGGTGCGCCGCCTGCAGGGCCTCCCGGCCCGCGACGGCGTCGACTTCGGCCTGGGCCCGGGCCATGACGCCGGGATGGCGGGCCATCAGGTGCAGGCTCCAAGCCAGCAAGGCGGTGCTGGTATCATGGCCGGCAATGAGCATAGTGAGCAGTTGATCGCGAATGAGATCGTCGTCCAGCGCCGGCGTCTGCGTTAGCAGCGTGAGCAGGTCGGTTGGCTGCGGCCGGCCGCTGAGCGGCGGCTGCCGGCGGGCGGCGCGTTCTCGCTCACGCCTTTGCGCAATGATGTCATAGAGGTAGGCGTCTAGCTCGGCCAGGGGCGCGCCATAGCCGGGGCGCGGCATGTGCGGCCAGATGATCCACAGGCCGGGTGAGATGTAGCTGATGGCGCGCAGAATCGGCCGCCACAGGCGCTCCATGTCGGGTTCAAACGGCACGTCGAGCAGCACGCCCATGAAGATGAGCAGGGCCACGCGCCGCATCTGCACGAGCATATCTTGCAGCGAACCGTCGCTCCACTGCGCCAGAACGCGGTCGGTGTGCGCTTGCATCGCCGGGATATGCTGGGGCAGCAGGGGCTTTTGCAGCGCGGGCTCCATGGCCGCGCGCATGCAGTCGTGCGCGTTGCCGTCCTCCACCAGCAGGCCGTGGCGCAGCAGTCTGGTTACCGGGTCCGAGGGGCTGCGCCAGTGGAATTGTTGGCGGTGGCTAACCATGATCTGGCGGACGCTTTGGGGGCCTACAAAGACCGCCGGCCGGAAGCCGGGCAATGTGATGCGGAAGGCAGGGCCCACTTCATCGCGCATTACTTCCAGGGCAGTCAGCAGCGAGCGCGTCTGCGCCAGCCCTTTGAGCACTTTGCGGCCGGCGGCCGCGTCTGCCTTTGGCAGGGATCGACTATGGCGCATGGGTCTCCTCCGCTGTGCGCGGCGTGGAAGCGTTGCGCGCAAACGCCTGGCGACTGGCGGCCGGCCGGCGGCTGCCGGCGACGATGAGATCCTCGGCGATCTTGGCCGAAGAGAGCACGCCGGGCAGGCCCGCGCCGGGATGCGTGCCGGCGCCGACAAAGGTCAGGTTGTCGATGTCCTCCGAACGGTTGTGCGGGCGGAACCAGGCCGACTGCCTGAGAATGGGTTCGAGCGAGAAGGCCGCGCCCATGTGGCTGTTGAGCGCCTGTTGGAAATAGCGCGGGTCGATCATGCGCTCGGTCACCAGATTGGCGGCTAGATCGGGCAGATAATTGTCTTCCAGGAAAGTCATGATCGCGTCGCGATAGGGCCCTGCGGCCTGGCTCCAATCGATGTCCGCGCCGAGATGGGGCACCGGCGCAAGGACGTAAAAGGCTTCGTGGCCCTGGGGAGCAATCGACGGGTCGGTAATGGTGGGCATATGTAAGTAGAGGGAGAAGTCCTGGGGTAGCTTGCTGCCGCGGAAGATGTCGGCCAGCAAGCCGCGGTAGCGCTGGCTGAGGATGATGTTGTGATGGGCCAGGCGGCCCTCGTGGCGGTAGAGCTTTCTGGCGCCAAAATAGATGACAACCAGCGACATGCTGTAGCGCGTGAGCTTTTGCCAGCGGAAATCGCTGTTGCGCAGGCCGCGCGCCCTTGAGGGAACAAGGTTCATGTAGGTCCAGGCGACGTCGGCATTGGAGATGATGTGGTCGGCGTCATGGACGGCCCCGCCGGCCAGGCGAATGCCCGTGGCGCGGCGCCCCTGTACCACAATTTCAGCTACTTCGGCATTGAGGTGCAGGCGGCCGCCCAGCTCTTCGATGAGCCGCACCATGGCCTGCACCAGCGCGCCGGTGCCGCCCACGACGTAATGGATGCCCCATTCACGCTCCAAATAGTGGATCATGGCATAGATGGAAGAGGCATCGAACGGATTGCCGCCGATGAGCAGGGGGTGGAAAGAGAAGCAGCGGCGCAGAAAGTCGTCCTTAATGAACTGGGAAACGTAGTCGTAGACCGACTTGTGAGCGCTCAGTCGTAGCAAGTCCGGAGCCACTCGGACCATATCGCTGGCGTGCAAGAAAGACTTATCGGCCAGCTCCACGAAGCCTTTCTGAAAGATGGCGCGCGTGGTGGCCATGAAGCGCTGGTAGCCGTCGACGTCGTCGGGGCTCCAGCGGCGGATTTGTTCGGCGATAAAGGCGGGATCGTCGTTGTAATCGAACGACCGCCCCTGATGATCGAAGATACGGTAGAAGGGGTCGAGCGGCCGGAAGGAGACGTAATCGGCGCGCTGGCGGCCGGCGGCGGCGAAGATGTCGTCGAACATGAAGGGCGCGGTGATGACGGTGGGGCCGGCATCGAACGTAAAGCCGTCCTGCTCGAATACATAGGCGCGCCCGCCGGGCTTATCTTGCTTTTCAAAGATCTCTACCTGGTAACCGCGCGCTGCCAGACGGGCGGCCGCGGCCAGTCCGCCAAAACCGCTGCCGATGATGATAACTTTTTCGTCCATGATTGATCCTTATTGAGCTGCTCAGATTGCTGGTGCCGTTGGCAACCGGCGCGAGCGCTGCCAGATGCCGGGCAAGAGCGCCAGTTTTTTGCGGTCGGAGACAAACGCGCGGCGACTGAAAACGTCATAGTCGTGCGCTTCAATGTCGTTCAAGATCTCGCGGTACAGCTCGGCCGCCGCGCCAATGGCCAGGCGACCGCCGCGGTGCAACAGGGCAATGCCGGGTAGCGCCTGGGCATACAGGCCACGCGCACGCGCAATCTGGAAACGCATAAACGAGCGCCAGCGGTCGTCGACGAGGCCCCTGTCTATGTCCGCTGCGCTAAGGCCAAAGGCGGCCAGCTCCTCAAGCGGCAGGTAGAGACGGCCATTGCGCCAATCTTCGGCCACGTCGCGCAAAATGTTGGTTAGCTGCAAGGCCACACCCAGTCTGACCGCGTAGGGAATCGCTTCGTTGCCCGTATAGCCGACGATGTGGATGCTCATCAACCCTACGGTGGAGGCAACAGCGTAGCAGTATTGCGCCAGCTCGGCGAACGTCTGATAACGCGCGGGGCTGAGGTCACTGCCAATGCCATCTAGAAGCTGCTCGGCGTATTGGCGCGGAATGGCATAGCGGCTGCGCGTCTCGGCCCAGGCCAGCACCACCGGCTCGCCATTCGCCGGACGGCTGCTGAGACTGCGCCGGCGCCAGTCGTGCAAGCGCGCAGCGCCGCCGGCTGCATGTTCGTCTACCAGGTCATCGCTGACGCGACAAAAGGCGTACAGAGCGCGCATCGCCCGGCGCTGGTCCGCGGGCAGCAGCGCAGAGGCCATGAAGAAAGTACGGCTATGCCTCCTGGTCAGTTCCTGGCAGTAGTGATAAGCTTGGCGCTGCTGTGCGTGGCTGGCTCCACTTTGCTCATCGTGGCGCCCCCGCTCGAGCAGCGGCGCGTAGGCCTGGTTAAGCAGTCGGCTCTCCCAAGTATCAAGCTGTAAACTCATCTGAATTCTCCTAACTAGTTCTTGCAGCTTCCAATACCACTTACCGTACTCCCGGCTGCTGCGGGCGACGCGTCAGAGCGAAATAACCAGCCAGGGGAACCCAGCATAACTAGACAAAAGGTTAACAGTTTGTCCGCGTTTTGTCAAGTTATTCTGTTCAAATCATTGAAATTTCTCCCGGTATGTGTTACTATTACATTAGGACGGGAATTCATATACTAGCGCTTACGTCCTGCCGTCAGCACCAGGGTGCTGTTTCATCCGTAAGCGAAACGCAGCAATTCATTAATCTTCAGCGAAGAGTGTATATTTAACCTAAGCGGACAAGACGAGAATGGAAGATAGTAAGCCACGGTATAACCTGAAGGTGATTGTGCAAGAGACGGGCATTCGGCCAGACACGCTGCGCGCCTGGGAGCGGCGCTACGGGCTGCCGGCGCCAGAACGGACAGAAGGCGGGCATCGCCTCTATTCGCAGCGTGATCTGGCGATCATCCAGTGGCTCTTAGCACGGCGCGAAGAAGGATTGAGCATCAGCCGCGCCGCGCAGCTCTGGCGCGACCTGAGCGCGAACGGGCGCGATCCGCTTCAGGAAGCGGCGGAGTCCGCGCTCGTCCATGACATGACGCCGGCCACGGCCGTTTCTGACCTGGCCTCGCTGCGGGATGCCTGGTTGCGGGCCTGCCTGAACTTGGACGAACAGGCGGCGGAGCGCGTGCTGGGCCAGGCTCTGGCGCGTCACGCCCCAGAGCTGGTCTGCCTGGAGCTGTTGCAGAAGGGGCTGACGGAGATGGGGCGGTTGTGGTACGAGAGTGAGGCGACCGTACAGCAGGAGCATTTTGCCTCGGCGCTGGCTATGCGCCAGGCCCACGCCTTGCTGAAAGCAGCGCCGCCGCCAACGCGGTCACAGCTCATCTACCTCGCCTGCCCCCCGGGCGAAGAGCACAGTTTTCCCTTACTGCTGCTGACGCTCTTGCTGCGCTATCGGGGTTGGCCCGTGGCCTACTTCGGGTCTAATGTGCCGCTGGCGCAGCTAGACCACGCCTTAGAAGTCGCGCGCCCGGCGCTGGCCGTGCTGGCAGCCCAGACGTTGCCGGCGGCCGCCGAAGCGTTGGAGATGGGCCGCTTCCTACATGAGCGGCAAATCCGCCTGGCTTATGGCGGCCGCATCTTTAACCGGCTGCCGGCGCTGCGCCAGATCATGCCCGGCGATTTCCTGGGCGAGTCGTTGGCGCAGGCGGCCGATCGTCTTGCCGAGATCCTCATAGCCGAGCCGCCGCCGGGCGCCGTCGCGCCGCTCGCGCCGGCCTATCGCCGAGCTCTGGACTGTTTTGAGCGCCAGCAGCCGCTGGTGGCCTGGGAGGTGCGCCGCGCATTAAGCTCGGAGCAGTGGCCCGAAAAGTATCTAGAGACGGCCAACATGTACCTGGCGCGAGATATCCGCGCAGCGCTGGCCCTGGGCGACCTGGCACTGCTCGACCAGGAGATGGATTGGCTGCGTGGCCTGCTGGCGCACGCGGGGCCCCTGCCTGAAGAGATACTGGCGCGCTTCCTCGACGCATACCACCAGGCGGCGCAGGAGCATCTGGATGAGGATTGCCGGCCGGTTCTTGAGTGGCTGGCGCGGGTTGAGGAGCTGAGGCGTGAAGCGTGAGTCGTGAAGCGTGAAATGTGAGCGGCGTAGTTGGATGGGAAGAGTACGCAGGTCTCTTGGAAAATGCGCGCCGTGTTGCTATACTGGGGTGACTTGAAACTCTATTTCATATTGTGAACTCGGCCCCCGGCGGGGATCATAACAGGAGCAGATTCATGGCAAGTAAAGACGCGGCGCCGGTTACGGAGAAGGTCTATAGCCGCGCGCCATATTGGCAGGATGTGCCTGATGAAAAGTGGATGGACTGGCGCTGGCAGATGTCCAACCGCCTCAATACGGTCGAGGAGCTAGACGCCGTTATTCGGCTCACTCAATCAGAGAGAAAGGCGCTGAGCACGTCTGGCCTATTTCGCGTCGACATTACGCCCTACTTCGCCAGCCTGATCGACCCCGACGACCCGCACGACCCCGTGCGCAAGCAGGTGATTCCCACGGCGCGCGAGATGGTGCCCTTCCAGTCGATGATGGAAGATTCGCTGGCCGAAGACAAGCATTCGCCGGTGCCCGGCCTGGTGCACCGCTATCCCGACCGCGTGCTGATGCTGATTACGACGCAGTGTGCCAGCTACTGCCGCTACTGCACGCGCAGCCGCATCGTGGGCGACCCCACCCAGACTTTCAGCCGCAAGGAATTTGACGCCCAGATTGAGTATATTGAGAACACGCCACAGATCCGCGACGTGCTGCTCTCGGGCGGCGACCCCATGGTGCTGGCGCCCAAGCTATTAGACATGATCCTCAGCCGCCTGCGCGCCATTCCGCACCTGGAGATTATTCGCATCGGCTCGCGCGTGCCCGTCTTTTTGCCCATGCGCGTTGACGAAGCGTTTTGTGAGATGGTCAGCCGCTACCATCCTTTCTGGCTGAACATTCATGTGAACCACCCCAACGAAATCACGCCGGAGCTGGCAGCGGCCTGTGATCGCCTGACGCGCGCCGGTGTGCCGCTGGGCAACCAGAGCGTGCTGCTGGCCGGCGTGAACGACTCGGTGCACATTCAGCGCCAGCTTGTACACGACCTGGTCAAGATTCGCGTGCGGCCCTACTACCTGTACCAGTGTGACCTGGTCGAAGGCTCCGGCCATTTCCGCACCTCGGTGAGCCGCGGCATCGAAATTATGGAGGGCCTGCGCGGGCACACTTCGGGCTATGCCGTGCCTACTTACGTGATTGATGCGCCGGGCGGCGGCGGCAAGATCCCGGTAGCGCCCAATTACGTCCTGGCGCAAAGCCCGGACAAGGTGGTGGTGCGCAATTTTGAAGGCTTTATCACCACTTATCAGGAACCGGACGATTACGATCCGCATGAGATTCGCGCCCTGGAAGAGAAGGCGCCGCGGCGCATGGAGCCAGGCCAGGAAGGGATTCACGGCCTGCTGGAGGGGCAGCGTATGTTCATCGAGCCCGAAGGTTTCGAGCAGGTGCACGCCCGCGGCGGCGCCGAGCACCGGCTTCGTAGCGGCGACATCGCTCAGAAGTGGCAGCCATTAGGCGTGGGGGCCATCGAGCATAGCCAGCCGCCACCGGCCCGCCTGGAAAAGCCAGCCGAGGAAGAGGAAGAGGAACAGAACGAATAGCATGGCCGGCAACAGCCCCTACCCCGGCACGCAGTCTGTGGTGCGCGCCATTTCGGTGCTGAAGGCGTTCACCGACGAGCATCCGGAATGGAACCTGACGCCGCTGGCGCAAGAGCTGGGCCTGAATAAGGCGACGACCTTTCGACTTCTCACAGCACTGGAGAGCGAAGCGCTGATTATGCGCGATCCGGAGTCGGATAAATACCGCCTGGGCCCGGCCATTGTCACCCTGGGCGGCCGCGCGCTGCGCGCAAACAGCCTGCGCTCGGTTAGCCACGACGCCTTGCAGCAGTTGGCTCTGGAAACCAACGAGACGACCTCGCTGGAGATCTTACACGGTTGGGAGGCGCTGGTATTGGACGAAATTGCCGGCACACACGTGATGAGCGGCTCGCAATCGATCGGCTCGCGCTGGCCGGCCCATGCCACCTCCACGGGCAAAGCGCTGCTGGCCGCGCTACCCGACGAACAGGTGCGCCGGCGCCTGCCTTCGCCGCTGCCGCAGTATACGGCGCATACGATCACTGCTTGCGATGCGCTGCTGCAAGATCTGGTCCAGACGCGGCGGCGCGGTTATGCCGTGGCGCGCGAAGAGCTGGAAATCGGCCTGCTGGCCATCGGCGCGCCGGTGGTGAACCACGATGGCGAAGCAGTGGCGGCCATCAGCATTGCCGGCCCCACCACGCGGCTCACGCCAGAGCGCGAGCCGCAGCTTGGCGCCCTGGTGCGCGATTGCGCGCGGCGCATCTCCAGGCGCCTCGGCGCTTGAGCAAGGCGCGCCGGCCCATAGCACGCGCCGCCGCCCAGGCAACGGGAAAGAGGAACTTTCATGCCAATACCGAGCCCCTTTCACACGCGCACGGCGCCCCGCTGCGAGAGCTACGAGTGGCGCGACTGGTCGGGTTATCTGGCCGCCAGCGTTTATGAACCGTCGCACGAGCGCGAATATTTCGCCATTCGCAACAGCGCGGCGCTGATCGACGTATCGCCTCTATTCAAATATGAAATCACAGGTCCCGACGCCGCGCGCGCCGTGGACCGCATCATTACGCGCGACGCCGCCCGCTGTCGCGTGGGCCAGGTGCTGTATACGCCGTGGTGCGACGAAGAAGGCAAGGTTATCGACGACGGCACGGTGGCGCGCCTCGACGAGAACCATTTCCGCATCACGGCGGCGCACCCCAACCTGCGCTGGTTTGAAGATGTTTCGTTCGGCTTGCAGGCCCATGTGAGCCACGTGTCGACGGATCTGGCGGCGCTCTCGATCCAGGGGCCTTTTAGCCGCGACATCTTAAAGCGTGTGGTGCAGGGCATCGACTTCGACGCGCTGCGTTTCTTCCGCCTGGCGCACGGCGCCTTCGACAACCGGCCGATCAGCGTCACGCGCACGGGCTACACCGGCGACCTGGGCTACGAGCTGTGGCTGCGCCCGGAGCATACCGAGCGGCTGTGGGACATGCTGATGGATTATGGCGCGGCCTATGGCCTGCTGCCGGCGGGCATGGTGGCCCTGGACATCGCGCGCATCGAGGCGGGGCTTTTGCTTGTGGACATCGACTACATTTCGGCGCACAAAGCGCGTATCGAAGGGCAGAAGTCTTCGCCCTATGAATTGGGTCTGGGCTGGGCGGTGGCGCTCGACGGCGCCGACTTCATCGGCCGCAAGGCGCTGGCCGCAGAGAAAGAGAGAGGCTCCAAGTGGGCCTTCGTGGGCCTGCACATCGACTGGCCGGACCTGGAACGGCTGTACGACGCGGTGGATCTGCCGCCGCAGGTAGCGGGGCGCGCCTCGCGCGCCGCCGTGCCCATCTACAAAAACGGCCGGCAAGTTGGGCAGGCCACCAGCCGCACCTTCTCGCCGGTGCTTAAGAAATATATTGGCATTGGTACACTGCTTGCCGACTACGCGCGTCCCGGGGCGCAGGTGCAGGTAGAAGTGACCGTGGAATATAGTCGCGAAAAGGTTGAAGCGACGATCGTCGACACGCCTTTCTTCGACCCGGCCCGCAAGCGCCAATAAAGGAACGACCATGGCACAAAAATACGACGCGATCATTATCGGCGGTGGGCACAACGGCCTGGTGGCGGCGGCCTACCTGGCCCGCGCCGGTAAGCGCGTGCTGGTGCTTGAACGCCGCTACCTCGTCGGCGGCGCCAGCGTCACCGAAGAGATTTATCCCGGCTTCAAATACACCGTTTTTTCCTATGTGGTCAGCCTGCTGCGGCCCGACATTGTGCGCGAGCTGGAGCTGGCCAAACACGGCTTCACTATCTTGCCGCTAGAAAGCACGCTGACGCCGCTGGTCGACGGCCGCTACCTGTATCGCGACGGCGACCATTACGCCACGCTGCGCAGCATTGCCCACTTTTCGCAGCGCGATGCGGACGCCTATGACGACTACGGCCGCAGCATGTATTTCATGGCTAAGGCGGTCAAATATATTCTGGGCGTCATTCCGCCGGACCCCACCACGCTCAAGCCGCGGGACCTGATGGGCCTGGTGGATATGGCGCGCCACTTCCTCAATTTAGGCGAAGAGAAGCTGTACATGCTGGCCAAGCTGATGACTATGAGCTCCGCCGACTTCCTGGAGCAGTGGTTTGAATCGGAGCCGCTCAAAGGCACGCTCTCGGCCAGCGGCATCATCGGCACGTATCTGGGGCCGCGCTCGCCGGGCACGGCTTACGTGCTGCTGCACCATTACATGGGCGAGATCGACGGCGCTTTCCGCGCCTGGGGTTTCGCCAAAGGGGGTACGGGCGGTATTGCCAACGCCATCGCCCGCGCCGCCGAATCGTTTGGCGCCGAAATTCGCTGCAACGCGCCCGTGGCGCAAGTGATGGTTAAGAACGGGCAGGCCGTGGGCGTGGCCCTGGAAAACGGCGAGGAGATTACTGCCGGCGTGGTGGCCTCCAGCCTGGACCCCAAGCTGACCTTCTTGCAGTTGGTGGATCCCAAGCAGCTACCCGGCGAGTTGGTCGAAGACATTCAGCGCTTCAACATTCGCGGCTCTTCAGGCAAGGTCAACCTGGCGCTGGACGCGCTGCCCGACCTGAGCTGCCTGCCCGGGCCGGGCCGGCACCTGGCCGGGGCCATTTCCATCAGCCCCAGCGTCGATTATCTGGAACGGGCTTACGACGATGCCAAGTACGGCAGATTCTCGCAGCGGCCGTTCGTGGACATGATCATTCCCTCGCTCATCGACCCCGATATGGCGCCGCCGGGCAAGCACGTCGTTTCTTGCTTCGTGCAGTACGCGCCCTATGAGCTGCGCGAGGGAAGCTGGGATGAGCAGCGCGAGGCCTTTGGCGACGCCGTGGTCGATACGCTGGCGCAATATATTCCCAACCTCAAAGAGATCATCCTGCACCGGCAGGTGCTCACACCCCTGGACATCGAGCGCACCATCGGCATCTCGCAGGGCAACATTTTCCACGGCGAGTTGAGCCTCTCGCAGCTCTTCTTCCTGCGGCCCGCTGCGGGATATGCTAACTATCGCACACCCATTGGCAACTACTACCAGTGCGGCTCTGGCACGCACCCCGGCGGCGGCATTATGGGCGCGCCCGGCAAGCTGGCAGCGCTGGAAATTTTGAAGGACTCTAAATAATGAGCACGAGGTACGATGCAATTATCATCGGCGGTGGGCATAATGGGCTGGTCAGCGCTGCGATGGTGGCCAGGGCGGGGCACAAGGTTTTGCTGCTAGAGCAGCGTGCCGTACTGGGCGGCGCGGCGGCGACTGAAGAGCCGTTTCCCGGCTTCTGTTTCAACACGGGCGCCGACGACGCGGCCCTGTTCCGCGACGAGATCATTCAAGCCCTGTTCCTTAAGATGCACGGCCTGGAGCTACGCGAGAGCGCGGCGGCCGTTTTCGCGCCGCAGCCCGACGGCACGGCATTCACCCTGTGGCAAGACGAAGCGCGCACGGCGCGCGAGCTGCAGAAGCTGAGCAAAGAAGATGCGGCGCGCTACGCGGCCTTTGCCCGCCAGGTAAACACGATGGCCGGCGTTTTACAGGAGATGTTGCTGCGCACGCCGCCGGACCTGGGCGATCGCAAAGTGGGCGAGCTGTTCTCCTGGGGCAAGGTGGGCCTGCAGGTGAAACGGCTGGGCAACAAAGATATGATGGACTTCATGCGCCTGCTGCCCATGGCGGTGCACGAATATTTGGATGAATGGTTTGAGAACGAAGCGCTGAAGGGCGCGCTGGCTGCACCGGGAATCACCGGCATGCGCCAGGGCCCGCGCGCGGCAGGCACCACACTGATGTTGCTGTACCAGAGCAGCGGCGGCTTCAATCGCACGCGCTTTGTGGCCGGGGGCATGGGGCGTTTGTCGCAGGCGCTGGCCGCCGCCGCGCAGGGCAGTGGCGCCGAGATTCGCACAAATGCCGCGGTGCAGCAGATATTGCTGCGCGACGGGCAAGCTTACGGCGTGCAGCTGGCCGATGGCGAGCAGCTAACGGCGCGCGCCATCCTCTCTAGCGCCGACCCGCGGCGCACTTTCTTCTCACTCGTGGGCCCCACGCACCTGGAGCCGCGCTTCATGCGCAGCGTGCGCAACATTATTTTCCGCGGCAGCACGGCAAAGCTGAACCTGGCGCTCAGCGGCCTGCCGGAGTTTGTGGGCCAGGAGAGCGCCGAGCAGCTAACGGGCCATATTCGTATTGCGCCCAGCCGCGAATACCTGGAGCGGGCTTACGACGATGCCAAATATGGCCGCATCTCACGCCAGCCGTTTCTCGACGCCGTGATCCCTTCGCTCACAGACCCCACGCTGGCGCCCAAGGGCCAGCACGTGATGTCTATTCGCATGCAGTATGCGCCGTATGAGCTGGACGGCGGCGACTGGGAGGCGCAGCGCGAGCCGCTGGCAGACCTGATTGTGGATACGCTGGCGCAATATGCTCCGGACCTGAGGCAGCATATTGTACACCGCCAGACGATTACGCCCCTGGACTGGGAACAGGAATACGGGCTCACCGAAGGCAGCATTTTCCACGGGCAGATGGGCCTGGACCAACTGCTCGTGATGCGACCCGTGCCCGGCTGGAGCCAGTATCGCACGCCTATCGCCAACCTGTACCTTTGCGGCGCGGGCGCGCATCCCGGCGGCGGGGTGACGGGCGCGCCAGGTTACAATGCGGCGCGCGAGGCGTCGCGCCGGCTGGCGGCTGGCAGATAGAGCCAAGGCGCGCTATAGTCGCGCCCATCATGACCGATATTCCCACACACAGCCAGGTTTCGGCCGGAGGAGTGGTTTTTCGAGCGAACGACAACCAGGTCCAGGTCGTGCTCATCTCGGTGGGCGAGGAGCAGCGATGGCAGCTTCCGAAGGGGCTGGTGGGCGCCAGGGAAAGCGTGGAAGAGACGGCTTTGCGCGAGGTGCGCGAAGAGACGGGCCTGCAGACGGAGCTGATTGCGCCCCTGGATACCATTGAATATTGGTATTACGCCAGCCGCGGCGGCAAGCGCCTGCGCTACCACAAATTTGTGCATTACTTTCTGCTGCGCTACCAGGCTGGCGACACGGCCGATCATGACGCCGAGGTCAACGAAGCGCGCTGGTTTGAGATAAACGAAGCCCTGGCGCAACTCACGTATAAGAACGAACGGGATGTGCTGCGTCTGGCGCAGGAGCAGCTCAGTCGGCTGTAGGCAGACTGCTTTCGCCGGCGCGCCTAGTCCTCGATTTCCGCTAGCCAGCGTTCCACCAACGGGAGGAAAACGTCCAGCCGCTCCAGGTGCACATTATGCCCCGCCTGGGGCACGGCCGTCAGCAGCGCCTGCGGCAAGCGTTGCAGCATGTTGCGCCCGATGTCCACAAACTTTTCGTCCAGCTCACCCACCACGAGCAACGCCGGCAGGGTCAGGTTTGCTAGCTGCGGCCACAGGGGCGGCTGTGCCCCGGCGCCCATGCCGCGCAGGCTGCCCGCCAGGCCACTGGCGCTGTTGGACAGCCGCCTTTCGCGCTGCGCCTGCCGCACTTCCTCGGGCAGGCTTCGCTGCGTGGCAAACAGCGGCAGCCTTTCCCAGCGCTGCACAAAGGCCGGCACACCTTCGCGTTCAATGAAATCGGCCAGGGCCTCATCCCGCTCGCGCCGCTCGGCCCGCTCCTGCTCCGTGGCCATGCCCGGCGACGCACTCTCCAGCAGCAGCGATCGCCACAGGGAATCGTGAGTCAGCGCCAGAAACAGGGCCAGCCTCCCGCCCATCGAATACCCCAGCAGGTGGGTGTGCTCGACGCCCACGTGTGCCAGAAGCGCGCCCATGTCGCGCGCCACCGCGCTCATGCCATATCGCTCCCCGTCAGCCGGCGCGTCGCTCTCGCCGTGGCCCGGCAAATCGACGGCGATCAGGCGGTAGCGATCCGCCAGCGCCGCCATCAGATCGCTCCAATCCGCGGCGCTGCCGGTGAAGCCATGCAGCAATAGCACGGCTGGGCCCTGGCCGGCTTCTAAGTAACTGTAGGTAAGTCCGGGTGCATGAAAGCGCAGCTTGCGCAATGCTACAGGGTTCATGACAATATCATGACCTGAAACTTTCACGTGCGCAAAGCGTAACCGTGCGTGAGGCTCAGCCTTACCGAGAATCAAGGTCTCGACTACAGACGTGGCCACGTGCACGTCACACGGAGCCGGCTGGAAGCAATACCTCTATTCCTCAGGCACCTGTAGCCAGATATTACTCGATAGTGATGAACACTGTCGCCGTGTTGCTGGTCGCCATGCCATCACTGGCCCTATAGGTAAAGCTGTCGACGATCGTGCCATCAATCTGGTAGGCGTACGCAGCGCCGGGTCCGTTGAAAATATTTAGGCTAAACCTCCGGCGGTTGGCTCCTGCGGCGACAAAGTCACCGTAGACAGCAACGTCCGAACCGAATTCCTCAGTTGAACTAGCGTTTAAGGAAGTCAGTATATCATGCTGTGACCAGGTTCCATCGCTGAGTGTATAGACATAAACTGCACCGGCATTCAATGGGCCTGAGCTGCTATGGCTACCCACGACCAGCGTTTCGTCAGTCATATCCAGCGACATACCATAACGGAATCGCCCGTCGGTGGTGGCATTGGAGGGAGCAAGCTTCTGTGATTGGTTCCAGAGGCCATTCTGCTGTTCAAAGACATAGACGGCGCCCGTCGAACTGTCGTGGTTGCCGTCAAAATAACGATTGGCGCTTGCAACCAGCGTATTGCCTACAAGACCAAGTTCAAAGCCAAGGGTATCGCCTGCGGAAGCGTCGGCGGCGGTGAGCTTCGTCGCATACGACCAGCCACCGCCATTCTCGGTGTACAGATAGACGGCACCGGCGTCCGTACTTGCGTCGTCATCATAAATGGCGCTGATTGCCAGCGTACCGCCTTCAAGCGCAACATCGAAACCGAATAAATCGAAGGGTGCGGGATCAGTGGCCGTCAATTTACTCTGTTGCGACCAAGTGCCGCTACTTCTCACGTAGACATAGGCTGCGCCTGCATCCGTTGCGCCTGACAAATCGTGGTAGTACGCGCCGACAGCGATTGTATCACCCTCGATGGCAACTGAGAGACCAAACTCATCTTGCGTCTGGCTGTCTGGCGCGGTCAGCTTTGCTTGCTGGACCCAGGCTGAACCCTGGCGCACGAAGACGTAGGCTGCACCCGACCATTGACCAGCATGACCGTCGCCCGGCGCGCCGACGACAATCGTATCTCCATTAATCTCTACATCCCAACCAAACCATTTCCCCTGCGTGGGATCATTTGGCGTTAGCTTGGCTTCCAGAAGCCAGCGGGAGCCCTGTCGCTTATAAACATAGGCGGCTCCCGCATACATGCCAACCGCTTCCGGGCTATTGGCCCCTACGACCATTGTATCGCCCTCAATGGCTACTGAAGAGCCATATTTCGTGTTAGAATCGCTTGGACCCGGAGCGAGCGCCTGCGAATAGACATCCGCGCCATTGTGTGAATAGGTAAACGTGCCATCCGCGTTAAACGTTAATGCACCGGCCAGCGCGTCATCGACGAGCATGGCGGACAAGAGGTCTTGATTGGGATCGCTGTCGTTTTCCAGGACGGTGGGCATCGGATCGCCTGTTACATTCAAGACGCCTCCACTGCCTACAACATAGGCGTCATCCAAGGCGATAGGTGGCAGGTTGGGCTCATTGTTAACTGTCTGCTTGTAGAAGTAATCGACCAGGGCCGTGTGCGCCGGCGGCGAGCCACTACTGGCGAAGGTGCCCACCAGTACGCCCAC
>CAYLJW010000053.1:0-23380 GCA_964384155.1 uncultured Ardenticatenaceae bacterium
CTCATAAGCCTTAGGTCGCTGGTTCAAATCCAGCTGGCGCCACTCAAATCAAAGCGACTGCTTGATACAAAGGCTGCTCACCCGTTGAGCGGCCTTTTTTGTTTGTGCCCTTCTTTGCGCGGCGCGAAATGGCGCTATACTGTGCGGCAGGGGACGCCACGTTTAGACCGACACATGGCGACGTTTCAGGAGGATTCTGATGAAAGACAACTTGACCATTAAGGATGGCTTTAACTTTGGCTGCGGCTTCTTTATCGCCGCCTTCGTCTATAGCGCCGCTATTTTTTTGGTGACGTTTGTGGCCTTTTCCATTCTGGGCACGGGTCTGCTGTCGGCTCTGATGTCCGGCCAATAGCAAAAATAAGCGGGCGGGGGGAGCATTTACCCATTGAGGCGTGACTTCACCTGTTGTATCGTCAGGACAATCGGACGATTCAGGGAAGGAACGCTACATGGAGCTGGGTAACCTGACGCTAATGTGTGTGAACCTGGTCTGCGTGAGCAGTGCAGGCGTATTGGTCATCTGGGCAATCATGCATATTCAGTCGCGAGAGAAGCGGCAGCTTCGGATCTACGACGAGCCACACTTTCCCGACGGCGCTGCGCCGAAGCTTGGTAAGCAGAGCCAGGAGGAGCCCGCTGAAACGAGTCACGGCTAGCGCCTGAGCCGGGCTGGTTTGTCATGGCCTTGCCGCGGTGCTACGCTTACAGGCTATGACCAGCACTATTGTCCACGAGGGGCCGGGGGAGCCTTCCCGCAGACCAACAAACGGTGCGCCAGGCCTTCGCCGTATCGCCTTTGGCGCGGGATTGGCCCTTTTTGTGCTGTGGGCCCTGGCCACCGGCTGGACGCGCCCGGTCAGCGGCCTGGACCTGGAGCAGGCCCGCCTCAACGTGGCTCTCGCGCCGCCCTCCGCCGCCGCGCCCATTGTGCAGACCTTCCGTCCGCGACACGATGGCCTGAACCACGTCGAGATCCTGTTAGCGCAAAGCGTTGGGCAGGAGGCGCAGGGCGTGCTCACCCTGCGCCTGGCCGATGACCGCGGCGCCGTCGTCGCCCAGCAACGATGGTCCGCCACACAGTTGCGGCACAACCAGGCCCTGGCGCTGCGCTTCGCGCCCCAGCCGCAGTCGCGGGGCCGGCAATACCGCCTGACGCTAGAAGGCGATGGCCACAACCCGTTTGGGGCCTGGGCCTACGATCTGGACGTCCTGGAAGGCGGCGAACTCACCGCGCCGCGCGTCGCCGGCGGCGACCTGCGGCTGGTGACCCGTTACCGCCTTTCGGCGCAGGCGGCGCTGCGTACCGTGGGTGCAATGATGCAGCAAGACGGCTGGATCCTGCTCACCGGCCTGCTGCTGTTACCGCTGCCCGGCTGCCTGCTCCTACTGGCCGCCGAGAGGCGCATACCGCGTCTGGACGCCGGCGCGTGGTGCAGCCTGGCGCTGGCCAGCGGCATGGCCCTGTGGCCGCTGCTTTGGTTGTGGCTGACGCTGTTTGGCGGGCGCTGGACGCCGGGCGCCATGCGCCTGGCGCTCGGCGCCGGCTGGCTGGCGGCCGCGGCCCTATGGCTTTATCGCCGCATCCGCCGCGCGCCACAGCCCCGGCGCGCGGGCCGCCTCACCGCGACGCACGCCGCCCTGCTGCTGGTGCTGCTGGCCGGGCTGGCCGGCCGGCTGCTGGCGGTGCGCGACCTGGCCTTTCCGCCGTGGGTCGACAGCAGCCGGCACGCGCTGATCAGCCGCGTGATGCTGCGCAGCGGGCAAGCGCCCGACGATTACGCGCCGCTGCTGGCCGTCGACGACTTCTCCTATCACTTTGGCTTTCATGCGCTGGCGGCCGGCGTAGTCATGGCCGCCGATGCGCCGCTGCCCCGGACCCTGCTGATTACCGGGCAGCTCCTCAACGCGCTGGCCGCATTGAGCGTCTATGGCGCTGCCTGGCTGGTGACCAGGCGGCGCGCCGCAGCCCTGCTGGCGGCCTTTTTGGTGGCTATTCCCTTCTTCTTCCCCGCTTACTACCTCACCTGGGGTCGCTACACCCAGTTGAGCGGCGCGCTGCTGCTGGCGCCCCTGGCCGCGCTGACGTGGCTGGCGGCGCGCGCCGCGCGAGGCTGGCAACGCCCATGGTGGCTGGTGGGCCTGTTGGCAGCCGGCCTTTTCCTTATCCACGTGCGCGTCTTCCTGGTCTACTTGCCCTTTGCCCTGCTGGCGTGGGCCGCCGCTGCGGTGCGCCGCCGGGCATCGCGGGCCACGCGGCAGCTTGGCACAGCCGCCCTGCTGGCGTTGCTGCTGGCCGCGCCCCGCCTGTGGCAGTTAGCGGCCCTGGCCACGCCCGGCCGCGGCTTCCTCGCTCACTCCGGCGAAGCATACGCCGCCTTTCCCACGGGCTATCTCACCGCTGGCTGGGAGCGCTGGTTCCTGCTGCTTGGCGGCGCGGCCCTGCTGCTGCTGGCGCTGCTGGCCTGGAAGGGCCGGCGACAGGCGCTGCTGGGCGTCGCGCTCGGCGGCTGGATGGGCGCTGTGGCCTTGCTGCTGTCCGGCCGCCTGCCGGGCCTGCCGCCGCTCTGGCTCATCAATTTGAACAGCGCCTACATCCTCATCTTCGTGCCGCTGGCGCTGCTGCTGGCGCTAGCCTATGCCCATCTCTGGCCCTGGCTGCAGCGGCGCGCCCTGTTAAGCGTTGCCGCGGCCCTGCTGCTGGGTGCTGCCATCGGCGCCGGCGCGATTTTTGGCTTGCAGCAGCAGGCCACCATCCTCAACGAGACCACCATCCTGGCGCGGCCCGCCGACGGCGACGGCCTGCGCTGGGTGCAGGGCAACACGCCGCCTGAGGCGCGCTTCGCGGTGAACAGTTGGCAATGGCTTGGCCAGACCTGGGCCGCCGGCGACGGCGGCGCCTGGCTGCTGCCCGTTACCGGGCGGCAAGGCACCACGCCGCCCGTCGATTACATCGGCGACCGCGACCTGTTTCAGCGCGTGATCGCCTTTAACGAGCAGGCTTCCACCGTCGAAAATTGGTCCGACCCGGCGGCCGCCGCCTGGCTCGGCGCACAGGGCGTGACGCACGTCTACGTGGGCGCGCGCGGCG
Source organism: uncultured Ardenticatenaceae bacterium (assembly GCA_964384155.1). Taxonomy (GTDB): domain Bacteria; phylum Chloroflexota; class Anaerolineae; order Promineifilales; family Promineifilaceae; genus JAAYYY01. The sequence goes on from CAYLJW010000053.1 coordinate 3,092, forward strand.
GCTTTCTCGACCCGGCGGCCCTGGCGCGCAACCCCCAGTTGGCCCTGCGCTACGCGCGAGACGGCGTCTTCATCTTCGAACTGCTGCAAGACGCGGCTCCCAACTGAAAGCTCCAAAAGGCTCGTAGTAAGGCAATTTATTGCCCGTTTTCGGCGCAGTAGATCGCCCAACGACAAACCCATCTGCCTGCTCTTCGTACACCTCCACACGCCCGCCGCACGTTGCGCCACTCCTTTATAGGGCTATAATTTTGAGGTTTACGTAGCCTGATGGTGCAAACGAGGAATTCAACTGCGCATGATAAACTTCTCCCTCAATGAGGAACAAATGGACGCCGCCGAGATGGTTCGGGAGTTTGCCGAACGCGAGGTATATGGCTCCATCAAAGAGTACGATCGCCGCCAGGAGATGAACCCGCGCGTGCTGCCGCGCATGGCCGAGCTGGGCATCCTGGGCATCAACATCCCCGTGCGCTACGGCGGCCAGGGCTTCGACTATATCACCCTGGGCCTGGTGTGCGAAGAGCTGGAGCGCATCGATTCGACCCTGCGCGTCGTCATGTCTGTGCACATGGGGCTCAACAGCATGGGCCTGCTGCAATGGGGCAGCGAAGAGCAGAAGCAGCGCTTCCTGGCGCCCCAGGCCACCGGCGAGAAAGTGGCTGCCTTTTGTCTCACCGAACCGGGCGCGGGCTCCGACGTAGCCGCCATGCGCTCAACGGCGCGACGCGACGGCGATAGTTATCTGCTGAATGGCGAGAAGATGTGGATTAGCCTGGCGACAAAGGCGCACCACTTTCTTTGGTTTGCCAAGACCGACGCCCAGGCCCAGCCGCCGCACGAGGGCATCACCGCCTTCATGGTGCAGGCGGACATGGCTGGCGTCACCAGCGGCGACATACACGGCAAGCTGGGCATGCGCGCCGGCTCCACTGGCTGGGTCCATTGTAACGACGTGCGCGTGCCGCTGGAGAACCGCATCGGCGAAGAAGGCGAAGGCTTCAAGATAGCCATGAGCTGCCTGGACAACGGCCGCTACACCGTGGCCGCCGGGGCCACGGGCCTGATCCGCGCCTCGTTAGAGGCGTCGCTGCGCTATGCCGAGGAGCGGCAGGCCTTTGGCAGGGCCATTTCGCGGCACCAGCTTGTGCAGCAGAAGCTGGCCTACATGCAGCAATGGTACGACTGCGCGCGCCTGCTCTACTTGCGCGCCGGCTGGCTGAAGAACGAGGGCCGGCGCAACACGCGCGAAACCTCCATGGCCAAGTGGTATGCCACCGACATGTCCTTCCAGGCAGCCAACGAAGCGCTGCAGATTCACGGGGCCTACGGCTATTCCGACGAGTACGACGTCGAGCGCTACCTGCGCAACAGCCGCGGCGCAATCATCTATGAAGGCACCAGCGAGATCCACCAGCTCATGCAGGCGGGCTACGCCCTGGGCCTGCGCCAGGATCGCCCCCTGCGCCGCGAGCTGCCGGCCTACGACCCCGACTTCTGGCAGGCTGAGGCCTAGGAGACTCCTTTGCCCGCGCCGCATCATAGCGAAAATGGGACGGTGGACACGATGGCCCTGCGTGTAAAGCTGGAAATGCAACCAGATGAGTTGCTCTTTTTCCCGCCACAATGCCTCAATTGCGGCCGCGAGCCGCAGGGCGCTATCCGCCTGCGCAAGCGCCGGGGGCGCGTCACGCGTGAGATTGAAGCGCCGCTGTGCGACGACTGCCAGCGCGAGCTGCGGCGGCTTTCGGGCGACGAGGAGCGCTGGCTGCGCCTGGGCCGCTTCTTTGGCGCGCTGGCCTTTGTCCTCAGCGCCGCACTCTTCTTGCTGGGGCTGCCCTCGTGGCTGCCTTTATGGCCGCGGGTCCTCGCGGCGCTCTTGCTGGCCGCCGGCGCCGGCTTGCTAACCCTGCACTATTTCCGCCGCGAAAGCCACAGTAAGGCCCGCCCGCAGAAGCTGGCTGTGCAAAATGCCGCCCGCCTGGAAGACTTTTCGTGGCGGGCGACCACCTTCTTGTTTGAAAACGAAGAGTACGGAAGGCAGTTTGTCGAGCTGAACCGCCACAGGCTGCTGGAAACTCAGAAACTGTAAGCGTGAGGAACGATCATGAAAGTTGTGGTATGTGTCAAACAAACGCCCAGCACCACTGCCCTCTTCTCCGTAACAAACGGCAGCGTGCGCTGGGATGACCCCGGCGGCAAGCCCCACGTGGTCAATCCGTGGGACGAGTACGCCATTGAAGAAGCCATCCGCCTGCAAGAAGCGCACGGCGGAGACGCTATTGCCCTGACTCTGGGTAGCGAAGAAAGCAAAGAGGCGCTCAAGACCAGCCTGGCCATGGGCTGCACCGAAGCCGTGCTGGTTGCCGACGAGGCCTTTGCCGGCAGCGATACACTGGGCACGGCCCGCATTTTGGCCGCGGCCATTAACCAGTTACAAGACGTGCAGATTGCCATTTGCGGCAAGCAGGCTATCGACGGCGATAGCGGCCAGACGGCCATGCAACTGGCCGTGAAGTTGGGTTGGACGCCGCTGACCTACGTCTCTGCGATCAAAGCCATCGAAGGCGACAGCATCACCGTGGAGCGACTGCTGGAAGGTGGCAAAGAGACCGTCAGCGCGCGCCTACCGGTGGTGATCAGCGTGGTCAAAGAGATTAACGAACCGCGCTATCCCTCCTTCATGGGTATCCGCAAGGCCAACCGCGCCGAGATCCCAACCCTGTCGGCCGCCGACCTAGGCCTGGACGCCGGTGCGGCCGGCGCTGCCGCCAGCAAGGTGAACTGGTCTCGTGTCTACGAGCTGCCGCCGCGCGACGCCAGCGTGGAAATCATCGAAGGCAACACCGTGCAAGAAAAAGCGAAGAAACTGGTCGACCGGCTGTTTGAGGAGAAGGTGATATGAGCGGCGTCTGGGTATGGATTGATCACAGCAATGGCAAACTGGCCGCCATTAGCTTGGAAGCCCTGGGCGCGGGCCGCAAAGTGGCCGATGGCCTGGGGCAGCCCCTGACCGCCCTGGTTACGGGGCAAGACGTCCAGGACGTCGCCGGCGAGGCCTTTAACTATGGCGCCGACGCCGTTCTGGGCGCCGACGACGCCTCCCTGGCCCATTTCCGCGTGCAGGCCCATGGGCCCTTGGTTGCAGCCCTGGCGCGCGAGCGGCGTCCAGATGTGCTGCTTGCCGGCGCTTCGATTCGCGGTCGCGACCTCACAGCCTGGGTCGCCGCGGAGCTGGATGCAGGCTTGGCTCCCGACGGCATCGACATCGATGTGCGCGACGGCAAGGTTGTAGTGACCCGCCCTGTGTATGCCGGCAAACTGCTTGCCGATGTGCTGGTGAGCGACGGCCTGCAAATCGTCAGCGTGCGCAGCCGCGCCTTGCCCCAGGCTGAGCCCACCGGCGGCAGCGGCCAGGCCGAATGGGTCAGCCCCGTGGTCGACGACGGCGACTTGCACACCACGGTTCAGGCCTTTGAAAGCAGCGCCGGGCAGGTTAGCCTCACCGACGCCAACATTATCGTCAGCGGCGGCCGCGGCGTGGGCGGCCCCGAAGGTTTCGAGCCCCTGCGCGAGCTGGCGCAAACACTGGGCGGCGCGCTGGGCGCTTCGCGGGCAACCGTAGACGCCGGCTGGATTCCCTACGAACATCAGGTGGGCCAGACCGGTAAGACCGTCAGCCCCGACCTGTACATCGCCACGGGCATTAGCGGCGCCATTCAGCATCAGGCGGGCATGCGCACCTCCAAAGTCATCGTGGCCATCAACTCCGATCCCGACGCGCCCATTTTCAAGTTGGCCAGCTATGGCGTTGTGGGCGATCTGTTCGAGGTTGTGCCGGCCTTGGTGGCCGAGTTTCGCAAGCGGCTGGGTTAGGGCTAACGCAGCGCACTCTAGGTGCGCTGCGCCACAATCGAGCATTCTCTGGTTGCATTTCCCTATGCCTGCGTCATACGATATAATGGCGCAGGCACTTTATGTCGCGTAGAGTGGCAACTAGGTCGTTTTTGTGCCGGCGCCGGTTTCAGTCAAGGAGAGGGTCGACTGAAGGAGCAACGCCAGGGTCTGGTCATCAAATCGCAGAGCGGTTTCTTTACCGTAAAAACCGCGGAGGGCGAGGTCGTCAGCCAGATACGCGGCCGCCTGAAGCAGGGACGCAAGGACACCGACCTGGTGGCCATCGGCGACCGCGTCTCCATCACGGTCAACCCTGACGGCACGGGGCTTATCGAGGATGTCGCCGAGCGCGAGCGCGTGTTGTCACGAGCCCGCCCCGCGCCAAGTGGGCGGCAGATGCTCAGCGACCAGGAGCAGGTGCTGGTGGCCAACCCCGATCAGGTGGTCTTTGTCTTTTCCATCCGGCAGCCGCGCCCCAGCCTGCGCAAGCTAGACCGCTTTCTGGTGGTGGCGGAGATGAACGAGCTGCCGGCCCTTATTTGCGTCAACAAGATCGATCTGGAAGAGGGCAATGAGGCGCAGGAGCAATTTCAGATCTATGAACAGATTGGCTACCCCGTGATAACCACAAGCGCCAAAACGGGCGAGGGCCTGGATGCGCTGCGTGAAGCGCTGCGCGGCAAGCTATCGGTGCTCGCGGGCTCGTCCGGCGTCGGCAAATCGAGCCTGCTCAATGCCATGCAGCCCGGCCTTGGCCTGCGCGTGCGCGAGGTGAGCGAAGCCACGGAAAAAGGCGTGCACACCACGCGCCATGCCGAGCTGTTCGAGCTGGAGCAGGGCGGCTATGTGGCCGATACGCCCGGCATTCGCGCCCTAGCCCTGTTCGATATCGAGCCCCAGGAGCTGGACGCCTACTTCCGCGAGATTGCGCCGTTGGTGGCCGATTGCCAGTTTAGCGATTGCACCCACCGCCACGAGCCCAGGTGTGCCGTGCGCAAAGCCGTGGCCGATGGCCGTGTGTCGCAGCAGCGCTACGAAAGCTACCTGCGGCTGCGCGATGAGCACGATGCATTGGACGAAGCGCTCTATGAATGAGATTCATGAAGCTGCGTGAAAGCGCCGGCGGGCGGCGACACAGGGGTGGGCGGCGAGATAAATGGCTCCATCTGCTGTTATGGATCGCGTCCGCCTTTCTTTCAGCCTGCCTGAGCCAGCCGCCGGCGCAGAGCAGCCGCCCGCCGCAGACGGGCTACCTGGTGCAGGCGCCCTTTAACACTCTTTACGAGCAATTCGGCGCGCGCCTGCTCGGTGAGCCTATTTCCGGGCTGTGCCAGCTGGCCGGCGGCGGGCAGGCGCAATATTTCCAGAACATGCGCCTGGAGCAAAGCGCCGATGGCCAGCTCATTTCGCTCTATCCCCTGGGCGAATGGGCCTATGCCGGGCTGCGGCGCATCGAGGAGGCGCCGGTGCCCGAAAACAGCCGCACCCGCCGGTTTCCCGATACGGGTTACGACGTGCGTGACGAGTTCCTGGACTTTTACGAGCAAAACGGCGGCGAACACCTGCTTGGTCCGCCCATCTCGCCGCAGTTAGAAGAAGGCACGCTGCGCGTGCAATATTTCCGCAGTGGGCGCATGGAGTGGCGGCCCGATGCGCCGCTCGGCGAGCGCGTGCGCCTGGGAATGCTGGGCCAGGCGCACTACTTGCAGGCAGCGCACGACGCGCGCTGCGACGTGCGCGCGCAGCCCGTGGACGTGACCACGGTGCAAAGCGCTTTTGTGCTGGCTAGCGCCGCTGCGCCCATCCTTTACACCGGCGATCAGCAGATGATCTATGCCATGGTCACCACGCCCGCCGGCGTGCCCGTAGCCGGCGTTCCCGTCACTCTGATTCTGAAGGACGTCGATTGGACGCTGTCGGTAGACCTGGGCCGTACCGATGCGGCGGGCAAAGTACAGGGCGGCCTGACCATGCCGCGCTTTGTGCCTGGCCGCATGGTCGGCGTCAGCGTGGAAGCAGAAGGCCTGGGCGGTGTGCTCATCGGCCGCACCGGCCTGGCCTTTCAGACCTGGTGGTAGCTTGCGGGCGCTCCGCAATGCAAGGCACGGAGCGCCCGCCATCTGGCCCGGCGTCAGGGCCGGCGCAGCGCAAACAGTAGCGCCAAAGCGCCTAAGAACAGGGGCGCCAGCAGCACGGCGGCGCAGGGCATGGCGCGCGCCGCTGGGTCAGGAGCGGCAGGCGACGCTTGCTGCGGCGCCGGTGTTGCAGGGTCGCCGCCGTCGGTCGCCGGCGGCAACTCGCTGGTCGCCTCGCCTTCGCCTTCCACGATTTCATAGGCCTGCCCCTGGTGAACCACTAGCACACGAGGCCCGATCGCTAGGTACGACGCCAGCTCCGGCGCGGCCGAGAGCAGCTCGAAATAGACCTCAGAGGCGAAGCCCACCTGCCGCGGCGTATGCGCGCCAGGGTCATAGGCCGTATCGATCCACACGCCGTCGCGGTAGACAAAGCTCTTAGCGCCGGCGGCGACGATCGTCCCGGCGTCAACGCCGGCGTCCGCGCCAGTTGATAGGGCCGTGGGCAGGGCTGCCGGCGCTTCCGCTTCGGCCAGCTCGCCTGCGGCGCGCGCTTGGTCCACGGCTGCTGCGCCAGAGAATTCTACCGGTGCGCCCGGCGGGGCCATCGCCTCCGTCGCCAGGTCGTCGCGGCCGCTCTGTGTGAAAATATCCTCTTCTTCGATGAGAAAGCTGGTGTAAGGCGTGATAATGCCATAGCGCACGCTGAGGTCCACCACGCTGCGCACCAGCTCTTCGCTTTCGCCATTAAGGCGGATCTGCTGCAGCAGCCGGCCGATGGCACGCGTGGCCCACAGCCGCGGGATGAAGGCGTCGCCGCCGTCGTCGCGGAAGCTGATATCGTCGTAATGGAACGTGCGCAGCTCGCCGTTCACTTCGCCGCTCAGCGTCACGCGCGCCGCGCCGCCCTGGCGGTAGCGCCCGGTTACGATGAGCTGCGAGCCGGCGAACAGGTCCGTGATGCGCTCCGGGTAAAGCTGCTCCACGATCACGCCGTCAACCTGCAGCGTCACATTCGAGAGCAGCGGCGTGCTCACTTTGGCATAAAAGCTGCTCACGGCCTCGTCGATCGCCTGCTCGGTCCGCACATACGTCGCGGCGCCGCGATGATTCTCCGACAGGCTGCCCAGCAGCAAGGTGTCCACGTCGTCGCCCACGCCAAAAGAGAAGATGCGCGCCGAATCCGGCGCAGCCGCGGCCACGGCATCTAACAGCAGGGGCGTCTCCACGATGCCTTCAGTGGCCAGGCCATCGGTGAGGAACAGCACGGTCAGCGGGCGCTCCGGGTCGCCTTGCTGCAGCGCCTCCAGCAGCGCCAGGCTAATGTTGGTGCCGCCGGATGCCTCCAGCCGGTCGACGAAGGAGCGCGCGTCGGCGGCGCCGGCCGCGGAGCTCAACGTGGGGGCGTAGGCGCGCACGCCCGTGCTAAAAGCCACGATGTTGAAACGATCCTCGGCGTTGAGATGGCTCAAGATGTAATGGGCGGCGTCTTTGGCCTGGGCCATCTTTTGCCCCTGCATGCTGCCAGAGGTGTCCAGCACCACGATTACGTCGCGGGCCACAATCTGGTCGGGGTCCACGTCGATGGCCGGCGCTGCCAGCAGCAGAAAATAGCCGTCTTCGCCCGGCTGGCGATAGCTGAGCACGTTCAGGCCAATCTCCTCATGCGCCACCGAATAATACAGCTCGAAATCTTGCCGCGGGCTCACGTTGCCCGCTTCGTAACCGGCCACGGCGCGGAAGGGGTCCTCGCGCGAGATGGCCACGCTGTGCGACGGCGAATAGACGGCGCGGATTTCCTGCTGCGCGCGGATCTCCACGCGAATACTCTGGCTCTCCAACGGCGCGCTGGTATACAGGTGGCCCGACTGCGCATAGACATAGTGCAGAAGCCCATTGTCGGCAGTCAGAATGTGGCTGTACTCGATTTCAATCTTGCGCTCGGCGCGCGCTGGAATGGGGAAGACGTTGGCCTGGATGGCCCCGGCGCCCACATATTCCAGCAGCGCCGGGTCGCGAAGCTGGCGCACGATCTCATCGTAGATGGCGCGCGCTTCCGTTGCATCCAATATCCTGGCCTCGATGGCCTGGCCGTCGACCCACATCGTCAGCCGGCTCACCGCCGCGCCGGGCGGCAAAGGGAAGAGGTACACGCCTTCCAGCATCCAGTCGTTGGGGTTCACAAAGAGCTGCTCGATGCGCGTGGTGGCCACCTGCTGCTCTATGGTCACATTCACGCGCTGGTAGGCGATGCGCAGCCCGTCCACATTCCAACTCGGCGGCTCGGGGGTCCAGATTGGCGGCTCGATGGGTTCGCCTTGCGCCCCCGCCGGGCGCCAGGCAAGCAACAGGGCGAAAAACAACAGCAATAAGGGAACGGCGAATCTTTGCTTCATGGTCTTCTTCTCCTTTTGATCACGGCTCTGGTTAATAGACGTGAGCAGAGAAGAAAATGTTCCTGCAGCAAGGGGCAGGGGCTGAAGCGGGGGGAGGTGATCCCAGGCGGCCGCACGGCGCGGCCGCCTGGCGCTAATCAGGCCTTAGATATGTTTAATGCGCGCCGTGCCCTTACAGCCGTTCAGCGCGTTGCGTGTGTCCACGATGAGGCGCGCGTTGTCGGCCACATATTGCCAATCGTAAGCGTCGTGATGCGTCACCACCACCACGCAATCTGTTTCGGCCAGGGCGCGGTCTTCCAGGGCGATAGATTGCAGCGGAATGCCCTCGTGGCTCAGGTCGGCGATAAACGGATCGTGGAAAGAGACGTCGGCGCCGCGCTCCTCGAGCAAGACGATGATGTCCAGGGCCGGGCTCTCGCGAATGTCGCTGACGTTGGGTTTGTAAGCCACGCCCAGCACCAGCACCTTGCTGCCGTTCAGCGCCTTGCGCTCGTCGTTCAGCGCTTCCGCCACTTTGGAGACAACGTAGTCGGGCATGTGCCGGTTCACGTCGTCGGCCAGCTCGATGAAGCGCGCCGTGTAGTTCAGCGTGCGCAGCTTCCAGCTCAGGTAATGCGGATCGATGGGGATACAATGGCCGCCCAGGCCCGGGCCGGGATAGAACGGCATGAAGCCATACGGTTTGGTCGCTGCCGCTTGCACAATCTCCCAGACGTTCAGGTCCAGGCGGTCGCACATCAACGCCACTTCATTCACCAGGCCAATATTCACCGCGCGGAACGTGTTTTCCAGCAACTTCACCATTTCGGCGGCGGCTGGGCTGGAAACGGGCACCGGCTGCTCGACAATGGCGCCGTACAGCGCCAGGGCTACCTCCAGGCAGGCCTCCGTCTTGCCGCCGATCACCTTGGGCGTGGTATACACCGTATAATCAGTGCGCCCGGGGTCGATGCGCTCCGGCGAAAAAGCCAGGAAAAAGCTCTCGCCGGCCTTATCGCCGTTTTGGCCCAACCGCGGCAAAAAGACCTCTTCGGTTGTGCCGGGGTAGGTGGTGCTTTCCAGCACCACCAGCTTGCCGGTCCTGTTGAAGCTGGCGATGCGGTCCGCGGCGTCGATGATGTAGGAGATGTCGGGGTCCTTCGATTTGCCCAGGGGCGTCGGCACACAGACGGAGATGGCATCGACGTCCGCCAGCGACTCATAGCTGGCGCTGGCGCGCAGCCGGCCGCTGCTCACCAGCGGGCGCAGCGTGGCGTCCGACACGTCTTCTACATAGCTTGCGCCCTCGTTCAGCAGCGCCACCTTATCGGCGTCTACATCCACGCCCACCACCTCAAAGCCGGCTTCGGCAAAGGCCACGGCCAGCGGCAAGCCCACATAGCCCAGGCCCACAACGCCCACGCGCGCCTGGCGCGACGCAATCTTATCCAGCAGTTGTTGTTTCACGCTTACATTAGAACTCATTGATACCTCGTCACAATAGTTTCCCCGCCCGCAGCGGCAGCGCCCGTTGCGCGCCAACAGCCCGCGTGCAAGAACGAACGCCTGATCATACGAACCAGCGCCGCATTCTGCAACTTTTCTCCGGGAGCACGTGACAAAAAGGCTACACTTAGAACAGCTCGTTGAGCGTCGCCGCAATGTTCAGCAAGGGCCAGGGAAAGAGCGACAGGTAGAGTAGCAGCAGAGCCGCCGCGCCCAGCAGGGCCAACCGCAGCCGCTGCTCAGGCGCCGGCGGGGCCAGGGGCCCTGCGCGCCCCGCCCACTGGCGCGGTAAAATGGGGCCAAAGACGCGCAGCACGCCGGCAATGCCCGCGGCCACGGCCAGCGCCAGCGCCAGGCTCCAGGCCAACGACACGTCGCCGGCCAGCGAAATGGCCGCCCAGCGCGTGGCGAAACCGGGCGTCAGCGGCAGGCCGCTGAGCGCCAGCGCGCCATAGGCCACCAGCGCCGCGGCCAGCGGTTGCTGCGCTAGATGCGCGCCTTCGACCAGGCTGGCGTCGATGCCCGCGCGCTCCGCGCACCATTGCACGCCCACGGCCGCCAGCAGCAGCGCGCCAAAGCGCACCAGCAGCAGCGCCCAGGCCTGCTCAATGCCCACCAGGCCCTGGCCCAGGCAGATAAGCACCGCGCCCATGTCCGCCAGCACCAACGATCCCAGCAGGCGACGCGCATCGCGCGCGCTGAACGCCAGAATGGCGCCAAAGAGCGCCACGGCTGCCCCGCTCCAGCCAAGCGCCGAGGTTAGCTGCGCGTTCAGCAAAATCGCGCTGTGTTGCTGCAGCCAGCGCCAGACGAAAGTGAGGATGCCAAGCTGCACCGGAGCCAGCACGAACACCGCCGTGAGCGGATGGGCTTCGTTGAGCAGCGGCCGCACCCAGATATGAAAAGGGAAGCCCGCCAGCAAAAGAGCAGCGCCCAGCAGGAACAGGCGCCAGAGGGCGCCGCTCAACGCCAGTTGCTGCGACTCCAGCATCCATCCCGCCACCAGCAGCGCGGGCACGGCCAGCGTGGTGAGAATCAGATAGCGCAGCGAGGCCAGCGTGGAGCCCGGCCGTTGCCCCTGCACCAGGGCCGCCAGCAGCGCCGCGGCCAGCAGCAAGCCAATGGCGCCGTAAGCCAGCGGCGTCACCATCATGGCGAAAGCCAGCGGGGCCAGCGCCGCCAGCGCCGCCGGCACGAAGTCGGGTCCCTGCGACCAGCGCGCCGCAAGCAGAAAGAGCAGCGCCCCTGCCGTGTAAATCAGCAGCATCACGCGCTGCATCCCCGGCGTGATCTGCAGCACGCCGCCAAAGAAGGTCAATGTATCGCCGGCAATCAGGCCCGTTGGCTGCCCCACGCTTTGCAGGTCGGCCCCCGATAAAAGGAAGGCGATGAGCAGCGCGCCGCTGGCCCCGATGAGCCCGGCCGCGCGCGGGCTGCGGCGCAGGCCCACAAAGATGATCAACGCCAGGAACGACGGCCCGGCCAGCAGCAGCAGCGGCGCAGACATAACGGCTTACACCTGCTGCCGGAACAGCTCCGGCAGCGCATGGCGCGTCTGAGTGAGATAGGCGATGGTCAGCGCCAGCGCCAGGTTAGCCACCGCCAAGAAGATAATCATCGTAATCGACTGTTCTAACTGATTGTAGAAAAGCTCGAAGCCCGTCATAAATGTCAGCAGGCTCATGCCCGCCTTGAGCGGCTCGCTGCTGAGCCCCAGGCCCAGCAGGCCCAGGGCGCACAGCCCGGTCACCGCCAGGTTCACCGGCGCCGTAACCGCCGGCAACTGAATTCCCTGCCGCTGCGCCAGGGTAATGGCCGCCAGCGCCACAAACAGGGCCAGGAAGATGCGAAACGGCGCGTTGCTGGGCGACAAATTGGGCCCAAAGCGCACCTGCTGCTCGCGCCGCCACTGCGTGGCCTCTTCCGCCGAAATATCGGCCGGCAGCCGCCCCCAGTTCACCTGGCGCGCCGTAAAATAGAGCATCAGGCAGATAAACCAGCCCACCAGCAGCTTGACAATAGCCAGCCGCGGGTCCAGCCCGTCGAGCAGCAACAGGCCGGCGAAGAAATATTGGGCGATGAGCGCCGCCAGCGCCAGCCGCCAATCCCAGGCAATGACGATAATGAAAGCCATCAGCAGCGCCAGGTAGGCTGCCGGCTCGCCGCGCAGAAACTGAAAGCGCTCGATCCATTCAAAAAACGTGGGCAGTTGAAACATGATCCGTCGTTAAACCGTTAGCGAACGAGATAAATAATGACCACAAAAACCAGAAGCCAGAGCAACCCGCCTTCTCCTTCCAGCAGCGTGAGCGCATGGCGCGCGGCAGAGGCGAAAGCGGCCAGATGGCTGCGCACATCTAACCAGGCAGCGCGCCGGGGCAGCGGCGCGCTCATTGCTTCGCGCAGCGTCTGGCGCAGCTCGGCGCTCTCTTCAAGGCGCCATGCCAGCGCCGCAGCCGCAGCCGCCGGCAGCAAAATGGCCAGCCAGGCTGCCAGCGGCGCCTCGCCCCATGCCGGCAGGCTAAACAGGCCCAGCGCCGGCAGCACCAGCGCCAACAGCGGCGTGATGCCCGCCAAGGCCGGCCCGTGGCCCTCGGCGGCGGCCCGCGCCCCCGGCGCGCTGCCGGAGCGCATGGCGTTGAAGGCTGCGGCAACCAGCGGCAGCTGCAGCAGGGCGCTCACCAGGATCAGCAGCCAGCGGCCTTGCTGCAGCCAGGCGCTGTAGGTCGCGCTGCGACCGGCAAAACCGGCGGTGAGCGGCAGGGCCGCCAGGGCCGCCACGGCGATCAGCACGCCGGGCTGCGCTGGCAGCCGTGACGCCGCGGCCATGGGGCTGGCTGTGGCCAGCAGCAGAATGCCTCCCGCCAGCAGCAGAACTGTAATCTCACCCACAATGGCCTGCGCGCCGGCCCACACCGCCGCCAGCACCACCAGGCCGCTCTGCGCCTGGATCAAAGCCACGGGCAGCGCTGCCTCCTCTCCCGCCGCAATCCACGCGCGCCAGGCCCCCAGGGCTACGGCCAGCAGCCCCGTCAGCGTGAAAGGCAAAGCAAAGGCCAGGCCGATGTCTACCGCTGCTTCCACGCGCAACAGCAGCATCGCGCCCGCAGCGCTGGGCGCCACGTGCAGCAGGGCCGCCAGCGGCGCTGCCGCACGGCCAAAGGCCCGCCACAAGAACAAAGGAAAGACCACCATCTGGAACGTCGCCGCCACCAGCGCCAGCGAGCGCGTCATTTGCGACCAGCCTTCCGGATCGGTCGCGCCGCCCGCCTGTCCACCGGCCGAAGCGCCCGCCAGCCACAAAAAGAAAATGCCGCTGCAGGCCAGGCCCACTTGCGCCGCCATAGGCATCCTCGCTGCATCTGCCCGGCGCGCGGGCAGATTGGCCGCGCCCAGCCAGATGCCGTTCAGCGCCGCCCACGCCGTCACAGCCGTTGCAAAATTAGCCGGCCAGCAAGTAACGAGCGCCGCGGAGGCCAGCGCCTGCACCAACAATGGCTGCCCACGCCGCTGCTGCGTCGCGCCGCCGCCCGCGTCCGTCAGAGCCAGCGCCGCCAGCGCCACCAACACAATCGCCAGGCTAACCGACCAGCTCAGGCTATCCACCTGCCACGACCATTGGCTCCAGGCCTGGCCCGGCGGGCCAATGCCCCCCCTCAGCGGCAGCGCGGCGCGCACCAGCAGCCAGCCGAAGCCAAAAAGGGCCATGGCCACAAGGGCGGCGGCTCGCGCCAGGTGCGGGCGTGCCACAGTGAGTACAGCGGTAATCAGGGCGCTAAGCAGCAGAAACGCCAGAAGGTGGACCGGAGTGATAGTCATCCAATATGTGCCGGCAATGATTAAAACGAATCACGCGCAAAATGCAAACTGGCCTATAATAGCAGCGGGACCCAAAAATCCCGGCCATGAAACTACTGAGGTTACGCCAGATGTGCCAGCAAACATTGTGCAAAATCATGCTCATTGCGGGAATACTCATCTCGCTGCCCGGCTGCAGGCCGGCCGTGGAGCTGCCAACGCCCATCCCCACGGCCATCGTGCCCGGCACATTCACGCCGCCGCCCACCCGCGCCGAGCTGCCGCCCACGCGCGACCTTTCCACCGCCACCCCCGCGCCTACCGCCGAGCCAACCGCCGTTGTGCCCACCCTGGCGCCCACCACCTCGCCGACGCCCGTCATCGGGCCTGTCATCTACATCGACGCGCCCACGGCCGGCCAGAGCACCGTGATGGGCCGCGAAGTGAGCCTGTCAGGCTTTGCGCAAGTCACTTCCGACATGTCCATTCAGGTGGGCCTGACCGACGCCGCGGGCCAGACGCTAGCCGGCGCGGCGGCCAGCGTGGAGCTGAACCAATGGACGGCGCAGCTCGCTGTGCCGCAGCTGATTAGCGGCGGGGCCACGGCCCACGCCGTCATCGTCGACGCCGGCGGCAGTGAGCTGGCGCGCGACAGCGTGCCCCTGCTGCTCATTCCCGACCGCAACATCACCGATAGCTATGTGCAGCTTATCCGCCCCGAGCCGGGCAGCGTAGGCGTTGCCGGCCACAACTTCTTCGTCGATGGCCAGTTGTGGCGCCAGGGCGGCGGCCGCTTGCAGGTCGCCGTGCTGCTGGACGACTGCCGCGAAGAAGTCGCCGATATTTACTTCCAGCTCGGCACCAGCAGTTACTGGCAGGGCTACCTCATTCTGCCGCGCGATGTGGCCGGGCCCGCCTGCGTGGTCGCCTGGGTCGGAACGCCGGGCACGGCCGACTGGCGCGCAGCCATGATGCCTATCGACATTCTACACCAGGACGATCCCGCCGCGCGCGGCCTGATGATCTCCAACCCCCGTGCCGCGCGCAACCTGACGGCCGGAGAGACCATACTCGTCACCGGCGTGGCCTACAACATTCCAGGCCGTACTGTGAATATCGAGGTGCTGCTGGAAAACGGCCAGGTGCTGGCCGAAGCAGAAGACGACGCCGATTTCTACGGCTACTGGAGCGCCGAAGTCGTGCTGCCGCCCAACGCCGAAGACGCCGCCGTGGTCCGCGTCACCACCGGCGACCGCGCCCAGCCCGACAGCGAAGCCGAAGTACACTTCAACATCGTCCCCCCCTCATAAGCTCGTATCCGGGCAGGCAAGGCTCATAATAAGGCAATTCAATGCCCGTCCCCGCCTTAAAAATCCATTACCGTATCCAACCCCCGGTGCAATCCGCGCAACGATCCCACCTTGCGAATCGCCAACAAAGCCCCATCCACATAAGGCTCCGCGCTAGAACCCGACTCATGGCGCAAAATCAGCTTCTGGTCCGGCATGCCAAAAATCACTTCTGCCGAGATCACATAGCCCGGCAGCCGGATGGCGTGCACCTGCACCCCGTTCAGCCGCGCGCCGCGCGTGTCGCGGCTACCCTGCACCTCGTCCAACGGTACCTCCAGCTTCGTCTGCCGCACAGCGCCCAGGCGGTGCGCCAGCTCGCGCGCCGTGCCGCTGGGCGCGTCGACCTTCGCCGCGCTGGCATAATCCACAATCTCGAACTGCGCAATGTGCCGCGCCGCCATTTCGGCGAACTTCTGCAGCAGCGCCACGGTCAGCGCGAAATTACCACAGGCCAATACAGCCCGATTTAGCTGCTCCGCTGCCGCCGCGACCTGCTCGTACGCTTCATCCGTGAGCCCCGATGTGCCCACCACCACATGAGCCCCGGCCTGCAGCGCGCTCAGCACATTGTCCAGAGCCACATTGGGCTTCGTATACTCCACGAAAACGTCCGGCTTACTCTGCAGCGCCTCGCCCGTCGTGCCGCTAATCGTCGCCGACGGCCCCTCCAGGGCCAGCACATCGCCCAACGACTTACCCGCATGGCTGCGCGAGACCGCGCCCACCAGCTCCAGGTCCGGTGCGGCATGCACCGCGCGCGCCAGCGCCGAACCGGCCCAACCCGTAGCTCCAGCGATACAAACGCGAATAGTCATAGCACGTAACTCCTTTTGCAGCCTATTTGAACGCATCACCCCCACCCTGGCAACGATTCGGCTCCACCCGTAGGCCATTTGCCACAGTGCCTTACATAAAAGCGAACGATCCCACAGGTCGCCACGACCATTTCCACAGCCGGTCACTGCTCTTTTGCTCCGCTGGCCTGCTCCATGCCCGCATTGCAAAAACCACAAATTTTGCTATACTTATCACGCTCAATAAGGGCGCGTAGCTCAGTTGGTTAGAGCGCACGGTTCACATCCGTGAGGTCCTGGGTTCGAGTCCCCGCGCGCCCACTTTTTCTCCCCCCTTCCAAACAAGCCAGTTGCACTCACCTTCTGCGCCACACCCAGGCCCAATCCCGGCACTTGGCAACTTATTCGCTTTAGGCGCGTATAGCTTTATGAAACGACTGCAAGCAAAGTCACCTTTAGCGAAGGATTGTGCAACATGGATTACGGAAATACCATTAATCGCGCAGTAAAACTGGTGTGGGAGAAGAAGTATCTGATCGTCCTGGGCATCCTGGCGGCCCTGGGCAGCGGCGCTGGCGGCGGCGGCGGTGGCGGCGGCGGTGGCGGCGACAACGGCCAGTCCGGCGCGTTTGCCCCGATGAGCGGCGAGATGACCGCCCTGGTAATTGCCATGATCGTCGCCGTGGTCTGCGTGGCCCTGCTCATTGGCCTGGCCTTTTTCGTCATCTCCGCCGTCGCCCGCGGCGGCCTCATCGCCGGCGTCAACGACGAGGAGTCGGGCATCAAGTCCAGCTTTGGCCAGGCCTGGCGCGCCGGCTGGCAGAAGGCCGGGCGCCTCATCGGCATCGGCATCCTGCCCGGTATCCCCGGCATTCTGCTCCTGCTCGTGGTGCTCTTTGGCCTGGTAGCCTATGGCGGCATGGCCGCCCTGGTCGGCGAAGGCTTCCCCTCGCGCTTCCTGGGCCCTGAGCTGGGCATTACCCTGGCCGTCGTGGCCTGCGTGCTGCTGCCCGTGGTCTTGGTCCTCTCCATCTTGCGCACCTTTGCCGAGCGCGCCTGTATGCTCGAAGACCTGGGCGTCATCGCCTCTTATCGCCGCGGTTGGGAGGTGCTCAGCGCCAATTTGGGCGAGGCCCTACTCCTCTTCCTGCTGCAGCTTGGCATTGGCCTGTTGCTGGGCATCGTCCTCTTCTTGCCGGGCATCCTCATTGCCCTCTGCTGCTTCCTGTGGCCCTTACTGTTCATCGCCCAGGGCTACGTCACCGCCGCCGTGTCGGCGCTGTGGACCCTCGCCTGGCGGCAGTGGACCGGCCAGGAGCTCAAATTCGTAGAGAAAGCGCCAGTCGGCCTCTAAGGGCAACAATCGCATCATGGCGAGCGCCGGAACGGCGGCGGTGGCCCACCGCCCTCGCGCCGGCGCTTTTTGGATCCATCCCGCGCCGCCATCTGCCCCCCGGCCGCCGCCCGGCCTAGGCCCGCAGGCGCCGCCAGGCCGCAGCCACAAGAGCCACGACCAGCAGCACGAAGCTGGCCCCCACCAACAGCCACTTCACCGTCGTCAGCGGCCCGGCCAGCGCGTCCAGACCCGGCGAAAGGGTAGGGTAGCGCGCCATCACCAGCGCCGCCGCGCCATTCTCCAGGAAGTCGAACACCATCGCCGCCAGCGGCAGCAAATTGCCGCGCACCCAGCCGCTGCCCGGCCCAAAGGCCCGCGGCAGCAGCCAGCTCAGCGCCGTCACCAGAAAGAAGGTGTAGACCAGAGGGAACAGCGCGTCAAAGGTAAAGCGCGCCCGCACATAGGCCGCCCGCCCCTCCGGCCCATACGCCTCCGCCCAGTCATATAGCTCACGCGCCGTATAAAAAAAGCTCGTATCCGGCGCGCCCACCTCGCCGCTATACGCCGCCGCGCGCGCCGCCTGCGCCGGCAGCGCCACCGCGCCAAACAGCACGAAGACCACCAGGGCCAGCAAAGCCACCCGCCCGCTGCTCAAAGCCACCAGCCACTCCGACAAACGCGCCATAACCCCCATTATAGCCCCCCTGGCGCAATCGCGCTCACTACGGTGACCAACTTCTGATATCTTGTATAATGGAATGATTATGAACGAATCAATCTGACCATTCATGAACAGGCAGGGGTGGCTCGTCGCGTTCTAAGCGAACACGAACCAGAACTCTCATCTACCGCAATCATAACTGCCGAGCGGCGTCTGCTTCGAATTCGGTTGCCCCATTAGCTTGAAGTCGTGGCACAGCTAGCTTGACGAGGCTGGAAAGGTCTGAATGATAATGGCCGATCATAATAACTCCCCTGCTAACCAAAACGACCCCTTCGAAATCGGCCTCTACTCCTTCGCCGAGCTCACGCCCGACGCGCGCACCGGCGAGCGCATCTCGCCGCAGCAGCGCATGCGCGACCTGCTGGAAACCATCGAGCTGGCCGACCAGGTAGGCCTCGACGTCTTCGGCCTCGGCGAGCACCACCGCCCCGACTTCATCTCCTCGGCCCCGTCCGTGATCCTCGCCGCCGCCGCCGCGCGCACCAGTCGCATCCGCCTCTCCAGCGCCGTGAACGTCATCAGCAGCGACGACCCCGTGCGCGTCTTCCAGCGCTTTGCCACCCTCGACCTCATTTCCAACGGCCGCGCCGAAATCATGGCCGGCCGCGGCTCCTTCATCGAATCCTTCCCCCTATTCGGCTACGATTTGCGCGACTACGACGAGCTATTCGAAGAAAAACTCGAACTACTGCTCCAAATCCGCGACCAGGAGCACGTACACTGGAGCGGCAAGCACCGCGCCCCGCTCAGCGGCCAGGGCGTCTACCCGCGCCCCGTGCAAGACAGGATGCCCATATGGATAGCCGTGGGCGGCACGCCCGAGTCCGTCGTGCGCGCCGGCCGCCTCGGCCTCTCCCTGGCCATCGCCATCATCGGCGGCCGCCCCGCGCAATTTGCGCCGCTCGTCGAGCTCTACTGGCGCGCCGTCGAGCAAAGCGGCCACGACCGCTCACAGCTCAAGGTGAGCATCAACTCCCACGGCTTCATTTCCGACGACGCTCAAGAGGCGCGCGACCTGGCCTATCCGCCCTATGCCCTGATGATGAACCGCATCGGCCGCGAACGAGGCTGGGCCCCGCTCAGCCGCCCGCACTTCGACGCCTCCACCACCCTCGAAGGCGCCAACTTCATCGGCCACCCCGACGAAATCATCGAAAAGATCCTCTACCAACACGAGCTCTTCGGCCACCAGCGCCTCCTCCTACAATTCACCATCGGCACCATGGCCCACCCCCACGTCATGCGCGCCATCGAGCTCCTCGGCACGCAAGTCGCGCCCATCGTCCGCCAGGAGCTAGCCACCTAAGCACGCAACAGGCTCGTAGTAAGGCAATTCATTGCCGCTCCCCCCGGCGCGATAAATCGCACCACTACGAACCCAAAACCACCGCCGCCCCCCACCAAAGGCTCGTAGTAAGGCAATTTATTGCCGCTCCCCCGGCGCGATAAATCGCGCCACTACGAACCCAAAACCGCCGCCGCCCCCCCACCAAAGGCTCGTAGTAAGGCAATTTATTGCCGCTCCCCCGGCGCGATTTATCGCGCCACTACGAACCCAAAACCGCCGCTTTCACCTCACACCACCCCCTCCAACACATCCACCAAATCAAACTCATCCACCAACTGCCACACCCAATCCACAATACGATCCGGCGATTTTTCGCTTTCGTTGTCCTCGTCCAGGGCCAGGCCCATGAACTGATCGCCTTCCACGCCCAGTGAATAGCTGTGCTCGTACTCCGCGGCCGACGTGAAGCCCACGAGCTGCGCGCCGCGCCCGGCGAACTTGCGCCCTAAAATGCCGATCGCATCGCAGAAGTTATCCGCGTACTGATACTGGTCGCCCAGGCCAAAAATGGCCATCTTTTTGCCGCGCAGGTCCAGCTCGTCGATCGCCTCATAATGCTCTTCCCAGTCGTCCTGCAGTTGGCCCACGTTCCACGTTGGGCAGCCCACGATCAGCAAGTCATAATCGTGCATGCGCGTCAAATCCCCGTCTGCCACGTTATGCACCGTCAGCAGACCCGGCGCTGCCATCTCGAACTCCGCCTTCAGCAGGTCCACCACGATCTCCGTGTAGCCCGTACTAGATCCGTAAAATAAACCGATAGAAGTCATCGTCAAAATCCTCATTTGCAGGCCACAGGCCCACACATTTCGCTTGTCTTGTCAGGCCCACGCTCCTCAGAACGTGCGCCCTTTACTAGTGTGATTCTACGCCCCCACCCATCGCCCCGCATTGATCTGCATCAAGTCAAAGGGCCAAAATGGGCTCAAAGTGCGGCTCGCCCAAAGGCTCGTAGTAAGGCAATTTATTGCCGCTCCCCGCGCGATAAATCGCACCACGACGAACCCAAAACCGCCGCCGCCCCCGTACCAAAGGCTCGTAGATATCGTGTTAAAAGTCAAGCATTATGTACGTTAACAGCG
>CAYLJW010000054.1:0-22807 GCA_964384155.1 uncultured Ardenticatenaceae bacterium
GGTCGCCTATACGCTCGCGCAATTCACCCACTGCTGCTATAGAGCGGTCAATCTCCCTATGGTTATCTCTGATTGTCGCAGTGACTTCTTCCACCGCGCCCGCGTAATCCTGTAGCAGCACCCGGTCTGCGCCCACAGTCTGCGCGATGACGTCAGACATGCCTTCAAGCGCAGCTTTCGCATCTTGCGCCGCGCGCGCCGTGTTGTAGAACTCCTCAGTCATCAGCCCCTGCGTTTCGATGACGAATCCGGCCTGCCCGCCTACCGTCCCCAGGATGGCCTGGTAGGCGTAGAAGCTGCTGGTATTCTGTGCGAGGCCAGCGGCCGCCTTGGTAATGGCGTCGTTTGTCTCGTGCAGGGTACCAGTCAGCACCCGCCCCAGCACCTCGAAGTTGCCTAGCTGGAACTGGTTAATGATGTTAATCCAGTCCTGTAGCGACTCGGCCGCTTCGCGCTGCTGCTCTGCAATCCGGGCAAACTCGTCGCCATACACGCCCGACGCGGAAGAAACGACGGGCAGTAGTCGCAGCGCGAGCCACTCCTTGCCCGCATCGGTTGCCTCCTGTATCTGCACGCGCAGCCGTATCCAGGCGTCGGCCGTGCTATCGACGTTGCCGCCCACCTGCTCGATGATTTGCCCGCCCGCTTCCAGAACGCCGTTCAGCAGCGCAATTTGTTTCTCTTCCGCCGTTAGCTGTGTTACCGTCTTGCCCAGCGACTCGGCGTACTTCTCGTTGGCCTCGCCGACTTTGACGATAATGCCCAGGTTGTCCAGGATGAGCGGCGAGGCGCGCTTGATACCCGTCGTGATGCTGTCGTACAGGAACGCCGTGTCGCCAAGCTGCGGGTTCAGCTTCTGCGCCGCTTTGGCTATCTCCAGTAGCTGTGGCGACGCGCCGGCCAGCTCCCTGGCCAGCTCGTTGCTCGCGCCCGCCGCCAGCTTCAGCACGCCTTGCATTATCTGCGCATCAGTCAGCGTGCCCCGCGCCGCCGCCTGCATGTCTTCCAGGAGCGCTGGCGTTTGCAGAACCGTTTCATTTAGCAGGTCGAACGACGACCTGAGCTGTGCGATGTTCGCGCCCTGCTCAGACAAGTCGAACGCCTTCTTGAACACCGCGCCTGCTGCGACGACGCCGGCGGACAGGTTGCGCGCCGTTCTCAGCATGTCCTCAAATGAGCGGCTGCTAGCCGTGACAGCCACATTCGCAGCGTCAGCGCTATCGGCAACCACGCCCAGGCTGCGGCCGTATGCGCGCATCTCGTTCTCGGCATCGCGCATACTCATTGTGCCGTTGGCTACGGCGTCGCCTAGCTCCTGCGCCTTGGCGCGCAACAAGTCGCTGCGCTGCGCGGCCGTGACCATCTGCCCCGACGCCGACGTCGACGCTTGCCCCAGGCCCTGCACGTCAGCAGCCGCCTGAGCCGTTGCCCCACGCCCGCGCCAGAGCGCGTCAATCAGAATCCGCAATTGGCTATCGACCATTAGCGCGCCAATCCTGTGTTATAATGCCGCCAATCAAGGAGGGTTCCATGTCATTTACCAAAACGTGCCCGCATTGCTTCTCGACAATCGACAGCAGGGCCAAAGTCTGCCCGCAATGCCGCAAGCGCCTGGATACTTCTAGTATCAAATTCCAGATGGGCAGCCTATCGCTGGCGGCGGGCCTGCTCTCTATCCCCGTGGCTTTTTTCGTTGACCCTTTCTTCTGCGGCGTCATCACCGTGCTCCTCATCCTTACCGGACTAGTCCTTCGGAAATAGCCATCGATAGAAATCCCGGTGCGACGGCTCCTTGATGTCAAACGTCCTGCCCAAAGCCGCCGCGTTGTGACACGTTTTCATCAAGCTCATTAGCCGCTCGTCCTGGTCCAGGAGCGCGCCGCTGTAGGGCAAGGCGTTAAAGAGGCGGCAATCCTCAAAGAGCGCGAGGGGCCAGGGCGGCGGCGTGTTGCTATCCTGCGCGCTGTGCCATGCCTGGACGGCTAGCGCGTGTACGCTAAAAAACGGTCGACGTATTCAATGGCACAGTCGCGCGACCAGCGCAGCACCGACGCCGGCTGCTCGTCAAACGGCGCGCCGGCGTCAACGCCCTCTAGCTGCACATCGGCAATTGCTACCACCACGCGCCAGTAGGGCATGAGCTGGAAGAAGTCGCCAGCCCAGTCGCCTTCCTGTTTCGCTATCGCCTCAGTCACCGCGCGATACAGGTACCCGGTGAACGGCACCGGGAAGCGAATCTCGCCTGGATAGTCAGGGAGCGGCGATACTGCCACCCCCTGCGCGTCTACCAGCGTCTGCTTCTCAGGCTGCTGCTCTTCTGCCTTGCTCTTTGCCATGCGCGCCTCTTAGGCCGAGATGGTCGCGTAACTCGACGAGCCGATGAACACGGCCGTGTACTGCCAGCTAGACTGGTTGCCCGCCGGCGTGGGGTCCGACACCTGCGCGATGCGGCCGACGAGCGTATGCATGCGGTTCCCCGCCGTGTCACCCTTCGGCGCATAGCGCACGGCGGCGTCCTGGCCCTGCGCTTCTTTGAGCGTCTCCCAGCCGTCATTCGTCTCGCCGTCGCTATAGACGCACGTCAGCGTCCATGTGCTCAGGTTCTGCAAGCCCAGCGAGGCGAGCGGGCCGGCCCACGTCGCAATCTGCTCGATGGGGTAATCGCCGCCCGTGGTATCCAGCGCCGTCATATCACCTTTGATGTCACTGGAAACGCTGAAGTCGTTATCCCCGCTGACATCCACTTCGATATCGGCGTCGATAACGCTTGGTACATTTGTTTGAGTCAGTAATGGCATCTCAATTCTCCTGTCTACCGCGTTCCGGTCACGACGGCGGCAACGCCGTAAAACGTTTCGCCGCCCGCGCTGACCTTGCGGTCGATGGCTATCTCATATTCCAGTCGGTATCCAATTTGCGCTGCGTCTAGCGCCGAGGCGATGGCCTGGCCCGTCGCCATCAGCGCCGCGTAACGCTGCTTTTGCTCGTCCTGCCGCGCATAGGCCACGGCAGACAATATCAGCGCCCGATAGCGGCGCGGCCGGATGGCGGAGTTCATCATCGTCGTAGGGGCCTGTCCGATGATGGTCGGCAGGGCCACCCAGGCGACGGGTAGAAACCTGTCCCCCGGCGCAGCAGAAGGCTCGTCGTCCAACATCGTCACGCCGTCAATGGCCAGCGCCTCCAGGCCCGCGATGAACGCCTCGATATCGCTCACGCCGCGCTCTCCACCACGCGCTCGACAGCCGCGTCAATCATGCCTATCACGGCAGGCGCGATGGCCTCCAGGTCGTCGGCAATCGTCGTCACGCGGCCGCGATGCATCCATGCCTGCGTGCCCTCGCCCTTGACGTACTGGTCGTAGCGATGGCCGTATGGCCCGTAGGTGGCGTCAAAGAACACCTCGACATAGATGCGGTCCGGCTCGCTCTCGATGGCGCTGTCCAGGTTGCCCGCCAGGCGGCCAGTGTCTACCGGCGTCTCCAGGCGCACCCAGTCCTCGGCATAGCGGCGCACGTTGTCCATCTCGCCCTCTAGCTGCGGCGCGAGGTTGCTGATGCGCGTGAGCACGGCATTGACGCCGGCCTCGCCGATGACTTCAACTGTCACGACGACCCCCAGGGCAGGTACACATTGCGGAGCGCGCCGCCGGCCGGTGGGGGCAGCGGGCGCACGGCGTCGGTATAGGCGTCACCCACGAGGACGGCGGCCATCTCGAACATGCGCCGCGCGTGCGTGTGTAGCTGCGAGTGCGCCTCGTTTCCGCCTTCGGTGTTCGTGTCCGTTTTGTGCGCCGTGCGCTGCATCACGGTGCGCCACACCTCGCGGCGCGCGATGGCGCGCAGACGGCGGATGTTCTCCAGGCCGCTCACATCGCCCAGGCTTTCCACGCCGAGCGCCAGCATCGTCTCCGTGACGGCCTCGTCATAGTCGCCTTCGGGCACCGACCAGTTCAGGTCGCGCGCGACTTCATCCGCGCCCAGCACGTCGTGCATGAAGTCGGCAAGCGCCTGCTCGTCATACGACGTGGGCGTCGGCATTAGCTAGCATCTCCCGGCGCTGGGCCGATGGATGACGCCGGCTCCGCGCCGACGCTAACCGACGCATCTGCGCTAGCCGACGCGCCGGCCGGCTCGCCAGCCTCAAAACTGTGCAGCGCCTGAGCCGCGGCGATGAGCTTCGGCGCGGTTTTGGCCCCGACGCCAGCGACGTTGGCCACCAGGTCGGCGGCCTGCGCCCCGGCCAGCGCCTTGACGCTCTTGTAGCCAGCCTTCCTCAGCGCGGCTTCCATCTCTGCGCCAATGCCTTCCACGTCGGCAAGGACGGCCTTCGGCAGCGCCTCAGTTTCTGGCGTGCGCACGCCGCGCCGGCGCAGCTCATGGATGAACTCCTCAGGCGCTTCGTGCAGCGTTTCGGCCGTGTACACCTTGCCCGCATGCCGGTACTGTTTGGTTGCCATATCGTCCTCCTTGTCAGGCAGGAGGCCGGCCGCACGAAGGTGCTCCTTCAGCTCGTCCGGCTCCTGCCCCATCGGTATGAGTTGCCCTTTCCAAAGCCACGCGGTTGCGTTCCGTAGGTTTGGCATGTGCATCCTCCGTTGCCGCGGCTTAGGTGATGTCCGAAATTACCGCTATCGCCTCAGGCTCCGTAATCACGGGGAGGGCCGTTTGCCAGCCCTCGGCCTCGATGCGCGGCGGTTTGTCCTCGTGCGCCTCGGCGCGGATGACGCGGCCGGGCGTCGCCTGTCCTGCGGCGCGTCCAATAGCCGTATAGCCGATGGTGTTGCCCAGGAACTGGACTTCATCGCCCAGGTCCACGTCCTCATCGCGGCCCGTGGTCGCCACCAGGACGAACACATCACGCGGCAGGAAGTAACCGGTGCCCGACTGCGTGCGATACTGCAAGTCGTAGGTTTCGATAGGCGGCAGGCCGTCGCTGCCCAGGATGCCGTTGATGGCGTCCAGGGTTGCGCGGCCGGCAGCGGCGGTAATCTGCCCGCTGGCGTTGACTACCGAGACGCCCGTGCGCGTTTTTACCGTGTTGTTGCCGGCCATGATGGACAGCACTGCACGGCTGGTAATCATGCGGCTGACGGTGTAGCCCTTGCCCGCCAGCAGGTCGGCCATGGCGAAGATGTCCTCGAAGATGTCGGTGGTATCGGTGGACCATGCCGCAGACTGCGCTGCGCGATGGTTAGCCGGGTTGGGGTAGGCCACCACTTCTTCGTATTCGTTATCGCCCTGGCGCGTGACTTCGGCCTCGACGATGGCTTCCCAGCGCTGCTTTTCCAACAGCTCCACGAGCGCCAGGTTGACAGTCGTGTCCAGCCAGTTGGTAATCTCTACCATGGCCTCCATCGAGGCGTTGCGCTGCAACATGCGCAGGAGCGCGTCGTATTGGCGCGAAGTGAACTCGCGGGCGATGTCGCTGTTGCCCAGCTCAACGAGCATGGAGCCAACGATATCGCCGTCTTTCTTCTGCGCGGGGCTGTAGCGCGTGCCGTCGTTGGCGATGACCGTGCGGTAGCGAACATCTTCCTCGCGGTAGGCGTTCTCCTCGACCATGCGCTCAGGCAGCAGCTCCGCGCCGAGATAGCGGCGCGATGGCGTGCCGAACTGCGCGCGGGGGTTGCGCGCCAGCGTGGCGAAGACGCCATCAGCGCGCATTTGAGCAAGTGTTGAGAGTAAGTCAGGCATTAGTTTGTCCCCCTAGTCGTCTGGTACAGCGCGCGAATCTCTGCCAGCAAATCGCTGTCCATGCTCGCGAATCCAGGTAGGTAGTTCTCCTTCACGATGCTGCCGTGTCGGTACAGCTCCACGTCGGCGTTGTTGTCGGCGTCAGTCACGTCGAACGCCACGAGGTAAATCTCGTCATCGCTATCGTCGGCCGGCCCGAAGGCGTCGCCATTGGCGCGCTCCGCAAAGGTGCGGCCAATGGGCGTGCCGCTGGGGATATTCTTCAGCGCGCCGGCGCCGGCATAGGTCGCCGTGTCGTCTTCCACCAGCGCCGTCACCAGCGCACGCACGGTAAGCGTCTCAGCGCCTGCCGCGGCCGCAGCCGTCAGCGTGGCGAATTTGTCACCGCCGAAGTCCAGCGTTGTGCCGGCCGGGATGGGGCCGGACAGTGCAGCGACGGGAACCGACGTCGCGTCTACTGCTGCGCCAGCCGCGCCCACCGTGACGACCACGGCGTCCGGCGCGTTGAAGGCGGAAGCGTCTACTTTCGCCCCGCCTGGTACAAGGTGTTCGCGGTTGAAGTAGTCGCCAGCCCACGCGGGCGGGGTAAGCGACTCTTCACCAAATGTAATTTTTGCCATTGTCAATCTCCATTTTGCTTTTTGTTTGCGTATCGCCTCTGAATCACCTGCTGCGCGACGTTAGCGGGCTTCATCTGAGGCCCGGCCGGCGTCTGCGGCACAAACGGGCGCTGCCCGGCGTGAGGCCCCTGGCCTCCGTTTTGCGCGACGAGCGAGGGCATGAAGTCGGCCCAGTGCTGAGCCGCGTACTCAGTCAGAGCCACAGCGTCGCCTTCCTCAGGAACGACGAACGGCCGCCTTACGGCCTGCCCCTCGTGCTGCTCTTCACGCAGCTCAAGCGACAAGCTGCCCGCCAGCGTCTCCAGCACGCTCGCCTTGTACCCCGCCGCCTGCGCCGCCTCTCCTAGAAGCTGACGCCGCTGCAACGTCTGGTACTGCTCGCGCTGCTGGCGAATCTCGTCCGGCGCGCCCAGCTCCTGATACGCCTGCCACCTCGTGGCATCGTCACCGCTGAGCACCACCGCGCCTTCCGCCGGCACCTGTGCCTGCAAATCCCTGATTTGCTGGCGATAGCGAGCGTTGTCCGCTTCCACCGTGTTTAGCTTCATCGCCAGCACGGAAAGCGCCGCCTCGGCGCTGCCATGCTCGGCTTTGAGCCGTTCGGGGTGTAGGCGGCCGCCGGGCGATGTCGGGTTATCGTCGGCTGCGGGTGTGTCCGGTTCTGGCGCGTCATTCGTGCCAGCACCGCCCTTGCCTTTGTCTGCGTCAAAATACCATCCTCGATTCATGAAGCGCATTTCTTGTTTCTCCCTGCGTCCCTGACGCCGTGGTGTGGCCCCTGGCCTGGAAAACAAAAAAGGGGCGCACCGCTTCTTAAGCAGTACGCCCCTTCCATTGCTGGCTTGAGCTAGAAATATTCAGTTGCAAAAAGTTTAACATTGACGCCTGTCTATGTCAACTTGCCCCACTCTCCTCCTGTCCGCAGCGCAGCGCGCGCCGCTCTTCTCGTGACAGGAAAACACGCACAAAGGCGGGGTTCAGCGCCTTGAGCGCGCGCTCCGTCTCGATAAGCGCGCTGAGCTGCTGAGAACGAACGGATAGCAGGATGTCATAGACGTTGCGCTCGTTTTGCTGCGTTAGCTGCTGTGACGGTTCCATCACTCTCCCCTGAGGTTGGGAAACTCAAATAACTGCTGTGATTGTTCCATCGTCGCCCAAAACCCCATATTCAACACTGCATTTACAGTTCGTGCGACAGTCCCGCTCGCCGACTGGTATCATGCTGCCAATCACCTGCCAGTCTTTCGCCGCCTCTGATATACACCCGCCGCAATGGTCAGCGGGATTCAGCTTGCTGCGCTCGTGCGTCAATCCCTTATCAGCAGCAACCTGCTGGCCGAACTCATGATACGTCGTGCGCGCTTTGTCGATGTACATCTGCGCGCGGCGCTGTAATGTGCCGTCTAGACGCTGCTTGCCCGACTGCACGTCGGCAACGAATCCCTCTAGATACTGGTATTCGCGTTTGATGATAGCTCCGGCATGGCCAAAATCTGCCTGCGTTAGGTTATTCCAGCCACCCTTCTGCGCTGCCAGAGACGACAGGTGCGCCGATTTAATCTGCTGCTGCATCTGCAAGCGCCAATCCTCTAGCCGGATGTTGCCCTCGCGCAGCTGCTGACTGAGCGCCTTCACGGGGTCAGACGCACTGGCCAGCGTGCGGTCCAACACGCGGCGCGCCTGGGCATCGGACATGATGCGGCCGTTCGGCGCACGGTAGCGGCCGTTTGCGCCCAGGCGCGGGTCGAAGCGCCAGCCGGCGTCAGGCATCGGGTTCGTCAAGTCCAGCCCTCTCTATCATCGCATCCAACATGCTCTCATATCCCGGCGGCGCGTGCTCTTGCCACCATTGCCGCGCCGCCTCAATGTCCTGCGCCGCAACCTGGGCCAGCGCGTCTAGCTGCTCATCTGTCAACGGGTCAGCGCGTCGCTGCGGTCGCGTCATTGCTCCACCTCGTCCACCATATCGCCGCGTAGTATCGCCTCTAGCGTTTCGCCGTTGACGCCGGCCGCGCGCGCCGCGCCCTCTAGCGTCGCCCCGGCAGATACCCACTGCTGTGCCACCCTGCCAGCCGCCAGCGGGCTGTTCGTCAGCGCGGCCACCGTATCCTTCGACACGCCGAGCATGTCGAGGATGGCCCCCTCATTGAGCGCGCCGGCCGCGGCCAGCATCTGGTACACCGCCGCCTTCTTCTCCAGCCACATCAGCAGGCTCATGGCGTCGCTGTCCACCGCTTCGGCCATCGCGTTCACGTCGTCCACGCCGATGCGGCGCATGGCCGCCGGCCGGGAGAGTAGGCCCGCGTTGTACGCCTCGATGACGCTGCGCACCTCATCGCCCGACGCGATGCCCAGGCTCACCTGCGTATCGGCATTGATGCGCAATTCGGCGAAATAGCCTGGCTGTCCTGCGAGGTCCGAGGCCAGCGCCAGCAGCGTCTCTAGCAGCCAGCGAATGGCCGCGTCAAACTGAGGCTTGGTTTGCAGCAGCGAGTTGCGAAACGTGTCCTTAGCCTGGATGCGGCTCTCGCCGCTGGCCGTCGCATCGCCGCTGATGAGCGTGTGAGTTTGCTTCCCTTCCTCCAACATGGCGCGGTAGAAGGCGCGCTCCATGGCGATGAAAGTATCGCTGTCCACCGGGTCGCGGAACATGACTGAGGGGTTGGTGTATCCCGTTATCGCGCCGCGCTCGTCGTACATCGGCAGGCCGTAGAGGAAGTTGGTGGTACCCTCGCCCAGGCGGATAATGTCCGCCGGCGTGTGAATGAAGCGCCCCTGCTGCGCATCCCAGTCCCATTGGCCCGGCTTGGACGTGTTGAGGAATAGGCGCTCCAGGAAGCCGCCCGAAACGAGGTTGCGCGATGCCAGCGTCACCGTCAGGTTGACGGCCTTTTGCAGCAGGCGCAGCGGCTCAGTCAGGAACAGCGGCCGCTCCATCTCGTACATGGTGAGCCGCCCGCCCAGTTGCAGCGGTGATGTTTGCTGCGAGGCATCGCCGCTCAGGAGCCGTATGACGGTATCCCCCGCGTCGTCAAGGTAGCACAGCTCCACGACTTCCGGCCCGTCGCTGCCGTCTTCGGCCTCGTCACGGTAGGCATAGATGCCCGCCGCGTTCAGGCCGCGGTCGAGCGTCACCGTCGCCTGCGATGGCGCGGGGTGCGAGACGTAGAGCGCGTTAAACGCGTCGGCGATGCTGCCAAACACGGGGATGGCGCTCGCGCCGTCATCGCTCCGTTCGATGTAGTCGGGGTCGATGACGACGCGCAGCAGCGCGCGCGACGTGGCCAGCAGCGACTTGCCGGCCTCCTGGAGCAGCTCATGCACGGAGCATAGGCGCAGTTGCGTATTGTCGGCATAGCGCCGCGTCACGGCGCGCCCGCTGTCCCACCATTCGCGAAGGAGCGCGCCGGCCTCATCGATGAGCGCCTGCTCGTCCTGCGTCGGCTCGTCGCCTTCCTCAAGCGCGCGGCGCAGGGTGACGGTGAAATGCGGCGGCCGGCCCAGCACGCCGGCGATGTGGTTGTCCACCACCTCGCCGATGACGTTGCGCGCGACGAAGCTGCGCTCTACCTTGGCGTTGGCCTGGGCATAGCCCGGCTCATTCCCCTCCAGCATGGGGCCAATCCAGCCCGCGCCGCCCTGCCAGTGGTCGCCCGCAAGATACGCCTCGTTCTGCTGGTGCCCCCGCGTCGGCTCTGCAATGCGCTCCTTCGCCTGCTGTATGGTCCATTCGTCGTATGTTGCCATTTGTCTATCTCCTAGAATGTGATGACG
The DNA here is from genome assembly GCA_964384155.1 of uncultured Ardenticatenaceae bacterium. Classification (GTDB taxonomy): domain Bacteria; phylum Chloroflexota; class Anaerolineae; order Promineifilales; family Promineifilaceae; genus JAAYYY01. Next base: position 10,091 of record CAYLJW010000054.1, read on the forward strand.
GTTTGGGATGAGGGCGGCGCTTGGCGTACTACCCGGTCCCGCCGCAATCTGCCGATGATGTATCGTGTGGCATCGAGCAAGTGGTATTCGTTCTTGTTTTCAATTTCCTCAGTCGGCTCGCTCATATCGTCCAGCTTGCGCGAATAGCTGGCGATTTCGTCCAGAACCATGTCCAGGTCGCTGAAAATGCGCAGTTCCTTTCGCGCCAGAACGCCATAGACGCGGTTAATGCCTACTTCCACATCGCTAATCGACGGCTCGTGAATGGGCAGGCCCGCGGCGCGGAACTCGTCGCGCCACTGGCCTTCAGACTTTGCGCCGCCAACCGCCTGCGGCCGCATCAGCTCCCCCTCCAGCAAGTAGCCTGTATGTTGTTTTGCCGTCCGGCCGCCCGCCTTGTACTGCCGGTACATGTACAGGTTGCTTGTGCCTGGCTCCTCGGCGATAAAAACACCAGCCGTATTCACACCGCCGAAGTCGAGGCCCAGGTAACGGGGCCACCTGTCCGGGATGGCAAAGCGCGGAACGACGTGAATATCCTCGTCAAAACAGTCGTAAATCATGCCCGCCGGCCGGGTGAATAGCGCGTTGTAGAACATGTCGAACTTCCACCGCTGCATGTCCCGGCGCGCGCGCTCATATTCGGCCTTCGGAAATGCCGGGTTGTCGATACTGCGGAAGCGAATCACGTCTATCTCAGGATGCTTCCCGCCGGCCGCATGCCAAGGGTCCCATACCTTCTGCTTCAGCCATCCCAGGTTATACGGCGTCGTCGTCATCAGCACGCGCCCCATGTGGATGGACAAACGGCGCAGGATAGCCTGCCATGAATCGAGCTTGAACTTCTTTTGCCCGCACTCGTCTAGCCATGCTGCTTTTGCCGTCGCGCTTTCCAGGCTGTCCGGGTCCTGAGCGTGCCCGAAGAATACCTGCGTTGGCGTCTCCTGCTCTGCCCCAAACGTGCGAATCTCGCCGGCCGGGGAGAAGGTGAACGTTTTCACCGCGCCGGCAACATAGCGCCCCAGTTGCAGTACCTGCTCGAATAGGCGCTTGAACTCTGGCAATGCTTTCTTCTCCAGAAGGGGAAACGTTGGCGTAACGACGAGGTAATCGCCAGGGCCGCAGCGTCTGATTTCCCGCCAGAGCCACAATGGGCCGTAGGAAGTCTTGCCGGCCTGTGTGCCGGCAAGCACGAGGATAAATCGCTTCGTGCTATCCCAGGCGCGCCACTGGTGGCGATGAAGGTGAAGCTCTAGTCCGCCATCACCGGTAACGCGATAGGGCGATGCGCGCTCAGCGACAACCGCGCTAATCGCCATCGTCCTGCCTCACTTCCCGCACGTACTGAATCGGCACCGGCCCCCCCTCCGCGCCGGTTAGCTCGGTGCGTTCGGTGTAGCCGCGATTCTTGCCCTTCGTTGACAGGATGAACTTCACCGCCCATGATTCGCCGTCCTGTATCGCCTTGTATAGCGCCAGCTCTGCAACGTCTAGCGTGCGCCCGCTCTCGAACTCATAGGCGTCCTTCACCGTCGCGTAACGGTCGATGTAGTTGTACACGGTCTGATGGCTGCACCCCAGGCGCTCGGCGGCGAGGTATACGCTGCCCTTCGTCGCCTTGAGCGCGGCTATCATGTCGCCCGCCGTGTATCGTTCGGTTGCCACTAGGACCACCCCCCGACTACCGTCAAAAATATCAAGTGCTTTCTACCTCAACCAGTTTCATCCCGTAGTTATTAACGCCCTGCGGTATCTCTACATCATCGCGCTTAATGAGTTGGTTGCTCTTGAACGGGCGATAGTCTACTTGATGCTGCCAACGCCCCCACTTATAGACAATATCAACAACATCGGGGTGCTGGCGCTGTAAGCTGCGGGCCATTTCCAAGCGCCCATCGAATTGCTCATCTTGTTTATAAAGCTCATCGGTATTCCCGCCCTTCATCCTCATCGTGGCTATCTTATCTGCGAGGAAGGCATAGAAAAGAGCTGTGCACAAGCCCGCCTTTAATACCCTGAGCGATAAATCTGTGTCCTCATTGTAACGCCCGCGCCATCGGAAGGGGATATCATTCTGAATCAGGATGCACGAATATACTCGTGTATTAAATAGAAGCGGCTTCGATATGGCGCTAGTTAATGATGTGACACCAAACATTTTATAGTGCATCCCGGCAAGGGCGACGTTCTCATATCTATCGGCAAAATCCTCTATTGCCCTAAATCCGGTCCCATCCCCAAGGTCTATTCTCCGCCCTTTATTGAAACGCATAAAAGCCCTGATATTATCATCGATAATCCAGTGGCGTTCTGCCCCTGATTCGATGGCGTGATCCCACACCCAATTACGCGCCGGGATACTACCCTGTCCAAGATTGCTGAATGGCAAAATCAAAATCTTATCGGGATTGATAACAGTCGCATATTGCTCATATTCCTGCGGCTCAATCACGATATGATAAGGCACAGACATTCTCTCAAGCGCCTTGCTGGTTAGGCGTGATTCCCAATGACCTTTAGAGATAATATAGATGGGGTATTTAGGATTCATCGGCTTCATATCTAAGGCTTTTGTCCATATGCAAATTGGCCTGGCGCTCTGGATACCAAACAGATTTGGTTTTTTCCGTAATCTCAAAGCCGGTTAATCCTATAAAAGCCTCGACATCTTCTGCTGTAGCGAAATGAATATAAAGAGTGCGCGCAGCCTTCGGCTCATTCTCAAACTCCGGCATCCCCTCCCAATGCTCCCAAGGGTCGGGCGGCGGCACAACACCCTGCCTGATTGCCAGCTCGTCAAGCATCGCCTGCAATCCCTCCTCGCCCGTCTGGATGTCGCGCAGCAGCTCGTCAAGCGTGTCGCGGTCGTATTGCGCCATCTGCGTGATATAGTCGAACGTCGCCAGGAACTGCGCCTCGAGTTCCTCTGGCAGGTCAACTATCAGATACGGCACCGTCGCATTATCGTTTTGCAATGCCTGCCAGATGCGCTCATGGCCGTCTAGTAGATAGCCGGTCTGTCGGTTGACTATCGGCACGTCTACCCAGCCCAGGTCATTCAAGCTACCCCGCACGGCGTCCCTCTGCCGTTGCGGGTGCATCCTAGCATTGCGCGGATTGGCAACGAACTGGTCTGCCGGCTGCCTATCCAACCCGACGATACGGTCTACCCATCCTGTTCGTTCGTTTTCGCTCATGCGTTCCATTCTGAAATATTCCGCTCCTTACGGCAAGAGCCGGGTACTATGTCCCTGTGTGCCGTGTGGAAGCCGCACACCGTCACCTCGACAGTCTCACCGCTGTCCGGATTGCGCCACGTGGCCCAGCATACGGCGTGAACGTCGGCGCGCGTGCACAGCGCGCACCAGCCGTACCCGCCGCCGTTCATGCTTATCCTTCGCATCCTCCGCCGCCGCTACCTGCCACTCCAACCGCCGCCGCGAAAGCGGCGTCAACCCAAATTCCCGCTCCAACAATCTAATTTCGCTGGCTACCGCCAGCGCCCCCGTCTTCCAGAACCGATCCACCAACGCCGCCAGCCGAAACAACGCCGGCACATCCCCTCCCAAAAACTCAAACGCCATCGGCGAATCCCAAACCTCCGCCCACCACCGCTTCGCCATCGCGTGCCACGGCCCCTCATTCGGGCACGCCGGCAACCTCGGCTTCTCCAGCGCCCCACCCCCCGCCGGCAACACCGCCCGCGTCACCGCCTTATTCCGCCTCTGCCGCAATTCCGGCCGCTTAGGCATCGGCCCCGGCACCTCTAAAATCCCCCCAAAAACAGCCACCAATCCTGTACCCAAAAAAATCCGATTACCCGCGCGTAAGGATTTTTTTTCGCGCAGAGCGATTTCGACGCCCCTACCCTACCGGCGGGCATTGCCAAATCCTCCGTCCTCTCTCGCCGTCTTCTGCGAGTGATGCGGCTTGCAGAAGCCCTGCAGGTTGCTCCAATCATGGCTCCTGCTAACGCGGTAAGGCACGATGTGGTCAACCTCCGTCGCGCGCCGTGGGCAGCCCGGGGAGCTACATTGGGGGTTATGTTCCAGGAACTCCTCTCGAATAGCAGGCCAGTCGGGGCCGTAGTCCACCCGTTCGTGTTTTCTTTCTGAATAAACCTTTCGCTGCCGCGCACGCTCGTGTTCCTCGCAGTAGCGTGCATTACCTGTGACTAACTCGATACATCCTTGTATTGGGCAGACTCGTGCAGCTCGTGGCATAGGGTGGTCCAAAACAAAAAGCGCGAGACTCGTACCCGGTGGGTACAAATCTCGCGCAAGGTATTCCTGGAGCGGATGGGCTATTCAGTTAGGGGGACTATAACATAAGTGGGGCTATTGTTGCAAGAGCCCGCATATGTTACAGGTGCTGCACTATCGCATCATGCGCCTTCTTGGCCTTGGCTCCTGTGCCGCCGAAAGCAAACTGGTGCTCCTTGCCATCGTTGGTCTTAATCACCAGTCGCTTGGTGAACTTGGCTACTTCCACATCGGCAATGTTGCGAAAGGGGATGGTCTGCTTCTTGCGAAACGGTAACATCCCCTCCACTACTTCGATACGGTTGTCATGAACAACCAATTTTAAGAACGTGCGTTTGAACGTCTGCGCCATGCCCTTCTCCTTTTTTTCAACGCTGCCGCCGAGGAAGCGACTCTTCTGCTAATCGTCCGGATTGTACCAACACCTTTTCAATTTGTCGCAGCCTCATGATAAGCGCCCGACGTTCTTCCCACAGCCCGTCTAAGTAGGATTCGTACATCCAACTAATAGGGTCTTCTTTTTCCTCTTTCTGCGCCTGTTGCATTAGTCTCCAAACAAAAAGGGTGACGTGGGTGGCGGGGAGTTTGCCGGTCACGTCACCCAAGGGCGGGGAGCACGTGAGGAGTATACGTTGTAGTGCTACAACAGGCAAGTCATTTGAACCACCTATCTACTGGAGAAGCGAAGCTATGTGTACTGCTGGCGTCCACGTCGGCTAACTTAGCATAGTAGCGCACCATCTTTAACGAGCTATGTCCTAACAGCATCTGAAGAGTAAAGATGTCGCCGCCATTGCGAAGATATTGAATGGCGAAGGTGTATCTAAAGCGATGAGGATAAACGTTATCAACTCCGGCTTTCTCTCCGATTTGCGAGAGCAACTTACGCAGCCAATACCTACTTAATCGCCTGCTGTTTATTGTCAACAACAAGGGTTCATCTGCTTTCGTCTCGCGTTCTGCTAAGTACTGCCATAAGGCACGTTTAGATAAATCGGCCAAATAAACGTAGCGATGCTTACCGCCTTTCCCTCGAACGCTGATCTTACCAGTCGTTAGACTTACATCACCTACATCAAGCTGACATAGTTCATTAGCTCTAAGCCCAGTGTCCAGCAACACTAATACGATCGCCTGGTCGCGGAGCATCTGAATATAATGATTCGTGTATCGTTTTCTCTGCGCCCGCTTAGGCGCCACGACCTTCAGAAGCCGTTTAACCTCCTCCGCCTTAAACGGTACGCGTTCGGCGTTCGTCGCCTTCGGCACCGGCACTTGCTGCATTACATCGGCGATCTGCAGCGCATGGCTGGCCCAAGTGAAGAAGCTACGCAGTGCAACCCAGATATTTCGAATCGTTTGGGCTGACAAGGGCTTCTTATTGCCGTTCCAGCGTTTAGGTTCGTGATCGGTTCGCATGTAATTCAAAAACCGTAAGATATCAGTGGAAGTGACTTCGGATACTTCCATATCGTTACAGTAGACTTCCAGATAATGCAAGTGAAGTCGATAGGTATTAATCGTGTTCCTGCTTAACCCTTCACCCTGCTTAAAAAGAAGAAACCCCTGAATAGCAGTAGACAGTTTCATATCTCCTCCTAAAATCGGCTACTGAAGTAGGCGCTGGGGGAAGATGGGTGAAGTACCCCAACCCTACTCCTAATTAAATCTTCAAAATCAGTGGCCGGTCGCGCCGAGCGAGCGGCGGTGGGTTCGACTCCCATCCACTCCCGCCAGCGTAATGGAATAACAAAAGGACAGACAGTTGCAGCTTTCTCATAGAAAAGTCACTACCTGGTCCCTGCTGTTGGTGGCCCTTCTTAGCACATTGACCTTCATCACTCAACAACTACCCGCCACACACGCCCAAAGCTCCGATTACACCATCTATTTGCCCCTGGCCACGAACCCCGCGCGAGGCTGCAACACGCCGGCTAACACTTATGGCCGCGTGAGCCCCACGGTGAAGACCGACAGGCCGGCGGCAGAACATCCCGACATCAACCTGACAATCCGTGGCTGGTCGCGCACATCGGCGGCGCTATCGTTGGTGCACTACGGCGGCGACACGGACGATCTTGCGCCGCAAATCGACGGCATGTTCTCGCCAAAGCGGCTGCCCCGTTTCACCAGCGCCTATCGCGTGAACCAGTGGAGCTGGCAATGCATGTGTCGCGGCGGGCCGATTACCGCCTGGGATGTCACGCTTTTGGGCATGGCTACTTCTCCTGGCGAACCGTTATCGATCCCCGATTCCGGCTACGATATTGGCGGCGGCCACGAAACGCTGGTGCTCTACGCCACCGAAAACCGGCTGACCCTAAAATACACAGTGGAAGACAACGTGGCCTGGGGTTACGCCGTTCATCTGGAAGGTGTCTGTGTCGATCCCGACCTTCTGCGCCTCTATCACACCCTGGACGCTGCCGGGCGCGATCAGCTGCCGGCGCTGCGCGCAGGACAGCCATTCGGGCGCGCGGCCGGCAGCGAGATACTCATTGCCATTCGCGACAACGGCACGTTTCTCGATCCGCGCTCGCAGAAAGATTGGTGGAAAAGCTACCCGCTGCCCTAGAGGCGATGTGAGCTGGGCAGCCCCCAACCTGTGACCGCGCTAGTCGTAACCCAATACGTCCACGACGGTACGCACGGCGTCGGCCGAATAGTCCAGCATGGCGCGCTCCTCTTCATTTAGCTCCATCTCGATGATGCGTTCGACTCCGGCGGCGCCCAGCACGACGGGCAGGCCAATGAACAGGTCGTGGTAGCCGTATTCTCCCTGTGTATAGACAGCGCAGGGCAAGACGCGTTTCTTATCTTTGAGCACCGACTCGACCATGATCGCCGTGCCCGCTGCCGGCGCAAAGTAGCCGCTATAGCCCAGCAGGCCCACAATCTCACCGCCGCCCTTACGCGTACGCTCGATGATTGCCTGCAGCTTATCTTCGGCGAGCAGCTCGCGCACGGGAATGCCGGCTACAGACGTATGCCGCGGCAGGGGCACCATGGTATCGCCATGACCGCCAAGCACAATGCCATGCACATCTTCGACGCTCACGTTCAGCTCTTCGGCGATAAACGTTTTGTAGCGCGCCGTGTCCAGAACCCCGGCCTGCCCGATAATGCGCTGGCGCGCAAAACCTGTCTCCTGCATCATCACATGACACATCGCATCGAGCGGGTTGGTGACCAGGATCACAATACTGTCGGGTGCGTACCGCTTGATGTTGGCCGCAACCTCAACCATAACATCCTGGTTAATCTTAACCAACTCGTCGCGGCTGGGGAACTTGCCGGTAGCAGGATCTTTTCTGCGCGGCACACCGGCCGTCACCACCACCACGTCGGCGCCTTCAATGATGCCCGGCTCGCGGCTGCCGTGGATACGGCTGTCAAAGCCAAGGGCCGGTCCAGACTCGTACAGGTCCAATGCTTTGCCTTCGGCTACGTCGCCAAAAATATCGAAAAGGGCCAGGTCGCCAATTTCTAAGCCGGCGAGCCAATGGGCAGTCGTAGCGCCAACATTCCCGGCGCCGTATAGTGCAACTTTGTTCTTCATTTTTGCCTCTCACTGTTGTCCAAACTGCTGTGATCGAATGGAGAATGGCCTAAGCTTCGTGGAACCGCCCGTAGATTTCGTCAAGCAACTGGGCCGCTTCTACCAGCTTGTCCAGGGGATTTTCTTCGCCGGTGAAGTAGCGGTAATCGGCAGGCATCAGGTCCAGGGTCGAGACCAGCTCGCGATACTTCTCGCGCAAGCCGCGCTCGCTCACGCCAAAGCCTTCGACGAACTGCTGGGGGCTGATCTCCGCAAGGTTAATTTTAGTCACGGCATAGGCCAGGGCCGCGGCCCATAGCTCAGGTTTCTGCACCTGCAAAGGCTTCCGCCCCAGCGTGATACGATATTCCAGCCACATCTGAATGCCCTTGCCGATCTGCGGCAAGGGTATCTCCAGCTCGCGCATTTTCTCGATCAGCGCCTCTTCCACAGAATCCAATGCCGATGAGAACAGGCGCTCGTAGCGTGCCGCCACATTCTCATCCGTCTCTGTTCTCAGAAAATCACCCAGAGAACGCATGGCTTCCTGATAATTGCCGCTGCGCGCATAGGCCCGCGCCAGGTTTAGATGATATTCAGGGTTGTCGGGATCGGCGTTGGTTGCGCCGCGGAATGACTCAACGGCCTTTTCCATCTCCCACTGCCCGAAATAACGCAGGCCGTTTTCATTGTGGCCGGCCGCCTTACGGCTCGCCGCAGCAGAGGGCGCTTTTTTCGGTTCTTGTTCGGCCATTATTTATCCCAATTTCCCCATTAATCGCCAGCGTAATTACACAGGAACCGCTGCTTCTGTTTCGGCCATACCCCTATCCTCTTCGCCGCCAGGCACAGCAGCTTCCTGCTCATAAGCCCGCATCTGTTCAAAAGCCATAATGGCCACTTCGAGCATGCTCTCGTCGGGCTGGCGCGTGGTGAGGCGCTGCAAGGCCAGATTTGGCTTGGTCAGGAGTCGAATGAGCGGATTGCGCTGATGGCGGGCAGAAAAACGGATGAATTCGTAGGCAATGCCCGCAATCAGTGGCAACAAAACGACGCGCGACAACAGCCGCACGACCAATGACATGGATGGCAGCAGGCTGTAGACGAGGATGGAGACCACCACAACGGTTAGCAAAAAGGCCGTGCCACAGCGCGGATGCTCAATCGAGAAGCGGTCTACGGACTGCGGCGTAAGCTGAGCGCCGGCTTCAAAGGCGTTGATCGTCTTATGCTCGGCGCCGTGATAGCCGAATAGCCGGCGCACGTCCGGCAGCAAACCGATTGCCCAGATATAGGCGATGATCAGGGCCAGGCGCACGACGCCTTCGATGAGATTGGCCAGCACCGGCCGCGGCTCGCCGGCAAGCCAGCGCACGGCGACATCGCCGATGAAGGCGGGGAAGAGGAAAAACAGGGCAACGGAGATGGTAAGCGAAAGGAGAACCGTGCCCCACTGCGCCGGGCCTTCAAATATCTTCTCCGGAGCTTCACCGTTCTCGCCCTCTTCTTCCATCGCCACTTCGGCCGAGAACATGAGCGCCTTCACGCCCAGGCCCAGCGCATCCCAAAGCAGCGTGAGGCCGCGCAAGAACGGAATACGGGCGATGCCCCCGCCATAGATGCGCGCGCTGAGCGGTTCGGTATGGACGACTATCTCGCCCTCAGGGTTGCGCACGGCGACGGCCAGCGCCTTCGAACCGCGCATCATCACGCCCTCGATGACTGCCTGTCCCCCATAGTTAATTTCGGCGCGAGCCTTACTTTCGGACATGAAAAGATTGTACTGAGCGCAGAAAACAGCGTCAAGGTGACTAGAGTAACCGCTACCCACGTTTTCCGCGTAAGACCGGAGCGTCTCGTGCCGCGGAACAGGCGCGAACCGGCGCTGCATACGCGGACCGCAATCGTAGCCGTTTGCCCTACCCTGAAGGATCAAGGTAGACTTGCCCCGACCGCTGGCGACAAGGGGCGCCGCCCGCCGGTCGGCAAAAAAAACTCCCTGGAGACAAAATGAAACGCAACGCTAACAACCCTGTTCCTATTCATCTTGCCTACCTCCTGATTTTGATGATCGTCATCTTGTTTGCAGCGGACGGCGCTCGTGGCGCCTCAGCGCCGGCGCAGGAAGCTCCCGTAAATTATGCGCTGTACGAGCGCAATCTGATCGAGGTCAAGTTTCACGACGGGCCACGCATTCGTTTACGTAACGGCGTGCCCACCGACCTGTCGGGTCCGGCGCTGCAGGGACCGCAGGCGCTCGGCGCGCTGCAGGCGGTGAGCGACGGGCGCTGGACGCGCACGCATCGCCTCGACGAAGCGACCCTGGACAACATGCGCGCGGAAGGCATCGTTCGTTCAGGGCGCGCACTGCCCGACTTAAATCATTGGTTCCGCTTGGAGCTGCCGCCGGGCATGGAAGCGGCCGAAGCCGTCACCATGTTTCTCGCGCTGCCGGAGGTAGAAGCGGCCATCCTGGCGCCAACGCCGGCGCCGCCGCCGTTCCCGCCCGATTACAGCAGCCCCAACGACGACAATTTCGACAACTCGGCCAGTCTCAACCGCAACGTCTACCAGCGTTATCTGGACGCGGCCCCCGCCGGTCTGGACTTTCGCTTCGCCTGGGACGGCGCTGGAGGTACAGGCGACGGAATTGCCATTTGCGATGTCGAATATGGCTGGAATGAGGACCATGCCGACCTGCCGGCGGTAACCCTGCTGGGGCCAGATCCGGATCCCAGCAACCCCACAAGCTGGTACAATCATGGCACGGCGGTGCTGGGTCAGTTGGGGGCGCTGGACAATGGCTGGGGGGTCACGGGCATGGCGCCAGAGGCTACCTTCTACTTCGCCGCGGCGGACACCGAGACTGGCGGCTACAACCTGGCCGCGGCCATCACCACCTGCGCCGACGAATTGGAGGCGGGCGACATCATTTTGTTGGAGCAGCAAGTAGCCGGCCCCAACGCCACTGGCGACGGGCAGCAGGGATTGGTCGCCGTGGAGTGGAACAAGGCGGCTTATGACGCCATTGTGTCGGCCGTGGCCAACGACATCATTGTGGTGCAAGCCGCGGGCAATGGCAGCGAGAACCTGGACGATGCCGTATACCGCACGGGCAACGGCGGGCACCATCCGTTTAAGGCAGAAAACGACTCCGGCGCGCTGATCGTCGGCTCGGCTAACTCGCCGTATACAGCGACGCCCCGCTCGCGGCTGTCCAGCTCCAACTACGGATCGACCGTCGACTTGCAGGGCTGGGGGCGCGACATCGTGACCGCCGGTTATGGCCTTTACTACGATGACGAAGGGGAAAATCTCTGGTTTACACACTCCTTTGGCGGCACATCGGGCGCATCGCCGATGGTCACGGCAGCGGCGGCCATCGCGCAGAGCACCTATGTAGCGAAGAACGGCACGCCGGCAACGCCGGCGACAGTGAGAACGCTGCTGCGCCAGACGGGCACACCGCAGGCCGGCAGCGAGAACATTGGCCCGCAGCCGGACATGAAAGCGGCCATCGAGCAGATCTGGAACGTAGGGCCGCCGCAGCCGCCCACCATTTCGCCGGCGACGGGCGTTTACAACATGCCAATTTTGGCGATGATCGACTACGGATCGGCGCAGCAGAACATGAACAACACCTCGCTACGCTTCACCCTGGATGGCAGCGAGCCCGGCGTGGACGATTACAGCGTGATCCCCGAGTTCGACGAGGGCATCTACCTCCTCTACGATGTGACACTGACCGCCAGAGCCTATCAATACAATATCACGGCGCGCCGCCTGTTTGAGAGCGACATCACGGCCGTGACTTACAGCTCGTCCACGCCCAAGGCAGCGACGCCGGTCATCTCGCCCGGCGCGGGCACGTACAACCAACCGCACCAGGTGACCATCACCAGCAGCACGCCGGGGGTCACAATTCGCTACCGCACTGATGGCCGGGCTCCCTCGCTCTTCTATCCGGGCGCCCTATACACGGGGCCGTTTACGATGTCGCCGGGCAGCTACCGCATCGCGGCGCGCGCCTACCGCGACGGCTATTACAACAGCGACGCGGCGCATTCGGGCGAGATCTTTGTCAACCCCACCACCCTGCCCGCGCCGCAGATCGTGCCAGATGGAGGACAGTTTGCCGGCGATGCGACGGTGACCATGCAGACCACCGTCGCCGGGGCCGATATCCGCTATACGCTGGACGGCTCGACGCCCACGTTAGCGTCGCCGATCTACGACACGCCACTCACCCTGACCTCGAGCGCCACGGTGAGAGCCAGAACCTTCCAAACGGGCTATACAACCAGCCCCGTGACCACAGCAAGCATTGAGATCATAGAACAGGCGGCAGCTCCGGCCATGACGCCCAACGGCGGCGTCCACAGCGGCTCTGTGAGCGTGACGCTATCCACGTCTACCCTGGACGCAGAGATCCGCTACACCGACAACGGCTCAGAACCGGCGCACTTCTCGACGCTGTACGAGGGGCCGTTTATCCTGGGCCCCGGGCAGCACACTGTGCGCGCCAAAGCGTTTCTGCCCGGTAGTCAGCCAAGCGCCACGAGCGAGGCGTCCTTTACGGTGTATGAAGCGCCCGACGGCACAGTAGAAAACCCCACGATGACGCCGTTCCATACACAATACTTCGTAGCTCCGTTCACCGTCTCGATGCATACCGTGACTGAGGGGGCCACAATTTATTACACCATGCAACACGATATGCTGCCGCCCGATCCGACGATGTTAAGCACCCCGTACACAGGGCCCATCAGCATCAGCGCAGCCGGCAACTGGTATTTCAAGATGCGCGCCTTTAAGACCGGGTCCAGTCCCAGCGAAGTCGTGCAGTCGGGCATGCTCAGTCTGGGAATGCCCCTGGGCGTGACAAACGTTCCCACCATCACGCCCAACGGCGGCGTC
>CAYLJW010000055.1:0-21492 GCA_964384155.1 uncultured Ardenticatenaceae bacterium
GAGAACGGCGTGCTGAAGATTACCAAGCCTAGGGGCGAGACTGCCGGGAGCCAAACGCGCCGAATTGAAGTGAAGGCCGGCTAACCCGGCTGCGCAGCCAAACAATATTGCCCGGACACCTACGGGCCAACCTGCTAACAGCGGGTTGGCCCTTTCTGCTTATTGGCGTTAAGCGTGCAAGTAGGCGTAGACGGGGAACGGTTCCAGGCCCTCGGCGAGGGCGACACTGCCCAGCTCCTGGACCTCATAAGGCCCGGCCTGGTATAGCAGGCCGGCCACCTCGCGGCTGACGAAGGCCGTCGGAAAGGGCGCCTGGACATTTAGCTCGCTGAGCCGGCGTGCCCGGTTCAGATACGCCTCGATGCCCGGATCGAGACGAGGATGCCGGTTGCAGGCGTGCGCCTGCAGCGTGCCGGCGACGAGACCAATGCCCAGGCGCAGCGGGCTCAAATTGTGCGCCAGGCGCTGGCGGTTCGTCTCCTCTGCGCCGGCCATGAGTCTGATGACGACTTCCAGGGCGCTGCGTATCTGATCCTGTGGCAGACCGCCGCCGGAGAATAGGGCAAAAGCAGCGTCTGGCGAAAGGGCCAATACATCACCGCCAGAGCGATAGACGTCGCTTTCGAACTGGGCGCGAAATTGGTCGCGGATCTCGTGATGGCGGTAGGTATCCTTCGCGTGCAGAAAACGAAACTGAACGAAGAGGGCAGTCACCCATCGCACATGGGGGTTGTATTCGCCGTTGAACTCGCTGAACCAACGGGCATCGACGGGAGCGTCGGGGCTTATAAACGTTTCAAAACTGGTTGTCTGTTTGCCTGCGCAGTCCAAAATTTTGGTTGCCTCGCTACATTGTAAACGACGGTGGGGCAGGGCTCTCATCACAAATCGTTATAGCTAGAATTTTAAGTGGTGGAGCGAGGCCTTACAATGGCCCATCGGGGGTAAATCGCGGGTACTATGCCTGTGCAAAATCAGGTTGTACCGCGCGAGCGCCACAGCTTTTCCAGTCCCTCAGAAAGGCTAGTCGTGGCCTGCCAACCGGTTAACTGCATGATGTGGCCCGTGTCCGCGCGCAACTTATCTGGCTCGCCGGGCCGGTCGGGCAGCCGACCCGGCAGCGGCCGCCCGCCGCGCCCGACAAGGGTGTAAATGAGCTGGGCCACATGGCGCAGCGAGTGCGTCGCTCCGCTGCCAAGCTCCATGGTGGCGCCGGGCTCAAGCGCCGCCAGCGCCGCGGCGATCAGGCCCGATACGACATCGTCCACATAAATCCAATCTTTCTCTTGCCGGCCGGAGCTCATGGCGAAGTCTTCACCCCTTGCGGCGGCGTCGAAGGCCGAGGGGATAAAGGCGTTTGAGGCCTGGCCTGGACCGAAGGCCTGGAAGATCATGGCGCCCTGGATGGGCCACGCCTGCCGGTTGACATACATCTGGCAAAACTTCCAGGCGGCCGCTTTGCTTGCCTGGTAGGCGTTTGCCGGCGCCGCTTCGCCCGGCGTGCGGGCCACGATGAGGCGCTGCGCGGGGGCTAGACTGTCGAAGGCTGCCTGCGCCAGGTGGATCAGGCCTGATACGTTGTGTCGAATGGCCTGATCGATAGGCAATAGGGGGTTCGTGACACCGGCTGCAGCCAGGTGGATCACGCTCGCGGCCTGCGCCTCTTCGACGGCGCGGCGGGTTAGCGCCCGGTTGCGCAGGTCGGCATAGACCGTAGCGACATAGGGGCGGAGATCACGCAGGGGCCGGGGAAGCGGCGTGCCCAGACCGTACGGCTCGCGCAGCAGCAGGACAACCTCGTGGCCTTCGTCGTGCAGGCGGCGGACCAGATGCTGGCCTAAGAAGCCAGTGGCTCCGGTGACGAGAAAGCGCATTTACCACACTTTCCAGGGCGCCCCTTGCTGCCACAGCTCTTCCAACAGCATGTTGTCTTTCATCGTGTTCATCGATTGCCAGAAACCGGTGTGCCGGTAAGCCATAAGCTCCCCTTGTCGCGCCAGTTGCACCAGGACATCCGACTCTAGCTTCACGTCCTCGCCATGTGCCAGGAGCTTGAGCGCCTCTTGCTCAAAGAGCATGAAACCGCCATTGATCCAGTAGGGCAACTGTGGGTACTGTTGGTAATCGGTGACGCGATCCGTTCCGTCGAGGTCCAGAACGCCGTAGCTGAAACTTACCTGCACCGTGGTGACAGTGGCCATTCGGCCATGGCGGCAATGGAAGTCGTACAGGGCCGTCAGGTCGACATTGGAGACGTCGTCACCGTAGGAAACGAAAAAGCGCTCGGCGTCGCCGATGTGCTGGGCCACGCGCGCGATGCGGCTGCCCTTTTCGGTGTGCAGGCCGGTGTCCACCAGCGTCACCTGCCACGGTGGCTGTTCAAGGGCGTTGTGGAAGGCGATCCGTGGCTGATGATGGTTATCGGGCTCGCCAAGCTGTACGGTGAAATCGCGCTGCATGGCTTCGTACTCCAGAAAGTAGCGGCGGATTTGTGCCGCCTGGAAACCAAGCGTAAGGATGAAGCGGTTGAAGCTGTGCGCCGAAAAGATGCGCATAACGTGCCACAAGACCGGCCGGTCGCCGATTTGCACCAGCTCCTTCTTAGTCAGCGTGTTGCCCCGCATGCGCGTGCCCTGCCCGCCGCAAAGAATAACTACCGGAATATCGTTCATCTGTCGTGCCATGCCCTGACGCTCACGGCGGCCCCTCGCTGGCTTAGACCTGCGCCGTACCTTGTTCCTGTTCCACGGCTTTGCGCAAATTGCGCACAAATGGCGGATAGACGACGCCGGACTCGGTCACGATGCCCGTGACGTAGCGGTGAGGGGTGACATCGAAGGCCGGGTTTCGGGCAGTGGCGCCTTCGGGAGCTACCCGCACGCCCCCAACGCACAAGACTTCATCTGGTGAACGCTCTTCGATCGGGATGAGATCGCCCTCGGCGAGATTGAGGTCAATGGTGCTGGTGGGCACGACGGGGTAGAAAGGCACGCCGTTCTCCCGGGCTACGACGGCCAGCTTATAAGTGCCAATCTTATTAGCCACGTCGCCGTTTGCCGCGGTACGATCGGAGCCTACGAAGACAATGTCAACCTGGCCGGTGCGCATGAAATGGCCCGCGGCATTGTCGGCGATGATGTCGTAGGAGATGCCGCGCTGCTGCAGCTCCCAGGCAGTGAGCATGGCGCCCTGCAGGCGCGGGCGGGTCTCGTCCACGAGCACATGAATGTTCTTGCCTTGCTCGTGCGCGGAGAAGATCACGCCCAGGGCCGTGCCCCAATCGACCGTGGCCAGCGCGCCCGTGTTGCAGTGGTGCAGGATCGTTGCCCCGTCTTCCACCAGGCTTGCGCCATGCGCTCCCATTCGCTGGTTTAGCTCGACGTCGTCGTCGGCAATCTTTTGCGCGGCTTGCAGTAAGCGCTGGCGGATATCATCGGGCGTTCCATCGCTGGCGCCGCGAGCCGTTGCGAGTTGGCGGGCCACGGCCCACGAAAGGTTGACGGCCGTAGGCCGCGCAGCATTTAGCACCGCCGCCGCTTCCTCCAGATCCTTGAGCAGCGCGCTTCGCGATTCCGCCCGGCTCTGGCGCGCGGCGAGGGCCATGGCGAAGGCGGCCGTGGCGCCAATGGCCGGAGCGCCGCGCACATACATATCGGTAATGGCCCCGGCCACTTCATGATAATCGTTAAAGGCGACGACTTCGTAGCGGTGCGGAAGAAGGCGCTGATCGATCATCTTCATCGTATCTGTATCGTAATCCCAGTATACTGTTCGTTGCATCACTCACTCGTCCTTGTCTCTGTGCGCCGATGATAGCACACGGCCAATGGGCCCGCCAAACAGTTTGAACGAGGCCGGCGCCGGGGTAGAATCGTCGTGCAATGGGCCAAAGCCATGATGAGCAGTTATGAAAATGAGTCGCGCGAGAATTAGGGCCTTGCGGCAGTGGCTGACGCCGGGAATGCGCATCAAGCGCTGGCTTCTGTTGCTGGCGGCCGGGACGCTGCTGGTAAGTGCCGGGGTTCTTGCCCTGGTCCAGATGCTCGTGCAGCAAGGGTACCTGTCACTGCCAGTCGTGCGGCTGCTTAACCTTACGTCGCTGCCCACCTTCGGGCGCATTGTTCTGCCGGTAGGCGCCGGGGCGCTGCTGATCGCCCTGGCGCTGGCGCGGTTGGGCAAGAACCTTGTCGAGCCGTTCCGCCGCCCGGGCGATTCTATCGCCGCATCGCTGTACGACCACAGCCGTAGGAGCCGGGGACCCCATTTGGTGGCCCTTGGCGGCGGCACCGGCCTTCCTTCTCTGCTGCGCGGGCTCAAGGAGTATACGAGCAACGTTACGGCCATTGTCACCGTAGCCGACGACGGCGGCAGCAGCGGCCGGTTGCGCCAGGAGTTTGGCATGTTGCCGCCTGGCGACTTCCGCAACAACATTGCCGCGCTTTCTCGCGACGAAGCGCTGATGACCCAGGTGCTGCAATATCGCTTTGGCGCCGGCTCAGGCGCTTTGGGCGCGGCAGACCAGAGCGACGATGTGGGCAAGGAGCGGCAGAAAAGAGAGCTGCAAGGCCACGCCTTTGGCAATTTGCTGCTTGCTGCCCTGGTGGGCGTCACGGGCAGTTTTGACGAAGCGCTGCTGGCGGCCGAGCGCGTGCTGGCGATGCGCGGCCGGGTTTTGCCCTCTACGCTGGAAATGGTGACGCTGGTGGCTGATATTGAAACGCCAGAAGCAGGGGGCGAGCTTCAGCGCGTTGCGGGTGAATCGGCGATTACAAAGGCCGGAGGGCGCATTCGGCAAATTTACCTGGAGCCGGCGTCTGCGCGTGCCTACCCTACGGCCGTGCAGGCCATTTTGCAGGCTGACCTGGTAATTGTTGGTCCCGGCAGCCTGTTCACCAGTATCATGCCCAATCTGCTGGTGCGCGATGTGGCCAATGCCTTACGGCATACGCGCGCGGCGGTGGTCTATATCTGCAACCTGGCCACGCAGCCGGGCGAAACGGAAGATTTTACCTTGGGCGACCATGTCGAGGCTATCCTGCAGAATGGCGGCGCCGATTGTATCGATTACGTGATCGCCAATGACAATCTGGCCCTACCGCCAAACGCGCCAGGCAGCACGATACTGGTTGAGCCCCACTGGCCGCCGGCCCTGGAAAAGCGGGTGGGCGTGCTGCTGACGGATCTAGTTGACGAAGAGCGCCCCTGGCGGCATGATAGTGAGAAGCTCGCCAGAGCAGTTCGTCGCGTATTGGCCGAGATGGAACGGACACGTTAATGAATTTGATCATACCCGCCATGTTACGTTTGGCGCTAACCGAGCCGCGGCTCGTGGCATACAATGGCGGTTGTTTTTACCAGGAAGGTTCACCGAAGAAAGGAGTAGTTAGATGGCAGTGAAAGTTGGGATTAACGGCTTTGGCCGTATTGGGCGGCAAGTATTTAAGGCAATCTATGAGCACCATCGCGACGTCCTCGACGTGGAGGCGATTAACGACCTGATGGACGTTCGCACGAATGCACACTTATTGAAATACGACTCGACCTACGGCCGTTTCCAGGGCTCAGTAGAAGTCAAGGACGACGACATTTTCGTCGACGGCGAGCGACTGAAGAGCTACGCGGAACGCGACCCCGCCAAATTGCCGTGGGGCGAGCTGGGCGTGGATATCGTTCTGGAATGCACCGGCATTTTCCGCAGCGGTGAACAGGCCGGCGCACACCTCACGGCCGGCGCCAAGAAAGTGATCATTTCGGCGCCCGGCAAGGGGGTCGACGCGACGTTCGTATTGGGCGTTAACGAAGAGACCTACGATCCGCAGAATCACAACGTCATTTCGAACGCGAGCTGCACGACCAACGCCCTGGCTCCCGCAGCCAAGGTGCTCAACGACCGTTTCGGCATCGAGCGCGCGCTGATGACCACCGTACACGCCTACACCAATGGACAGCAGATCCTGGACATGGCTTCGAAGGACCTGCGCCGCTCGCGTACTGCAGGCATCAACATCATCCCTACCACCACGGGGGCTGCTCGCGCCGTTTCGCTGGTGATTCCGGAGTTAGAAGGGCGCTTCGACGGAATGGCTTTCCGCGTGCCTGTGGTTACCGGCTCGGTGGTCGATCTGACCGCCGAGCTGCAGCAAGAGGCGAGCATCGAAGCTGTAAATGGGGCCTTCAAAGAAGCTTCTGAAGGCGACGGCTGGCTGGGCAAGGTGCTGGGATATACCGAGGAACCACTCGTTTCCACCGACTTTATCGGCACGCATAAGTCTGTGGTCATCGACGCACTGGCCACGCAGATGATCGGTGGCAATATGGTGAAGGTTGTTGCCTGGTATGACAATGAATGGGGATACTCGATGAGGCTGGCCGATCTGGCTGCCTTCGTGGCCGAGCGGCTCTAAGACATTTTGCATGCCGCGTTGCGTCGTCGTGACCTGGCATAGATACACATCATTGGAGCGGCGGCCGTCAGGCCGCCGCTTATTATCATAAGGCCCATGCAGCTAAGAGAATTGGAAGCCCTGATGCACGACTTTGTGCGTAAGAAGGGCTGGTACGACGAGGATTCGCCGCGACAACAGACGGCGCGCAACCTGGCCATCTCGCTGGTTCTGGAATCGGCCGAAGTTCTTGAGCACTTTCAATGGCAGGAAGCAACGGTGCGACGCGAGGAGCTCGCTGCTGAGCTCGCGGATGTTGCGCTCTATTTGCTGCAATTGGCCAGCATACAGGGCATTGATCTGGAAGCCGCAATCTTGCGCAAGCTGGATGAGAACCGGCGGCGCGAATGGCCCGACCCATGAAAATTCTGGCCGTCAGCGACCGCGTATTGGAGCAACTCTACGCGCCGCACGTTCGCCAGAGGTATTCCGACATCGATTTGATCATCGGTTGCGGTGACGTTCCCTTTTATTACCTGGAGTTTCTGCTCTCTGCCTTAGATGTGCCTTTGCTGTATGTGCGCGGCAACCACGACACCGTGCCGCAATATACGGTAGATGGGCGCGTGATCACATCGGTTCAGGGCGGCCTTGATTTACATGGCCATGTGGTGGAGCTGAATGGCCTCGTTTTCGCCGGCCTGGAAGGATCCATGCGCTACCGGCCCAAGGCGCCGCTGATGTACACGGAATCTGAGATGCGCTGGGAAGCCCTGCGCCTGCTGCCCCAGTTGCTCTGGCGACGACTCAGATACGGCAATCCGCTGGATGTCCTCGTCACGCACTCGCCGCCGTACGGCATTCATGATCGTTCGGACCTCGCGCACACCGGTTTTCGTGTATTCGGAGAGATCGTGCGTATCTTTAAGCCGCGCTACCTCCTGCACGGCCATGTACACGTCTATCGCCAGGATGCGACGCGCATCACCGATGTAGGCAACACGAAAGTGATCAACGTGTATCCTTATCTGGTTCTGGATACGGACGCTCATGTTGTCGTCGAACACCATTTGTGATGTGGCATGGCGCGGCGCAAAGGGCTTTAACTTAAGGGCTGCCGTGCGCGATAGCCTGTTCGACCGCGGCGTAAGCGTCTACCAGGCCATAGCCTTGCAAGTTGTTGGGCACAGTCCCTGACTGGCTGCCGCAATCATCCGCCGTTGCCGTAAGCGGCCGGGCCGTATTGAGCAAGATCTCCTCTGTGGCGCTAATCTCGCCGACGAGTTGTGGGTTCGCCGACCACATCAGCGCGACGACGCCGGCGATGTGGGGGCCGGCCATCGAGGTGCCCTGCAGGGAGCGGTAGCTATTGCCCGGGTAAGCAGACACAACATCAGAGCCGGGAGCCATGATGTCGGGTTTGACGCGATTGCTGCCGTCCACTTCCACGGGTCCCCGGCTGCTGAAGAATGCGATGTTCTCGAAGCGATCTACGGCGCCCACGGAGATGACCTGCTGGTAGATTGCCGGCGGACTAGAAACCGTGGCGCAGGCCGGGCCTTCGTTACCCGCCGAGACCACCAGAAAGGTGCCGGCCTGGCGCAGGGCGGCTATCGCAGGCAGCAGGGCGTCGGCATCGCAGCCTTCTAGCTCGGGGCAGCCCCAGGAATTATTCAACACGTTCGCGCCAAGGGCCGGGTCGCCATCGCGGAAGGGATCGCCGTCCAGTGGGAAGGGCGCCAGCATGAACTGCATACATTCCAGATAGAGCGGGGCGCTGCCTAGGTTGCGCCCCAAATTAGCGCAGCCATACCATGTGGCGTCGGGCGCTACGCCGGTCAGATTACCTAAGACGGTGCCCAGCGTATGGGTGCCGTGGCCACTGTTGTCGGTCGGTTCGATGGTAGCGAACCACGGATCGTACCAGTTGTAGTCGTGCGCCTGTGCGTCCCCGCGGTAGCTATCGAGAAGCTGCGGGTGGTCCCATTGTACGCCGGAGTCTGATTGCCCGATCACGACACCAGCGCCGCGCGCGCCAAACGCCTGCCACGCCTCGTCGGCTCGAATGAGCGAGATATTCCAGGGCAGAACAGTGGGTTCTGGAACTTCAAATGGGTCTGTTCCCTCCGGCGGCGCCGGCCGCAAAACTGGACTGTACAAGACCCGCTCTACCTCGGGACGCCGCTGCAGCCAGGCGCGCAGCAGAGGACCTCCCTGCACTTCGATGCCATTGACCAGGTAGTAAGGAGTATAGGCCACATTCCAACGGTCCAGGGCGGCGCGCAGTTCGCCTTGCGTCTCCACAGCATGGCTCACGAGTGTGTCATAAACATGGGCGCGGCGCTGCTCCACGTTGGCCAACGTTGCCGCCTGGCTAACATCCGCCTGTTCGCGCAATACGACGAAAAGGTGATCACCATGGAAGCCGGGGGAGTCCGTGAACACGAGGAACAGGAGTAGACCGAGCCAGGCGGGCACAATAAGCAAAGTCCAGAGCCACGCCGCGCGCGGCCGGCGCGGCTCCAGCGCAAGCGCATTGCTGCGCGTGAGATGCTGTAATACAAGCACAGCTGCGCCGCCCAACAGGGCCAGCAGAGCTGTGAGCAAGGCAGCGCGCCCGGCGATGACTAATGTTGAGAAAAGTGCAAAAGATAGGGCAACGGCCACTTCGCGTGGATCAATAAAAATCAGCGGGCCTGCCGCAGCAAGGCCCACGAGGATGGCCAGAGCCGCCGTGCTGTGGCGCCGGCCGACGATTGACATGGCCAGCCAACCGGCGGCGGGCAGTGCGAACAGCATTAGAAGCTGCACGCCGCCAAAGCCGTACGACGACGCCATGGGCGCCAGGATACCGGCTGCTACCAGCCCGCCCAGCAAGCGGCTTCGCGCATCCGGGGTGGCCTGCACTGCTGCCAAGCCGGCCAGCCCACGCAGGAGTAGGGCGGCGCAGAGGCCAAAGAGTATGGAGGCGAGCAGGTTGAGTGCGACTTCCAAAGGTGCGCCCGGCGCGCCGGCGGCGACCCAGGGCATTAACAGGAAAGGCGAGACGGCGAGCGAGACGGGCAGCGCGGAACTAGCGTGTTGCGGAGAGAGGGTGGGCGCCGCCTGCCGCCGCTTATCCAGCCGCAGCAGAACGATAAAGGCAATACAGACGGCGATTTGCAGGGCGCCGGAGGTGTAGCCGGCGATGGCTCCGGGTAGGTGAATCAGGGCGGCCATCAGGCTAAAGATGGCCGCCAGCCACCACAGACGGAAGAGGAGCCGGTAGCGGCTGTCGCGCCAAAGGTGCGCCAATAGCGTAAGGGGTATTAACAACATGAAGGCCTGGAAGAGAGTGCCCAGGAAGTCTGCGTCGCCCAGTCCGCCGCCAACGCTCATACTCATAAACTGGGCGGCAGCCCACGCGCCAGCCTGAACGAACGTGGTGATAACGAAAATCCAGATCAGGGCGGCGCCGCCGGCGATAAGGCTGCCGCAGCCAGCGTTTTGCCCGGCGCTGGCATCGGCGGGGCTTTCCGGTTGCAACGGTGAGCTTATAGAGTCGCTGTGGTTATCCATCGTTTCCCTGATTCACCAAAGTGGATGCATCGCGCAAATTGCATTATTCTAACAGAAACAATTGGGGCATGCCGTGGAGAATGATTAATGAACGAGGCTCCATCTCACGAAGAAAGCGAATACCCAGATATCGAGCATCTGTGGGAGTTTGCGGGGCAGGGGCTGCGACCTAGCGATTTTAATGCGGCGATGGTGCATTTCTATCGTGCCGAAGTAAGCCGTTCAAACACCTGGCGCACGCGGCTGGACAACACCACCAATTGGGCGGTGATCACGACTGGCGCGGCGCTAACCTTTGCCTTCGGCGCGCCAGGCAACCCGCACGTTGTCCTCTTGCTGGTGACCCTGCTTGTTTCGCTCTTTTTGTTCATCGAAGCGCGTCGCTATCGCTATTACGAGTTGTGGACCTACCGCGTGCGGTTAATGGAAACCAACTATTTCGTGGGCCTATTATCACCGCCGTATCTGCCAAGCACCGATTGGGCGGAGCGCGTTACGGAAAGCCTGAAACACCCGGCATTTCCCATTAGCCTCGGCGAGGCCTTTGGTCGCCGCTTTCGCCGCAATTACGCCTTCATTTTTATCATTCTGTCCCTAAGCTGGATGTTCAAGGTGTCGGTGCACCCCACGCCGGCGCGCACCTTCATCAGTTTTCTGGACAATGCCCGTGCAGGGCCGGTTTCAGGCAGTACGGTGCTGATTGCGGGAATCGCCTTTAATTGCCTGCTCTTTTTCATCGGCGTGGCGACGGCGCGTATGCGCCGTACGACGTCGGAAGTGTTTACCGAGGTTAGCGGAGGCGGCTTTATGGAGCGGTTGATGCGCCGCATACGCACGCTGTCGTGGGACATCTTCGAGATCGAGCTGCCGCACATTCCCCTCATTCCGCAGGTCGGCGATTCGAAGCAGTTGGCCTATATTATCAGCGACTATGCCGACGATGTGGGCCGGGCGGTGATTGAGGAGCTTGGCCGCGGCGTGACGCGCCTGCAGGGCAAAGGTATGTATACCGGCGAGGACCACGCCGTGCTCATGTGCGCCTTTAGCTCGCGGCAAACGGAACAGCTTAAGCGCGTGGTAAAGCGCACGGATCCCGAAGCTTTCTTAATTATCGTCGGGGTTCGCGACGTGCGCGGCGCAGGCTTTCGTCCCCTCGAGGTCTAGGCGCGTAGCGAACCACCCAGCCCGGTAAACAGCGCATCATACCGCCCGGATAACGACTTCCAGCCAAAACGCTCGACAGACGGCGCTAGCTGCGCGGCAAGCAGCTTTGCCTCGTGACGATGGTGCAACGCCCAACGCAGGCGCGCCAGCAGCTCAGCTTCGTCGTCGTATAAGCAGTGCTCGTGGAAGGGTTGCGGAATCAACTCGGGATAACTGAGATCGTTGGGCAGGATGGGGAAGTTCTGGCAGTAGATCGCCTCTAAAATGCTCATGCCGAAGAACTCATGCAGGGCAGTGGAGATGACGATGTCGGCATCCCACAGGAGGCGCCGGTATTCGGCGGGCGCGGCGTAGCCGCTGTGCACGAGGCGATGGCCAAGCCAGGCGCGGGCATCGTCGAACTCGCCCGGCGTGCGGCTGAACCGTTCGCCGCACAACGCCACACGAAAGGGGATACCTTCGCGGTGCATTTGATAGAGAGCGGCGAAGAACAAGGCGGGATTTTTGTCGTATTCCCAGCGCTGATTCCAGAGGATGAGCGGCGGCTCAGGCGCCGCGCTGCGCTCTGCGGCGGCTAGAGGCTGAGGATCGGGAGCCAGCGCGTCGAGATCCAGGCCGATAGGCAAGACCGAACTCTTTTCGCGTAGTGAAAGAAGGGAATCCAGCTCATTGTGTTCAGGGAAGTGTCGCAGAAAGCGCGGCAAGGCGCGCAGCAGGCTGTCGCGATGAAATTGCGAGTTAAAGAGTATGTGATCCGCGGCCAGCATCGACGCATAGTTGATAAAGGCGTAATGGTGATCCCGTTCGCCGCGCTGGCGGCGCATGGGACCCGTGCGTGGGTCGGGCGGCAGCGGATAAGTAAGCTGGTTTTCGTGCATATATAGGACGAGGGGTGTATGCGCGCAAACATCGCGAGCCAGGGCCATGAATGTGGTCAGGTCTAACATATCGGTGGCCACGATGAGCTCGGGCGCGGGCATCGCGCCGCTTTCAAGATCGGCCATCAGTTGCCGCGCCAGCGTGACGGCGCCACCATGCATGCGCCATTTCCAGAAGCGGGCGGGCAGGGTGAGTAGACGCACCTCATGGCCGCTAGCGCGCTGGTAGCTTTCGGCCCATGCCTGATGGCTACCACCATGATAGGGCGAGACAATGAGCATTTGCACAGTGGCTCAGTCGCTGCCCAGGGCGTCTGACGTCTTTATCTTGAGGTCATCGCAGGTCATTATGAATTATTATCATTAAATAGTTAATAATCAATTTTGATTGTGAAATTCATCATTAATTCGCTAGCCTGGGGGGCATGATTGATGTATGATTAGCCCGCGCCCGAAAAGCGACAATCATGTCTGGAGCCCATGTTGCAGGAAGAGTCAGAACTGTATTGGGATGCGACCTATGCAGTGGCGGTTGCTTTAATGGAAGTCTACCCTGATGTGCAGCCCGATAGCGTTGGGCTCGACGAGCTGGCGCAGATGATTGAATCATTACCAAACTTTGTCGACGATCCGGCAATGGTCACGGAGAGGATTTTGCTGGACATCCAAATAACATGGTTTGAGGAGGCGACACGGTAGATGACGACAGATGTACTCACGTCTGATGTCCCGATTCCCAGCGAATTGCGCAACAACGTTTTTATCACCAGTATCGACAAGATCTACAACTGGGGGCGGCGCAATTCTGTATGGCCCATGGTTTTCGGCCTTGCCTGCTGTGCGATTGAGATGATTTGCACGGCTGCCAGCCGTTACGATCTTTCGCGCTTCGGCATGGAAGTGTTCCGCGCAACGCCGCGCCAATCGGACTTGATGATCGTCTCAGGTACGGTGACCAAGAAGATGGTACCGACAATTGTGCGGTTGTACAACCAGATGCCTGAGCCACGCTACGTGTTGAGCATGGGCGCCTGCGCCAGCGGCGGCGGGCCGTTCAAGGAAGGCTACAACGTGGTCGATGGCGTCGATAAGTTCATTCCCGTCGACGTCTATGTGCCGGGCTGCCCTCCAACGCCGCAGGCATTAATTAATGGCCTCATTGCGCTGCAAGAAAAGATTGACCAGCAATCAATCTTGACAGCGCCGTGGTATCGTAAAGATACGCCCTCAGAGATGGTACCAATCCCCATACTTGGGCCTGATCTGGTCGACCTGCGCCAGCTTGATCTCATCCGCCAGCACGCGGTCGAGGCGGTGGAGGCGGATGCTGTAGAGATGGCAGCAGAAGCAGAATAACAAGGCTAGAGGAAAGTGACAGGATGAGCGAAGACGTTTTAGCCGGCGAAGCGCAGTTTGAAGAAGCGCCTGCGCCTGTTCACGTTGATCCGGTGGAAGAAGCAGTGGCGCGGCTACGGCAACGATTCCCCGGCGTAGGGCCCGACGAACGGCCCGACTTCAGCGGGTTTGTCGTGCCGGCCGATCAGTTGCTTGAGGTCGCGTCATTTGTGCGCGATGATCTGGGTTTCAACTATCTTTCCAGTGTGACGGGCCTGGATCTGATCGACGCCGGGAAGATGGAAGTGGTGTACCATGCCTACAGCATCGATCGAGGCGGCGGCGCGCTGGTGCTGAAGGTTCATGTCGATCGTGACGCGCCGAATGTGCCCTCGCTCACGCCCATGTGGCCCGGCGCGAACTTTCAGGAGCGGGAGATCTGGGACCTGTATGGCATCAATTTTGAAGGCCACCCGGATCAACGCCGCATTTTGTTGTGGGAGGGCTTTGAGGGCCATCCTATGCGCAAAGATTGGCGTGAGCCTTTCTTTGAGGAAGAGTACAAACCGTTTGGCAGCCGTTGGCCCAGTGGCGTCGTCTTTCGCGCCGAGGAGCGCAACCCTTACGGCAAGAATGTGCAATATCCAGCCGGCTGGCGTCCTGAAGAGCTGGAGTTTGATGTCGACGCCGAGATTTACGCCGGTGTGACTGTGTCACGTGAGGAGACGCCGGGCATGAAGACCGAGAAGGTAACGGTCAACATGGGGCCGCAGCACCCCTCAACACATGGCGTGTTTCGCATGGTGGTCACCCTGGACGGCGAGACTGTGCTGAAGCTGGATCCCGTGATGGGTTACCTGCACCGCAATCACGAGCAGATTGGCGAGCGAAATACGTTCATCCAGAATCTGCCCTATACGGACCGGCTCGATTACCTGTCATCTATGGGCAACAATCACGGCTATGTGCTGGCCGTAGAGCAGTTGTTGGGCTCTAGAGTTCCTGAGCGTGCAGAGTGGATTCGCCTTCTCATGGTGGAGCTAAACCGCATCTCGAACCATGCCTGGGCCCTGGGCTTCCTGCTTAACGACATGGGTGCTTTCCAGACGCCGGCGCTGTACATGATCAACGAGCGAGAGCTGATCATCGATTTCTTTGAAGCCACCACCGGCTCGCGGATGATGTGCAACTATATGCGCTTCGGCGGGCTGGCCTATGACCTGCCCGATGACTTCCGCGGCCAGCCGGTTCTGGAGTTTCTGGAAGAGCTGATTCATGATCAGTTGCCGCGCTTCATCGACGAGATGGACGGGTACCTGACCAATAACGAAATTGTGCGCGCTCGCAGCATCGGCGTTGGCGTCTTATCGGCGGAGGAGGCCATCGCCTATAGCACCGCCGGCCCCGTGCTGCGCGCCAGCGGCGTGCCGTACGATGTGCGCCGCGCCGATCCCTATTCCTATTACGACGAGCTCGACTTCGACATTGCCGTTTTCTACAATGGCGACGTCTACGATCGATACCTGGTTCGTATTGAAGAGATGCGCCAGAGTGTGCGAATCTTGAAGCAGGTTCTGCCCCATCTCAAGGCCACTATGGGCGCGCCGATCATCGACGGCAAGCCACAGTATGCCATTCGTGTGCCGCGCGGCGGGGACGCTTATGGTCGTGTCGAGAATCCAAAAGGCGAGCTTGGCTATTACATAACGGCCAAGACGAGATCGGCAAATCCGGAGCGCTATCATGTGCGCTCACCCAGCTTCATTAACCTGACAGCGCTGGGCAAGATGTGCGAAGGGCACAAAGTCGCCGATATTGTGACGATTCTCGGCAGCATTGATATTGTGCTGGGCGAGGTCGATAGATAAGCAGATAGTGTAGCGTTGCGGCGCACGTGCCGCCGACGCGACGACTGACAGGAGAGTAGATGTACGGACTTGGCATTGTAAAAGGAATGGCCGTCACTCTAAAGCATTTCACCGAGACGTACCTGGATGATCTGCGCTGGGCGTTTCGTGGTGGTCGCTATCACAACGAAGAGGCATTAAAGGTTCGCGCCCATCTGGGCAAGAGTCGCGGCGCCGTCACTGTGAACTATCCGGAAGAAAAGCTGCCGGTGCCCGAACGCTTCCGTTTCTTGCCCTTTTTGGTGACGGACGACCCGCCGCCAGGGCAAAACTGGGGCCACGATTGGTGCACCTCTTGCGGCATTTGCGCCAAGGTTTGCCCTCCGCAGTGTATCTGGATTAAGCGCGGCACGAAGCCAAATGGGCGCCCCAAACCGGAGCCTGAAGAGTTTTACATTGACATTGATCTGTGCATGAATTGCGGTTTCTGCGCTGAGTTTTGTCCATTCGACGCCATTAAGATGGATCATGACTATGAACTGGCGGACTTTGACCGCACTTATTCACATATACATGACAAAGCGCGTTTGAGTAAACCGATCAGTTATTGGCGCCAGATCGTGCCGTTAAAGGCCGAGGCCGAAGCGGCGGCGCGGGAACTGGCGGAACAGGGCAAAGGTAAGCGCCGCGGCAAAGATGAACCCGAACCGCAATTGGCCGACGAGGTGCAGCGCCAGCTTTATTACAAAGGCGTACTTTATTAAGGAATTAAGGAGCCATAATGTTTGGTCACAACAAAGCAGCCGGCGCGCTTAGTGAAGAGCGCGTGCGCCAGGCTTTATCGACAGTCATCGAACCGGAGCTGCACCGCGACCTGGTGTCGCTGAACATGATCCGCGACCTAAAGGTCGAGGGCAATGATGTCACGTTCACGATTATGCTCACGACGCCTGCCTGCCCGCTGCGCGGTAAGATGGAGAGCGATTCGCGGCAGGCCCTGGCACAAATTGAGGGTATTGGCAACGTGACGATCAACTGGGACGCCAACGTGCCGCACGATCGCCGCATCAACCAGCAGGTTGGGCAGCAGTTCCGCAACACCATCGCCGTCTCCAGCGGCAAGGGCGGCGTGGGCAAGTCCACGGTTTCCGTGAATCTGGCTATTGCCATGGCGCAAGAAGGCGCGCGCGTGGGGCTGCTCGATGCCGACATTCTGGGGCCTAATATCCCCATGATGATGGGCATCGAAACCATGCCGCCGCCGCGAAACCGTAAGATGGTACCCGCTGAGGCGCACGGTGTACGCTTTATTTCCACCGGTTTCCTGGTAAAGCCCGATCAGCCGCTGGTTTGGCGCGGGCCCATGCTGCACAGTGCAATCAAACAGCTTTTAACCGACGTCGATTGGGGCGAGCTCGACTACCTGGTGATCGACCTGCCGCCGGGAACCGGCGACGCGCAGTTATCTCTGGCGCAGGCAATCCCCCTATCCGGCGCGGTTATCGTCACGCAGCCGATGCAGGTGGCCGCGGCCGACGCCCTGCGCGGCCTGAAGATGTTTGAGAAGCTGGAAGTGCCAATCATTGGCGTCGTCGAGAATATGAGCGGCGAATTTTTCGGCAGCGGCGCCGGTGAGCAATTGTCCGCAACCTATGACACGGAATTCCTCGGCGCCGTGCCGCTAGATGCCAATGTGCGCATCGGCGGGGATGTGGGTCAGCCGATCGTGGTGAGCCACCCTGAATCGCCGGCGGCGCAGGCTTTTCGCGAGATAACTCGGCACGTCGCCGCCCGGGTGAGCGTGCTCACCCTGTCCAGTGACGATAACGTCATTCCCATTACAATGATCAACTAAGCCAGCGGCGCGGGGCAACAGTTGTGAGGTGGCGAAAACAGGCTCGGGGCGAGCCTGTTTTTCGTTCATGGTATGAGCGTGCCCCTGCTTTGTTGCGTGCGGCCGGCCAGATCGCTAAACTTGGAACGTTGACTAAGATCTGTTTAATTGGCTAATCCAGGCCCAGGGACGTTCCGATAGTTCGCATAAACAGGGCGAATCGCCTCTCAGGCCCTGTCCATGATAGGCTAGCTGCTGGCGTGACGATAGCGCCAGACCGGTGGAAATGACGAGCGAGCGTGCGGGCGGGCAATGTCTCTGACCTGTTATCTGGGAGAGGACATGACAAATGCAATCGGGGTACGCTTCCAAAAGTTAGGGAAGCTTTACCATTTTGACGTGGGTGGTCGAGATGACATCCAGCCCGGCGATTACGTGATCGTCGATACCAAGCGTGGGCAGCAGCTAGGGCAGGTTATTACACACGTGGATCCCGAGAAAGTCTTTCAGTCGCGCAACTTGCGGCCGATTGAAAGAAAGGCCACGCCCCGTGACCTGATCATGCAGCAAGTGTGGCAGGAGAAAGAGCTGAGCGCGCTCATAAGCTGCCGCGAAAAGGCGTCACAATTCAGCCTGCGTGACGTGAAATTTGTGAAGGCCGAATATAGCTTCGATGGCGCCTGGTTGACGATCTATTACGCCACAGAGAACAAGAAAGCCGATTTGAACAGCCTGCGCAAGGCGCTCGGACGCATCTTTCAATCGCGCATCGAGCTGCAGCTTGTGGGGCCGCGCGACGTCGCCAAGTTCCTGGGGGGCCATGGCGCGTGCAGTGGCCCGCGCTGCTGCTCGACATTTCTGACGGATTTCAGCCCCATTTCCATTAAGATGGCCAAGGAGCAGGGCATTTCGCTTAATCCCCAAGAAATTACGGGCATGTGCGGTCGCCTGCGCTGCTGCCTGATCTATGAATACGAGCAATATGTAGAGGCCAAGAAACGCCTGCCGCGCCGCGGCAAGGTGATTGGGACGCCCCATGGCGAAGGGCGCGTGCGCGATGTGCTGGCCATGCGCGACGCGGTCATCGTGGACGTGGAGGGCGAGCGCTATGAAGTTTCGCGCGAGCAGATCGAGCCCTTGGAGGAACTGCGCGCGCTAGAGGAGAAGGCGGCGGGCGGTTGTTCTAAACATGAGAACGGCGGCTGTGATTGTGGAGCCAGGTAAACGTGCCCGCTGCTAGCGACGAGGGGCCGGCGCCGGTGACCCCGCAGTGGGCCTGGCAGACCGTACAAGAGTTCGTGCAAGATAAAGGTTTGCGCCGCCATATGCTGGCGGTTGGCGCGGCCATGGACTGGTACGCGCTGCGCCTCGGCGGCGACCCGGCTTACTGGCGCGCCGTCGGTATCCTGCACGATTTCGACTGGGAAGTCCATTCGGACCTGGATCGACACCCTATCGAAGGTGCGAAGATTTTGCGCGAGCGGGGGGTCGATGAGGAGACGGTCCGCGTCATCCTCTCGCACTACGAGCAAGGCACCGGCGTGGCCCCCGAGAAGCCCATCGATTTTGCCTTACTGGCCTGTGATGATGTGACCGGCCTGATTACCGCTGTCACGCTCGTGCGCCCTTCCAGAGATGTGCGCGACGTCGTGCTGAAGTCGATCCGCAAGAAGTGGAAGGACCGGCGATTCGCTGCCGGCGTCGATCGGGACCATGTTCAGGAGGCCCTGGAAGCCTTCAGCGAGCGCTGTTTCGAGGGCAGGTTGGAGCTGTGGCAACATGTCGAAAACGTTTTGCAGGCGATGCAAGCTGAGGCCGGCGCACTCAATTTAAACGGCGACCCGGCCGGCGTTCTGCACCTGGCGGCCAAAGGAGGCTAGCTCGTGACTCGTAAGGAAGATCTGAGCGTCAACGAGGCCCTGGAGCTGGTATTAGGCGGCTTCGCCGTGCTACCGGCAGAGAGGGCGCCGCTGTTAGAGGGCCTCAACCGGGTGTTGGCCGAAGAGGTGACAGCGCAGGATAGCCTGCCGCCGTTTACGAACTCGGCCATGGACGGCTACGCGGTGCGCGCCGAAGATACGCGGTCAGCAGCGCGTGAAACGCCGGCCACCTTAACCGTCGTTGCCGATATTGCTGCAGGCGCACCCTCGGCCGTAGAAGTGACGCGGGGCACGGCAGCACGGATCATGACCGGCGCGCCGCTGCCGTCGGGCGCCGACGCCGTGGTGCCCGTGGAATACACCAGCGAGCCATGGCGCGGAGACGTGCGTCTCTTGCCGGAGCAGATCGAGGTGTATGCGGCTGTGGCCGGTGGCGCTCACGTACGTTATCCTGGCGAAGACGTTCAGGTCGGCATGCGCGTGCTATCGGCTGGGCGCTTGCTGCGACCGCAGGAATTAGGGGTGCTGGCCTCGCTTGGCGTGTCACATGTTAGTGTGGTGCGCCGGCCGCGCGTGGGCGTATTAGCTACCGGCGATGAGCTGGTGGCCGTGGAAGAGGCACTGCAACCGGGAAAGATCCGCAACAGCAACAGTTATGCTCAGACGGCGCAGCTCATTAATTTGGGCGCTGTGCCCGTTCCGCTGGGCATTGCGCGCGATAGCGAGGCCGATGTGCGCGCGCGCCTAAGGAAAGGGCTGGAAGCGGGCATCGACCTGTTTATTAGCTCTGCCGGCGTATCGGTTGGCGCCTATGACGTGGTGAAAGCCGTCTTGGTAGCCGAGGGTAATGTAGGATTCTGGCGCGTGCGCATGCGGCCGGGCAAACCGCTTGCCTTCGGCCAGTACCAGGGCGTTCCATACCTAGGGCTCCCGGGCAATCCCGTGTCGGCGATGGTTTCGTTTGAACGCTTTGCCCGGCCGGCGATCTTAAAGATGGCGGGACACAGCAACCTGGCCCGGCCCACGGTCCCCGTGCTGATGCGTGACGAGCTGCATTCCGATGGGCGCGAAACATATGCGCGGGCGCTGGTGAGGAGAGACGAAAACGGCGACTATCGCGCTTCTTTTACGGCCGGGCAGGGCTCGCATATGATGACCTCTCTCGTCGAGGCTAACGCACTGGTGATTATCCCTGAGGGTGTAAAGAAGGTTGAGGCGGGGGAGCTGCTGCAAGCCATGATGATCGACTGGCCCGGCGGCGTCTTTTAACACGCACAAATAAAAGACCCGCTCGCGCGGGTCTGCGTTGATTGTTCTGAATGGCGAAGGGAGAGTGACTATTCGCGCATCTTGAGCGTGCGGCTGAGGATATCATCCTGGGCACGCTTCTGCTTGCGCTGGCGATTCTTCTTGGACGCCTTACCGTTGTTGCCATCGTCGTGCTTGCTCATGGCGCGGCGCATGGCGATTTCCATCGCCGTGGGCATTTCCTCAGGCTCGTCCTCGCTTTCCACCAGCTCTGCGACAGGCATTGCTTCCATGACGCCGGGCTTCTCGATCAGGTTCTTCATGCTCAGATCAATCCGTCGCTTGCGACGGCTGGATCCGATGATCTGAACCTGCACCTCATCGCCGACGCTGACCACTTCAGACGGGTGCTTCACGTAATCGTGGCTCAGCTCGCTGATATGCACGAGACCTTCCCGTTCGGCGCCGATATCGACGAACGCGCCAAAGTTTTCCAGCCGTGTTACCTTGCCGCTGAACGCCAAGCCTTCTTTCAGGTCTGTCCATTCCACGGCCACGGGCTCCACCATGCTGACCATGATCTGGTTCTGGTCCGGATCGACCTTCTCCACCCAAACCTCGACTTCATCGCCGACGTTTAACACGTCCGAAACGCGGTTAACATGTCCATCGCCTAACTTTGAGATGTGAACTAATGCGTTGGTCTCCAACCCCACGTTAATGAAGGCGCCGTATAATTCCAACCGCTCCACGGTCCCTTTTAATTTCATCTTGCGTTCTAACTCATGAATACTGCCCGGTTGCACCAGTTCTGCGCTGTTGGCGGCAGTTTCGATACGCTCTTCACTCATCTTTCAACTCCACAACTCGGTACTTGAACATGGACACATTCTGCGAGATCGTTTGCTACGGAAAATATCGAGCAAATTTTCAAGCGCAAAAGGGGGGCAGAACACGTCCTCAGCAAAGGCCAATTATAACAAGGCGCATGGGCCTGTCAAACGAAGAAAGCAGCTTTTCGGCGCGCCCGGAGCCGGCTGAAAAGCTGCTTTCTGGGTGACAAATGACTCGTCTTATACCTGAATTCAGTGAGCAAGCGAGCCTTAGTCTAGCTCGGCAGGCTCCAGTTCACCGTCTTCACTCTCTTCAGAATAGCGCTTGGGCATGCGCAGCCCAGCGTCCTGCCGAATACGCGCTTCGATCTCTTCCATGACCGCCGGGTTCTCCGCCAGGAACTGCTTGGAGTTCTCGCGGCCCTGGCCGAGCAGCTCTTCACCATAGCGGAAGTAAGCGCCGCGCTTTTCGAGCATGCCGTACTCCACGCCCAGGTCCAGCACATCGCCTACGCGTGATATGCCTTCGTTG
>CAYLJW010000056.1:0-21061 GCA_964384155.1 uncultured Ardenticatenaceae bacterium
TGCTACTGGCCGGCCGCTGGCGCCGTTGGGCCTGAGGCCGTTGGCCATCGATGACCGCGTGTTACAGCCCTATGCTTCGCATTCGCCGCTCAACTTGCTAGAGCCTGAGGCTCATGCCCCGAATGATGACCCGGGCGACTTGCTGTACGGAACCTTCCTGGGCGGCAGCGATTATGATGTGGGCCATGCCATAGCCGTGGATGGAGAGGGCAACGCCTATATCGCCGGCGAGACCGAATCCATCGACTTCCCTACCACTCCCGGCGCCTTCGACACAACGCACAACGGCGGCAGAGATGCCTTTGTGGTCAAGCTCAATCCCGCCGGCAGCGACCTGCTCTACGCAGCTTTCCTGGGCGGGATCAGCGCCGACTTTGTCTTTGCCCTGGCGGTCGATGAAGCAGGCAACGCCTATGTAGCGGGTTGGACAGGGTCCAGTGATTTCCCCAGCACTCCCGGCGCCTTTGACGCCAGCGTCAACAGTGGCAGCGATGCCTTCGTCGTCAAACTGAACCCGGCCGGCAACGACCTGCTCTACGCCACTTTCCTCGGCGGAGTCTTATCCGAATGGATCTACGCCATAGCCGTGGATAGCAGCGGTAGTGCCTATGTCACAGGCCAGACCGCGTCTTCGGACTTTCCCACCACTCCTGGCGCTTTCGACCGTAGCCTTAACGGCGACTACGATCTCTTTCTAGCCAAACTGAACCCTGCCGGAAGCGACCTGGTCTACAGCACCTTCCTCGGCGGCAGCGACTTTGACGAGAGCACCGCCATCGCCGTGGATGAAGCCGGTAGCGCCTATGTCACAGGCAGGACAACCTCCTCGGACTTCCCCACTACCCCCGGCGCGTTCGACGCCAGCCTCGGCGGCACGGTAGATGCCTTCGTGAGTAAGCTGAACCCGAGCGGCAGCGACTTGCTCTACAGCTCCTTCCTCGGCGGCAGCAGCGCGGAAAGAGGGCAGGGCATCGCCGTGGATCAAGCCGGCAGCGCCCATGTGACGGGCTATACCAGCTCCTCCGACTTTCCCACGACCCCTGGCGCTTTTGACACCAGCTTCGGCCCGACGAGTGACGCCTTCGTCGTCAAATTCGATCTGGACGGCAGCGACTTACTATATAGTACCTTGCTGGGCGGCAGTACATTTGTCGGCGCTATGCCCGAGGGCCGTGACGGCGTCGCCGGCGGCGTACCACCCGCGGGCGGCACATCCGCCGCAGACGCGGGAACATCGATTGTCCTGGATGAGGCTGGCAACGCCTTAATCACCGGCCATACCTCTTACATTGACTTCCCCATCACTCCGGGAGCCTTCGACGCCAGCCATAATGGCGGGGCCCATGATGCGTTTGTGACCAAACTGAACGCGGCCGGCAGCGGCCTGATCTACAGCACCTTTCTCGGTGGCGATGCCGAATTCATTGCCGGCTTTTCC
Source organism: uncultured Ardenticatenaceae bacterium (assembly GCA_964384155.1). Lineage (GTDB taxonomy): Bacteria > Chloroflexota > Anaerolineae > Promineifilales > Promineifilaceae > JAAYYY01. The sequence goes on from CAYLJW010000056.1 coordinate 1,439, forward strand.
GGATCTGATTGGGGCAACGCCATCGCTATCGATGGGGCAGGTATCGCCTACGTCACGGGATGGACTTATTCGCCTTATTTCCCCACAACGCCCGGCGCCTTCGATCGCAGCTTAAACTCCCACAGTGCGTTTGTAGTCAAGCTGGCACCCGACCCCGGCTCCAATACGAATTTTCACAGCATCTACGCGCCGGCCGTGTTCTATGGCTCTGCCGCCGGCCAGCCGTGAAACCGTATAGGTGATATAATGTGGCCGCTATACTGAGACGATCAGCGCGCTATCTTTGCGCCAGTTACGCCCTGGAACGGCCAAAGGAAGTGTATGCCGCCACACATTCAGAACCTACCGGATGGCTCATCAGCGCAACGAGACAATCTCAACCATCAAGCTATCGAGGACTATCTCAAGACCATTTATCTGCTGGCGGAAGAAGAGGGCCAGGAGCGTGTTAGTACGTCGCGCATCGCCGAAGCGCGCGAGGTCAAGCCAGCTTCTGCCACAAACATGGTGCAGCGCCTGGCCAGACTGAACCTTGTCGACTATGAGAAGCATTTTGGTGTGCGGCTGACGCAACAGGGTCGCCAGATTGCACTGGAGGTGATACGGCATCATCGCCTCATCGAGCTGTATCTCATGGAAGCCCTGGGCTTTAGCTGGGATGAAGTTCATGAGCAGGCCGACATCTTGGAGCATGTGATCAGCGAAAAGCTGGAAGAACGCATTGCGTCGGCGCTCAACCACCCCACCGTTGACCCGCACGGCGATCCCATTCCCACGCGCGAGGGCGACGTTAACTTATTGGATTTACAGCCGCTGACCGCGCTGCAGGCCGGCGACGAAGGGCGGGTGGCGCGGATTGTGGATGACGCTAACAGCGAGATGTTACGTTACCTTGGCACATTGGGCCTGATGCCGGGCGCTATCATTCGCGTCGAAGAAGTCGCGCCGTTCGACGGCCCTCTGTCCCTGCGCGTACACAATCAGCTTAAGATCCTGGGCCGCAAAGTCGCCGGCGCCATACTGGTTGAGCCGTTGTTTTCGGCGCACGACGAAGGCCCCGAATAAATAGGGGCTTGCCTATTCGGCGATTGTCCATATGATTGCGCCCAACTTGGCAGGCTGTAAGTCACAAGGAATAGATATGAACGAAGTGGAAGAGAGCACGTCCGTAAGTCACGAGCCGGCTATAAACGAGGAGCTATTGAACATCCTACGTTGTCCGGTCGCCGTCCAATCTGATCAGTATGGCGACGATCCCGGCCGTCTGCGCCTTGTTAAGAATAGCTGGCTGGTTAGTGATGACTCTGGCTACAAATACCCCATTCGTGAGGGCATCCCCGTGATGCTGGTAGAAGAAGGGGAGAAGTGGAAAGATGTGCCAGAGGAAGAGCTGCCGGTGCCGCCGCCGGCCTCCTGAGGGGAGAGCGCCACAGCCAGCCCTCCACTGCCTAATGCGCTAGGGCGGGGTCTCAAAGGTCAGGAACTGCTTGCCCTCTCGTTGCGATGGGTACAGCGCCAATTCTCCCTGCGGATAAGCGCGGCGCAGCGTCACGATGGCCTCATCGTGAGCGGGGAACACAAGATATAGCTTGCGCCCTGGCGTTTCGGCCTGCTCGCTTATTTGCGCCAGATCCGTTACAGCGTTTTCCCAACCCACAAGCCCGGCATTGATGCCAATGTTGCGCGTATCAGCCCAGTGCGGATAAGCTACGTGGAAAGCGTTATCAGGATCGCCGCCACGGGCTACGAAGTCGGCAAGAACCGCGCCAAGCTCGCTGCTGTTCCAGATCGACCGGCGGATATTTTCGTCGTAACGCTGAAAATACCACTGATAATTTAACACCACGGCGACTGCAAGCAGCCCCAGCACCAGAAGCTGGCCGGCCCGCTGTTGCATGCGCTTAGTTTCCGAGGCGGCAAGGTTGCTAAGCAGCGCCAGCGGCGCGGCGACTATGATCATCACAAGGGGCACAGCGCCACCCGCCCGCGCGACACTGGGGTTTTCCCCAGGGTAGGCCAGGCTAAGTATCGAAGGCAGCAGCAAGCAAAAGAAGCTTACGAGGAGGGCGACCAGGCGACGGTCGCGAGTCAGCAAGAAGCGGATAACGACATAGAGGATGCCGAGGACCAACAAACCACCGCTAATAGGGTCTAGCACCGGGGAGTCGGGCACAGTGTTCATAGGCACCACATCGCCGCGGTAGTTGAACATCAGTAGAGCGCGCTTGACGTTGTGCGCTAACGTGAGCCAGGTCTCCGCGGGAGACATGGTAGCCTGGGCGCGGCTGGCGGCACGGTACCAGAAACCTTCCGGGTTCTCCCCAATATAGCGAAACAGCGGGCTGAACAGCAGCACGGCAAACCCGGCGCTTAGGATGCCGTTTACCCAGAAACTGCCCCGCAATGCGCCAAAGTGGCCACGCCCCAGGGGGCGGCCAACCCGCCTGGCCCGCACATAACCGGCCACATCGAAAGCGAACCACAGCAGCACCAGCAAGACAAACAAAAGCGGTACAATACGCATCGCTGTGTACGTGTGCAGACCGACACCGAGGAAGGCGCCCGCCGCCAGCCAATCGTTGCGCCTGTTGGCTCTTAGGGCGCGCAGCAAGAAGTAAAGCGCCGGCACGGCAAACGCCGCCGTAAACGGGAAGCGCAATCCGACGCGGCTGATGGCCACGTGCCACTGCGACGCCGCCAGCAGAAAGGCCGCCGTCAGACCAACGCGCCGGCCCAGCAGCTCTTTTCCTAATAGGTAGGTCGTGGGAATCGTCGTCAGGCCAATGAGCGTGGTGCCCAGCTTCAGCACCAAGAAGCCAACAGGCAATGGTGTAAGCGCCACAATGGCCGCCGTAAGGTAAAATTGGAAGCCTTCACGGCCCGTGTTGCGCTCAAAGAAAATGGGCCGAGCGCCGTCAAGCACATCGCGTACGTCGAGCAGTTTTTCTGCATGGTCGCTGGTCATGTCTACGGGTACCGCATCTAGCCGATATAGCCGGAAGAACAGCGCAAGGCAGGCGACCCCTAGCGCAGCCAGAAGCCAACGGCGATCGACTTTGCCTATCCACGCCCGCAGCCTGGCCCAATACCCGGCCTGCGGGCGCTCGCCAAGTGCGGCCAGGTAGTAGACCACGGCTGCCAGCCAAAGCCACAATCCGCGGTCCAGCCGGTTGCCGCCAAAGACCCAGAAGGCCATACCACCTAACAGGAGACTGCTGACCACGAGCGTAGCTCGCCATAGCGGCGTTTGCACGATAGGCCGCGCCGGCTCAGCCGACGGCGCAAGGACCTCCTGGCGAGTGCCGGGCGATAGGCTCGCCGCGCCCTGCGCGGCAAGGCGTTCTTGTTTGCCATCTTGCAGCAGCGTCATGCAAAAAACCCGTCCCCAAGACTCACACATGCGTATTGTACGCACGGCGCTTCATGGCGCAATGGCGCGCTGGTAGCGTGCCCGCCGGCCCGAGGTGCGGTATCTTTGGCATGGTTGTCAAGCTGGTTGGCTTCTGCTATGTTCCCGGTAGAGGCAAAACGCGGTCGATGGCACGAATTCTGCTGATCGAAGATAGTCTGGACAACGCCATACTGGTGCAGCGTATCCTGGAAGCGAATGGTTATCAGATGCTGCATGCCGCCACCGGCGAAACAGGCATTGAGCTGGCTATCGAACAGCTACCCGACCTGATCCTGATCGATATTGGCCTTCCCGATATTGACGGCCATACCGTGTTAACCCTACTGCGCCAGGTGGCCGAGCTTGAGACAGTGCCGCTCGTGGCCATTACAGCCTGGCCGCCAGAGATCGCCCAAGAGATGTGCCAGCGTTACGGATACGATGGCATAATCAACAAGCCAATCAGTGTGCGCGCGTTTCCAGGCCAGATTGCCGGCTATCTTGTAGCCGAATAAAGCGCGGTTCGACAGAGCGACCCAATAACCAGATAGTGATGGATAGCCCAAGGATATGAGCGCGGCCATCAACCTTGTAGCGGCCAGCGAATTTAGCCTGGAGGTATTGGCCGGCGCCTACAACGAAACTCGAATTGACTATATCGTGCCCATGCCGATGACCGTCGATAGGCTGCGGGAGTACATTCGGGTCTATGACGTCGACCTGACTTGCTCTTGCGCGGCGGTTCAGGGCGATCAGATCCTGGGTATCGGCATGTTGGGCGTGCGCCACGGCCGCGGCTGGGTGACCCGCCTGGGCGTGTTACCCTCAGGGCGACGTAAGGGCGTGGGCCGCCGCATTATGTTGTCGCTGCTGCGCGCTGCGCGCGAGCGCGATCTGGCGCACGTCTGGCTGGAAGTCATCGAAGGCAATAACCCGGCGCACGTGCTATTTACGAGTCTGGGCTTTTGCCAGACGCGGGGGCTGATCGTGGCCCGGCGGCCGCCCGCTTTTCGCGAGTATGCGCCGGGCGAGCGCGCGCTGCGTCCACAAATCCGCGACGTGCGCACGTTGGACCGTGACGCCGCCATGCATCTGCTGCAGCAGCGTGGCGACGACGCCAACTGGCTGAATCAGAACGAGTCGATGGCCAAAGTGGAAGGACTCTCTTGCCTCACGGTGGAGACGCAAAGTGGCGGCCACGGTTGGGTAGCCTTTGAAGTCAGCCTTCTGCGGCTCACCAAGATCGTGTTGCATGTGGTCAGCGGCGACCCGGCGGCGGTTACGAGCGCCACGCTGCAAACGCTGCACGAATTTTTCCCCACTCAGGACGCTATCGCCGAAAATATTCCGACTTCCTCACCGATCTGGCCGGGATTCCAACAGAACGGCTACTTCGACGCCTTTCGCCGCATTGAGATGGTACGGTCGATGGCCGGCGCAGACTTGCCCGAGGATGAGCTAGATGGCTGATTTAACGCCGCAACATGTGGCGCAAAGCGCTCAGCGGCTGGCTGGTGTGGCCCATCGCACGCCGGTGCTTAGCTCGCAGTCTCTCGACGCGCGCGCCGGCTGCCGCGTCTTCTTGAAGTGTGAAAATTTCCAACGTGTTGGCGCGTTCAAATTTCGCGGCGCCTACAATGCCATCAGCCAGCTCGGCGCCCGTGAACGCCAGGGGGGCATCATTACCCATTCGAGCGGCAATCATGCGCAAGGCGTTGCCCTCGCCGCGAGCCTGCTGGGCGCAAAGGCCGTCGTGGTGATGCCGCACGATGCGCCGGGCATCAAGCGCGACGCCACGCGGGCCTATGGCGCCAGAGTGGTGCCTTGCCCCGCCAGGGAGCGCGAGGCTGTGACCACCGGACTGGTCCGCGAGCACGGTTATCACCTGGTGCACCCCTACGACGACGACCACATCATTGCCGGGCAGGGCACGGCGGCGTGGGAGCTATTTGAAGAGGTTGGGCCGCTGGACCTGCTGTTCGTGCCCGTTGGCGGCGGCGGGCTGATCAGCGGCAGTGCGCTGGCGGCCGCGCATTGGGCGCCACGCTGCCGGCTGGTCGGCGTGGAACCAGAGAGTGCCGATGATGCCGGGCGTTCGTGGCGTGAGGGACGCATCGTCAGCTTGCCCGACGCCCCGAAGACCATCGCCGACGGCTTACGTACGCGCTTCATCGGCCACCGCAACTTGCGCATCATGCAGCGCCTGGTCCACGAGATGCTTACGGTTAGCGAAGATGAGATCGTCGACGCGTTGCGTTTCGTGCTGCAGCGGTTGAAAATCGTCGTCGAGCCCAGCGCCGCAGTGGCAGTGGCGCCGCTGCTTCATGGTCATTACGCTGCAGCCGGCCGCCGTGTGGGTATCATCCTCAGTGGGGGCAACACGGACATTCTCCATTTACGATTGCCGCAAAACGACTAGAATAGGTGAGTGACGGGTAAGCCACTGCAATCTTGACAACCGTTGGGGTCACTGGTAGCCATTTATCATTCCAAACACCGCACAGGTAACACCTTATGGCCGAGCAACCGCGCGTTCTCATATGCGATTCGATGCACCCAGATGGTATCCAGATCCTCCAGGAAGCCGCCGATGTCGATGTGCTTCCTGATCTGAGCCCTAAAGAGCTTCAGCAGGTTATTGGCCAGTACAATGCGTTAGTGGTCGGCCCCCAGCGCCGGGTTTCGCACGATGTCGTCGAGGAAGGCCTCAACCTGCGCGTGATTGGTTGTACCGGCCCGCGCCTGGATAACATCGATGTGACGACGGCGCGCGCCAACGGCATCGAAGTTCGCTATAGCCCCAGTACCAGCGCGGTGACCATTGCCGAGCATACGCTGACACTCATGCTGCGCCTGGTCAGCCGGCCAGAGCTTGGCAGCGACGGCCGGCTGGCAGGCAAAACCCTGGGCATCATCGGTTTTGGGCGCACGGGACGCCAGGTGGCGCGCCGCGCCAAAGCCTTCGACATGACTGTGATCGTCAACCAGCCGCGGCTGACGCCGGAGCTTGCGTTAGACGAAGGTGTGCTGGCGCCGGCCGACCTGTTTGACCTGCTAAGCGCCGCCGATTTTGTGACGCTGCACGTGCCCTTTCGCGCCGAGACAGACACGCTGATCGGCGCGCGAGAACTGGCTCAGATGAGGCAAAGGGCCTTCTTGATCAATACGGGCCACACCGACTTGGTGGACGACGCGGCGCTATTACAGGCCCTGGATGCCGGGCGCATCGCCGGCGCTGCGCTGCCAGAATATCCGGCGGCCATTGGCCGCCCAGGCCACGAAGCTTCCTATGCCGTGCGCCGGCATCCGCGCGTAATCGTGGCGCCACATGTGACGGCCATAATCGGCGATCGCAGCCAGGAAGCAGCCGTGCATCTTGCGCGCCAGGTCGTCGAGCTGCTGCGTACCAAGCGGCCAAGCGAAACCCTGGCCCTGGAAGTGGTGCCCATCACGCAGGTCACGCCCCACGAGCAAATCGACGAGAAGCGAGTGGCCCGGCTGATGAAGCGCCTGGAAAACGAATCGCGGCTCATTAACCCGCCGCTGGTAACGAAGTGGCAAGAAAAGTATGTGGTGCTGGATGGCGCCACCCGCTTCACTGCACTGCAGCGCCTCGGCTATCAATATATCATTGTGCAGGTCGTCGATGCCCATCGCGATGACTTCGAGCTGCACACCTGGTACCATGTCGTATCGTGTCAGCGACCCATCGACGAGCTCATCACGCTGCTGCGAGGCATTGGGGGCATCGACGTCGAGCCGATCACGGCAGAAGAGCTACAGGGCGTATTTCGGGACCCAGGTGCGCTCTGCTACATCGTCGACCGCGAGCGAAATGCCATCCTGGTGCGCGGCAAGGCCGGCCAGGATAACATCGCCCTGATGGGCCAGGTCGTCGATGCTTATAGCGGCTGGGGACTTGTAGAACGCACGCTCATTACTGACCTGGACCGCCTCAAGGGCCAGTTTCCGGAGATGCAGGCGGCGGCCATCTTTCCGCAGTTCAGGCCAGAGCTGGTGTTTGAGAGCGCCAGCCAGGGCAAGATGCTGCCGGCCGGCCTCACGCGCTTCGTGATTCCCGGCCGCATTCTGCGCTTGAATGCGGACCTACACCGCCTGCGCCTCGATGAGCCGCTCGTGGCCAAGCGGGCCTGGTTCAACCAGTTTCTCGCCGAAAAGCTCGCCCGCAGCCGATTGCGCTATTACCAGGAACCGGTCATCCTCCTGGACGAATAAAAAACGGCGCCATGGCCGCAACAATAGCGCCGCTATTCAGTGCCCTGCTCGTTAATGATGCTCGTTGCCATCATGAGCATGTCCGTGCGCCAGCTCGTCCCCAGACGCCTCACGCACGTCGACGATCTTGACGTCGAAAAATAGTGTCTCTCCCGCCAGCGGGTGATTGAAGTCGAGTGTTACCGTTTCCTCGTCAATGGCGTCAATGTAGGCTTCGAAGAGCTGGTCGGTGTTCACATCGCGCATGCGAACGCTCATGCCTTCTTCCAGCTCCAGGTCTTCGGGAAAGCTGGACAGAGGCACCTCCTGTAGGCGCTCTTCATCGTAACTGCCATATCCTTCTTCCGCGGCGACCGTTACCGACTTTTCCTCGCCGACGCTCATGCCGTAAAGCTCGCGTTCCAGACCGGGCACGATCTGCCCACGCCCGTGCAGATAGGCTAAAGGCTCGCGGCCCTCTGAGCTATCGACCACTTCACCGTCGTCGAGCCGCAAGGTGTAATCGAAGCTGACCACCAGGTCGTCCTGTACGCTGTGCGCTTTTTTCTCAACCACGTTCGCATCTCCTTTCACAGGCTGCGAAGAGCCTGTAACTTCTCACAAAAAAACCGCTCAGGCTTAATGGACTGAGCGGTATCGATATCTCGGCAACATGACAACGTTGTCCAATAAAAGAACTATATAACTACCCCACACCCCTGTCAATCGTGCTAAGCCATTTCAAATTGAAGCGGCAGGCGCGCTTCAATTTTCGCGCCAATCTTGACATGCATCGAACTTTTATGCTAGATTACCCAACGGCAGCGCGCTATAGGCTGCCCTACCTAATCGTTCTCGCGTCGACGTACGTCGATGCGCAAAGGTGATTTGATGTCCAACGGAACGTCTCATTTCAGCAAGGTGCGAAAGAGCCATGGCGAAGGTGGTTGTCTGCTATGGCGTGGTGCGCCCAGGTTCTGTTGACATAAAGTAGCAAGCTCAACAAGCCGCAGCGCACCAACGGGCGCCTGCGGCTTTTTGTTTTCCACCGGGGTACACTGATTGTTGGGGGCCCCTGGTCAAGAAGGGACGCAGGCACACGTGAGTGGCCGCGTCCCTTTTTTGTTTTCACGAAACAACGTGTAAGGAGGAATCATGATAAGGGCAATTATCTTCGACGTCGGCGGCGTCTTGTTGCGAACGCACGACCACAGCCACCGTCGCCGCCTGGAAGCGCAGTTTGGCCTCGACGAATGGCAATCAGAGCACCTGGTCTTCTCCGGCGAAGATGGAGCCGCGGCGCAACTGGGCGCGATTAGCGACGACGAGCTGTGGCACAGGATTGCCAACCGCCTGGAGCTGGATACGGCGCAACTGGAACAGTTCAGACTGGCATTTTGGGCCGGCGACGCGCTGGATCTGGAGCTAGTCGACTATATCCGCGGCTTGCGTGCTGCCGGCTACCAGACGGCCATCATCAGCAATGCCACCGGCAACTTGCGCCGCGCCTTGTCCGAACAGTTTAAGATTGCCGGCGCCTTCGATCTGATCGTCTGTTCGGCAGAGGAGAAAATTATGAAACCCGATCATGAGATCTACCGGCGAACCCTACGGCGGCTACGGCGCGAGCCGCACGAAGCCGTCTTCATCGACGACAGCGAGCCAAACGTGAACGCCGCCAGAGAGCTGGGTATGCACGCCATTCATTTCCGCGAAGGCAGCGACGTACCGCAGGCCCTAGCCGAACTGGGCGTCCTGGCGCCCATTTCCAGCCAGCATGACCATCAGAACAGCAAGAAAACAGGAGGACAACCTCATGAGTGAACAGGTATTGACACTTAGCCTCGACAAGCAAACAACTCGCCCGCAGCGGGGCGAGTTGGAGCTCCATATTCGACGCTCGCGTTACGACGATCGCGACTATGAGGCCGCCGTGGCCATTGAAAACGCTTATTATCCAGAGCTTGCGCAAAGCGCGGACGGCTGGCGTCATTGGGATAGCGTCCGAGAACCACAGTATCTCTGGCGCCGCTATCTCGGCGAAATCGACGGTACCATTGTGGCCACCGCTGAGATCGGACACGCCTCCTGGGCCCACCGGCCCGGCAAGTACCACGTTTACGTCGCTGTGGTTCCGAGCTACCAGCGCCGCGGCATCGGCTCGGCGTTCTTCGACTTCTTACTGGATGAGGCGCACCTGCTGGAGGCCACCAAGCTGACGACGCGGGCGCGAGAGGATCACGAACAAAGCTTCCGCTTTCTGGAGAAGCGTGGCTTCAAGTCGGTGCTGCGCGCGTGTACATCGTGCCTGCAAGTGGCGGAGTTCGATCCCGCACCTTTCCAGCAGAAAGTCGAACGCGTCCTGCAGTCGGGCATCACCATCAAGACGATGGCGCAGCTTCGGCAGGAAGACCCGGACTGGAAGCGCAAGATGTATGATCTAGATTGGGACTGTCTCAAAGACGTGCCCCACAGCGATCCGCTTACCCGCCACAGCTTCGAGCAGTTCGAGAAGGGAATCCTGAACCATCCGCGCCTTCTGGACGAGGCCTGGTTTATAGCACTCGACGGCGAGCGCTATGTGGGCCTGAGCGTCTTATGGCCCAACCATGTGAATCGCGAGCTGCTGGAGACGGGCTTGACCGGTGTAGTAAGCAGCTACCGCCGCCGCGGCATAGCCACGGCGCTGAAAGTGCGGGCAATTGAGTATGCCGCGGCCAATGGCGCGCTTGAAGTGACAACGGATAATGAGGAAAATAACCCCATGCTTCAGATCAACCTGCAGCTAGGTTTCAAAGAGCGGCCCGCATTCCACGAGTTGCACCGCAACCTGGCGCCACGCGTCTAAACAACTCGCCGGGCATGCGCCGCACTGTAGGCCATGCCCGGCGAAACAGGAGAAAACATGGGCCTACCAATAGTCAGGCTTACAGGAACGCCATTTGAGCAGGGAGAGGCACACGGCGCTGAGCTGCGTGACGCCATACGCCACAATCTGCGTGTCTATTTCCACCGCTTTTTAGAAGAGGGCGAAATAGCGCCAGGTGACGTTTTACAACGCGCCTCGCGTTACGCCGCGGCCATTGCCCGGCGCAACGCAGACTACTACGACGGTATGCGCGGCATCGCCTTGGGCAGCGGGCTGAGCCTGGAAGAGGTCGCGGCCCTAAACGTCCGTTACGAGATTCTCTATTTTCAACAGACACAGAAATATATGAAGCGCAGCGTCGACGGTTGTACGGCCTTCACCGTGCTGCCCGAGAGGAGCGCAAACGGACATCTCTGGCTGGGCCAGAATTGGGACTGGATTCCCGACGCCAGCGGCGCCATCGTACATACTGTGGAGCCGGGCGGCTTTCAAACCCTGGCCTTCACCGAGGCCGGCATCTTCGGCGCTAAGATTGGCCTGAACAGCGCCGGAGTGGGCCTGGCAATTAACGGGCTAAGCAGCACCGGAGACGACTGGCAGCGGCTCACTGCGCCCTTCCACGTGCGCTGCTACGAGATCCTGCGGCAGACCGATGCCGCCGCGGCGCGAGACGTTGTTGCCGGCGAGCCGCGCGCCTGTTCGGGCAACTTCCTGATAGCCGCCGCGCCAGATCAGGCGGTCGATCTCGAAGCGGCGCCCGATACCTGCCGTGCCATCATGCCTCATGGCGGCCTGCTGGTTCATACCAATCACTTCTTGGATCCGGCCACCATGGGCATCGAGGAGCCGCCTAACGACATCCGGCCCTACTCGTGCGGGCGCCAGGATCGCCTGGCCGAGCTTCTAACGAGCGTAGAGGCGATCTCCCGCGAGCATCTTCAAGGGTTGCTGAGGGATCACGAGAACTGGCCCTACTCCATCTGCCGCCACGAGATCCCGCACGCGCCGGTCGAAGATCAATATCGCACCGTATCCAGCATCATCATCGACCTGCATGACCGAGAGCTATGGGCCTCGGCAGGGCCGCCCTGCGAGCATCCGTACCACAGCTACCGCCTGGACTACTGAGCCGTTTGTGACCGGCCTATGACCTTGTCCCGCCGCCTACTGCTGTTTGCGACTCTGGCCATCATCCTGGTGACCGGCGCCTCGCTGTTATTCGCCGTGCGTGATTTCATGAGCCCTGAAAGTCGCGGCATGCGTGACTGGTGGCGCGGCGGGCCACAAACTCGCGAAGCCCTGGTTGTCGCGCAGCGTGAACGATGCCCCGGCGCGCCATTTATCCTGCCTGCCGATGGCTTTATTGGCCTGCTCTATGGCGATCCACGCGGCCCCTATTCGCCGGAACAGCCGCACCAGGGAATTGACATCTTTAGCAACGCGGAGCCCGGTCTGACGCCGGTCTATGCGGCTTACGACGGTTATATCTCGCGTGAGGCCGGCTGGAAGAGCACCCTCATCCAGCGTGTTCCGCAAGATCCCCTGCAACCTGAGCGCCAGATCTGGCTGTACTATACCCATATGGCCGATCGCGAGGGCAATGACTTCATAGAAGCGGCCTTTCCGCCGGGCGCGAGCGAACAGTTCGTCGAGCAAGGAACCTTGCTGGGCTACACCGGCGATTACAACGGCGGCGCGCTGCGAACTGTCTGGGTCCACCTTCATTTCTCCATCGTTCGTGATGATGGTCACGGTCGCTATACGAATGAGCTGGACTTTTCTAACACGATCGATCCGTCGGCCTACTTGGGCCGCAATGTAACGTATCCCTGTCCCGACGGCGCAGATTGCGGCGCTGCTTGCACGGCGGCCGCCGCAGAAAGTTGACAAACTTTGCCATTTACGGGACCATGATCGTATGCAACCCGACGCCTTTCCCGCGCAGCGTGAACGGCTGCTGCGCATCTGGGACACATTCATGCAGACGGGGCGCTTACTGCCAGAAGACGAGGCCTTCCTCGATCCGGCCGTCCTACAGTCCTGGCGCCGGTGCCTGCCCAGGCTCGATCATCGCGCCCGGCCGCACCCCAAGAGCTTAAAACAATCCTCGCTCGATTCCGTTCTCAAGGCGCAGGACAACTTAATTGCCGTGGCTGCTCCGGTGATGGAGGACATCCATCAGTTTGTCGAAGGCTCGAATTGCGCCATTCTGTTAGCCGACGGCTCGGCCTGTATTCTTTCGGTTATCGGCGATGCGCCGGCCGTCGAACGCGTCAACGAGCTGGGGCTTGGTCGCGGCGCGTATTGGTCTGAAGGGCAGCTCGGCACCAATGCCCTGGGCATCGTGCGCGTCAACGCCATGCCCATTCAAGTGGTCGGCGAAGAGCATTATTTCCAGATCCATCACCGCTATGTCACCACGGCGGCGCCCATTCACGATGTGCGCGGGCGAATTATTGGCTTGCTCGGTATTGTGGGGCTGGCCAAGATGGCCAGCTCGCACACCCTGGGCCTGGTGATGACCGCGGCGCGCGCCATCGCCAACCAATTGCAAACCGACTGGTATGTGGAAGAAGCCAATCGCCACCTTACTGAGGTGCGCATGATATTAGGCTCCATCGCCGAAGGGATTATCTCCTGGAACGAAGCGGAAATCGTTAGCCATGTGAACATGCCTGCCGGACAGATATTGCGCGTCAACCCGGCCTCGGCTGTGGGCCATCGCGTCCAGGATGTATTGGACCTGCCTCCGATCTTGCGTGAAGCCGTAAGCCGGCAACGTGAGCTGCGCGACGAAGAAGTTACCTTTCAGGTTGGCGGCCGCGGCATACATTGCCTGGTTAGCCTGCGGCCGATTTATGAGGGCCACAGTCACATCGGCTACATTATGATGCTGCGCCCCATCGAGCATGTGCGCCGCCTGGTACACCAACAGATCGGCGTGGAAGCGACCCTGAGCCTGGACGACATCGCCAACTCCAGCCAGTCGGGCGCCATGCGCCGTATCCTGCGCCAGGCGCGCATCGCAGCGCGGGGCACCGCGCCCGTGCTGTTGCGCGGCGAAGGCGGCGTGGGCAAAAACCATCTGGCGCGCGCCATTCATAATGATGGCCAGCGCCTTGATGCGCCATTTATCTCCATCAACTGCCAGGCCATTCCTCACGAGCTGATGATCAGCGAGTTTATGGGCCACGACGAAGGCAGCACGTCTCGCAGCAGGCCCAGCAAGTTCGAGCTGGCCGCCGGCGGCACGATTCTGTTGGATCAGATTGAGCATCTCTCGCTGGAGATGCAGGCCAGCGTGCTGCACCTCGTCGAGACCGGTCACGTGCTGCGCCTGGGCAGCCCCCGACCCATACCTATCGAGGTGCGCATCATCGCCGCTACCACTGCCGACCTCGAGGCGCACGTGCGTGATGGCAGCTTCCTACCTCATCTTTACTATCGCTTCGGTGTATTCAATATAACCATTCCCCCATTGCGCGAGCGTGCCGAAGACATACCCCTGCTCGCGGAGCGCTTCCTGGCGCGCATTACCCGCAGCCACGAGCGCGCTGCGTGGATAGACGACGACGCGCTGGCCATCCTGTGCCAGTACCCCTGGCCGGGCAATGTCCGCGAGCTGGAAAGCATGTTAGAGCGAGCCATCAGCCACAGCGGCGACGGCGTCGTGCGCCGTCACGACTTGCCGCCCACGGTGGTCAGTGGGCGCGTGTTGACCGGCAATGGCCCACGGCCACAACCAGTGCTCACGGTGGCCGACGCAGAACGGGAAGCCATCATCCGCGCCGCCTGGGCCTGCCAGGGTCAGGTCTCAGAAATGGCGCAGCAGCTAGGTATTGGCCGCACAACCTTGTGGCGCAAGCTGAAGCGTTACGAAATCGATGCAGAGGCCTTCAAGAAGTAGAGCCCACGCGGATGTTTCGCTATGAAACAAATTAGCGGCCAATAAGTTTCATCATGGAACATTTTTGCCTCCGCAGTTGATTGAAGTCCACACATCCACAAAAATAGTGCGTAGCGTTTGTGCGACTTGTTGGTTGTGATCAGCCAGTTATCGTGCATCTGTTTAGGTGGGGTAGGAGGACAGGCGGATGCCCCATGTCCGTCGCTCGGTCAGATCGTCGCTACCAGAGCCGATTGGCGGCAACTCACATCGCGCCTCGTATTCACCCCTTACAAAATCGATCGTCACTATGGGGAGCAAAGGAGGGTTGTTCTGCGGCATACAGAATTCGCAAGGAGTGTGTTTGACCCGTCAGACTACAGTGGCATAAAAAAAGTTCAAGAACAGAGGAAGAGAAACAATGAATAGTCCGTTTATGGGTGAGTTGTTTGGCACGATGTTCCTCATTATCCTGGGTGACGGCGTTGTGGCCAACGTTCTGCTAAAGCGCTCGAAAGGCGAGGGAGGCGGCTGGATCGTAATAACCACGGGCTGGGCCTTTGCGGTTATGGTCGGTGTATTCGTATCCGGCCTCTTCGGCAGCCCTGCCGCGCACATCAATCCGGCCGTAACCATCGGCCTTGCCGCGGGCGGCATGTTCCCCTGGGCCGATGTACCTGCCTATATTATTGCTCAGATGATCGGCGCCTTCCTCGGAGCCGTGATCGTCTTTCTCAGCTACTACCGCCACTTCGGCGATACCGACGACGCCGGCGCCAAGCTTGCGGTTTTCTCCACCGGCCCCGCCATTCGCGACACCGTGTGGAATAACATTACGGAAATTGTTGGCACGTTCGTTCTGGTTCTGGGCGTCGTGGCCATCTTCAACATCATTGGTTCGCCCACTGAAGGCGGCATTCCGGTAAGCGGCCTCGGCCCATTCCTCGTCGGTGTGCTCGTCTGGGGTATTGGCCTCTCCCTGGGCGGCCCCACCGGGTATGCCATTAATCCTGCCCGTGACCTCGGCCCGCGCATCGCGCACCAGCTTCTGCCCATTCCCGGCAAGCGCGACTCCGACTGGGGTTATAGCTGGATTCCCGTGGTTGCGCCCATCGTCGGCGGCATCCTAGCTGGCATCGTAGCACTGTTGATCTAATTCTGGTCCTCTGAGGGTGAGACGCCGCAACAGGCCACATCACCGGCGTCTCACTTGCAGATCCCAGAAGCAACGGGCTGGATCTGCTGGCCAATAAAAGGAGTACAAGATGAAAAAGCTAATCAATGCCGTTGATGCTGTCGTCAGAGAGCAGCTTGAGGGCATGGCCCTGGCGCACCCCGATGCGCTCACGGTCCATTTTGATCCCAGCTACGTCGTTCGCGCCGATGCCCCGGTAGCCGGTAAGGTTGCCCTGGTATCCGGCGGCGGCAGTGGCCACGAGCCTATGCATGGTGGTTTCGTAGGCGTGGGCATGCTCGACGGCGCCTGCCCGGGCGAAGTGTTCACATCGCCCACACCGGACCAGATGTATGAATGCGCCAGAGCAGTCGATAGCGGTGAAGGCGTGCTGTTTATCATCAAAAACTATACCGGCGACGTCCTGAACTTTGAGACGGCCGCCGAGCTGGCGCATGCCGACGGCATTAAGGTACAGACGATTCTGATCGACGACGACGTTGCGGTGAAGGATAGCCTGTATACTGCCGGTCGCCGTGGCGTAGGCCTCACAGTGCTTGCCGAAAAGATCGTCGGCGCCGCTGCGGAAGCCGGCTACAACCTGGAACAATGCGCCGACCTCTGCCGCAAAGTAAACAGCTACGGGCGATCGATGGGCATGGCGCTTACCTCCTGCACCGTCCCGGCCGCCGGCAAGCCTACGTTCGAGCTCGCCGAAGACGAGATGGAAATCGGCATTGGTATTCACGGCGAACCGGGCCAAAAGCGCATGCCGATCGCCACGGCCGACGAAGTAACCGAAATGCTGGCCAACGAAATTCTCGACGATGGGCCCTATACGCGCACAGTGCGCGAATGGGATAGCGCTAACGGCGACTGGGTCGAAAAGGAGTTGACCGATGAGCCGTTCCAGTCTGGTGACCAGGTAATCGCCTTCGTCAATAGTATGGGCGGCACCCCCGTTTCCGAGCTGTATGCCATGTATCGCAAACTCGTCGAAGTTTGCGAGAGCAAGGGGGTAAGCATCGCGCGCAATCTCATCGGACCTTACATCACCTCCCTGGAGATGCAGGGCGCTTCAATTACCTTACTGAAGGCCGACGACGAGATTCTCAGGTTGTGGGACGCGCCGGTAAACACGCCCGGTTTGCGCTGGGGTGCCTGAGGGCCTCGTTCCATTCCACGGTGATTGATCGGGAGTGTGCCGCGGCCTGCCCGCCGCCTCCCAATGAAAACAAAGGGACGCCGTCATGGCTACAAAAGAGCAGATCGTTAGATGGTTAAGCAACCTGGCAGAGGTGCTCGTGGAGAACAAGGAGTATCTCACGCAGCTTGATTCGGCCATTGGCGACGCCGACCACGGCATCAACATGAAACGCGGCTTCGACCGCGTCCTGGACAAGCTACCAACGGTTGCCGACAACGATATCGGCAGCATTTTAAAGACCATCGGCATGACCCTTATCTCCAGTGTGGGCGGCGCCAGCGGTCCGCTCTATGGCACATTCTTCATGCGCAGCGGCATGTCGGCGGCGGCTAAAGAGGAATTGAGCGGCGAGGATCTGGTGGCCCTGCTGCAGGCAGGCGTCGACGGTATCGTACAGCGTGGTCGCGCCCAGGTGGGCGACAAGACCATGATCGATACCTGGATGCCTGCGCTGAGCGCCATGAAAGATGCCTTGTCCGCCGGAGATGACACGATCGCTGCCCTTGAAGCGGCCGTCGCCGCAGCAGAACAGGGAATGAAGGATACGATTCCCTTGCAGGCCAAGAAGGGGCGAGCCAGCTACCTGGGAGAGAGGAGTATTGGCCACCAGGATCCCGGGGCAACCTCGTCGTACCTGATGCTAAAGACGTTGTTGGATACCCTTAAAGAAGAGCAAGCGTAGTTCAAGGGGTAGGGCCGGGCGCCATTTTCTGGCCCCACCTCAATCAAGTTAAGGAGTAACTTACCAATGGCAAAGTATGTAGCAGCAGTCGACCAGGGTACGACCAGTACCCGATGTATGCTATTCGATCACGGTGGCGGCGTCGTCAGCTCCCACCAGTTAGAGCACGAGCAAATCTATCCCCAGGCCGGATGGGTGGAGCACGACCCCATGGAAATCTGGGAGCGCACGCAAGATGTTATCAAGGGCGCTCTGAAGGCAGCCAACGTGCAGCCCGGCGATATTGCCGCCGTAGGCATCACCAACCAGCGCGAAACAACCGTCGTTTGGGACAAGAACAATGGCAAGCCGTACTACAACGCCATTGTCTGGCAGGACACGCGCACAGATCGCATTATTCACCGCTACGCGCGCGACGGCGGGCAGGATCGCTTCCGCGCCAAGGTCGGTCTGCCTCTGGCAACCTACTTCTCCGGCCCGAAGGTAGCCTGGATCATGGAAAACGTGGGCGGCGTGCGTGAAGCGGCCGAAAACGGCGACGCCCTTTTTGGCAACATCGACACCTGGTTGATCTGGTGGCTTACCGGCGGGCCCGACGGCGGCTCCCACGTCACCGACGTGACGAACGCCAGCCGTACCATGCTCATGAACCTCGAAACCCTGGATTGGGACGATGAGATTCTGGGCGTCATGGGTATCCCGCGCCAGATGTTGCCGCGCATCGTGCCATCCAGCGACCCGCAAACGTGGGGCAACACGCGCGAAGATGGACCGTTCGGCGAAGCCATTCCTGTCGCCGGCGACCTGGGCGACCAGCAGGCTGCCCTCGTTGGCCAGACCTGCTACAGCGTTGGCGAAGCCAAGAACACCTACGGCACTGGCTGCTTTATGCTGCTGAACACGGGCACCAAGCCGATACCTTCTAAGAGTGGCCTGCTCACCACGCTGGCCTACAAGATTGGCGACCGCCCCGCCGTGTATGCACTGGAAGGCTCAATCGCGATCACCGGCGCACTGGTGCAATGGCTGCGCGACAACCTCAATTTCTTCGATCACTCCCATCACATCGAGGATTACGCCAAGTCTGTTGAAGATTCGGGCGGCATCTACTTCGTGCCCGCCTTTTCCGGCCTCTTTGCCCCCTACTGGCAATCTGACGCCCGCGGTGTCATCGTGGGCCTCACCCGTTTCATCAACAAGGGGCACATCTCTCGCGCGGCTCTGGAAGCCACGGCTTATCAGACCCGCGAGGTGTTGGATGCGATGGAGAAAGACTCCGGTGTCTCGCTCAAGGCCCTCAAGGTGGACGGCGGTATGGTCTACAACGAGCTGCTCATGCAGTTTCAGGCCGACATCCTCGGCGTGCCCGTGATTCGCCCGGTCGTCTCGGAAACCACGGCCCTGGGCGCGGCCTATGCCGCCGGCCTGGCCGTAGGCTTCTGGAACGACCTGGAAGACCTGCGCTCTAACTGGCAGATCGCCAAGACGTGGGAGCCAGACATGGAAGACGACCGCCGCGGCAAGCTTTACAATGGCTGGCTGAAAGCGGTACAGCGCAGCATGAACTGGGTCGAGGACGAAGAGTAGATCCCAATCCCCTGAGTCACGCGCAAAGCCGGGTCACTCGGCCAAGTTTGAGGCAGGGCCGCTACGAGCCGTGGCCCTGCCTCATCACTCATTGTTGCGGAGCCATCAACCTGGCCAGGCCGCTGCGCAGCGCGCTTGCGTGTCCGGGCCAGACGTCGAGAGCCAGAGGAAAGTCATGGAGAAGTTTCATGCGTTAATCGTCGGCGGCGGTGGAACCGGCGCTGCGGTCGCCCACGATCTGGCATTACGCGGTCTCAAAGTTACTCTAGTAGAAAGGGGCGAAGTCACCTCCGGCACCACAGGGCGCCATCATGGACTGCTGCACAGCGGCGCGCGCTATGCGGTCAACGATAAAGAGTCGGCCGTGGAATGCATAGAAGAAAACCAGATCTTGCGGCGCATCGCGCCGGGTTCTTTTGAAGAAAACGATGGCCTTTTCGTCGCCGTATCCGAAGAAGATGTCGAATACAGTCATGCCTTCATCGAGAGCTGCGCTGAGTGCGGCATCCCCGCCCAGCGCCTATCGCCGGCCGAAGCCTTCAGGTTGGAGCCAAACCTGTCGCCGCAGACGATATTAGCCGTACGCATTCCCGACGCCACAATGGACGCCAT
>CAYLJW010000057.1:0-19092 GCA_964384155.1 uncultured Ardenticatenaceae bacterium
AGGGTAGTCACTCATTGATTAAGATACAAGTCACTCATTGATTAAGATACAAGTAAGGCAATTCATTGCCCATCCCCCCGCCACGATAAATCGCGCCACTACGAACGCTCTACCACGCCCCAACCAATCTGTGTTCATCTGTGTAAACCCGCGTCCCATCCGTGAAAAACTCTCACATTTGGCCATCTTGGCCATCTTGGCCATCTTGGCAACCTTCAGGAACGCATTCGCGCCCTTAGCGCAGCCGCATGGGCACGGCCGGCTGTCAGCGAGCAATCTGCGCCAGATGCACGGCGACGGCGCGGCTGAAAAGGCGCGCGATCAGCCACAGAGGCAGGCGGGCCAGCGCGCTGGTGGGGTACATCTGGAACGACCTGGTGACGAGCGTGCTGCCATCCTGCGGCGCCAGCGTCCATTCCTCGACGACGTGCGAAGCCAACCGGCTGAGCGGCGGCGTGAACTGGTGCAGTTTGATCACAATGCGCTGGTCCGGCTGCCAGTCCACGACATCTTCGACATGCTGCGAGCCGTCCCTGTTGTGCACGCGCACGCGCGAGCCGATCATGTGCGGCGTGCGCGTTTCGTATTCGGCGTGGGCGATGCCCGGCAAGAGGCCGTAGCCCTCGAACTCCTTCCAGCGGTTCACGTCGGCAAACTCCGCGGCGATTTCGCCGGGCGCCTGGCGAAAAAACTGGCGGCGCTGAAACGTGATCGGTCGCATGGATCCTCCTTCTTGGTCTAGCTGCGGAGATTAGCAGCAAGTTGCAGGGCGCGCCAGAAAGCCCCGGCCATTCTCGCATACTGGCAATGGCCGCCTGCCATCATGTAGAATAGGCCTATGGCCTCTCCCGAAGATAGACGTGACCTGTTAAGCGCCGATATTCATTTGTTGGGCGACACCCTGGGGCAGGTGATCCGCCAGCAGGCGGGCATTGCCATCTTCGACCTCGAAGAGCGCATACGCGCCCTCAGCAAGGCGCGTCGCACGGATCCCGATCCGCAGGTAGACCAATACCTGGCCCAGCTCGTCGCAGAGCTGTCGCTGCCGCAAAGCGAGACCGTGGCCCGCGCTTTTACCACTTATTTCGAGCTAATCAACCTGGCCGAAGAAAACCATCGCGTGCGCGTGCTGCGCAATCGCGAGCGCCAGGCCTACCCGCGGCCGCTCGACGAGTCGATCGCTGCAGCCATCGCCGCCCTATGGGAGCAAAACGTCGACTCCGAGGCCATGCAGCGTCTCTTGCAGCAGTTGCACATCGAGCCCGTCTTCACCGCCCATCCCACCGAGGCCAAGCGCCGCACGGTGCTTTCTAAGCTGCGCCACATCGCCGGCATGCTCTACGAGCGCGAAGTGCGCGACCTGCTGCCGGCCGAAGAAGAGCTGCTGCAGCGGCGCTTGCTCGCCGAAGTCACTACCCTTTGGCTCACCGACTACACGCGCACGCGCAAGCCTGAGGTCACCGACGAGGTACGCACCGGCCTGCACTTCTTCGAAACTAGCATCTGGCAGGTGGCGCCGCAGATATACGAGAGCATGGAAGCCGCCCTGGCGCGCTACTATCCCACCCTGCGCGCGCCCAGCCACTTTCTCAAGTTCGGTTCATGGATTGGCGGCGACCGCGACGGCAACCCCAACGTCACCACGTCCGTCACCGCCGAAACCTTGCGCCTGCACCGCGGCCTGGCCGTCGAGCAGCACCGCGCCGCCGCCCGCCAGTTGTCGCGCTCCCTCAGCATTTCGGACCGCCTGGGCCAGGTGAGCCCGGCCCTGCTGGCCTCCATCGAGCGCGCCTCGCCTTCGCCGCACGTGGCCTACCTGCTCGACCGCTACCCACACGAGCCCTACCGCCTGCGCGCCGCCATTTTGGGCGCCGACCTGGCCAGGACATCCGCCGGCGATATGGTCGCCCGCCTGCGTGGCGAGGAGGTTGAAGCGCCGCCGCTGCACACCTCGAAAGAGCTTGCCGAGCCGCTGGACATGATGGCCGAGAGCCTGCGCGACAGCGGCGCCGGCGTGGTGCGCGAGGCGAACCTGAAGGAGTTCCGCACCCAGGCGCGCGTGTTTGGCCTGCACACGGCGCGCCTCGACTTACGCCAATACAGCGACAATCACGACCAGGCGCTGGCCGAGCTGTTGGCGCGCCTCGGCCGCCACGACGATTATGCGGCGCTCGATGCCGCCCAGCGCACGGCCTTCTTGACGGAGCAGCTACAGGCCGGCCTGCCCGACCTGGACGCCCTGACAGATGTGTCGGCGCCGACGGCCGAGCTGCTCGACTTGCTGCACACCGCGGCGCGCGGCGTGCAGCTTTATGGCCCAGATATCTTCGGCCCCTACGTCATCAGCATGACCCGCGGCCCGGCCGACGTGCTGGCCCTGCTGCTGCTCATGCGCTGGGCAGGCCTCAACCTGCGCGACGATGGCCACAGCGAAGGCCTGGGCATTGCCCCCCTGTTCGAGACGCGCGACGACCTGGAGCGCGCAACCGACACGATGAAAGAGCTGTTCATGCACCCGGCCTATGCACGCCACCTGCAGCAGCACGACAACGAGCAGACGATCATGATCGGCTATTCCGACAGCAACAAAGATGCCGGCTATCTGGCGGCGCAGTGGGAGCTGTTCCAGGCGCAGGAGCAGCTGTCGGCCGTCTGCCGGCAGCATAACGTGACCCTCACGCTGTTCCACGGCCGCGGCGGCACCATTGCCCGCGGCGGCGGCCCGGCAAACCGCGCCATCCTGGCGCAGCCTCCAGGCACGGTCAATGGGCGCATCCGCATTACCGAGCAGGGTGAAGTGATCAACGAGCGTTACGGCCATCCGATCATCGCCCAACGCCACCTGGAGCAGTTGGTGCACGCCGTGCTGGTCTCCAGCGCGCCCGATTATGCCCAGGCGCACGCGCCGCAGCGCGCCTGGCGCGAAGCCATGGACGAGCTGGCGCGCTCCTCTTATCATGCTTATCGCCGCTTTATTTACGAGACGCCGGCGCTGCTGGCTTATTGGCAACAGGCCACCCCGCTGCAAGAAATCAGCCAGCTACGTATCGGCTCGCGCCCCGCGCGGCGGCAGAGCGACGACGTCTTTGCCAGTCTGCGCGCCATCCCCTGGGGCTTTAGCTGGATGCAAAGCCGCCACGTGCTGCCCGGCTGGTATGGCGTGGGCCACGCCCTGGAGCAATTTGCCAAGGCGCCCGAACGCCTGCACCAGTTGCAGCAAATGTACCGCGAATGGCCCTTCTTCCAGGTGGTAATCGACAACGCCCAGCTTTCGCTAGGCAAGGCGGATATGGGCATCGCCAAACTGTACGCCGGCCTGGTCCAGGACCCGGACGTGCGCTCCGCGGTCTACGGCGAAGTGGTTACCGCCTTCGAGCGGTCCGTGCGCTGGATTCTGGAAGTGACCGGCCAGAAGCGCATCCTGGACAACGAACCCACCTTGCAGCGGGCCATCCGGCAGCGCGATCCCTACGTCGATCCGCTTAATTTTATCCAGGTAAGCCTGCTGCGCCGCCTGCGGACCCTCAAAAACCAGGACAGCGCCGAAGGCCAGGAGCTGCTGCAGGCGCTCTTTATGACCATCAATGGCATTGCGGCGGGTCTGAAGAACACCGGATGAGCGTCGGCGCCATGCTCAGTTCTCGTCCGTTTGCGCCTCGCTCACGAAGATACGGATAGACGTCTCTTCACTCACGCCGTCGGCTGTCGTGAGCGTCGCTGTGATGTTACGGGGTCCTGGTTCAAGATTGAAAAAGCTACGCCGGAAAACGGCAAAGGTCTCGCCGTCGTCGAACAATTCGCTGAGTGGTGGCCGGTCGCCCGCCTGCACTTCGATGCTCGCGATGCCCTCCTCGGCGGCGGCGATGACGATAACCAATACGTTAACATCCGAGGCGATCGTCGTACCGAAGGCGGGATACAGGATCTCCAGGCGCGGCGGCCCATTGCCGGCCTCTACACCCGCGGTAGGCCTTGCCGTGGCCGCCGGCGTCGCCAGCGCCTCTGCCAGCTCCGCCTCGCGCGTGGCCAGCAGCGCCTCGGCCTCCGCAGCCTGCGCCGCAAGCACCGTCGCCTGCGCTTGGGCAGTCGCGATCACCATCTCGCGCGCCGCGGCCGTTGTTTGCAGGTTATTCATTTCCTGCATCTGGCCCTCCACCTCAAGCTCCAGGCGCGTGACATCGCTCTGTAAATCCCGGTGTCCTTGCCATAAGAACAACGCCGCTGCGCCGGTAACCAGCAGAAGCATGAGCAGAGTGAGCAGGAGGGCAATAAAGGTGGTTGATTTCATGGCGCCTTAAGGCAGAGATAATAACAGCAGCATTCGCGAACGGTATCGGGTATGCTACACGAGGATATATGGCTGGTCAAGCAATGAAAACGAACGTTTGCCGCCAACCCGCCAGCGCGGCAAGGAGTGAGACGAGATGACGACAGACAAGAAATGGCCACTGGCTTTTGCGACCTTGTTGTTGCTGCTAACCCTGGCCTGCTCCGTCGGCGGCATCGGGGTTCCCGACGTAGGCCGCCTGCCTGAAGGCGCGGCGGCCACCGCCGAGGGCGCCGCACAGGCGGCCGCCACGGCCATGGCCGGCGTCACGATCCCCGCCGGCGTGGTGCAGACGGCGCAGTCGGCTGCTGGAGATGCCGGCGGCCTGGCGGCCACGGCTGTGGCCCTCGCCGGCGAGCAGGGCAGCGGCCTGCTGGCCACGCTGCAGGCCTCCGATTTCGACGTTCAAATCACCATCGACGTCGACGCCCTGCGCCAGAAGGTGCTCGACGCGCGCCCCGACGCTGAAGGCAACATTCGCCTGGAGCTCACCGACGTCGAGCTGAACAACGCCATCTCTGTCCGCGCCGGTAGGGCAGGGCAAGAGCCGGCGCTGCAAGACCCGGATATCATGTTCACCGGCGGCAACCTGCTGCTGATCGGCCGCGTACAGCAGCCGGTGCAGGGCGAAATGCGCGCCACCTTCCAGCCGGTGGTCAGCGACGGGCAGCTACGCCTCTTTCTCACGTCGGTGACCATTGGCGCGATCCCGGTGCCCACTGTCTTGCTGAGCTCTGTAGAGGCGACGATTAACGCCTCGCTGGCCACGCTATTGAGCGCGCTGCCCGGCAATTATCGCATCAGCGAGATGGTCGTGGGCGAAGGCACGATGACGATCATTGCTCGTCCGGCCGGTTAAGCGTAATGCGCACGTGGTCCTGGCCATCGTGCGTCAGGATGCGGCGGCCGTCCAGCGGGTCGTAAAGGCCAACGAGCAGAGTTGCATCGCCGGCCCCGCTTAGCGTTGCGCTTTCCAGGTGATGCTGCTGGCGGAACACGTCGCCAGCCTGCAACGTTTGTGCATCGACCCACAGACCGTCGTCCCCGGCGATAAAGTCGCCTTCGCCGCGCCATAGCTGCGCGAAAGCCAGCAGTCGCGGACCGGCATACACGCCGGGCGGCGGCGGCTTGCTCCATAGCGGAATTTCGGGCAATTGCAGCGCCTCTTGCACGCGCCAGGTCAGGTGCGCTTTATCTGGCTCACCCTCCGCGCCTACCTCAAGCCACGCTTCGTGCAGGCATAAGCCGTTGTGAAAGCAGGCGATGGCCGTGGGCGAATAAGCCGCATCCACGCCTGACAGGCGATACCCCCCGGCGCGCGGCCCCAGGGCCTGGTAAATGACTTCATAAGCATGATCCACGCGCGGGTAGCCGTTGTAGGCCACGGCCGGCTGCCCGCCAAGGGCCAGGAACGCCGCGCGCTGCGCGTGATACCAGCGTGGCCGGGCTTCGGCCGTGCCTTCCTGCTCCAGCGCCAGATCCAGCGCCAGCCGGTCCCAGGGGCCGGCCAGCAAGCCGGCAATGGCGAAGTCGGCCGGTCCCTCGCGCTGCGCCACGCTGCGCGCCACATCGGCCACATCGGCATGATACAGAAAGCGCACCATGCCTTGCTGCGGCCAGGCCACGAAATAGTCGGGCAAGTCGCGCCAGGCGATTCCCGCCACCAGCAACAAGCCCAAAATGGCGGCCACGGGCCTGGCCTGCCGGCTGTCGAGAGCCCTAAGCAGGCGTTGTAAGCGCCACAGAGGCAGCACCAGCAGCAAATAAGTGGCCGGCTGCGCCAGAATGGTGTGCCCCAGGCTTGCCGGCGGCACGCTGAGAAAGCCGGGTGAAATGCCCGCCGCCCACCACAGCAGCAAAAAGGCGCAGGCCAGCTCGTGCCGCTTTGGCCGCGCACGGCGCCCGTCCGTCGGCCGGCGGCGCAGGGGCTGCAGCGCGTACCACGCCGCCAGCGCCACGCCCATCCAAAACAGCAGCGCGACTGGCGCGCCAAACAGCGGGCGGTGCGGAATGTTATACAGATGCTCGTCGTCGCCGTCGCCGTGGAACATACTCAGCGTGACGCGCACATGGCGGCCGAGCGGCTCGAAATTGCCCTCACGCGCCTGCAGCAGGGGCACGGCAACCTCAATTACCCGCGCGTCGGCGCCCGCTTCTTGCTCGATGGTGATCAGCAGCGGCAGGGCAACGACCGCGGCGACGCCAAACGCCAGGGCCAGGCCGCGCCCGTGGCGGCGCAGGCGCGCGCGGTCGAACAGGGCCAGGTACAGCACAAAGGCCGCCAGGATCAGCGGCAGGCCGCGCGCCGCAAAGTAGGTATACAGCGACAGCCCCAGCAGCAAGCCGGGCAGCAGGAATGGCGCGCGCGGCCTGCCTGAAGAGCGCAGGTCGCCGCCGGCCGCCGGCCCATCTTCGGCGCTCAGGGCGCGCCAAAAGGCGTAAAAAGTAGCGAGCGCCATCACCGGCAGCGCAATGTGGCGCAGGTTTACGCGCGAGTAAATGAGCGACCAAAAGCTCACGGCCAGCGCCGCCGCAGCCAGCACGCCGGCATAGCGGTTGAACAGCTTGCGCCCCACCTGGTAAGCCAGCGGCACGCTCAGCGCGCCCAGGGCCGCCGACAGCAGCCGGATGCCCAGCACATTAAAGCCCAGCAGGCGCAAAAAGAATCCGGACAGCACATGGTAGGGCGCTTCCAGACCTGTGGCGTCTGTATAGTACACGGCGAAATGACCGGCAAAGATCTTCTGCGCTACGACGTAAATGTTGCTTAGCTCGTCGTCGCTCCAGCCGGGCGGCACGCTGTCGAGCTGCCAGGTGCGCAGGGCGAAGGCGGCCAGAGTGATCAGCAGCAGCGGCAGCCGGCGCTGCGTCATGGCTGCACCGCCAGCGGCGCAAGCTGTAAGCTATCGCCGGCCGCCTCGCCGGCGATAAATAGCGGCAGGCGCCGTCGCCAATCGGCCGCGTCGTACAGGCCCACCGCGAGCGGATACTCCCCCGGCGCCAGGTCAGTAGGAAGCTGCAGCGTATGGAGCTGTATCAGCACGTCGCCTGCCTGCCAGCTATGGGTTGGCGCATCCAGGCGGTCGTCCTGCGCCAGCGGCGCGCCGTCGCCGCCTGTGAGATGCGTGAAGAGCATCAGCTCTTCCTGTGGCGGCCGCAGCGCCTGCCACACCGTCACAACCTGCACCACCGCGCCGGGAGCTGCCTGCTCGGAGCTAAGCTCGTATGCCAGCAAACGCAGCGCATCGCCAAAGCGTACATCTGTGGATAACTCTGTGGATAAGGTGTTGATTTCGGTTGAAAACTGTGGATAAAGTTGTAAAAGTCGGGCCGGTGTGTGGGTAAGTTGTAGGGTGTGAGTGGACAACTGCGGCGGCCCCGACGCCGCCTGCAGCGCGTCGAGGTAGGGCTGCAGCGCCGGGTGCAGCGGCGCGGCCTCGCTAAAAACAAGCAAGGCGCCATCGGCCGCCGGCAGCAGCAGGCTGCTGCGTCCGTCGAACCAGCGCAGCGCGCGCGGCGGTTGAAGATAAAAACGCGCCGTGCCGGGGTCATGGAAAAGGCCCGGCGCATCAGTGGAGATGGCAACGGGCGTCTCTGCGGGGGCAACGTCGCTCACCTGGCGCGCGATGCTCACCAGCTCCGCCTCGTACTGCACGGCCACAGCAGGGTGCACGGCCCACACCTGGAAGTAAGCACGCCAAGTGGAAGCCAGCAGCCAACCGCCCAGCAACAAGGCGACGCCGGCCAACAGCCACGCTGCCCTGTGCTGCGCCCAGCGCCCCTCCAGCCACTGCGTGCCGGCCGCGAGCGCCAGTGCCGGGAACAGGTAGAGCACCGGCTGCATGCCAATAGCCTGCGTCGTGCTCAGGTCGCGCCCGGTGACCAGCGCCGGCGCCAGCCCCAGCGCCAGCCAACTCAAAGCGGCGAAGAACGCCGGTGCGCGCCGGCAGGCGTGTTGCCCTGTCCCCTGTACAGGCGCGCCGCGCGCCATCAGGCAGGCCACCAGCCGCCACAAGCTCCAGGCAAGCCCGCCGTAGAACAGCAGCCCGCCCAGGGCCGGCAGCAGGGGCCGGCCGGGAATGTTGTAACGCCAGTGTGTATCGCCGCTGACGGTGAGGATCCCCAGCCCGCTGCCTATATTGCCCCAAAGCAGCGCAAAATCTCCGCGCGCGGCCTGCCGCAGCGGCTGGGCCAACTGCGCGATGCGCACCTCAGCCTGCGGGTTGGTGAGCAAGTAATAGAACAGCGGCAGGCCCACCAGCGCCGCCAGCGCCAGCATCAGCAGCGTCTCGCGCCGCGGCGCAGCGCGCCGCAGCAGCGGCGAAACGATGAGCAAGGCCGGAAAAATGAGCCATAAGACGCGCGCC
This sequence comes from uncultured Ardenticatenaceae bacterium, assembly GCA_964384155.1. Classification (GTDB taxonomy): domain Bacteria; phylum Chloroflexota; class Anaerolineae; order Promineifilales; family Promineifilaceae; genus JAAYYY01. The sequence goes on from CAYLJW010000057.1 coordinate 8,695, forward strand.
GGAATGTAGGTGTAAAAGCTGAGACCCAGCAGCAGGCCGCTCCACAGGAAAGGAGAGCGCAAGAATGGTTGATGGCTCTGCGCGGCGCCGGATCTATCGCGCCATCCTCTCCAATACAGGGCCAACGTCAGCACGAAGAGCGCCGGTAGCGTTTCGCTGCGCAGAGCCTGGCGCGCCGTCATCAGCGGCCAGAAACCAAGGGCCAGCCCTGCCGCTGTGAGCAGGGCAGGGCGCCCGCCAAAGGCCTGGCGCACCCAGGCGTAAGCGCCGGCAATGAGCAGCAGCGAAAAGAAGGCGCTGGTGAGCCGGCCCGCCAGATGGTGGGGACCCAACACCAACATCAGCACCGCCGTGCTGTAGTCGTACAGCGGCTCGCGGCCGTAGCCAACGGTGAAATAGATCGGCCGCACGCCTTGAACCACGCCCCAGGCGTCCAGGCCGTGGTCTGCTTCGTCGTGTGTCAGGCCGGGCGGAACGTGGGGAAGGTCGTGCCAGCGCAGGAAGCTGGCGACCAGCAAGATGAGGACCATCCAGGCGAGGCGGCGTGGCAGCGACATAGGCCTGCACTATACAGAAGGGCCCAACGGCTGGCAAGCAGCGTGGGCCACGCCAAGCCTTTGAAAGCAAAACGCCACACCGTGTCTACGGGTGTGGCGTTTTCTGTGTTTTGGTGATGTGGTGTAGCCCGGCTCAGGCTTCCAGGGCTTCCTTTGCCGTTTCCACGACCTGGGCAAAGGCTGTGGCGTCGCGCACGGCAATGTCCGCCAGGATCTTGCGATCCAGCGACACGTTGGCCAGCTTCAGCCCGTGGATGAAGCGGCTGTAGCTGAGATCGTGCTGCCGCGTGGCGGCGTTGATGCGCGCAATCCACAGGCGCCGCATCTCGCGACGACGCACGCGCCGGTCGCGATAGGCGTACCAGTACGACTTCATCATCGCTTCGTTGGCGCGGCGGAAGAGCTTGCTGCGCGTGCCCCACTGCCCCTTGGTCATGTTTAATATTTTCTTGTGCCGACGGCGCGTAACCGTCCCGCCTTTAACTCTCATTTCTGATCCCTCGCATTTTGATGGAGCCTGGACGCTCCGCAGAGGCCAGGCAGCGTTGGTGTTGGATAAAACGCCAGACTTTATCCGGCCTAGCTATGTTTTCTCAAGTAAGGCGCCAGGCGCTTGATGCGGCGCTTGTCGCCGGGGCTCGTTACTTCGATCATTTTGCTGAACATGCGCTTCACGCGCTTCGACTTCTTGCGGCGAAGGTGGCTCTTACCGCCTTTGGTGCGCATGATCTTGCCCGTCTTGGTCACCTTAAAGCGCTTGGCGGCAGCCTTATACGTCTTCAGCTTGTACTTTTTTGCTTTTGTCTTTGCCATACTGATTTCACCTCACACAGAAAAGCCCCTCGCGGGCTTCATTCTGCTTAATTGCTACCAATGTCAAAGCCGTCGCCGTGAAACGCTCAATCCACAATTGGGTTCAGCATCATCACCATCGACCAGCCTTCCAGATTTGCCGCCTGTTCAATTTCGGCCACATCTTTTAGCTCTTCGACGATGCCCTGCATGATATCGCGGCCGATCTCCGGGTAATGAATCTCACGACCCTTGAAACGGATGAGGACCTTGACCTTTTTGCCTTCCGCCAGCCAGCCGCGCGCACGGCGTACATTTATGTCACGGTGAAAGTTGGCCGTTTTAAGGCTCAACCTGATCGTCTTGATCTCGATCTGTTTCTGATGTTTACGTGCTTCGCGTTCTTTCTTCGTCTGCTCGTACTGGAATTTGCCGTAGTCCATAACGCGCACAACCGGAGGGCGCGCGTTGGGTGCTACTTCTACCAGATCCAGACCGGCTTCGACGGCCACATTCTGCGCTTCTTGCAGGGGGACAACACCGATATTTTTCCCATCCTGGTCGATTAAACGAACTTCGCGCGCACGTATTCTACTGTTTACCCGGTAATCAGTGCTTATGGTCTACCTCATCCTAAGATAACCCGCCCGGCCCGAAAGCCACCTGCGGAAACAACAAAAAGCCTGACCGTAGTCAGAGCGAATGCAATCATATCACAACGCTACTTGAGCGTCAACGGTAGTCCAGAGAACCCGACAGGTCTCCAAAACCTGGCGGCGCTCGCCGCGGCTACAAAATGAGGTTAAGCACAATCAACAGGCCAAACATGATCACCGCCAGGATCAGAATCTGCCGCAAGTCGCGCAGGACATAGGAGTACTCTTCTTCTAACTGTTCGCGGGTGCTGGCGCGCTTCTGCTCGTGCGCACTGCTGCCGCGCCGCGCCCCGCGCGAGGGCCTTTTACTCTTCGCCATGCGCTTCTCCTCGATTTGCCGGCCGCCGCGCTACGACTGTGCTTCCTGCGCCAGGTCGGCAAATATGATAATTCGTTTGTTGTTCACCAGGTAGGGGTAACATGAGATCAGCGTTGTGCTGGAATGCTCCGTCGGTTCCATCACCCAGACATCGGTCGGTTCCACGAGCAGCGTTTCGCGGACCACGTAGGTATACTGCTGTCGCTCACTGGAGATAATGATCTCGTCGCCGCGCTCTAACTGGTCCAGGTTTCGGAAAATCTCGCCATAAATGTCGTTGTGCGCAGCTAGCACCAGGTTGCCCAGCCGCCCCGGCGCGGCGGAACCCACGTGCTGTCCCACCCCTTTCTTCAGCTGTTCCCAATCCTGTCCCTGATAAATCGAGCTATCTACGTCGATGGCCGGAATCTGGATGCGCCGCGCCTGCTCGGGGCCCGGCGTGGGGATGGGCGGCGGCACATAGTTGTTCACTGCCGGCAGAAGGTGCGCCGGAATATAGCCTGCTTCCCCCGGCTCTGGCGCCAGGCCGCTCACGGGTGGCTTATGCCCGCCGGGAAGCACCACCAGGTCGATCACCGGCGTGGCCGTTGCCGTGGGCAGCGCCACGGCCGCCGCTTCTGAACGCTGCACCTGCGCCAGCTCCTGATTGAGCTCCTGGCGCGTATCCCAGAGACTAAAAATGGCCCACAGGAATCCAGCCACCGCTGCAATCTCCACCAGCAGCAGCAGGTGGTTGGTCATCTTGCGCAGCGGCAGGGGGCGCCTGGGGGCCGCCGCTTGTTGGTCCGTCGCGCTGTGGGCCTGCTCACCGTCGTCATTCTGTAACGACATGCGGCGTAGGGCGCCATGAGGCGCGGCGGCCGGGCGTGTCAGGCTGGGCGGCCGGGGGTTGGGCGGCGGCAGCCCGGCAACCTCCACCAGGCGGCCTTCACCCCTAAGGCGCTGCAGGCGCTCTCGCCGCTGCGCGTGCTTCTTTAAATACAGCAGCCGCTCCAGCTCCTCTATCGAGAGATCGTTGCCTTGTATCCGCTCATCCATACCGCCCCATTTTAAGGCTTTATGTTCAGCAAGTCCACCCTGGCCCGTGTGGCGTCCCAGCGCCCCTGCTCGCCCACAACGGGTATCGGCTGCTGCGTGGCGCGATCGTAGAGGCCGGCCACGGCCGTGTAGACGCCCGGCGGCAGCCTTGCAGGCAGCGCCAGGCGGTGCACCTGCAGCACCAGGTCGCCGCTTTGCCAGCTAGAAGAAGGCGCGTCGAGCCGGTCGTCTTGCGCCACTATCTGGCCCGAACCGTCTAACAGATGCGTGAAGAGAACCACGTCGCTGCCGTCGATGGCCGCGTGATAAGGGCCCACGCCGCGGGCATCCTGCACCCGCCACACCAACAGCAGCTCGGCCGCTTCGCCCGCGCGCGCGTCCGCCGTGAGCCAGCGGCTGCCCTCCAGGATCAGGGCGGGGCCATCGAGGCCAAAACTCGCCGGCTCCTGCTGCTGCGGCAAAGGCGGCAACTGGCGCAGGGTGTAGACGATGAACCAGGGATCAAGGTCATCGGGGCGCAGGCGCACGGTTTCTTGCGGCGTTAGCCAGGGCGTGAAGATGGTATGCAGCGGCGTGGACGATGGAATCAGCGCCAGTGACCCTGGCTCCCGCGGCAAAATCAGCGCCGAGCGTGCATCCACCCAGCGCACGTCGCGCAAGTCGGGCTGCAGCACCAGGCCGATCGATTGGTTGTGCGCGGGGCCGGGCAGCTCTGAAGAGAGAATGGGCGGCGCGGACGATGGGCGCGCCTGCAAATAGCCTAACTGCCGGCGCAGCGTCTGCATGTAGGCGGCGCGCACCTCTGGCGCGCGCGCCCAGCGTCGAAAGTAGTCGCCGGTTACGCTGTAAATCGTCAGGCCCAGCCACGCGCCGAGGAATAGCGCCAGCAGCCAACGTCCCTGGCGTACGTTGCCCTTCCAGCGCTGGCGCACGCTCTGCGCCAGCGCTGCCAGGCCCACGGCCGGCAGCAGAAAGGTCGCCGGCATAGCGGCCGCGTTGCGCGTGGTGTTGGCCGTGGCTCCCGTGAGCAGCGATGGGATGATGCCCACAAAGAACCACAGCAGCAGAAAGGCATAGGCCGGCCGGCGCCAGCGCCAAAGGCAGAAGGCCAGGCCCAGCACAAAGAAGATGGCCGTGAGCGGCGTGAGCGTGGGCCGGCCGGGCAGGTTATACGCCAGAAAACGGTCGCCGGCCCCAGGCCAGACGAAAGCCAGCATGGCCTTCGAGGCGCTTTGCAGCAGGGGCGCCAACTGGCCCTGGCGCAGCTCCTGCAGCACGCCAAACATCTGCAGGCGCGTCTGCGCCTCGGGATGCTGCTGCAAATAAAAAAACATGGGCGCCGCCAGCAGCGCCGTGAGCAGCAGGGCGGCCGTGACCGGCAGCCAGACACGGCGGAAAAGCTGGCGGCGCTGCAGCGCCAGATAAACCAGGAAAAGGGGAAACAAAAGCCACAGCACGCGCGCCGCCAGGTAGTTGTACAAGGTGGCTGCCAGGCATAAGCTTAGCGCGCCGGCCGCGGGCCACAGTCGCTGCAGGCCCGGCCCGGGGCCAGCGCGCGCCCGCCGCAGCAGCACCCAGAAGGCGATCACCGCCCCTACCACCAGGAAGGGCATCATGCCCGCGCGCAGCGCCTGGCGGCTGGCGGCCAGGGGCCAGAAGCAGATGGCCATCAGCGCCGCCGCCAGCAGGCCCACGCCGCGATCGAAAGCCAGGCGGCCGAAGGTATATGTGGCGGCAATGGCCAGCAGCCCAAAATAGACGTTGACCAGGCGCAAAGCTAGCAGCCCGCGCCCCATAAGCGCCATCAACGCGGCGGCCGTATAGCTATAGAGCGGTTCGCTGCCGTAGTTCAGGGGAAAAAAGAGCGCCACATGGCCCTGTAGGATGCCGATGGCCTCGCGCCCATGGTTGGCCTCGTCGTGCGTCAGACCCGGCGGCGCGCTGGCAAGCACGCGGGAGCGCAGCAAGAACGCGCCGAGCAGGATAAGCCCCAGCAGCGCATTTCTTTTCACGGGAGACAGGCGGTGGAAGCGGCCGCCGGCGTTGGCCCTCGCGGCTTCCGCCGCCGGCCGTTGCTTAATGGCCAACTCGCTTCTTCCTGGCCACCGCAAACAGCTCGCGTTCGAAGAACCAGCGGAAGGGCGGTACGCGGAAGGCGATCCAGTGCAAGCTGTCAACCACAACGTTTTCGCGTTGCCCACGTGGCGGCGAGTCCAGCCAGACGCGGCCCTCAAACCCTGCGTCACGCAGCGTGCGGCGCATGCTCAGCAGATCTTGCTCGTTGACGTGTACGTCCTGGTTGACCGGCGTAATGGCCCGCGGATCGCGCGGATAACGCTCGCCCTGGCCCATCAGCGTGCGCAGGCGGCGCACCCAGGGATAGGCGTACTTGTCGTACCAGCGGTTGGGCGCTGTGTGCACAATAAACAAGCCATCTGGCTTGAGCACGCGGCCGACTTCCAGCAGAGCCTTGTGCAGCTCCCAGGGGTAGAGATGCTCCACCACGTCGAACATGAGCACGCGATCATAGCTTTTGTCGGAAAAAGGCAGCAGCTTGGCGTCGGCGCGGCAGACGCCGGCCTTTTTTCGTGGCTCGCCCGCTTCCTGCTCGGCCTCGATCACCGCGCGCGACATGGCCGTCGCCGCCTGGGCGTAATCGATGCCAAAGGCCTCGATCCCCAGGCGCATACAATGGCGTAAAATCTCGCCGCGGCCGCAGCCTACATCCAGAATGCGCATGCCGGGGCGCACATCGGCCACGGCAAAGGCGTCGCGCAAGCGGCGCGACAGATGCTGGCCTTCAGATTCGAGGAAGACATCGTACCCCTCACAAGCAGTCAGGAAGTATTCTTCGTCGTACAATGTAGAGGGCAGCGACTTGCCTTCGGCGGTGTGTTGACTGCTTTCCCTGCTCATCGGGGGCATTATCAGTTGTCAGGGAAAAGGTGTCAAGTGCAAAGCTGAGGCTTTAGCGCCGGGCATCGCTCGCAGTTCGGTTTACCGTGATGCAACCTTTTGCGCGGTCGCGCGTAATGAAGGGTGAATAGTCAGGAGACCACCGTGTGAACGACGAGGAACAAGTTTGGCTGGAGCGGGCCAGACGTGGCGACAAGTCTGCCTTTGGCCAGTTAATCGAAGCGTATCAGGGGCCAGTGTTTAACCTGGCTTACCGTATGCTGGGCAACCGAGGCGAAGCTGAAGAAGCAGCGCAAGAAGCGTTTATCCGGGCCTACACCAGGCTCGATACGTACGATCCTGCGCGCAAGTTCAGCACGTGGATGCTGTCTATCACCTCGAACTACTGCGTGGACCTGCTACGCAAGCGGCGCGCCTTGCTGCTCTCGTTGGACCAACCGCTGCCGCCGCACCCGGCGTTGATGTCCGACCGCGCCGATAATCCCGAAGTGCAGGCCGCGCACAGCGAGCGGGAAGAGATGGTGCAGGCCCTGCTGGACCACCTGCCCGAAGATTATCGCCAAACCGTGGTGCTGCGTTACTGGTACGACCTTTCATATGAAGAGATAGCCGAGATGATGGATACCTCGGTGAGCGCCATCAAGTCGCGGCTCTTCCGCGCGCGGCGCCAGTTGGCCGAGGTGAGCGTGGAAGAAGGGATGTTCGCAACGATGCAACCGGAGTGGGAATAATGCGTAATAGTGATCGAGAGGACGAACATAGCGCGGCAGAGAACGCGGAGGAACATATGGATCAAGAAGAGATATACGCGCTGATGATGGAGGCGCTCGACGGTGAGCTTTCACAGACCGGCGTAGCCGAGCTGGAATTTCACCTTCGCGCGCGTCCACGCCTGGCGCGTGAATGGGAAGCGATGCGCGCAGTCGATGCGCTGTTCAGAAGCGCGCCCATGCTGCAGCCGCCTGTGAACTTCCGGCAGCAGACATTGGCGCGGCTGCCCGCGCCGCGGCAGCGCCTTTATCTGGGCATCATCGTTTACTTCATGGTTCTCGCCAGTGGCCTAATACCACTGGCGGCCCTTGCCTTGCTGGCCTTACAGTTTGTGCCCGTTTTCCTCGAGCCCGTCTTCTGGCGCAGCCTGTGGCAGGGCGCTCTGGAGTTTGGCGGCCTGCTGCGGCTGATGGCCACCGCCTTCGTGGGTGGCGCCGCCGAGGTAGTGCGCCAGCAGCCACAAGTCTTAGCATGGCTCGTGGCGCTGACGGGCGTTATCGCCCTGTGGGCAGGCGTCTACGGCAAGCTGGTGTTGCAGCCGCGACGGCTGGAATCGTGAGGTCAAATTGGAGAGACCGAAAATGAAACGTATTGTATTTGTGCTCATCTTGCTGTTGGCGCTCTTATTGCCTAGCGGCGCGGCGATGGCGGCTCGTTTCGACCGCATCATCGAAAGCGGCGAAACGGTGTCTGGCGATATCACCGTCGTGGATGACCATCTGATCGTCCGCGAGGGCGGGGTGGTGGATGGCGACATTACCATCGCCGGCGGCACGGCGACCATCGAGGGCCAGGCCACGGGAGATGTCACCATCTTTGGCGGGCAGCTGGCGCTGAGTGGCCAGATTGACGGCGACCTGGTGATCTTTGGCGGCCATTTAAGCCTGGCGCCGGGGGCCGTGGTAGACGGCGACTGCGTTACGCTCGGCGGGACCATCGGCGATGAGAGCCGCGAGGTAAGCTGCTCTTCTTTTGGCAACCGTCTGGGCGCCCTGGGCCGGTCACAAATTCCGCCATTGCCCCCCTTGCCGCCGCTGCCCCCAATGCCCGAGATGCCGGAGATGCCGGAGATGCCAGACGCGCCGTCGGTTCCCGAAGCGCCCCGGCCGCCACGCATTGAGGTGCGCTCGCCTTCGTTAGGCGCTCGCGTTGCCGCCTTCATGTTCGACGCCAGCGCCGTGGTAGGCCGCAGCCTGGTGATGGGTATTCTGGCCATGCTGATCGCCGCCGTCTTCCCTGCGCAGCTACGGGAAGTTAGCAGCGTAGTGCGCGCCAAGCCGGCAACCAGCGGCGCCGTGGGTATGCTCACGGCCGTCGCCGCGCCGTCGATCATTGTCGTCTTACTTCTCGTGCTGCTAGCAACCTGCTTTGGCCTGCTGCTTTACCCCGCCGTCTTCTTGCTGGCGCTGGCCGTAATAGCTGCCGCGCTCCTGGGCTGGATTGCCGTTGGCGAGATTGTGGGGCGCAAGCTGCTGGGCTGGTTTGGCTTCAAGCAGAGCCTGCCCGTTACCGCAGCCCTGGGCACCGCGCTGCTGACCCTGCTGTTGGGCAGCCTGGGCCTGTTCTCCTTCATCTGGGGAGAAGGCCTGGTAGCCTTTATCCTCGCCAGCGTGGGCCTGGGCGCAGCGACCCTGACGCAGTTTGGCATGAAACGTTATCCACCGGACGGCCAGCCGCCCGTAGACCCCGATAAAGAAGAGTCGGCGCTGCGGAACATGCCGGCCTGAGCCGTTCGCACAATGACCCAATAAAAAAGGGGCCCCTGCCGGTCTAACCGGCAGGGGCCCCTTTTTTTGTTCTGAATAACCGCTTACACGGATCAGGCCCAGCCCTGATCGCGGGCCAGCTTGCTGATTACCGGAATCTCCACGGTCTTGCCCTGGTAGGCCTGATACGCCCAATAGAGGGTCAGGGCGAGCATGACGATCCAGGGAATACACAGCAGAAATGATGTCACCGAGCCGATGACGTACATGAGAACGCCCCAAATTAATGCCTGGACGTTATGTGCTCGGATAAACGGGCGATTCTTCTTGTCTTCTATCAGCAAGATGATGATAGGAACGAGCGGCGTAAATACGTATGCCAGCGCGGCCCAAAGGCGATCATCGTCGCTTGCTCCAATATTCGGGTCCATGTTCTCAACATTAAATTCGTCAGCCATTGCGCCTCCTTAAGGTGCGTTCTACCTAAACAACACTGCCTCTCACGAAACTACGGCCCGTCGCAGCCGATTGTAAAGGGCGTCATCCGTTGCGTCAACAGGACAATTGGTACATTGGTCCTGCTGCAAGTGCTGCCTAATAGGCAGGCTTGAAGGCCATGCCTTTATCCGACTTGGCGGCGATCTGTCCGTAAAGATGGCCGGTGGCCGCCATGAACCAGACAGGACCCGCCAACCCTAAAATAAAGGGGCCGCAAATGGTGATGATCGAGACGCTAACGACCAACTGCAGTAGCACATTGGCTGCCAAGAGGGCCAGCCAGGCCAGCAGAATGTCTCCCAGGTTCTCGCGCACAATCTGCAGCACCTCGCCAAAGCGGAACAGCGAACCCAGCGTGCCGTGGCGCACATACTGCACGTTGAGCGCGGGCGTGACGAAAGCAAGCGCCAGGCTCACGAGCACGATAAGACACATCATCACCAGCCAGACGCCGGCGCTGAGGGCCAACAGCGCTTCCGTCACTTCTTCGCCGCCGCCTAACGCCGGCACGAACATGAAACCGAAGGCCAGACAGAAGAGGATCCAGGCCGGCGAGCTATAAACCAACAGGGCAACGGTCAGTCTTAAGCCATCCTTGAACAGCGCGCCTATGTCATCCCAACTCGGCAGGCGATCCGTCTCTCCCTGCATCACCAGGCGCGTCTGCGCCAGTTGGTAGCCGATCAGCAGGATAAATGGAATGCCGAGCAAGAAGGGCGCGATCAAGATGATAAGCGCGCCGATGGCGAACTTCATGATCCAGTCCGAATCCTGTGTAAAGAAGGTAAAAGCCTTTCCAAAATCCACCGATATCCCTCCAACGATTTGTCGTTACGTCAACGCGACCTAAAGAAGCGGCGACGAGCCGATTGTAGAGACTCGGCGGCCGTTCGTCAATGCGCGTACGGTCGCGGCCCGGGCCGGCCCCTGTCTCTGAGCCGTTTGCGACCGCCGCGGCGGGCATGCTAGAATGCGCCCATGCACCGCATCGTCTTCATGGGCACTCCCGAATTTGCCGTGCCCGTCTTGCGCGCGCTGCTGGCCACGCAGCGGGTTATGGGCGTGGTGACGCAGCCGGACCGGCCCGCCGGGCGCGGGCAGCGTTTGCGCCCGTCACCGGTGAAAGCAGCGGCACAAGAAGCGGG
>CAYLJW010000058.1:0-17392 GCA_964384155.1 uncultured Ardenticatenaceae bacterium
GCAACCGTTCATCTTCACGATGACCGGACAGCAAAGTAAAAAAGGCCGTCTACCCTCCTGGACGGCCTTTTTTTATTTCCCACAGGTTAGACTATACGTTATACGTCGAGGTTGCGCACTTCGCTCGCATGCGTGGTAATGAAGCGGCGGCGCGGCGACACCTGGACGCCCATGAGCATGTCGAAGGTGCGGTCGGCAAGCATGGCATCCTCGATGCCTACGCGCAGCAGGCTGCGCTGCGCCGGATCCATGGTCGTATCCCAAAGCTGCTCTGGGTTCATTTCCCCCAGACCCTTATAGCGCTGCAGCTCAATTTTCTTGGCGCTAAACTCCAGCAGCTTGCTGCGTGTCTCGTCGTCTGTATAGGTGTAATGCAGCTCTTTGCCCGCTTTGATGCGATAAAGCGGCGGCTGAGCGATAAAGAGGTGCCCGGCTTCAATCAGCGGCGTCATATAACGGAAGAAAAAGGTCAGCAGCAGGGTGCGGATATGACTGCCATCGACATCGGCGTCGGTCATGATGATGATGTGATGGTAGCGCAGGCCGCTGAGGTCGAACGATTCGCCAACGCCCACGCCCAGCGCGGAGATCAGCGCTTTCACTTCGTTATTGGCCAGGATCTTATCCAGGCGAGCGCGCTCGGTGTTCAGGATCTTACCACGAAGGGGCAGAATGGCCTGGAACAGGCGGTCGCGGCCCTGCTTTGCGGAGCCGCCCGCCGAATCGCCCTCCACGATATACAGCTCGCAGCGCGCGGGATCCCGCTCTGCACAGTCGGCCAGCTTCCCGGGCAGCGTCATACTTTCCAGCGCACTCTTGCGCATCACCAGCTCACGCGCCTTGCGCGCCGCGTGCCGCGCCCGCGATGAGGTCAGGCAGCGCTCGACGATTCGACGCGCCTCCCTGGGGTTCTCATCTAGATACATGGCCAGCGCATCGGCTGTAACCGTTTGAACGATGCCCGTGACCTCGTTGTTCATCAGCTTGACCTTCGTCTGGCTTTCGAACTGTGGATCGGGGTGCTTAATGCTTACGACGGCGGTCACGCCTTCGCGCGTATCGTCGCTCGTAAAGTTGGCGTCCTTTTCCTTGAGGTGGCCATTGTCACGAGCATACTTATTAATCACGCGTGTTAGGGCCGTGCGCAGGCCGGTCAGGTGTGTACCGCCGTCTGGCGTGTTGATCGTGTTAGCGAACGCATATTCCGAAGTAGCCACGCCATCGGTGTACTGGATGGCCACCTCGACGTCGATGTTGTCGATTTCTTTATGGGCGTAGATGGGATCGTGCAGCGTGTTGCGATTGCGATTGACGTAGCGCACAAAGGTGCGCAGGCCGCCCTCAAAATAGAAGCTCATTTCGCGAGCAATAGCCGGCCGCTCGTCACGAACGGTAAGAAACACGCCGCGCGTCACGAAAGCCATCTCGCGGAAGCGGCTCACCAGCGTTTCGAAGCGATAGTCAAGGCCTTCTTCCGTAAAAATGGTGCGGTCGAACTTGAAGTGGGTGCGCGTACCTGTATCGTCGTCCTGCGCAAGGTCGCCCATGCGCTGTACCGGCGCCGTGGGTAAGCCACGCTCATAACGCTGTCGCCAGATAGCGCCATCACGACGCACGGTGACCTCCATCCATTCCGAAACGGCATTGACTGCCGCAGCGCCCACGCCATGAAGGCCGCCAGACACTTTGTAAACAGAGGAGTCAAATTTACCGCCCGAATGCAACGTCGTATGAACCAGCTCCAGGGCCGAGACCCGTTCCGTAGGGTGTTCGTCGACAGGGATGCCCACACCGTTGTCCTCGATGGTTACGCTGGAGTCACGATGTACCGTCACCTCAATGCGATCACAGCGGCCGGCGAGCGCCTCATCTACCGAGTTGTCCACGATTTCGTAGACCAGGTGGTGCAGGGCCTTGTCGTCCGTCCCGCCAATATACATGCCGGGCCGGCGCCGCACCGCTTCGAGTCCTTTCAGAATCTGGATGCGATCCGCACCGTACTTTACGTCTTCACGAACAATGTTTTTGGTCTTACTCATTAACGAATCCTTGTTCCAGCATCACGATTCGGTCTCGGTAAAAAACGAAGGTGGCAGCCGTAAGCCCGGCATTGACGAAGGCGTAACTGGCGATATTAATCAGCGTAAACCATGAGCCCCTATCAACCATCATCCATAGCCACGACAGCAGGTTACGCACCGCGAGTATCAAGAGCAATAAGGCCAACGTAGATGCCCAGTTATGGCGGACCACGCGCAAGCTATCGAGCAGTGCAAGCAGCACGGGCCGGTTGCGCAGCACAATGCCATGCAGGCCAAAACTCAGGTAGAAGATGACCCACATGATCACCAGTAGGCCACTCAAGATCACCAGCGAACCCAGAGCGGCGTTGAGCAGCGTGACCACCGTCGCCACCAACATTAGCGGTACATATAGCACAATGACGAGCGTGACCAGCACCAGGGCCAGGCCCAGAATGCGTAGGCCAAAAATCGGCAGTTGGCGAACCAGACTGTGTCTCGGCGAGTCCGCGAGCGACGTGGATTCTATACATGCTTCAGGTTGCTCTGCGCACAGCGCGTGGGCGATGATGCCGTGGTAGACCGCCGACGCCAGCAGGCCGGCTGCCGATATCAGGGCAAAGAGAAGCAGCCACATCGTCGCGCCCTCGATCTCCAGGGCAACTGGCGCAGTAGGCGTCTGTTCGGGCATAATCAGCCCCGCCATCAGCCCCGGGATGCCCAGCAGCGGCACACTGAAGACCGTGAACAGGTTCGTGCGCGCCGCTACCGACGATAACTGGGCGGCAATGTCCACCATTACGCCCAGCTCACGAAACATCTGCGCCAAAGACAACCATAAGTCGGTAGAGCGCAGTTGCGGGCCGATCCAGTAGACGATATCGAAACAGATAGGCAAAAGCACCACCCAAAGGTGGCGCGAAATCAGATCAAATCCCGCTGCGACAGTGGAAAATAGTCCAGGCAGCGCCGTAGTTTTTTTGCCTTCAGTGGTCATAGCCAGACATAAAATTATACCTCAAAAGGGCGCAACAAGCACGCCGCCACAGTGGGTTTTGCCCACCCAGCCGCTATAATTAAGACACTTTTTACAGTAATCCACTTATGAAAATTGGAGAGGATTCCATGCAACATGATTACGTCCCGGAACGGGCAATGCTTATCTACGCGCACCCAGATGACATTGAGTTTAGCGCCGCTGGAACGGCCGCTCGCTGGGCAAAGGCTGGCTGTGAAGTGACTTATGTGGTTATCACCGACGGCAACGTCGGCAGCCATCAGGAGGGCCTTACCTCGGTGGAGGTAGCAGAGATGCGGCGCGCCGAACAAGAAGCCGCAGCTAAAGTAGCCAGCGTACAGGAGTGCGTGTTTCTTGGCTATGATGACGGCCTGCTGCAACCCACCCTGGAGCTGCGCAAGGATCTCGTGCGCCTGATCCGCAAGCTGAAGCCAGAGGTCGTCGTCTGCGGCGATCCGACCGTCTTCTTTCCCAGCAACACGCGCATCAATCATCCCGACCATCGCGCCGCGGCCACGGCAGCCATCGACGCCGTATTTCCCGCCGCCGAGATGCCGCTGCTTTATCCCGAGCTAGAAGCCGATGGCTTCACTCCGCACAAAGTCAGCTATGTGCTCATCTCCAACCCTGTCGAGCCGACCTTCTTTATCGATATCAGCGACACTCTGGACACAAAACTAGAGGCCCTGCGCGAACACCACAGCCAACTCGACGGCTGGGATCTGGAGGAACCTATTCGCGCCTGGGCAGCAGACACCGGACAAAAAGTTGGTTTCAAGTACGCTGAAGCGTTCCGACTCATCACCTTGCGCTCGCCTATCCAGCCCGATGAGCCTGAAGAGGAAATTGTCGATCAACAGCATTAAGGATGTATGTCACGACTTTGTCACCATCTTGACATGTGATATACACTTTTGGCATAGAATAAATCTCGTGGTAAGATGTAAAAAGCAGTAATGTGCACCCGCCAGTCACTTCGGGTTTACTAGTGACATACCTCTATTCATTCCTTGCAAGGAGGAGAACCTATGAGAAGGAACCAGTGGTATTTGGTGTTAACTATGCTTCTGGTCGGAACGCTCATCCTGGTGGCCTGCGGCGGCGCTGAATCGCCAACAGAGGCCCCGGCTGAGCCGACCGACGCGCCCGTGGTGGAGCCAACCGACGAGCCCGTGGTGGAGCCGACCGACGCGCCCGTGGTGGAGCCGACCGACGAGCCCGAGGACGAAGCCACGGAAGAGCCGGTAGACGAGCCGACTGAGGAGCCAGAAGCTGGCGGTGACCTGATGTCGGTATCGGCCGAAAACTGCGACTATGGCGGTAAAATCCTGTCGATCGAAGCGGTCGACGAGCTGACCGTTGTCTTCAATCTGTGCAGCCCTGATCCCGCCTTCCTGGCGAAAGTCGCCTTCACCCCCTTCGGCATTCAGCCGAGTGAATGGCTTGAGCAAACAGGCGGCACAGGCGAGCTGTTGGAACGTCCCATCGGCACCGGCCCCTACATGATCGACCAATGGGTGCGCGGCGACTCCGTCGTGTTCCGTCGCTTCGACGATTACTGGGGCGAACCCGCCATCGCCGAAACGGCCGTACTGCGCTGGGCTACAGAGGGCGCTGCCCGACTGCTCGAGCTGCAGACCGGCAATGCACACTTCATCACCAACGTCAGCCCTGAGGATTTTGAGACGGTACAGAACGATCCCAATCTGGTGCTACTGCCGGACCCCAATCCTAACATCTTCTACCTGGGCACGACCAACACCTTCCCGCCCTTCGACGACGTGCGTGTCCGACAAGCCATTGCCATGGGTATCGACCGCGAGCGAATCGTCGAAAACTTCTATCCGCCGGGCTCACAAGTCGCCGGTTACTTCGTACCATGCACCATCACCAATGCCTGCGAGGGCGATCCGTGGTACGACTTTGATCCTGAAGCTGCACGTGCGCTGCTTGCCGAGGCCGGCTTTCCAGACGGCTTCGAGACCACCATCTACTACCGCGACGTCTTCCGTGTCTATCTGCCCGAACCGGGTGTGATGGCACAGGAACTTCAGACTCAACTCGAAGAAAACCTGGGGATTACTGCCGAGATCCAGCTCATGGAGTCTGGCGCTTTCATCGACGAGTCGGGCAACGGCCGCCTCGACGGCTTCCACATGCTCGGCTGGGGCGCAGACTATCCGCATGTGACCAACTTCCTCGACTTCCACTTTGGTCGCAACAACCTGCAGTTCGGCGATTCCCACCCCGAGATCTATGAAATTCTCGAGCAGGCCGCAGCCATCGTCGATCCCGCCGAGTCCGCTCCGCTTTACGCCGATGCCAACAACGCGATTCGCGAGCTAGTGCCGATGGTTCCCATCGCGCACGGCGCTTCCGCCGACGCGGCGCTGGCCAGCCTGGGCGGCTCTTACGTACCACCCTTTGGCGCCACTGAGCTTTCCCTGCTGGATCCGGGCGAGGGCAACAACCTGGTCTTCATGCAAAACGCCGAGCCCATCAGCCTGTACTGCGCCGACGAGACCGACGGCGAGTCGCTGCGTCCCTGCCAGCAGGTAGTCGAGCCGCTGCTAAAGTATGAGCTCGACTCCGGCGAGACGCGTGGGGCATTAGCCACCTCGTGTGACCCCAATGAAGACGGCACCGTCTGGACCTGCAGCTTGCGCGACGGCGTTCTGTTCCATGACGGCTCCACTTTCGACGCCAACGACGTCGTCGCTTCTTGGGCCGTCTCCATGGACGCCTCGAACCCGCTGCATGTCGGTAATACCGGCGCGTTCTTCTACCCCGACTACTTGTGGGGCGGTCTGCTAAACGCGTCTGGCTCTGAGTAACGTTAGGCGCATCCACCTGACTGTGTCGATCTAACTTCTGATTGAGCGCTGCGATGCTCGGACGACCTCAAATCGTCCGGGCGTCGCATGCGCTTAGCCGGCCCGTTTTCTTGGAAGGCAAACCATGATCCAGTACATGTTCCGCCGAATCATAGCCTCGATTCCAGTAATCTTTGGCGTGCTATTCGTGACCTTTGTGCTGGCGCGCATGATCCCCGGCGACCCTTGCCGGGCGATTCTGGGCGAAAGGGCCACAGTAGAAATCTGCGAACGGTTTAGCGAAGAAAAGGGCCTTAACGAGCCCATTCCAACCCAATTTCTCATTTACCTTGGCGACCTAGCCCGAGGCGACTTCGGCGACTCGCTACGCTTCCGGCGGCCAATTTCCGTCATCTTGCTGGAACGGCTGCCCTTGACCATGGAACTGAGCCTCACGGCCGTGACCATTGCCGTCGCCGTAGGCGTCCCGCTGGGAATCCTATCGGCGACCCGGCGTAACTCGGCCCTGGACGTAGGCACCATGTTCATGGCCAACATTGGCGTGTCGATGCCCGTGTTCTGGCTGGGTTTAATGCTGGCTTACCTTTTCGCCCTCGTGCTGAAAGATACGCCTCTGGCGCTGCCACCCACCGGACGCCTATCCCCGGGCGTCATTCCCACGCCCTTTTTTGAAGTCCATGAATGGACAATGCCTGAAATCAGCCTGCTGCGCACCCTGTTCCGATTCGTATCGAACATGTTTATCGTCAATGCCTTCATTTCATTCGACTGGACCACTATGAAAGATGCGATCAGGCACATGATTCTTCCCGCCGTGGCGCTAAGTACCATTCCCATGGCCATCATCGCGCGCATGACCCGTTCTAGCATGCTCGAGGTGCTGGGCCTGGACTACGTTCGCACAGCGCGCGCCAAAGGTGTGCGCTGGCGCGGCGTCATATTCAAACATGCTTTTCGCAATGCGCTGCTGCCTATTGTGACAATCGTGGGCTTGCAGCTAGGCCTTGTGTTGAGTGGGGCGGTGCTCACTGAGACTGTTTTCAACCTGGCCGGAGTGGGCCGGGCGCTCTTTGAAGCAATCACCGCGCGTGACTTCCCCATCATCCAGGGCTTCGTCATCGTCATTTCAGTCGGCTTCGTATTGCTTAATTTGCTGGTCGATATTTCATACGCCTACCTCGACCCGCGCATACGATTGGATTAGCGCAAATATTGCGGCGCAACAAGCGCAGCATTGAAATCAAATGGCAACTGTAACTGAGCTTCCAGCAGACAGCGTTTCAGCTTTAGATAGCGGCGACTATCGCTCCAACAGCTTGTGGCGCCTCACGCTGCGCCGCCTACTCAAGCAGCGTTCGGCCGTCGTGGGGCTGATCATCCTAACCATTCTGGTATTCCTGGCTATCGCCGCGCCACTCATCGCGCCTTACTCGCCAACTCAGAGCCTCATTGGCGTCGAAGACGTCGCGCGCCGTGAGAGGCCCTGTATTCACACCCTGGGCTGCTCAACCGACAGGCCGCAGCACATAATGGGCACGGATGGCAACTTCCGCGACTTGTTTAGCCGCATTATCTATGGCACCCGCGTTTCCTTACGCATCGGCTTCATCACCGTCAGCTTCGCTATCATCGCCGGCACGCTTCTTGGGGCCATCTCCGGTTACTTTGGCGGGTGGCTCGGCGATGTGATCATGCGCATCCTCGACGTGGTGCTGGCCTTTCCCTTTTTGCTGCTGGCCATTGCCATCGTTAGCGTCTTAGGGGCAGGGCTGACAAACGCCATGCTGGCCATCGCCATCGTCACCACGCCGCAATATGCTCGCGTCGTGCGCGCCAGCGTGCTGTCGGTGCGCGAAATGGATTACGTCGAAGCGTCGCGCGCCCTCGGCGCCAGCCACGCCAGCATTTTATTCGGCCGCATCCTGCCCAATGCCCTGCCTCCACTCATCGTTCAGGCCACGCTGGGCATCGCTACTGCCATCTTAGATACCGCGGCGCTCTCCTTTATCGGCCTCGGCGCGCAGCCGCCCACGCCGGAATGGGGCGCCATGTTAGCCGAGGAAAGGAATCAGGTATTTAGCGCGCCGCATCTGGTATTCTTCCCCGGCCTGGCTATTATGATCACCGTTCTTGCCTTCAATCTATTAGGCGACGGCCTGCGTGATGCGCTCGACCCTCGCCTCATTGAAGCCGGCACAAAATAGCGCCAGGCGCCCTGCTGCCGGCACCTTACAGGTCAATGGCAAAAAGAAGTAAGAGCTTATGACTTCACCGACAAAAGAGCCGCTGCAAACAACCGTAGACGAAAGCAAAACGTTGCTGCAGGTCAATGGCCTGAAGACCTACTTCTTTACCGAAGCCGGTATTGTCCCGGCAGTTGATGGCATCGACCTGGTGGTAGAGCGCGGCGAGGTGTTGGGCATCGTCGGCGAATCAGGCAGCGGCAAGAGCGTCACGTCCCTCTCGATTATGGGTCTGGTCAGCCGCCCGGGCAAGGTGGTCGATGGCGAAATTATCTTCGACGGCGTAGACCTACTGACAATGCCCGAATCGGAGATGTATAAGATACGCGGCAATCGAATCTCTATGATTTTTCAGCAGCCGCAGAGCTGTCTGAATCCGGTCTTCACCGTTGGCTATCAGCTTGCCGAAGTCCTTGAGATCCACCAGAGTCTGGGCAAGGAAGCAGGCAAGAAACGGGCCATCGAGCTCCTAGAAATGGTAGGCATCCCCGAACCGCGATCTAGGATTAACGCCTACCCCCACGAACTGTCCGGCGGCATGGCCCAGCGCGTCATGATCGCCATGGCCCTCGCCTGTATCCCCGAATTGCTGATCGCCGACGAGCCGACGACGGCCTTAGACGTGACCATTCAGGCTCAAATTCTGGATCTTATGCGTAATCTGGGCGCCAGACTGGACGCAGCAATCATTCTCATCACGCACGATCTGGGCGTGGTAGCCGAGATGTGCCATAGAGTGATGGTCATGTACGCGGGGCGCGTGGTAGAAGAGGCCGGCGTGATCGACCTGTTCCAGAAGCCCGCGCACCCCTACACTCAGGCGCTCATTGCCTCCACGCCCGTCCTGGGACAGGCTGAGAAAGACCTGCAGCCCATCCCCGGCTCGGTGCCGAACCTCATCAATCTACCGAAGGGCTGCAAGTTCGCGCCGCGCTGCAAGGCGCGCATTGAACACGATCTGCAGATCTGCACCGAAGAAGAGCCCGAACTGATTGAAATCGATGCAAACCATAAGGTACGCTGCTGGCTGTATGAGTAGCCTGAGTGCAACTAGGATATACGTGTGAGCCAAACGACAGAGAGCTACCAGGAAGCGGTTCCGGTTGAAAATCGGACAAACCGACCCATCAACGGCCAGGCGGAGCGCCCTCTCTTAGAAGTCCGCAACCTGGTCAAACACTTCCCCGTTCGTGGCGGCCTGCTACAGCGCGTGGAGGGGTGGGTGAAAGCCGTCGACGACGTTAGCTTCGCCATTTATGAGGGAGAAACGTTCGGCTTAGTGGGCGAATCGGGCTGTGGCAAGACCACAGTGGGCCGCACGATTCTGCGCTTGATCCCGGCAACCTCCGGCGAGGCGCTGTTCCAGGGTACCGATGTACTTGCGCTGCCGGAACGGGCGCTAAAAAAACTGCGCGGCGAGATGCAAATCATCTTCCAGGATCCCTACTCATCGCTCGATCCGCGCCTCCCTGTCGGCGAAAGCATTGCCGAAGGGCTGCGCATTCACACCAATATGAAGGCGCGCCAGCGCCATGAGCTGGTTGTCGACGTGTTGCGCCGTGTAGGCATGGGCCCGGAACACGCACGCCGTTACCCGCATGAGTTTTCAGGTGGACAGCGCCAGCGAATTGGCATTGCGCGCGCTCTGGCCTTGCAGCCAAAGTTCATCGTCTGCGACGAGCCCGTCTCGGCATTAGACGTCTCCATTCAGGCGCAGGTGCTGGCCATCCTCAAAGAGCTGCAGCGTGATTTCGGCCTGACCTATCTCTTTATCGCCCACAACCTGAGCGTGATTGAACATTTTAGCGATCGGGTCGGCGTGATGTATCTGGGCCGCATGGTAGAGACCGCCAATCGCAATACGCTCTACGCCAACCCCCTGCACCCCTACACGCGCGCACTATTCTCGGCAATTCCGCTGCCCGATCCCACCGTAAAGCGACAACGAATCATCCTTGAGGGCGACGTGCCCAGCCCGCTCAATCCACCCTCTGGCTGCCGCTTCCACCCCCGCTGCCCGGTGGCGCGGCTGCCTCACTGTGCACAAGAAGACCCCAAGCTGCGCGAGTTGCGACCCGGCCACTTCGTGGCCTGCCACTATGCCGAGGAGTTCCTCAAACCCATCGGCCCGACCGAGCAAGCATAACCCCTAACACGCTAGGTTCGTAGTAGGGCGAATTATTGCCCGTTAATACCCAAAGTATCTTTACGACAGAGACAAAAAGGGCCCCGGCTCACGGGGCCTTTTACGTATCAAGAATCGTTCTTGAGCAACGTTGGTCTTAGAAACCAGGCTCCTCAGGCCCCGCTCCAACCTCTTCTTCATACGGCTCCACCTCAGTCGCCTCCGGCCCTTTCTTCCGCTGCTCCACATCGTAGAGCACCCATTGGCCCTCTTGCATCTCTTCGGGGTCGCCAACCGCACCAGATTTGTGGAAGAAGATATCCTCGCCGCCGCCGCGGGCGATAAAGCCATAACCACGGGAGGCGTTATACCATTTCAAGCGCCCAAGGTACTTGCCAGTCCTGGGATCGATCTGAATCGTTGCCGGTTCTTCCATCTCGGGTTGTGGCGCTTCCGGCGCCGCCGTGGTTCTTTCCTGACTCTGAGTGGCAGGCGGACTGCTGTTCCCCAATTGCGCCAGCGCAGATGGCTCAAGCGGCAGTCCGGCGTTGTGTAGGCGTCGCTGCATCTCTACGGTGAAGACAAAGCGATTGCCTTGCTCGTCCGTTGCCCATCGATCTGAAAAGTTCATGCCTGTCCTCACTTGATGTTCGGTCACTCGAAATCGTAGCGAGGATAGCCGTAACTTCCTTCAGCGTCAAGCGACAGGTTCAGTCAGTCGCCGCTGCAGGCCAGCGTCAGCAGGAATTCACCATGGATCCGGGGCCTCTACGAACAGGTGGTCGTCTTCCACGAGGGTGCGATACCAGGGCACGGGCGTCACTGCCGGCAAGCGAACGGCATCGCCGCTACGAATGTCAAAGCGCGCGCCGTGTCGCGGGCACTCCACCTCATAACCGTCTAGCTCGCCGTCCTCGAGCGGTCCACCGTCGTGCGTGCAGACATCCGCTATCGCGTAAAACTCGTCGCCCACGCGAAAGATAACCAGGGTTTCATCCTCGAACTCCAGCCAACGCCGTCCCCCTTCGGGGATTTCGTCGACATGACATACTTTAACAAACTCCGACATGATTGCTCCTACTGCTGTGACCCTTTGCGCTAGCCGGTCGCATCTAAATCGCCGCGCGAGGGAAGGCCATAGGCGCCGGCTTTTAGCACCTTCAGTGATAACAATGCACATTTCACGCGCGCCATGCTTAGCGGCACGCCAATAAGCTCAAGTAGCCTCTCTTTGGGAAACGCTTTCAGATGCTCTAGCGCTAAGCCTTTAATCTCTTCGGTCAGCAACGAAGCGGCCGCCTGGCTAATCGCGCAGCCGTCGCCGCTCCAACGCACCTCGGCGACGCGCTGCTCATCGTCCAGCCGCACGTCGATGCGCACCACATCGCCGCAGAGTGGGTTATCTTCCTCATAGGAGAAGTCGTTGGGATCTAGCTCTCCATAATTGAGAGGATTCTCGTAAAGGTCGATGATCTGTTCCCGGTACATGTCGCTGCTCATTATCTGTCGTCCCTTTCGTGCCGTCGTTAGCACACATCTGTCAGCCGCGTTCGCGGCCAGCCCCTTATACGCGAAAGACGCGTTTGGCGCGGGCCAGGCTCTCAACCAGCCTGTCAACTTCCGCTGTGTTCGTATGGACATAAAAGCTGGCGCGGGCCGACGCCGGTAGCTTCAGTATCTGGTGCAAGGGCATGGCGCAGTGATGACCCGCGCGGATGGCGATGCCGTCTTCATCCAGCAACTGGGCGATGTCGTGCGGGTGCACGCCCTTTAACGTAAAGGCGGCTACGCCTCCGCGTTGCGACGCAGGCGGTCCCAGCAGAGTAAGCCCTTGCAGCTCGCTAAGCGCCTCCAGGGCATAGCTCACGATAGCCTGCTCATGCGCGTGTACGGCGTCCATCCCCAGCTCACTCAGATAATCGACGGCGGCGCCCAGGCCAATGGCTTCGGCAATGCTTGGCGTGCCCGCCTCGAACTTCCACGGCAGATCGTTCCATGTAGATCCTTCCAGCGTCACGCGGCGTATCATGTCGCCGCCGCTCATAAAAGGAGGCATGTCTTCCAGGATATCGCGGCGCCCGTAAAGGATGCCAATGCCCGTTGGGCCGCACATCTTGTGCGACGAGAATACCAGGAAGTCACAGTTCAAGGCCTGCACATCGGTGGACAGGTGTGGAACGCTTTGCGCCGCATCCACGACGGCAATGGCGCCCACGGCATGAGCGGCATCCACTAATTGCCTCACAGGAATGATCGTGCCGAATACGTTGGACATGGCCGTAAAGGCAAACAGCTTTGTGCGCTCAGTTAGGAACTGCGGCAAAACGTCCAGGTCCAGGGCGCCATCTTCGCGGAACGGAAGGTAGCGAATCGTGGCCCCACGGTCGGCGGCCAGGATCTGCCAGGGAACCAGGTTGGCATGATGTTCCATCTCCGTCAACAGGATCTCGTCTCCCTGCTGGATGTGAGTGCGGCCCCAGCTATAGGAGATAAGGTTCAGGCCCTCTGTGGCGTTGCGCACAAAAATCACTTGCTTGCTCGAAGGACTGTTGATGAAGCGGCCAATGCGCACGCGCGCGCGCTCATAGGCGTTGGTTGCTTCCTCACTCAACTGATGAATGCCGCGGTGAACATTGGAATGCGACCGCTCGTAATAGTCGTTCATCGCCTCTAACACCTGGCGCGGCTTTTGAGACGACGCGGCGCTGTCCAGATAAATCAGCGGAACGCCCGGCCGCACTTCACGGGTCAGAATTGGAAAATCGGAGCGCACTCTCTCGACGTCAAACATCTATTTTTGGCTCCTCCCAAAGAGCAAAACAGGTGAATCGTATCGCTAATAAAGAATATACTGACTCAGCGCGCTGGAGGCAAACCAGGCTGCCTCCGGCGCGCTTCGCTAATTTGCAATCAATCGGCGCTATCTACTCTTCCCTGCTGGGATTCTCAATAGGCACGCCGACCAGGTTGCCCCACTCCGTCCAGGAGCCGTCATAATTTCGCACCGATGGGTAACCCAGCAGATTGGTCAATACGAACCAGGTGTGCGAGCTGCGCTCGCCGATGCGACAGTAGGCGATGACATTTTGGTCAGGCGACAGGCCTTGTTCCACTTCATAGATCTGCCGCAGCTCTTCGACTGATTTGAACGTGCCGTCTTCGTTTACTGCGCGGCTCCAGGGAACATTGCGCGCCCCACGAATGTGACCGCCGCGCAAGGCGCCCTCTTGCGGCGATCCGGGCATGTGCAGCAGCTCGCCGCGGAACTCCTGCGGGCTGCGCACATCTACCAGGGGCTGGCTATGCTCCAGGTGCGCCAAGACATCGTCGCGGAACGCTCGAATCTTATAATCGGCGCGCTGGCGAGCCGTGTAGGAGCCACGCTCGGGTCGCGGCGTCTCTTTCGACAGGTCACGCCCCTCGTCGATCCACTTCTGGCGGCCGCCGTTCATTAAGCGGGCGTCCTCGTGGCCAAACAGCTTAAACACCCAGTAGGCGTAAGCCGCCCACCAGTTATTTTTGTCCCCATAGAAAACAACGGTGGTGTCGTTGCTGATGCCATTGCGCTCCATCAGCTCTTCGAACTTCTCGACGCTCAGATAATCGCGGCGAATCGGATCGTTAAGGTCGGAAACCCAGTCGATATGCACCGCGTTCGGAACGTGCCCCGTGCTATAGAGGAGTACATCCTCATTGGACTCTACCAATCGCACTTTTCCCGTGTTGCCCGAATTTTCGGCGACCCAATCCGTGCTTACCAGAACCTGGGGGTTTGCGTAACTGCTTTCACTCATTGCTGGAAAATCCTCCTGTGTGCTCAAATCGATAAAAAACGCCGGCTACCACATGCGAAAGGCGCGAGGGCAGCCGGCGTACATTGGGATTTCTAGACAACCCAGGACGAGGCCAACTACCCTCGCCCGGTACAGATGTAGTTCAGCAAATAGAGGTGCGATGGCGCCAGTCGGCGGTAACGGATCATGTAACGGGCCTCAATGATTCTGTGGCGGCAAGCGCAGCGGTAAAAAGCTAGCCTACTTTCTCTAAGATTCGCTCCGCAATACGATCGCGTACACCTTCGATGGGAATGCGCTGCATAACGGGGTCGAAGAAACCTTGTACAACCATTCTGATGGCGGTCGCCCGCGGGATGCCGCGGCTCATTAGATAGAATATCTCGGTTTGGTCCAGTTGCCCAATAGTCGAGGCGTGCGTGCAACGCACATCGTCCGCTTCGATCTCCAAGCCGGGGATCGAGTCGGCGCGGGCGGTACGGTTAAGCACCAGGTTGCGGTTCGCTTGGAAGCCATCGATGCGCTGCGAACCGGGCAATGCCTTAATCATACCTTGCCACACCGTGCGCGAGCGGTCCTTCAACGCGCCCTTGTAAAGCAAATCGCTCACCGTATCAGCGGCGTTGTGGTTCTGCTGCGTATCCAGGTCGAAGTGTTGGCGATGATCCGTGAAGAACAGCCCCGACATGCGCGCCCAACCGCCAGGCTGATCAAGCTCCACCGTCTGGAAAGCCTTCGTCAGCCGCGTTCCCATCATGCTCGTGATCCAGTCGACCTTGGCATCACGCCCAGTGCGCGCGCGTTCATGCGTAAACATCCACAGGTTCGTGCCAAAGTCCTGCAGCGAAGCATAGACCAGGCTAGCGTTGTCGCCCACGAGTAGCTCGACGGCGCCGTTGTGGATTCCCGGCTCACTGCCGGTCTCCGAGGCATACTCGTCGATGAAGACTGCTTCTGCACCCTCTTCTAACACCACCAGCGTGTGGCTATACGACCTTCCGCGAGCCAGCCACAAGGCGCTGTGCAGCGGGGCCGCGGCTCTGACATTGCGCGGGACGTAGAGAAAAGTTCCGCCGCGCCAGAATGCGCCGTGCATGGCCGCAAATTTGCCGTCTTCGACAGTAACAGCACGCGTCATAAAGTATTGGCGCACCAGCTCAGGATGTTCATTAACGGCCGTGTGCATGCTGCAAAAGATGACGCCTTGCTCACGCAGGGCGTCGCTTACTTCATACTTCACCGTTGCCCCATCCACCTGCAGCATCACGCCGCCGGCCTTGTCTTCGGTAAGCTGCTCGCCCAGATAAGCGGGCGGCGTGGTCGCCAGGGCCGGTCCATGGCCGTTCAGCGAGGGGCCCAGCTCATCAAGCTTCAGGCGACGCAGATCTGTGCGCCGCCACGGTTCGTCTTGCGTCGTGGGCATCGGCGTCCGTGTGAAAACGTCCCATGCCTGAAGCCGGAACGATAACATCCATTCCGGTTCGTTTAGCGCCGCAGAAAGCTGTTCGACCGCTTCCCTGCTATACGCGCCAATCTCGTCTTGTAACTTCTTTTCAACTTCAATCGTCATTGCACATCCTTAAGCAAAGGGGCTTAGTGCACCATGGTCCGTGTACCAAGCCCCTTGTATCGTCGGTGTCGATAATCTTACTGGCCGTTCGCTGGAACTTCTAGACCAACCGCAACGCTGGGCTTAGCCGATGGAGCCTTCCATCTGTAGCTGAATGAGACGGTTCATCTCAATGGCGTACTCCATAGGAAGCTCCTTGACCAGCGGCTCAATGAAGCCGTTGACGATGAGCGTATTGGCCATCTCTTCGTCGATCCCGCGGCTCATGAGGTAGAAGAGCTGCTCTTCACCCACCTTGCTCACAGACGCCTCATGGCCAATGGTCACTTCCTGTTCGTCGATTTCGATGTAGGGATAGGTGTCCGATCGGCTGTCTTCGTCTAGCAGCAAGGCATCGCAGACCACGTTTGATTTCGAGTTGTGCGCGCCTTCGTGAACCTTCAAGAGGCCACGATACGACGAGCGGCCGCCGTTTTTGCAGATCGACTTGGAGATGATGCGGCTCGACGTGTGCGGCGCAACATGGACCACCTTGCCGCCGGCGTCCTGGTGCTGGCCCTTGCCGGCAAAGGCAATGGACAGAACTTCGCCATGGGCGCCTTCGCCCATCAGGTAAACGGCCGGATACTTCATGGTGACCTTGGATCCGAGGTTGCCGTCCACCCATTCCATGGTGGCGTTCTCGTGGGCCACCGCGCGCTTGGTGACCAGGTTGTAAACATTGTTCGACCAGTTCTGGATCGTCGTGTAGCGGCAGCGACCGCCCTTCTTCACGAAGATCTCAACCACGGCCGAGTGTAGCGAATCGGACGAGTAAATCGGCGCCGTACACCCTTCGACGTAGTGCACGTAAGCGCCTTCGTCGACGATAATCAGCGTTCGCTCAAACTGGCCCACGTTCTTGGCATTAATGCGGAAGTACGCCTGCAGCGGCATTTCCACATGCACGCCAGGCGGTATGTAGATAAAGCTGCCGCCAGACCAGACCGCGGTGTTGAGCGCCGCGAACTTGTTGTCGTTATATGGAATAACCGTGCCGAAGTACTCCTTAACCAGCTCGGGGTACTGCTTCAGGCCATCGTCCATGCCCAGGAAGATAACGCCTTTCTCTTCCAGCTCCTTCTTGATGTTATGGTAGACGACTTCGGATTCATACTGCGCTGCGACGCCGGAAAGGAACTTCTGCTCTGCTTCCGGAATGCCCAGCTTATTAAACGTATCTTTGATGTAGCTAGGCACATCATCCCAATCGTCTTCCTGACGCTCGGAGGGCTTGATGTAGTAGTAGATATTCTCAAAGTCGATTTCGCCGAGGTCGGCGCCCCACTGCGGCATGGGCCGCTCCAGGAAGTGCTGGTAAGCCTTCAGGCGATACTCCAGCATCCACTCGGGCTCGCCCTTCATCATCGAGATCGTGCGCACGACCTCTTCATTCAGGCCTCGCTCCGCCTTGAAAACGTAATCTTCTGCGTCAGAAAAGCCATACTTTGCCGCGTAATCGGCATTGACGACGGCCACAACTTCTTCTTCTGTAAGCTGCTCTTGGATAACTGGTTCTATCATTTAGGCCTCCTCGACCGCCTCGTGTTTCTCACGAAGCCAGTCGTAACCTTTCTCTTCCAGCTGTAGTGCCAGATCAGCGCCACCGCTCTCGACAATGCGGCCGCCAAGCAATACGTGCACAAAGTCTGGCGGGATGTAGTTCAGAATGCGCGGATAATTCGTAATCACCAGCAAGCCAAGGGCGAACTGCTGGCGCATGGTGCGGGCGGCTGCGGCCACAATGC
>CAYLJW010000059.1:0-17331 GCA_964384155.1 uncultured Ardenticatenaceae bacterium
TGACGAGAAAATCAAGGTTGGAAACAATGCAACGACTTGCTCTGATGACTCTTGTTTGTTTGATCCTGCTCTTCGCCACCGCATGCACGGGAGAAGTCGCCAGCGATGCGAGCACCGTCACTACGACGCCAACCCGTGAAGAGGCAACTGAACCCACCCCGGCGGCGACATTGTCTCCTACTTTCCATCTACCGGATGACGCTGAAGACGTTGGCTGGCTCACGCACAATCGCGACAAGGTGGAGTCGCTGGCCTTCAGCCCTGATGGACGCATCCTGGCGACCGGGCACAACAATGGCGACGTTGTCGTTTGGGAGATGGCAACTGGAGAAGAGCTACACTTGTTTCCACATCCCCAGTCTCAGGCGAGTGACCTGGCCTTCAATCCTGATGGCTCCCTACTGGCCGTGGCCGAGGCGTTTGCCGGACAGGTCACGCTCTGGGACGTCTCCAGTGGCGAGAAGCTGCGAACGCTCGACGCGGAAGGGGCAATGGGACAACCCTTAACGGACGTGACCTTCAGCCCGGACGGCTCGCTGCTGGTTGCTGCCAAATCCAGCGGCCAGAGCCTGGAACCGGCCGGACGTACCTTTGTGTGGCAGACCGCCGATTGGCAGCAGCTTTACGTCCTGGAAGACGCCGGGCCGCCCGTCGCCTTCAGCCCCGACGGAGGGCAGCTGATCACGCTCTCCGGCGTTGCCCTCGTGGCATGGACACCCGAGCAGGAGCCTGCGCCTATAGTCCGGTGGGACCTGGAGAGCGGCACGCGCACCGGCGAGATTCCCGTGGATGGCTTTGTGATCAGCCTGGCGCTGAGTCCGGATAGAAAGATGCTGGCTGCTAATGTTATCGAGATGGGATCCAGCGCACCGGTCCCGTACACTCTGTTGCTCGACCTAGCGAACGGTACGACCATGCATACGCTGCCCGCGCCGGAAGGGGTTCAAGGTCCTGATGCGCTGGACTTTAGCCCGAACGGCGGCCAGCTGGCTGTCGGCTATCAGCCCAATAAGGTTGTTATTTGGGACACCAAAACTGGAGAAGTGATACGCGATCTCAACGGACCTGCTGACTGGTTGAGATATCCTACATTCAGTCCTGACGGCGTGTATTTAGCAGGCGATTCTTCAGACGAGCAGATCCTGTTCTGGCCGACAGCTATCCTCGAAAACCCCTCACCCGCGGCGACGATGACAGCCTCGATATCCTCAGCGACCGCTACAACCATAGCCGTGACACCTAATCCAGGGTGGGTCTGGTATGAGGAGCCTGAGGCGCCCGGTGTTCTTTTTCAGCTACCGGAAGCGTGGGAGGTTACCCCATCACGGCCACGTCGCTATCACGCGCCGGAGACCGGCTCTATTATCGAAGTGCGGGCGTATGATTTTGCCGGCTCCAATTGGCTTGAATGGGTGCAACATGAATCGCAACCAGGCTATTCACTGGCTGACGGCTTTGTCAAGGAAAATGGGTTGGTGCGCGGGCGCCCCGCCTTTCATTTTGTCGAGGCCGGTGGTGAGTACACGATGGAGCTATACGTGCGGGACGAGGGCCAGATCGTCCTCTTCTTCTTCCAGAGCGCTACAATGCCGCGTTCCGAAGAAGAAATGGATACTCTGTGGACGTTGTTTGAGACCGTCCAATTTGCCAGTGACAATGGAGGTGAAACCAGTCTGCCCACCAGCTGGCTGGAGGGACTGACGCTAACCACGTTCTATCCAGAACAGCTAAACTTTTCCGGCGAGATGCAAACCATTACGGGTACTGTCGAAACGTGGCAGATGGGCCCGCCACCAAACGAGGCCACGATTGTGGACGCCAGCGGCGCGCGTTACTTGATTGACCTAGAGGCACATTACAGCTTCGAGGGATTCCCGATTGCCTACCTGGCAGGCCTACCGGTCCGGTTCGAGGTCGAGCCTGGACGGTTGGTCACGGTGAAGGGCTACCCTAGCGGCGAAACGCCGAACGGCACGCTCCGCCTCTACCCGCTTGTCAGCGAGAGCCATGATTCAGAAGAGCAGGCAGTTCTGTTCTACCAGCCGTTTGTCGACCTGTATCGCGTCAGTGCTGAGACACTGGCCGAATACCCCGACTCGGCTACCGTTTTCGTGCGCGGCTCCTGGGAGGAGGTAGCCACGCTTTTTGGTAGCGAGCCGCAAGATAGCACCCCAGGCGGTACTGTGGAGCTAGACTCCACAACTGATGTTCTGGTGAAGGGTTCACTTACCGGGACAGAGCCGCCACTTTTGAACGTTTCCGAACTGTACTACCTGGATGGCGAGTGTGCGCTGGTGAGGAGCAGCGTGCAGCAGTGCCAGTATTTTCAGCAAGTGAGGTGAGGGCGAGGAGTCGTGTCAGGACTTAGACCCGCTGGTTTATAGAGTTAGGCAGGGTGGCAATAAATTGCCGATAACCAGGGGGCATGCTTCTTCAGGTGGCTTGAGTAAGCTGCCAGCTTGCTTAGCTATAGTGAATATGAAGATGTGGAGTATGAAATGGATAAACAGAGGCATCGATGGAGGCTGCTGGAATGACTCTTCACCTTATTACCCACCGCTATTGGATCGTTAGCGCTGTTGTCCTCGTTCTGGTACTGCTGCTCGCACCCGGACACTCATCCGCCCGAGCGCAAGAGGGACTCGAGAGCCGCGACAAGATCGTCGTCTCTCCAGTCGAAACCTATGTGATTCTGGTCAACGGCCCAAACACCACCGGCGAAGTACCTCAACTTAACCCGGCGCTGGCACAGAGTTTAGACGGCGAGTTGGAAGTCGTCCGGCCAACCGAGATTTATCTCGTGCCGGTCGACGGCCCCAACCTGAGCGGGGAAATTCCGCCGCTCGATAAATCGAAGGCCATTCCACTCCATAGTCAGCTTCAGGAGTTTGTGCCCGGTCAGTGGTATGATCACTACGCCTACTACCCGCTCGACGGCACCGAAGTCCAGCAGTATACTAACTTCAAAGAGACCGAGATTGGACAGTATATCGCGTTCCAATGGTGGAGGAATAACAATGGGGGACCCAACCGCTTCGTCTACGACGGCTACACCGGCTCAACGCATAACTGGTTCAACACCTGGCTGAACAATTCCCCGAGCCTCAGTCCGGGCGCTGAGTACACCGAAGGGTACGGCACACGGCTCCAGACGTACTTCAAGACCAACAGAAGCAGTTGCCCCTGTTGGCTATCTGACTATCGGGTGGGTGAGCATTAAGTTAGGTAGAAACCATCCGCTGTTTATCGAGAGTATGGCCTACGCCTGCCAATGCCTGGTTTAGTACGACAGTCTACACCCTCCGTGGTCACGTGGCGCTCTATACTACTGATCTTACTGGCGCTCCCAGGTCTCGTCTCGTGCGGCACGTTTCAAGCATCGCTTGAAGTTGAGAACACAATGCGGGGGCCAGAGTTCACCGAGGCGCCGGGCTACGTATTTGCAGAAAATGCTATTTTCTTGGGGTACCGGATTTCCGAATTGCAGGTAGCGCGCGGAGGAGAGCTGGATCTTGAGCTTCATTGGGAGTTGGATGAGGCGCCTGCATACCCATACACCATCGGCATCAGACTAGTCGGCGAACGAGAGGCTCCCCCCGCCTGGCAGTATAGTGACAGCAGCATCCCGTGGCGGGAAGGATACCAGGTAACGAAGCATCAGTTGCGCTTCTCACCGCAAATTAGGTCCGGACACTACGGCGTTGAGATCTGGTTACAGCATCCCGAGACAGGCGCGCGCGAACCCGTAATGGGCCCTCAGGGAGCTGTTGCCGATCGGGTCGTACCGCTCATGACTTTACAGATCACGGATGACGCCATTCACGATACGAGGCCGCTGTCCTCACCTGATCCTGATCTTGTTCCAGTAGCCACGTCCGTCTTTACATCAACACCTTCAAGTAAATGAGCTTATGAGGGGGAACCTGCACCAGCTCGTGACTGAACTGACCTCGCTGCCGGACCCCTTGGCTGTGTATGGCTATATCAAGGGGCAGGCTCTGTGGGATGGGTGGCAGCCAAGAGAACTTACAATATTATCGCACATCACTGGATAGCCCTGCCGCACATCGATGTACTTTACGCCCGCAACTTGACATCACCTAGCCGCTGCACTCAAGACCCATTGTTACCGGCTGGATTGCAACATAATTGGCACGATAAGCTAACTTATGTTGCGGATATGCCCTGTGGAAACCATAATATGGCCTCTTTTCTACCGGCTAACGTGCGATTTTTTCGCAACATAATAACCTGGAAGGCCGATGACCTCATCCGGAATCCCTCTATCACTTGTGCAAATCTGGCTGGAATACCTGCACTGGCAAGGGCGCAGTCCCCACACGCTCAACGCTTACCTGCGGGCCTGGCAGCACCTGGCCCAATGGTATGAGGGAAGCTACGGCGAACCCTGCGACCCTGCCCGCCTCATCGCCCGCGACATACGCGACTGGAAATCCTATCAGCAAAGTGTAGAGAAAGCGGCGCCCAGCACTATCAACCAGCGACTGGTGGCTGTCTCTTCCTTTTATAAGTGGGCCACGTCTGAGGATCAGGCGCCACGCGACCCGACGAGAGATGTCTCCACCATGCGCCTGCCGCAGCGCCGGCCACAAAGTCTCTCCGCCAAACAGTTACGCCAGTTGTTGCGTGCAGTCCACAACGGCGGTACACGGCGTGCGGTGGCGATGATCGAGCTCCTGGCCGGCACCGGCATACGCGTGGGCGAGCTGCTGCAATTGCAGGTAGGCGACCTGGTGCTGCGCGAGCGAACGGGCTGGATAACCGTAAGGGAAGGTAAACGCCTAGCTACCGCTAGGTAGCCGCTATCGCCAGATACCGTTGACCAAAGAAGTACGCCAGGCTCTGGCCGCCTACCTGGAAGTCCATCCTTATAACAAGGAAGAGCACGATCGGTATCAAGACGACTGGGCGCCACTCTGGTGGGGCAAGCACGGCCCCCTCACCCATCGCAGTTCGGTGCTGCGTATCCTACGCAAGGTTACGATTCGTGCCGCACTGGAGCCGATCGGTCCTCATGTTTTGCGCCACACATTTGCCACGCAGTACCTTCAGGCCAACCCTGACGACCTGCGGGGGCTGGCAGCTCTGTTAGGCCACAGTGACCTGAATACGGTGATGGTTTATACCGAGCCGACGCTCCAGGACCTGACCGGCCGCATGGAACGGATGGGGCGCCTGCGGGTCGACTGACACCACCATCAGCCCGTCTCCCAACCATCAAGAGTGAGGTGAGTCTATCATGCCCCGTCGTTTCTTGAGTAAGGTAGAACGCCAGCGCCTTACCGAGTTTCCAGATGAAGTCACCGATGCTGATTGCATCGTCTACTTCACCCTGACGCCAGCCGACAAGAAATTTGTCGAGAGCAAAAGGGGTGGCGCCAACCGGCTGGGCGTGGCCTTACTGCTCTGCGGCTTGCGCTATCTGGGTTACTTTCCGGCCAAGGTCAAGCACACACCAGAAAACGTGGTGGCTTTCGTAGCGGACCAGTTGGAACTGTCGGCCGTCGTTCTGGCCGATTACGCTGACCGAGATGAAACACGGTGGGATCATCTCCCTCAGGTGATGGACCATCTTGGTTTTCGCCGGCTACACGCCCGCGACCGTAAAGACCTGGTTGTCTGGCTCGGGGAACGCGCCCTGGAACATGACCGCCCCTCTCTCCTGTTGCAGCAGGCCTGTGAGCGCCTTTACCAGTTACGCCTCGTCCGGCCGGCGATCACGACCATGGAAGAGCTGGTCGCCGATGCCCGGCAGTGGGCTGAGGCGAAATCCATAGAGGTGCTGGTCAACCCGCTGCCGAAGCGAGTGCGCAAAACGTTGGACACACTGTTGGTCTCCAGTGAAGAATTGGGCAAGGCACCAATCGTCTGGCTACGGCGCTTTGCCACGGGCCACAGTGACAAAGATATACTGGAGGCGCTGGAAAAACTGGCTTTCATTCGCCAATGGGCTGTGACCAGCTGGCAGGTGGATGAATTGCCACCCAGCCGGCTCAAGTACCTGGCCCAAGTCGCGCGCTACACCAGTATCCAGGGACTCAAGCGCAAGAAACCGGTGGGAAAGCGCTATGCTGTCCTGGTTGCCTTTCTGCTGTGGGCCCATGAGAAGACCATTGACGAGTTAATCGAACTCTTTGACCTCTGCCTGGCCGATGCCTATCGCAAGTCAAAACGCGACCTCAAGGAGTTTCAGTTACAGTATATGGCCCGCATGCAAACGGTGGTGGGCTATTTCCGGGAGATGGGGCAAGTGGTGGTCGACGATACGGTTCCTGATGAAGCCGTACGGGCCAACATTTACGAACAGGTTTCCGTCGTTACGTTGCAGGAGGCGTTAGATGACGTCGAGCATTTCTTCGTCGCTGGTCGCCACCGGACGCATCTCGATTTCTTCGACAGACGTTACAGTTACTTCCGTCGCTTCACGCCGGCGTTCTTAAGGGCATTGACCTTCCAGAACTATGCAGACAAAGAAAGCCTGCTGGAGGCGCTGGATGTTCTGCGCCAGATGAACGAGGCAGATGATAAGCCGCTGCCGGCGACGTTTGAGGATGTGCCCACGGCATTCGTGCCGGCGATATGGCGAAAGCGGGTGATGAACAGAGACGGCACTGTAAATCGCCGCGACTACGAGATGTGGACCCTTTCCGACCTGCGCGATTCGTTACGCTCGGGCGCCGTGTGGCTGGAAGGCAGCCGCCAGTACACCAATCTGGACAGCTATCTGATACCCAAGAGTCGTTGGGAACAGCTACGGTCAACGTACTGCGACATGGTCGGCGTGCCTGAAGACGGCCTTATCCGACTGGAAATCAAGCAAGCCGCTTTGGAGCAGAGCCTGATCCGTCTGGACGAGGGCTTGCCCTGGAACGAGTTTGTCCACATCGAGAATGGCAAGCTTTCTTTGTCGCCGTTGGACAAAGAAGAGGAGGAGATTCGCAAAGAGCATCCTCTGGCCACGAGGATAGGGGCGCTGCTGCCACCGATTCAGTTAGGGCAATTGTTGGCCGAAGTAGACTCCTGGACTGGATTCAGCGAACAGTTGACCCACGCTGGTGGGGCCACGACACGCATTGCAGATTTGGCCACCCACCTGTACGCGGCCCTTTTGACCCAGGCCTGCAACATGACGCTCAGCGAGATGGCCGATTTGAGCGACCTCTCTTACGACCAGTTGCTCTGGTGTACCAATTGGTACATTCGGGAAGAGACCTTGCAGGCGGCGACTGACGTGTTGGTGGACTTTCATTATCAGCAACCGCTGAGCAGACAATGGGGTAGCGGCGCATTCTCCTCATCCGACGGACAGCGTTTTGCCGTGGCCCGTAAGACGAATATAGCGGCGCCGTTGCCCCGTTACTTTGGCTTCGGCCGTGGCTTGACGATGGTCACGTGGACTTCCGACCAGCGCTCCCAGTATGGCATCCGGGTTACGCCTCCCCGCATCCGCGAATCCACATACACGCTCGATGCCATTCTGGATAACGAGACCGTGCTGGATATCAAAGAGCATACGACGGACACCGGCGGCTACACTGACATCATGTTCGCCCTCTTTGATCTGCTCGGGATGCAGTTTTCACCCCGACTGCGCGACATCGGCGACTACACACTCTATCATGTTACTTCGAACATCAGGTACAAACGAATCAACCCGCTTCTGAGTCGAAAGCCTCTCAAGACTGCTCTGTTTGTGGGCGATTGGGATGAGCTTTTGCGGGTGGCCGCCTCGCTGAAAATGGGATGGGTCACAGCTTCGACCTTCATCAGCAAGTTGCAGGCGTATCCCCGCCGACACAAATTGACGCAGATGTTGGTGGAGTACGGGCGTCTGATCCGCAGCACGTTTATTCCCTTTTACCTGGATGACCAGGCCAACAGACGACGGATCCTGACGCAACTCAATAAAGGGGAGGAAGTTCACGGCTTACGTGAGTTCTTGTTCTTTGATAACAAAGGACAGATTCGCAAGCAGCAGCCCGATGAATTGGTGAACCTGGCTGGCTGTTTGAATCTGGTATCGAATGCCGTGATTGTCTGGAACACGGTTTACCTGCAAGCAGCCATCGAGGAGTTAAGAAGGCGGGACGAGGTCGTCAGAGAAGCAGACCTTGTACATTTATCGCCTGTGCGGTTCAAGCACATTAACCGCTACGGTAAGTTTCGCTTCGACCTGGGCGATGATCTGGCTCCATCCGGACTGCGCCCATTACGTTTCGACTGAGCTTAGCGTAGGTTTTCGTCCATTTGCTCCCAAAACGCCTTAATGCCACGAGAAGTAGACGAGCAGCCAAACGCTTCTTCAGGAAAGTGCTGGGTGGGAAGCACGTCACACCTCCACGAGTGATTAACATCGACAAAAACCCGACCTACATCGGTATGGTACGCCAACTGAAGCGAGAGAAGCGGCTGCCTGAGAAGTGCAAACGACGACCGAGCCAGTACATGAATAATGTCATCGAACAGGATCATCGCTTCCTGAAACGACGGATCCGGCCAGGTCTGGGGTTCTTCTCCTACCCCACGGCCTGGCGGACGATACGTGGGTTCGAGGCGCTGCACATGATTCGCAAGGGGCAGGTGCGGGGAGCAGACAAGGGAAACATCAGAGCACAGAATCAGTTCATTGCAGGGCTGTTTGGGTTAGCCATCTAAGCTGGAGCCTGTCGCTATGTCTGTCCCTGCCTTCCTGCCATCAGGTAGCATTTTTTGCAACAGAGCCTTATTGCCCGCCTGCCCCGGCGGCCCGATAAATCGCACCACTACGAGCCTAAGAGTCCGTTCACGTGGCTGTTGATCATCATTTTCGCTATGCGAAACCCTACACTCCCACCGTCGCCCCCTCCCCATTCCTCAAAACCCAATACCCCTGCCCCAACCCCTCCGCCGCCGCCACAAACGCCTCCGGCAAGGCCGTGTTAAAGGCAAACATGTCGTAGTGGCAAGGAATGGCCAGCCGCGCGCCGATGTCGTGCGCCAGTTGCGCCGCTTCCGGCCCGCTAAGGTTGCCGGCCACGCCGCGCGCCGGGTCGCGGCCGTTGATCGGCAGCAGGGCCACGTCGATGCGCCAGCCGCTCAGGGCCGCGGCCAGCCCCTCATAGCGCACCGTGTCGCCGCTGTGGTACACCGTCCAGGGCCCCGCCTGCACCAACAGCCCGATGTATTTCGGCCGGCCCTGCTCGTCGCGCTCCAGCGTCTCGTGCGCCGACGGCACGGCGTGCAGCACGAAAGGCTCCGCGTGCAGCGGCTGCCCCACCTCGATGGGCGTGATGCGCTCGGGCGGCAGCTGCAGGCGCCGGGCGGCCTCGGCCACGTTGGCCGCTGCGGCCACCAGCGTCAGGCGCGGGTTGGCCTCTAACAGCGGCATGATGGTCTCGGCGTCTAAATGGTCGGTGTGGTTGTGGCTGGAAGTCAGCACGTCGATATCCCTCAGCGCCTGCGGCGCCACCACCCGCGCCGTCATCCGTTCGTGCGGCGTGGCGCTGTGCGCATATTTGCGCGTCAGCGAGTCCGAAAGATAGGGGTCCAGCAGCATGGCCCGCCCGTTCCACAGCAGCAAAAAGCCGCTCTGGCCCAGCCACCACAGGTGCAGGCGCTCCCCCTGCCCCCGGCAGCGGGCCACATCGGCCAGAAAGACGTCGTCGCGGAGGAATGGCTCTTTCAAATGCGCGGCTCCTGAACCTGCTACGTTGGTCGTGGCCAAGATTATAGTGTGCGCCGCGCGCATTGCCAGCCCGCGCCGCGCGCAAAACACCTGAAAAACTCTCACATTTGGCCATCTTGGCCATCTTGGCCATCTTGGCAACCTCCCCCGCCCGCCGCGCTTACATGGAACACGGTATACTATCTGTGGCCAGGCGCTGTCTCTAGACCAGGCCATTGCCCTGGCAGGCCACCTGATAGGAGAACCGCAGTGAGCGAAACAACCGATACCGTAACCCGACAACAGCTGATCGACGCCCTGCAGCAGGCCCTCAGCGCCCTGCCCGCGGTGCGCGCCGCCTGGCTGGGCGGCAGCGACGCCACCGGCCGCACCGACGCCTATTCCGACGTGGATTGCATGGCCCTGGTGCAGGATGAGGCCGTCGAGCAGGTGTTCGCCGCGGTTTCCGCGGCGCTCGCGGCGCTATCGCCCATCGAGCGCCACTATCGCATCCCCGAGCCTGCCTGGCACGGCCATTCGCAAATCTTCTACCGCCTGCAGCACGCGCCGCCCTGGCTGCTCGTGGATCTGGCCCTGCTCAAGCTGAGCAGCGCGCCGCATAACCGCTTTCTGGAAACAGAGCGCCACGGCGTGCAGCAGGTGCTGTTCGACCGCGACAACCTGGTGCAGCCGGCGCCCTTCGACCGCGAGCAGCACGAAGCGCAGATACGGGCACGGCTGCCACACCTCGTGGCGCGCTTCGACCTGTTTCACATCTTCGTCGATAAGGCCGCCTGGCGCCAAGACGTCGCCGACGCCCTGGGCATGTATCACGCCATGAGCCTGCGCCCGCTCGTCGAGCTGCTGCGCATCCGCCACTGCCCCGACCGCTTCGACTACGGCCTGCGCTACTTGCAGCGCGACTTGCCGCCCGAGCTCTACGCCCGTCTGGAGCCGCTCTTCTTTTGCCGCGATCTCGACGACCTGCTGCGCAAGCAGGCGCTGGTCGTGGATCTCTTTTGGGCCACAGCCAGCGAGCTGCGCGCCGCGGGTTGGCCCGCTTAACAGCGCCCCGTTCGTCGCCGGCCACTGCCTGCCGCCCCCTAAAATAGGGAGCGCGCCGGGCCAATATAGGGAGCCGGCCCCCATGCGCTGCCGCCCCTCCTTTCGTATGCTGTCTGTATCAGTCCAGAAAGGAGATCTGCAATGCCCACTGCCATCGTTCGCGCTGCCCTGCTGCTCACCATCACCCTTGTTTCCCTGGCCCTTGCCGGCGGCCTCACCACGCTCATCCACACGGCCGCGGCGCAGGCCCAGGCCACCTTTTCGGTCACCACCACCGCCGACAGCGGCCCCGGTTCTTTGCGGCAGGCCATTCTGGATGCCAACGCCTCGCCGGGCGAAGACCTCATCGCCATCAGCGCCAACGGCACACTCTATCTGCTCAGCCCGCTGCCCACCATCGTCGAAGCCGTCACCCTGCAGGGCCCGGGCGCGGATCTCTTTCGCATCGACGCGCAGCAGCAATTCCGCGTGCTCAACATCGCCGCCGCGCCCGTCACCATCGCCGGGCTCACCGTGCAGCACGGCCGCCTCAGCGGCCCCTCAGAGAACGGCGCCGGCATCCACACCCAGGGCCTGCTCACCTTGAGCAACGTGAGCGTGCTCAGCAACACCACGGCCAATCATGGCGGCGGCGTGCGCGCGCCCGCCGGCCTGGTCATCAGCAACAGCCTGTTCGCCAACAACCACGCCCCCACGGGCATCGGCGGCGCCGTATACGGCCACTCCTTTGCCCTCATCGACGGCGCACAGTTCATCAGCAACAGCGCGCGCAACGACGGCGGCGCGGCCAACTTGCTGCACAACGTCGCCATCCGCCGCTCGCTCTTCGCCAACAACCAGTGCACCGGCGGCTCCTGCGACGGCGGCGCGCTCTTCACCTTCAGCACCACCACCATCGAGCACGTGGAATTCCGCGGCAACGCGGCGCAGAATCATGGCGGCGCGCTGAACACAGCGGGCACACTCACGCTCACGCACAGCCTCTTCGAAGGCAACCAGAGCGTCTTTAGCGCCGGCGGCGCGCTAGCCGCGCAGGGCAACGTTGCGCTGCACGCAACCCACTTCCTCAGCAATACGGCGCGCAGCCACGGCGCGGGCGCCGAGCTCACCGGGGACCCCGACGAGATTACGCTATTCGTCGGCGACGTCATCTTCCAGGGCAACCGCAGCCTGCACGGCCTGGGCGGCGCGCTAATCATCGCGGGCTCCTTCGACCTTTCCCGCAGCGTCTTTCTGCACAACAGCGCCGCCGCCGGCGGCGCGCTGGCCCATAGGTGGTACGGGCATGGCCACGTGGCCAACAGCCTCTTCGTGGGCAACGACGCTGCCGCCCAGGGCGCCGCGGCGCTCACCCTGCGCTCGCCGGGCGCAGTGCGCCTCGTGCACAACAGCATCGCCGGCCCCGCGCCCACCGGCGCTGCGGCCATCGACGTGTTCAGCGGCACGGTCGCCGTCAGCAACACCATCGTGGTCAGCCACACCACGGCCCTGGCGCGCATCGATGGCCAGATGACCCAGGATTACAACCTGTTCTGGGGCAACGGCGCCAACCTCGCCGGCGCCATCGGCGGCGGGGCCCACAGCTTCAATGCGCCGCCGCACTTCGTCGATCCCCCGGCCGGCGACTATCACCTACAGCCTGGCTCGCCGGCCCTCGACGCCGGCACCAACGCCGGGGTCTACGAAGACTTCGACCGCGATCCCCGGCCCTACCATCAGGGCTTCGACATCGGCTTCGACGAGCTGCCCGTGGGCCACGTGCCGCCCACACCCACAGCCACGCCCACGCCGCTGCAGACGCCAACCCCGTCGCCCTCAGCAACGCCCGCGCCGCCACAGCCCACCCTCTTTCTGCCCTTTTTCCACGGCTGAAACTCTGCTATCATTCGCCGTTCCACCAAACCGAAAAGGAGAAAGTACGCTGCCTGTCGCCCCCATGCACGACCCGCCACGGCCTGCCGCCGGCCTCTCGCTACTTGCGAGCAGCGCCGGCTACCTGGCCTGGCTGTGGCTACGCGAAGGCTCACAGGCAACTGTCATGGGCCTTACCTCGCGCGGCCTCTTCCTGCGCCCCGCCGCCCAGCGGGTCGTCTTTCTCTCGCTCGAAAGCTACCGCAGCCCGCTGACCATCACCGTGCAGGCGTCGCGCCTGCCGCACGTGCAGGTGGGCGCGGCCGTGCCGCTGCAGGCCGGCGGCGGCCTGACCCTGCGCTTTGCCGGCAGCGCCGCCGTGCACTGCCCGCCGCAATCGGTCTGGCGTCCGCCGCCGCCGGCGGGCGCCCCGCTGCCCACAGAAGAGCAGCTCCGCGTTCTGCGAGACGCCCTGCGCCCGTCCGCCGGCAATCTGCCGCAGCACGGCTTTGCGCCCCTGCTGCTACAGCTGCTGGCCCTGCCGCCGGCAAGTGACGCGGCTACGCTGCAGAGCAGCGCGTGGGCCTTGCGCCAGGCGCTACAGAGCCACGATCTGCCCGCCGCGCTGCAGGCGGCCCGCTCGCTGCTGGGCCTGGGGCCGGGCCTCACGGCCTCGGGCGACGACTTGCTGCTGGGCCTGCTGCTCTTTTTGCAGCGCTGGCCCCCTGCCCCCGCGCCCGCCTGGCTGCCGCCATTTGCTCAGGCCCTGGCGCGCGCCGCCTACCACAAGACCACCACCATCAGCGCCAACCTCATCGCGTGCGCCGCGCAGGGCCAGGCCGACGAGCGGCTGCTCGCCGCCGTAGACGGCATCGCCCGCGGCCGCCCCACCCCCGCCGACTGGCTGCCGCCGCTGCTGGGCTGGGGCGCTTCGTCAGGCGTCGACGCCCTGGCCGGCATGGCCCTGGCCCTCAGCCTCGCGCCCGGGTGGAGCGCGGCCATCCTGGCCGCAAGCAACGGGCAAGACGCCCGCGCTC
This sequence comes from uncultured Ardenticatenaceae bacterium, assembly GCA_964384155.1. Classification (GTDB taxonomy): domain Bacteria; phylum Chloroflexota; class Anaerolineae; order Promineifilales; family Promineifilaceae; genus JAAYYY01. The sequence continues at coordinate 13,618 of CAYLJW010000059.1, forward strand.
CGTGACACCATAAGGAGGAGTAGTTCATGCGTTTATCGCCTACCTGGCTAGTTTGTTTGCTTCTGCCCGCCGCCGCGCTCTTTGTCGCCTGCCGGCCAGAAGTCGTCGAGATTACCCGCCTCGTTGCCACGCGAGAAACCATCGTCGAGCAGGTTGAAGTGACGCGCATCGTCGCAGGCGAGACGATCACCGAGATGATCGAAGTAACCGCGCCGCCGCCGGCCCGCGGCGGGCGCATTGTGCTGGGCGCCAACAAATTCCCTTCCAGCATCGATCCCCATCGCGCCGTGGCCTGGGAAGTGCTGTACGTGCTCAGCGCGGTCTACGATACCCTGGTCTACCAGAACGACGCCGGCGACTTTGTGCCCGGCCTGGCCACAAGCTGGGACATCTCCGAAGACGGCCGCACCTACACCTTCGAGCTGCGCCAGGACGTGACCTTCCACGACGGCGAGCCGTTCAACGCCGAAGCCGTGCGCGCCAACCTGCAGCGCATGGTGGCGCCCGAAACGCGCTCGCAAAAGGCCGCCAGTCTGCTCGGACCCTACCAATCGAGCGAAGCGCTGGACGAGTACACCATTCAAATCCATCTCTCCGAGCCCTACAGCGCCCTGCTCGAAGGGCTCAGCCTCACGTACACGGGCATGGCCTCGCCGGCCGCCCTGGAGCAGTGGGGCGAGGATTATCAGCTCCACCAGGTGGGCACCGGCCCCTTCATCTTCCAGGAGTACAACCCCGAAAGCCACCTGCTGCTGGCGCCCAACCCTGCTTACGCCTGGGGGCCGGAGCTTTTCGACAACCGCGGCGCGCCCTACCTGGAAGAAGTGCGCTGGATCTTCTTGCCCGAGCCCGCGGCGCGCCTGCCGGCCCTGGAAGCAGGCGACGTCGACGTCGCCCTCAGCTTCCCGCCGGCCGACGCCAACCAGTTGCTGAGCCAGGCTGGCCTGGACCTCAGGATCACGCACCTGGTGGGCCAGCCCCTTTACTGGTTCATGAACGTAGAGAAAAGCCCCACCGACGACATTCGCGTGCGCCAGGCGCTGCTACACGGCACCGACCGCCAGACCGCGGTGAACATCGTCTTGCGCGGCTTCTATCCCCTGGCCACTGGGCCGCTGTCGGCCGTGACGCCCGGCTACAACCCGCAGGTCGCCGAGCTGTATCCCTACGACGTCGAGCGCGCACGGGCGCTGCTGGAAGAGGCCGGCTGGGTCGATAGCGACGGCGACGGCTTCCGCGAAAAAGACGGTCAACCGCTGCGCCTAGACATGGTGCTGCAAAGCTGGGACCAGATCGCGCCCCTTGGCGAGGTGCTGCAGGCCCAGATGCGCGATCTGGGCATCCAGGTAGACGCCGAGCTGCTTAGCTTCCCCGGCCAGCTTGAGGTGGCCGCCGCCGGCGCGGCGCACCTGACGGTGATGGGCGGCTCCGGCTTCTTCGCCGACGACTCGCTGCGCGGCTTTTTCCATTCGGACAACATCGAAAACGGCTTTAGCTGGAACCGCCTGCGCGACCCCGAGCTGGATGCGCTGCTGGAGGCCGGCGCGCGGACCACCGGCGCCGCGCAGCGCCAGGAAATCTATGATCAGGTGCAGATGATGATCATGGACCAGGCGCTGATCATCCCCGTCTTCGACTATGTGTTCATGACGGGCATGAATTCCAACGTCCAGGGCATCACCTGGAGCCGCACGGGCCTCGTTCCCTATCTGAACGAGGCCTATATGGCGCCTTAGCCGGCAACTCATCGCCGCGTGCCCGCGTGAGACGCTTTATCCTGAACCGCTTGCTCAGCTTCATCCCCGTGCTGCTGGGCGTGGCCACCATCGCCTTCTCGCTGATGCACCTGCTGCCCGGCGACCCGGCGCAGCTCATGCTGTCGAAATCCGGCGCCACCGCCGCCGAGATTGTGGCCTTGCGCGCCGAGTTGGGCCTCGATGAGCCGCTGCACGTGCAGTATCTCACCTACCTGGGCAAAGCCGTCCGCGGCGATTTTGGCCGCTCTATCTTCCAGAACCGCCCGGTGATCACCATCATTGCCCAGGCGCTGCCCAACACCCTCGAGCTGGCCTTCGCCGCCCTCACCATCTCCGTGCTATGCGGCACGCTGCTGGGCGTGCTGGCCGCGGTCTTTAAGGGCTCCCTGCTGGACAAGGGCAGCGTACTGCTGTCGGTCGCTGGCGTGTCGATGCCCGTTTTCTGGTTCAGCCTGCTGATGATCTTACTCTTCGCCAGCACCTTGCGCTGGCTGCCTTCTACCGGCCAGGGCTCGCTGCGCCACCTCATCCTGCCGGCCCTGGTGCTCGGCTTTTCCTTCATGGGCGCCACCACGCGCACCGTGCGCGCGGGCATGCTCGACGTGCTGCAGCAACAGTACATCACCACCGCCCGCGCCAAGGGGCTACACGAAAGGCTGGTCATCCTGCGCCACGCCCTGCGCAACGCCCTCATCCCCGTGCTCACGCTGGCCGGCCTGCAGTTTGGCTTCTTGCTCGGCGGCGCGGTCATTGTAGAAACCATCTTTGGCCGCCAGGGCCTGGGCTTCGTGCTGGTCAACGCCATCCTCAACAAAGATCTGCCCCTGGTGCAGGCCGGCATTTTGTTTTCGGCCGTGCTCTACCTGAGCATCAACCTGCTGGTCGACATGCTCTATGGTTTCGTCGATCCGCGCATCCGCTATGAGTAACGGCGAGTCGCTGCCGTCGCCGGCCCTACCCCTGCCCTTGAGTCCGGCGCAGCCACAGCCGGAAGGCCACGCGAAAAGCCCCACGTGGCTGGCCCTACGCCGACTGCGGCGCAGCAAAGCGGCGCTCCTGGCCGCCTTCATCCTCGGCCTGTTCACCGCCTGCGCCCTGCTGGCGCCGCTGCTGGCGCCCTACGAGCCGCACCGCCTGCTGCCGGGGGCCAGCCTGCAGCCGCCGGGCGCGGCGCACCTGCTCGGCGCCGACCTGCTAGGTCGCGATATTCTCAGCCGCCTGCTATACGGCGCGCGCATCTCACTATTCGTGGGCTTTGCCGCCATCCTGCTCTCGCTGGTCGCCGGCGTGCTGCTGGGGCTGGTTGCGGGCTATGCCGGCGGCGCAACCGACAACCTGATCATGCGCGGCATGGACATGATGCTGGCCTTTCCCGGCATCTTGCTGGCGCTGACCCTGGTCTCCTTCCTGGGAACCAGCCTCACTCACCTCACCCTCGCCGTGGGCGTCTCCTTCATCCCCACCTTCGCGCGGCTCACGCGCGGCAGCGTCCTGGCGGTCAAAGAGATGGCCTACGTCGAAGCGGCGCGCAGCCTGGGCGGCGCGCCGCACTGGATCGTTCGCCGCCACATCTTGCCCAACGTGCTGGGGCCGGTGATTGTCCTGGCCAGCCTGGCCTACGGTTGGGCCATCCTGGCCGCCTCGTCGCTCAGCTTTCTGGGCCTCGGCGTACAGCCGCCCACTCCGGAATGGGGCGTGATGGTCAACGATGGCCGCGGCTATTTACGCGAAGCGCCGTGGATCAGCGCCTTCCCTGGCCTGGCCATCATGCTCGTGGTCTTCGCCGCCAACATCCTCGGCGACGCCCTGCGCGACGCCCTGGACCCGCACGAGGGGCCACAATAGTGGTAAGGTTCGTAGTGGGGCAGTAAACTGCCCTACCCTTGGCGCTGACGGGCAATAAATTGCCCTACTTGTATCTTAATCAATGAGTGACTACCCTCTTTCATAGAGAATT
>CAYLJW010000060.1:0-15184 GCA_964384155.1 uncultured Ardenticatenaceae bacterium
CTTCCTCGCCAAACTGCTCTTCCTCGCTGGCGGTCATGGTCAACACCAGGGCCACCTGCTCGCTGCTGGCCACTGTCGAGGTCAGCTCCAGCAGGAACTCCAGCGCCTGATCGGACAGATAACCCTTGCCGGCGCGTACGGCGCTGGCTTTAGTGATGTAGGAAAGGGTTTCGTCAATCAGCATCAGCGACGGGCCGGCCGCCGCAAAAAGGCGTTCCAGCGCTTCGCCGCCCGGCGCCGAGCGCGCCTCGTCGCTGGCGCGCACCATCTCGTAAAACTCCGCGCCGCGCCCATCCGCCGCGCCCAGGCGGTAGGCCAGCTCGCCCCACAGCGTGTAGAGCGTGAGCCCCTCGGGCGTCGTGCGCGGCTCGCTGGCGCTGATACGCCGGCCGTCGATGGCCGCCACGCGCGCCCGCGGCACGGCCTCCAGCCCCGCTTCGTCCAGCAGATGGCGCACCACGTCCAGGTCCGCCACTTCGCCGCCGTGGGCCACGGTGTGGTACAGGCCCAGCAGGCTGTGCGTCTTGCCGCCGCCGAACACCGTCGCCAGTTGCGTGATGGCCACGCCGTCCTCGCGGCCGGCAAGCTGGCGCAGCACGCCCTTCAAGACCGACTGCAGGCCGCGCGTGGGGTACGTGTAGCGGAAATACGTCTGCGCGTCCTGATATTCGGGCACGGCGTCGCCTTCCAGCACCTGAGCCAGATCCACGGCGAAGACTTTCAGGTCCAGCCGTCCCTCGCGGATATCGCGATGGGGCATGGCGTGCTGCCACCAGGGGGCAATGCCGCCTGTCACCGGCTGGGCTTTGGCCACGCGGCCGGTCTCGCGCAGGATGAGGGCAACCTGGTTGACCATGTAAGTGGCCTCGGCTTCGTCTGGCTCATAGCCCTGATGCACGGCGCGGTTGCGGCTCTCCACCAGCGGCGCCAGGGCATTGATGTTCAGGTAGCGCAGCGACAGGCCGAGCGTCTTCTCCACATCCTGCCACAGCTGCGCCGCGCGGTACACGCCGACAAGCCTGCCCAGCGTCAGGCGCTGGATCGGCGTATCGCCGGCCAGCTTCTCCACGGTCTGAATCAGCTCCCGCTGGCGCGCCGGCGGCGACTGCTTTAGCACATCCTGGTAAAGGTCCACCAGCAGGTTTTCCAACGCGCTGGCCGCCGTCTGTACAGCCTGGGCGTAATGGCGCTGGCGGAGGAGGGTTTTGGCTTTGTTCAGTGTCTGCGAGTAGTTCATCGTGCCTCACTCTCCTTCAGAAGGTGTTATAAAGATATCTTGAGCTCTTGTTTCTAGACTTGTCTTAACGTCAAGATTTCCGTGCTTTAGTAATGCTTCAAATGGATCAGGTAACAGATAAACATGCCAACTGCGCGGCGAGCCGCCCTCATCTAGGATGCCTACCAGGAAGTAAGTCTCCCGGTTTGATGCTGCAACCTGGAGCTCGCGTGGGGAGACGATTACGCGGCCATTCGGGCCTGCAAACGTTTTGACTTCAAGCTGATACTCTTGCCCGTTACGCTCACAGAGGAAATCGTAGCCGCAGCCGTCTTTTCTGCGATCAGTGAGAAGCGCAAAACCTTGCAGTATGCCTTCGTCCAGGCGACGTAAAATCTCTTCTTCCCCTCTAAGACCACGCGCTTCCTGCTCAGGAGTAACTTTATCGGGCCTAACAGGCCTAGAATCAACTGGCTTGCCTTGCCCCAGGTCTACAAACGTCTCTTTGATTTTGTCTGCAACCTCTTGTTCATGACGTTTGAGTGCTTTATCAACATCTTCCTGCTGCTGTTGGATCGTGCGGACGCCACTGCTCTCGGGTCGAATGAGAGTTGGAGGCGGTGTTATAGGAGCAGGCTTTAGTTCCTCGCCCTCGATCACGGCTGCAGCTTGCTCCTGCGCTGCTTGTGAAACACCAAGCTGCTGGTGGAGGAAATTCTCCATTTCCTGATGATGACCACGGTGATAATAGTAACGTGACACAATTCTAGGAAATAGCGCTGCTATTTCATCATTAGGTTCGTCGGGGAAGAATAGTGGCGCCAACACGGCACCTAAGGCATCTGGATCTAGTGCGTCATCAAGTAGTGAAATCGAGGGTTTGCCGGCCACGAAGAGGGTAAAATGTGCTTCGCTGACGGCGCCTCGAGCCTCCCGAACAGTACGCTGGAGATAGAAGTCGGCGTAGTCAATTGATCGACTTATTTCCGGATCTTCTAGAAGTCTATACGTAACCCGGATTTGATCGACAACCCGTACGTCGAAGCGCTCTAGTCTACGCTGAAGAACATCACCGATTTCTTGACGACCAAGCCGAGCCAAAACTGGCGCGAGCAAGTACGGAGCTAACTCATTCGCAATCTGCTGCTTAAGCCGCTTGGCCGGCACTGCGTCGTCAGCTGACTGTAGCTCCTCGTCGACAGTTTCTCCAGCTGTGAGGCGATGAATACCAGCTCGTCTAAAGAAGTCAGGGTAGGGTCGATCGGCATCAAGCAAGGCCAGATCATTAGTAAACGCTCGTTCGATGGGTGAACCGGGATCGGCGTAGTAGATAGGTCGGGTACTGAATGTGACGCCTTCAGCACCGCGTACACCCAGCTTTATGTCCTCTGGTAGATCATATAGCTGGTTACGTTGGTTAAGGACACGGTAGATTTCCTGGATCGCGCCACGCACATAACGCCAGCGAATGCGACTGTCGAGAATATCGTCCTGTGCCCACTCCGTTGACAGAGATTCGCCCAGTATTGCCAGTGCTTGTATCAGAGCTTCGGTCTTGGATGAGCCAGCGTCTTCAAGTTCCTCAACGCCCAGGCGTTGTAGGCGGGACACCTCAGCTGGAGTCTCAACGACAACATACGGCAACAATAAGTCTCCAAGCTCCTCGTCCAGGCGTCCAGTTGAGATCAAACGCCGCTCGCGCCGGCGGACAAAGCAACGCCGACTACTTGTGGGTCCGTGACTAGAAGGCAGCCACGAATGCTCGACCATCTGGCGCTGCACATAGGACTGGATCGGGATGGAATGTCCTCCGCCCACCCGGCAGAAAACCGAAGCACTCTCACTACTCCCAAATGGAAGGCGGCCTACCTCATACGCCAACTGCTTGAGCCGTTCCATATCACCGCCGGTATGTTCGGTGTTCTCGCTCTCAGCTGCAAGCGAGAGGCCTTCAATAATTTCAAGGCTTTGCAGCACCTTGGTTCCGTCATGGGTACATAGGTCTGTGTCGTGTACAAACCGGTTCCACAGCCCGTCCTGCTTAAGCACACCGATAGCGGCGATGTTCTCGTCCGCCTGGCGCCCCCCGGTAAAACCGTGGCGCTCTACTTCATCAAGCACTCCGGCAAGAAAGGGCAGATCCTCGGCTCGCGCGACTATGCGACTATAGTGAAGCAACTTCGGCGCAGCTGATACGCCGACGTCATCGAAAAAGGGCTTCCACCGATCCGACGGGATAACGGAGCCATCCACGAGCTTCGCAAGAAAATCTTCGCCCACACGACGGAGACCAGGGATTCCGCGCAGAGCCGCTTTGCCGGGTAGAAAGGAATCGGGCCAGTAAGCTAGGAATGCCGGAACAAGATCCTCAGCGGAAAAGAACTCGCCATCAAGCTGGGCGTCGTTCTGGGGAAGCGGGAAACGTCCCATCTCGTTCCAGAAATCCTCGCTGAAAACGCCTCTTCGTGAGGAATCAATCATGAGGAACAGGAACTTCCAAACCTCCGCAAGCACTTTAGAGCTTGCGCGAAGCTGCCCTTCAAATAGCTTTGGGGCAATGGCGCGAATTGCACGCGGCAGCAAGTCGGCTGCTTCAAAGCGTGTGACATTCAGGTGCCCGCCAATCCAGTTCCGTGTGTGTTCGTCTCCTTCATCTAGAAGGGCTGCAACTTCACCGTCCAAAAAGACAAAGACGGAAGAAAAGAGCTGTGGAACGAGGGATTTCCTTCTTTCGTTGACAGGCGGGAGACAGACTATATGGATACTTTGTTCCGGTACCTCAACGAGACTTCCGTCGGCGGTTGGGAGCAATCGCCACCCGGCAAAAGTCGACAGCGGCGCATTGCCAAGTTTCGGGTCATTCGCCAAAGACGCATAGCATTCGTGCCACCAAACTGCAGGCTTTTTACTGCGCCCAGCTGCTTCAATACAGTCAAGCAGAGCCTCATGCTCGGCCACCTCCACTTGAGCCAGGGCAAGAAATGCCCTGGTCAGCTCGTCGTCCAATTCCGGTAGCAGCCAGGCGGTCTTCCCATCGAAGACTTCGCCGACAATCTCTTGAAAATGGTCCTGCCAGAAACCATCCTCATCGATTTCTGGTGGAAGAATCACTTCTGCGGGTTGCAGCGGGCCTATTACCGTGGGTATGAACGGTTCCTCCCGGTATCCGAGATAATCTGCGAACCAGCTCACCAGCTTTTCTGCTGCTTCAGTTCGAGAATACTTGCTTGGGCTGAGGGTCTGGAAGACCTCCTTCGCTTCGAATCTGTTCAACAGGGCGGTTATGAACTCGGATGCGCATTTGTCGGCGGTTTCACGGAGCAACCATTGGTTGTAATTATTGCCTGGCATCAGTCGCGTCCGGTCTGGCATTAAGTAGAAGTCGCCGTGGACGACAAAGCCAAGCCCTGTTCTTTCTTCAGTGGGGAAGTAGACGTGAAAGCGTGCGTCAGGGTCAAATACAGGCTGTTCCTTGGCGAGCTTAACTGACAGAATCACGCAGGCTTCATCCATCGCGCGCACGGCGGCTGGTGTATCTTTGGCTGCTCGGACTTGAGGCTTAATTGCGAACGAAAAGCGCATCTGGAAGAAGTCCTCGTCCGTGCTTCGCTTTTCGATTTCTGTTCGAACCTTAACGATACCGTCGTCGCCCAACTCTCCCACGCGGGTAACAGAGCCAATCTGGGAATTGTCCACGAACAACACCACGCTCTTGATGTTAGCAAGAAACGGGAGGAGTACAGAGACCTCGCGACGGAGGAAATCCAGCAGAAAGTTCCGGCCATGATCATCAGACGTCAGTGGGATTTGCCGCAGCTTAGCGAGGACGTTAGCCGGAATCTCGGTATCGACCGCTGGAAACCAGAACATGGTGGTAAGGTTGGCACCGTAGGCGCCGCGACAAGCGCGATCAAACAAAATCCCCCCATCATCTAGATTCTGCTTCTGGGCAAGGCCGGGAATCGCCATAATCGGACAGACTTGACGTTCCTGCCGTGTTGACTTCTCGTACTCCGCGCGAGCGTATGGATCACGTTGAATCGTGGCCTGGATGTGGCCGTTGTTAAGCGCCCAAGAAAACTTGACTGCGAAAAAAGACTTTGGATCGATGCGCACGACGTAGGGAGATGGCGTAATACCAAGAACTGAACGGAACCCAAGCCCCTTATGACCAATGAATTCATTTGGATCCTTATCGCTCCAGCCATCAGCCAGACTACGGAAGTTGCCGACCGTGAACCATCTTCCGTCATGACAGAAAGCCAGCCCATGGCGCGACAGAATAAAGACTGCTCTGGTTGCGCCCGCGTCGTCGGCATTCTGTAACAGCTCGTATGGTGCTCGTCCGTGGTAAGATTCGCTCAGACTGAGCTCGTTCTTTGCCTTCTCGCGCAGATATTTGAAGCCGATGAGGTTGAACTCAGGCCTGAACTCCCGGTCGCGCATCTCATCAAAGAGCGCTCGATCCAGCGGCTGTGACGAGGTATCGACGTTCTTAATCATTGCGCGCCTCTCGATAACTTCTGACCAGTCACTACAACAACCGCTCCTGCCGCGGTGCATCCGGCACCGAATCCCGGCCGGCGAGGAAACCCTCGAGCAGCCGGCGCTCGCGGTCGTCCTGCGGCAGGATGTCGATGAGCGTCTGCGCCACCAGCCGCACCTGTTCCTCCCGGCCGTGGGCGTTGTCGGCCAGGAAGCGGGCGAGCGCGTGGCGCTGGCCCGACTCCCACAGCGCGACGGCGCGGTGCAGGACGTCGATGACCGGGGCGATGCGCCCGGTTCTATCGACCTCGCCCAGCTCCTCGCGCTTGCCGCGCTGTTTCGGCCCCAGCAGCTTCACCGTTTCGCCGCTTTGCTTGAGCACGCCACGGCGGTCCATAAGCGCGTCGATGTCGGCGCCGAGGGCCATCGCCAGGCGCATAGCGTCGTCAAAGGGCACGTCGGTGCTGCTGTAGGACCAGCGGTGCAGGATGTAGTAGCGGGTGGCGGCATCGACCGCGCCGACGCTCTCGCGATGCCCATTTAGGATGCGGTCGAGGGCGTAATCTGCGACCAACTCTTGCACAAGATCCAACAGGGCATCGACACCCACCTCGCTGCCATCCAATCTATAGACCTTGCTGTAGCGGCCAAACACAGAAACCGCCGGGCCAATGGCACTAATGAAGAAGTCAGCGCCACGGATGCCCTCACTCCAGAAGAAGTCAAGACGATCTTTTATGACCCTCTGTAAGTCCGACCGGACATCGTCTTGAAAACCTTCAGTCTCAGTAACACGTTGGCGGCAGACGATAAAGATCGAAGATGCCAGAGCAGCGCTACCCTGAGCACGTAGGCGCGCAGACATCTCAGTGTGTAGAGGCCACGAGGCAGTAACTACCAGACCAGCGTCCAGGAGACTATTTAGCAACGTTTCCCAAGCCGAAATTGACTTATGCGCGAAAACCACGTTAAAGACACCATCTCTCGCTAGGACACGCTGTGCCTCCTGAAACGCCTTGGTCATTTCTGTTTCGTAGAAGGCCTTGTCCTTGTGGGCGTAGCGCTCTGGATCCCACCCTGACATTTCAGCAATTTCAGGCGATTTTGGCGCCAAGGGCGTGCGGAAAATCTCTGGATAGAGATCACCTATAGATTTTCTAAGCCAGACATAGAAGAAATCGCTCAGGTCAGCATAGGGAACGGCATTGTAGTAGGGTGGATCTGTGATAATTGCATCGAACACATCGTCGGAATATGGTAGACGAGTAGCAGTGCCTTGATGTACGGATGCCGAACTGGTCGAGACCTTTGACGCATGCTCGATTACACGCACGATCCAATCGATCGCACCAGACCAATCTCCTGTTGATCCACTAAAGGGATTTAGCTCTGCATAGTCCCACACCATGGGAAGTGCATTTCGGGCAAAAGTATGGCCTGCATATTCTCCGTGATTGGCCCAGGCGCAGAGCGTTGAGTTGTAGTCGGCAATGCGATCTATGGCTAACGCTAAGTACGTCACTACACTTCTCGCTCGGTCAGCTTCATACCCCTGCGCAATCATGGCGCTATAGGCATCCCTAGTCTTTTCAACCAAAGTCAGAAGCATCAGCAACTGTCGAGGGTTAAAGAGGGCACCCCACGTATCGAGACCGTAGATAGGGGCATTAAATGTTCCACTCATTAACGGTATCGGTTGGTCAGGTGCCAAGTCAGCAACTGTAGTGGATTCCCTTTTCGCAGTGTTGAAAAGGGCCCGGTCTTGTTCAGTGAATTGCCGATATCCTTTTCCCTTACCTTCGCTTGCTTCGATGACAGCTAGAGGCGTCTCCTGCATTCTGCCGTTCCGACCTTCACTCCGGATGTGTTTGGCGCTAGCAACCTGACCACATATTAGACAGGTGGCATGAGCTCTACTCGTGGTCCCGTTAGAAGGATCAAATCCGTCAACATTAGCCTGCGCAAGGTTTACCACCTCAAACTTCACAGTCTTCGTTTCGTGATTGGCTACCGGTCTCAAACTGAGGTGTCGATTCTTAGCAAGCCACCACTGGCGGACAAGAGGGATTTCTGCCCCACACGACGGATTTGGGCATTTGACTGCACGAGCCCACAGATAACCAACGATCGTTTGATCGTCAACCGGATTTCTGTAATGATTTCCGACTACCTCTTGCGTCTTCTCGGATATCCAATGGCCCCATTGACGTACATCTTCAGCTAGTGGATTGACTTCCTGTTCAACCTCCACTGCGCCCTGTCGTACAAGTCGTTTCTCCGGTTGCCCATATTTCTGCGGATAAACCAACGTACACAACTCGATAATATGCGCTACCGGATTCAACTCAATAGCATGCGTGTCACAACCGAGGCGTAGTGCTTCCAGGCCGGTCGCACCACCCCCCATGAACGGATCCAGAAGCTCCGGCGCACCATCGGGATATGCTTCCTGGATAATACGGCGCGCCTTGAGAATGGCTCTGCTATTGCCGTCTTTGACCTGGTCCCAATCGACGATGACCTTGATCAAATTCTCCAGTTCTTTACGCTCTCTCTCTGTCTCCGGCGCGGGGATGAGCGAGGCGAAGATAGCGGCGCGCATGGCTGCCAACGGCCGGCGCGCCCACCAGATGTGCAGGGTGGAGATATGGCCGTGGCGGATCGATTTCTCACGCGCCGATTGCTTGCTGATCGCTTCGAGGGGCAGGGAGACTTCGATGAGGCGTTTGCGGTAGTTCGTCAAGGATGTTTACTCCTGATGGCTTTTCATATCTGCGTGGTCAGTTGTTCTCGCTCTCGCGCCCAGCTCTGGCTGGAAATGAGTGCCAGATAGAGCCATCCCAGTATAGTCCTTCCTGGCCGAATGTCCCGACGACCCAAACCGCCATAACTGGCGCTGGCAAATCGGGCGCGTGATCGGGAAGGTGGTCTAGCTTCCCCCAAAAATAGGATTCTACTGGCCAGGGAGCGCCGTACAGCTCGACAAAAACAAACGCATGACGCTCAGTGGCCCCTGAACGCGCCAGTTTGTCTAACACATCCTGTTGAGCTGGATCACGAAGGAAACTGCTTACCCAACCCGGAATTGCACTTCCCTGATGGTTACGCGCGCCGCCTCTTCCCGGCATTGTCAGGTCTACTTCACCCGCGCCCAGCAGACGGTAACATGAAGCACGGTTAATGCCCAAGGAGCTGAGTTCCTGATAGAGCGCGGGGTCGGTCCGTTTGAGTGAAAAATCGACGGCCACCCTCGCGATCTTCTGTCTCTCCAAAGTCTGAAGGAGCGGTTCGAGATGTTTCTTGAGGCGTTTGATATTTGCTCCGGAATCAATCACAACACGCCAGTCCCCTTCGATTGCCAGCGTCAGTGGTCCTTCGGCCGGACCTACATTCCATGTTTCGGTATACAGGGGGTCGACAGCCCCCACACATTCAATCGCTATCTCTGGCGCGTCAGACGACCCAACGCGGAGGTCGACCATTCGCGGCATAGAGTTATCGTCGTTGAGTATGACATGTCTACCCAGTTTCTTCTCGACAATCTGGCGTGCCCACGGTTCACCAGCCATCCTCAGACTTCTCCCTCTACCTCAGGCTCAGCATTCTCAGACATCGTATTTAACCGCCGCTTCCGCCACACTCCCCCACCCCTGCTGCGTGATGCCGTAGCGCACGCGGGGCACCACTTCCTGGCGCGGCAGCCGGTGGCCGGGGTCCTGGACCATGTGCAGCTCGGCCGTGCCCAGGGCGTTGGTGACGATGTAGAGCCAGTAGTCCTCGCCGAGCTGCTCGGCCTTGAGCCACTCGTTGCCCGACAGCTCGACGCCGCCCACGCCGGCGCGCCCTTTCACCTCGATATAGCGGATGGCGCCGCCCGGGCTGCGGCTGATGAGGTCATAGCCGCGGTTTTCGGCGTGCACGTCTTCCACCGACCAGCCGCGCTGGTTCTCGTAGGCCATGGCGCGGGCCATGGCCGCCGCCTCCACCTCGTCGCTGCGGCGCATGGGCGGCTCGCCTGTAAGCTCGCCGCCGGCGGGCATGGCGGCGGGCACGATGGCCGCGACGCCGATCACCTCGGGCTCGCGCAGGGCCAGGACCGCGGCGCGCTCGGCCTCGGCCAGGCGCGCCTGTTGGCGGTGGCGCAAATCCTCGAGATGGCGCCGCTCCTCCTGGATGCTCAGGCTCATGTCGGCGCCACCCCGGGCGCGCTGCTCGTACTCCATCAGCTTACCCATCGAATGGGCAATGAGCACGTCGAAGGAGCGGCGCAGGTAGTTGCGGATAACGTCCGTCTCGGCGCGCCGCACCGCCTGCAGCTCCGCCTGGTAGGGCTGCAGCACGTGGGCCACGCTCCAATCGACCACCGCGGCGGCGCTGTCGCCCTGGCCCTGGAAATGGGCCGGCAGCGCGGGCGGCTCGGCCGGGGCGTCGAAGTCCAGCAGGCGCGCCGGGGAGACGCGGCGCAGCGGCTCCGCGGCCTGGGCGCCGGCCTGCAGCGGCTGGAACACGGCAAAGATGCGCTTGCCGGCCACGCGGCCCAGGCCGTCCTCCACGGCGCCGGCCAGCAGCCAGAGGAAGCCCTCTTCCTCCCCGGCCGGGTCACGCAGAACGGTGCCGCGCGAAAGCTCCGGCGCGTAGCGGGCCAGGACGTGGTGGGCCACGGCCTCGAAGAGCGGCTGGCCCGGCCCGACCAGCTCCAGGTGATGATGCTGGGCCAGGTCGTCCTTGTCGAAGGTTATGGCCGGGTAGCTCTCCGCCGGGCGGCCGTGACGGCGGCGCACCAGCTCCGGCAGGTCGCGCAGCGCCGTGGGCACGTAGGGCACGCGCCAGAAGCCATCGTCGCGCCGCTCCAGCCGGCCGGGGGCGAGCGTGTGCATCGCCTGGGTGAAGAAGGCGCGCACGTAGGCCGGGGAGAGGCGCGCTTCAGCCGCTACCTGCTGCTCCTGGCGCAGCTGCTGCAAATCGACGTACCGCGTGGCCAAGCCGGAGAGGGTCGCATCCTGCAGCCGCCGGCTCTGGTCCTGGTCGAGGCGGGCCAGCACCTGCTCGCGCACGTCGTTGAAGGTCAGGCGATTGCCCAGCGCCTGGCGCAGCAACTGTTCCAGCGAGACGCCCTCCAGCAGCTGGTCCACGACGTCAAAGACGCGGTCGGCGCCCAGCCCTTTGCGCATCTGCTCCAGCTTGTTGAGCAGGGCGTGGAAGACCATGCCCTCGCGCGTGCTCGTGGCGACGAGGTTGGTGATGGTCACCTCAAACTGCTGCCCGTAGCGGTGGATGCGACCCATGCGCTGCTCCAGCCGGGTGGGGTTCCAGGGCAGGTCGTAGTTGAGCATCAGGTGGCAGAACTGCAGGTTGATGCCTTCGCCCGCCGCCTCGGTGGCCACCATCACCTGCACGTCGCCGGCGAATTCCTGCTCCGCCTGGTAGCGCTCGGCGGAGGCCATGTTGCCGTGGATGGTGTTCACCGTGAGACCCCAGGCCGTGAGGTTCTCCACGAGGTAATCCAGAGTGTCCTTGGCCTCGGTGAAGATGAGCAGCTTCTCGCCGCTGCGGAAGAGGTCAATCTCCTCCATCACGCGGCGCAGTTCGTTAAGCTTGCGCTCCGGGCCCGCTTCTTCCACGCGCAGCGCCTGCCGCGCCAGCCGGTCGAGGATGGCAATTTCCGCCTCTAGCTCCCCCAGGTTGCGCGCCAGGGTCAGCCGCAGCGCCTCTTCCTCTGCCTGCCAGCGGTCGCGCTCCGGCGCGTCGTCGGGCAGCTCCGCGAGGGGCATCGCGCCGTTGCGCGCCGCCTCGAGCAGCTCGGGGTTGGCACGTACCTCGTCGCGCAGCAGCGACAACCGGTCGCGCCGGTTCTCCAGTGAGCGGCGAATGGCCCGCACGCTGGAGGCCAGCCGCCGCTGCAGGATAATCAGGGCAAAGGTGACGTTGCGGTTCTCTTCGGCCAGCGCCCGGTTGAAATTCTCGGAGACGTATCGGGTGACGTCCTCGTAAAGCTGCTGCTCCGGCCGCGTAAGCTCCAGGCCCAGCGTGCGCACGTGGCGCCTGGGGAACAGCGGCCGGCCCTGGAAATCCTTCATGTCCTCTTTGAGCCGCCGCAGGAAGATGGGGTTCTCCTGCCGGCGCACGGCCTCGGCCAGGATCTCCGTGCTGGCGAAGAGGTCGGGGTCGAGCAGCTGCAGCAGCAGGCGAAAGTTCTCCGGGTCACCCTTATGCGGCGTGGCCGTCAGCAGCAGCAAGTGCTCTGCCTGTTCGGTGAGCATCTCGCCCAGCCGGTAGCGCCGGGTACGCTGCAGCTTTTCGCCGCGGCGGTAGGCGGCCATCTTGTGCGCCTCGTCGACGATGACCAGGTCCCAGCGCTGGGCGCGGGCCAGGCTCTCCATCACGTCCGGCTGCCAGGCGAAGTCGACAGAGACGGCGCACTGGTCGGCCAGCTCCCAGGCGCGGCTGCCGCGGGCGTTGAGCACGCCGCGGTCGATGACGTCGAACGGCTCGTCGAACTTCTCGCCCATCTCGCGCTGCCACTGGGCCACGAGGTTGGCCGGGGCCACGATGAGCGTGCGCGTGAGCGCGCCGCGCAGCTTCATCTCCTTGAGCAGCAGGCCGGCCATGATCGTCTTGCCTGCGCCGGGGTCGTCGGCGAGCAGGAAGCGCAGGCGCGGCTGCTTGAGCATGTAATGGTAGACGGCCTCCAGTTGGTGAGGCAGGGGGTCGATGCGCGCCACGCTGACGGCGAATTGCGGGTCGTAGGTGTGGGCCAGCTGGATGCGCGTGGCTTCGGCGGCGAGCTTGAAGCCGGTGGCGTCGCCATCCAGCGTGCGCTGCGCGGCGGCGGCCTCCACCTGCAGTTGCGCCAGCTCCTCGGCGCTGAAGTTGCGCGTGATGAGGCGCGATTGCTCGTCCAGGGTGACGGCCTCAATGAGCGCCCGCCTGTCGCGCCGCGGCTCCACGCGCACCACCCGCACCCGCCCTGGCCAGAACGGCCCGCTGAGAATGGCTCCGACGGGCGGCAGATGCTCGGATTGCGTTGTGGCAACAGTCATGAAGTGCTCCAGAACGCCATCTGACAGGCTAAGCCGCAGGGCTACACACAATTTCTGGAAGCTGCGGCAAGAAGACGCGTACCCCTATTCTAGCCCATCTGCTGCCAAGGCGAAAACGAAAACAGCCAACCCAGCCGCAGCCAGAACCCTACCCACCAAAGGCTCGTAGGCTCCTAGTAGGGCAATTTATTGCCCATCCCCCAGCCCGATAAATCGCGCCACTCCGAACCTTGCCCCACAAAGGCTCGTAGTAGGCGTTTTGGGAGCAAAAGGACGAAAACCTACGCCAGGCTTACTTTCGACGTTGGCTGAAATTCGGTTCGTACGGCAACGGTGGACTTGTACGACATTTTCTATGAAGCCTACAAGACTGGCTGGCGCAGCATATGGTCGGTGGTGGAGCTAACCTCTCTCTGTTCGACCCGCATGCCCGGCTAATTACGCTAACAGCAGCCACTGCTGAACCGCTCACACTACGGCCAGCTTTCCAACTTCCCCTGACAAGCTGAATTACATCAGGATTACGCTCGGAAAAGCGTCTTAGCCAGGATTCCCAGAAAGCCGAAAAGACTACTTTCTCGGAAAGATGACAAAGCTCATCTTCAAACGTGTTGATTGCCACTTTCCATCTTTATTGGTCGACAGGTATGCTGTTTGCAGAAAGGGCATATAGATGCTCGGCCGGCAAGAGAGCAAACCAATGGCACATGCAAAAATCCTGCTAGCAGACGATGAAAGGGTCATTACAAACTACCTGGCGCCAATCCTGGAGCACGCCGGCTTTACGGTCACTGTTGCGTCTGATGGTGAGAAGGCTCTACGCCTGATTTTAGAGCAGCAGCCTGATGTCGCCGTTCTGGACGTGTTGATGCCCGGTTTAGATGGTCGCGAGGTCTGTCGCCGTTTGCGAGCAGCCGGTAATTGGACGCCCCTCATTATGCTGACCCAGGTAGACGCCACCATCGAGAAGGTACTGAGCTTGCAAGAAGGCGCCGATGACTACCTCTGCAAACCCTTCGATCCTCATGAACTGGTGGCGCGCATAGGAGCTGTGCTAAGACGAGGGCAGGGCGCTCCGGGGCAGAAACCTCTGGCTTTGGCTACCCAATTGCAGTCCGCCGACCTCATCCTTGACCGCAGGACGCACCGCGTCCGCAAAGGCGAGCGATTGGTTGAACTCACACCCAAAGCCCTGGCCTTGTTGGAGTACCTGATGCTGCATCCCGACGAAGTTCTCACCCGCGACCGGTTGTTAGACGCCGTCTGGGGCTGGGATTACCCCGTTGCGACCCGCGCGGTGGATGGCCGTGTGGCCGAGATACGGCGCGTTCTTGAAGACGATCCAGATCATCCCCTCTTTATTGAAACGATGGTTGGCGTAGGATACCGGTTTATGGCCTCGGTGGAGCCGGCCGGGGATGGTGTTCCTGTGTGAAACGACGCCGGTTCTACGGCCTGGTTGTCCTGGCAGCTTTGCCGTTCTTGCTCAGCCTGGTGGTCGCACTGGCGCTACAAGGTGGGGTTGCCTCTAATCCGGTGCTTCGCCTTCAGGTGCGAATAGACCTGGGCACGCTGCTCCTGATGGCCGGCGCCCTGTTGGCGCTCTTCCTGACAGTGGGAGCGGCTATCTGGCGATGGTCGGAGCGCCGCCAGCGGCGGTTATCAGCAACCCTCCACCAAGAAACAGCCCAGGCCCGGCAGCGTTTCATCCGGCGGTTGGACCATGAATTGAAGAACCCCTTAGCCGCCATCCGCACTACGCTAACCTATCTTCGTATCGGTTCCGCTCAAAGGATTGAGGAGCAGGCGTTGCAGGATATATCAGCTCAGGTTGAACGCCTCGGCCGGCTGACGGCCGACTTGCGCAAGGTAGCCGAATTAGAAGTGAGGGAGATAGAGCAGCTGCCGATAAACGTGGAGGAGCTGCTGGTTGATGTGGTCGCTACCCTCCACACTTGCCCTCAACACGCAGCTCGCCAGATCCACACGTTGTTCCCTCAAGCGCCCTGGCCCTTACCAACGGTGAGAGGGGATTGGGACTTGCTGTGGCTGGCTTTCTACAACCTCCTGGACAACGCCTGCAAGTTCACCCGGCCGGAAGATGCGATTGAGCTGCGCGCCGCCGAAGATGGTCAGTGGCTGGTCGTGGAAACCGCCGACACCGGGATAGGGATTGCCGAAGACGACCTGCCTCACCTTTTCGAGGAACTCTACCGGGGCAGCAATGCGCGTGGGGTAGAAGGAAGTGGTCTGGGGCTGGCATTGGTACAGCGCGTCGTGGCCCGCCATGGAGGCAGCGTCACGGTGCGCAGCCGGCTGGAGCAAGGCACCGTCTTTACCGTGCGCCTGCCTTTGTCTGTCTAGGATGATGCCTTGTTACACGCCTGTTACATCCTGTTACACGAGTAGCACATCGGTGAAACACATGCAGCTTATCCTGGGA
>CAYLJW010000061.1:0-14594 GCA_964384155.1 uncultured Ardenticatenaceae bacterium
TCTTGATTCCAGGTCGGCTCCTGATCAATGCTGCCCTGGATATAAATGTGCTCGGCATTGGTGTCGATGTCCTCAAAAAGGGCCAGGATCTCTTCGTCGCTGCCTTCTTTAAGGAGCTGGTTGCCCAGGCCATCCTCCACGGCGGCCAGAGCGCGGAGGAACAGGGTGACTGGAATGGTGCGCTTACGGTTAAACTTCACCGTTAGGTAGTCTGTCTTACGCGTCTCAAACTCCATCCAGGCGCCGCGGTCCGGAATTAGTTTGGCTTTGGCCAGCGGCCGGCCGGTAGCGCGCTCTTCTTCAACCTCAAAATAAACGCCGGGCGAGCGAATCAACTGGCTAACCACCACGCGCTCGGTGCCGTTAATAATGAAGGTGCCGGCGCCGGTCATGATGGGGAAATCGCCCAGAAAGATTTCCTGCACGATTGGCTGGTCGAGCTCCGTGCTATAGAGCAGCACCCGCACGTGCAGCGGCGCTGCATAGCTCATGTCGCGCTCGACACACTCCTCAACGGTGTATTTCGGCTGGTCGAACCAATATTCCAGGCCAAACCCGTCAACCTCAGGAGATTTACTGGGGAAAAAGAGCTTGAGGTTGCCGTTGAAACTCTCAATGGGCGAGATCTCGTCGAACAGCTCCGCAAGTCCTTCCTTAATAAAGGCATCAAAGGAGTCTAGCTGTACGTCGATTAGCGTGGGTAATTCGAGCGGATCCGTCGTGCGGGCGTAGCTTTTCTTTTCAAGGTAACGTTCGGACATTTATCCTCTCATCTGGTCCCAGAAACTTAACTTCCACTTATGCACTAAAAAAGGACACAGTGCCGTCGCAATGGTCCTCAATCAGGTCTTTGGCAAATCGCAGCATGAATAGATGCAACCGGGCGGTTTGCGAACGGTATATTATACTTGCGCGCCCTATCCTGTCAACCGTTCGCTTACTTTCTAACAGAGTTCTGTCGTACGAGATCTACATAGAGCGCATGTATGCGCTGCGAGGCCTGGCGCCAGTCGTACTTCTCGGCTGCGCGTTCGCGCAGCTTGTCTCCAAGAAAGCGCCGCCGCTGTGGATCATGCAACAGGCCGACAATAGCCTCGGCCAGGCTGTCGGTCTCTCCACTAGGAACATATATCCCCCACTCCCCCAGGTATTCACGGTGTACGGGGCTGTCATAGGCTACAACCGGCTTTGCCATGGCCATATAGTTCAGGACCTTACCGCTGCCTTCCGTCTCCGACATCTTTGGCGACACAGTCACGTCGCCCAGCGACAGAAAGCGCGGAGCAAAATTGAGGTAGTCCACGCGCCCGGTAAATGTGACGCGGTCCTTCACGCCCTGCTGCTCGGCCATTGTCTTGTAATGTTCCACGTTGGGATAACCCATGATTAGGAAGTGCACGTCCTCACCGCGCTCTTTCAGGTAGGCGGCGGCGCGTACAAGGTGCGCTGTGCCCTGGTAATTAGCCAGCAGGCCCAAATAGGCCACCACAGGCCTGCCCTCCGGAATATTCAGGCGCCAACGCCAGGCCGCCTGTTCCTCTGCGTCAAATCGGCCGGGCGCGAAGTGCGTCAGGTCGGCGCAATCTGGCAGGGGTACAATGCGCTGCGGCGCCACGCCAAAAGAGCTGCTTAAGAAGCGCTGCGCCTCTTCCGAGCTGGTAAGGATGGCCTGCGGCATGCGGCAGATGAACGCCTCCAGTCGCCGCCAGAAGCTGTGAAACAGCGAGCCGTCCTTGATGAAGCCGTGATCTAGCATCTCGCCGCTGAGGCTGCCTTGAAAGTCGAAGACGAGGGGCACATGCAAGGCGCGGGCCAGCATGCCGCCAATCAGCGCGCCTTCGTGCATGTGCCCATGCACCAGGTGTGGGCGCATCTTTCGTCCTACCTGCAGCGCCTTGCCTGCCAGATACAGGTCAAAGGCAAGCTTATGACGCGAAGAGCCTACCTCGTACTCCGGGCGCCACGGCAGCGGCGCAGTTCGACGGATGTCGACGCCTGGCACATCCGATCCCTTGTAGTAGGTGACGACGGTAACCTGGTGCCCCAGGGCCGTCAGAGCGCGCGTCTCTTCCAGGATGCGTATGTGCCCGCCATAATGGCTAAAGAATGACGTAGGCGCAACCATCAAGATGCGCAGCGGCGCGCCAGCAGCTATGGCGTGCTGTACCGTCGAGTCAACTTTTCTGTCTGAGTCCTTCAATTGTCCGCTCCACTGCGGCGCCCTAAGAATTGATCCATGAAGCCGCGGGGCTTTATTTCGACGCGCCCCGGCTCATGCCACTCGTTGCGCTTGCGCTGCTCCAGCCAGCGCTCACGCTCACCGTTTAAGCTGTGAAGGTATGCGGCCACCTGTTCTGCCTCATCCTCGGCGATGCGCTCTCGCAAATCATGGAGGGCAGCAAGCGCCGCATCTAGCCAGTGCAGCGTAGCCTGCCGCGAATCGAGCGCTCGCAGGGCAAGCGAGGCGTCGTCGCGCAGCGGCAGCGTCGCTTGCGCGAATGGTAAATTGGCAAAGCGCAGCATGTCGCGCCAGCCGCTGGATGTCGTTACGGCGCTAAAAAGCGCCGCCGCCAGCAGCCCGGGCACGGTTTCAACGGCGAGAACCAGGCTGTCGTACTCCTCGACGTCGACGAAGAACGGCTTGGCTCCCAGCAAGGCGCCCAGGTTGACGGCTGTTCCGACCGCTCGCGGATCAGCCTTGGGCGAGGGAGCCAGGCAAAAAACAGAACCGCGGAACAGGTCCGCCCGCGCCCCGGCAACGCCCGGCGTGCCATCGGCCAGCGCATCGGCCGCCAGGACGGCAACGGCGCCCACGAAGTGGCCTTTAGCCAGATGTTGTTCAGCCCAGCGCTGCCCCGCGCTCTTCATACCTGAAAGACTCAGCACAAGCGCATGCTCGCGGACATCGCGGCCAATGGTCTGCAAAATCGCTTCGACTTCTGATTCAGGGACGGCAATGACGATAATGTCGGCTTCCGCGGTGGCGGAAACCAGCCGTCTTTGGCGCCTGTCGATGGCCCCGGCCGCGTACGCCTGCTGCAGAACGTCCTCGTTGCGGTCACTCCCCACAATGGCCACGTCCAGGCCCGCGGTTTTCAAGGCCAGCCCTAGCGAGACACCTACACGGCCCAGGCCGATGATGGTGATTGTCTGTGCCTTCATGGGCGGATCATGCCGGCGGCAGGGGCTGGATTATTCGCCGGCGCGATTTTCTGTGTGCGCACTGTCGCCGTTTACATGTCGTGCAGCTAGGTGCTTGACGTAGTTAAGTATCGCACCCAGGCCATTGAGCCGCTGGCCACTCAACACATCGCCCATGCCCATTTCCAGATAGAAGTCATGCGGAATGGCCAGGATCTCCTCCGGTGACATCCCGTCGATGCCTTCACGCAAGATCGCAGCGTAGCCGCGCACAGTGGGCGACTCCGGCGGAACGTCGAAGTGAAACGTGAGCCTGCCATCGCGGCTCTCGACAAAGACGAAAACCGGCGTCATGCACTCATGTATCTGCTCGAGCTCGCCTCGCCTGGCCTGTAGCCAGTCTGGCAATGGCGGCAGTTGCTCGGCAAGCTCCAGCAGGTACTCTAGCTTCTCCGGCCCGTGGAGTATGGCAAAATCGTCAACGACTGCCTGTAAGGGCGCTGGTAACTTTTCTTCCATAATGTGTGCTTCTTCCCATTCTTCTGTAAGCAGTGGTTACGCCTGTTCAGATTAATGCAAACGACGGCCTAGGGCAAATTTAGGCCCCGTTTGCCTAGTTTCGTGCTTTGGGATGGGCTCTTGCAGCGCTATACTAAGGTAGCAGTGTGTGGCGCAAGACACACGCCCGCTATCCTGTCCTAAGATGTAACGGGAGGAGAAGCGCATGAAGCAGTACCTGGACCTCATGCGTCATGTTCTGGAAAACGGCTACCGCAAGTCTGATCGCACGGGCACCGGCACGCTCAGCGTGTTCGGGTACCAGATGCGCTTGGACTTGCAGCATGGCTTTCCACTCTTAACGACCAAGAAGCTGCACCTGCGCTCGATCATCCATGAGCTGCTCTGGTTCCTGCAGGGCTCTACCAACACCGCCTATCTCAAGCAGAATGGCGTGAGCATCTGGGACGAATGGGCCGACGAGCAAGGCGAGCTCGGTCCGGTTTACGGCTATCAGTGGCGCTGCTGGCCCGCGCCCGACGGCCGTCACATCGATCAAATCAGCCAGGCGCTGCACCGTTTGCAGCAAGAGCCCGATTCGCGCCGCCACATTGTGAGTGCCTGGAATGTGGCAGACATCGAGCGCATGGCGCTGCCTCCGTGCCATGTGTTATTCCAGTTCTATGTCGCCGGAGAGCGCCTTTCGTGCCATCTCTACCAGCGCAGCGCCGATGTTTTCCTTGGCGTGCCGTTCAATATTGCCTCCTACGCGCTGCTCACGATGATGGCGGCTCAGGCAACGGGCTACCGGCCGGGCGAGTTCATCCATACCTTCGGCGATGCGCACCTCTATCTCAACCATGTGGACCAGGCGCGCACGCAGCTACAGCGCGATCCGCTGCCGCTGCCGCAGATGGCGCTCAACCCGCGCGTGCAGTCGTTGTTCGATTTCACATTCGACGACTTTGAGCTGAAAAACTATGAAAGCCACCCACACATTAAGGCGCCTATCGCCGTTTAACCTGGGGCCTGTGGCCGATCCGCCGGGCGCTCGTTCATGATCATCGCCCTCATTGTGGCCATGGGCCGCAATCGCGCCATTGGCTCGGATGGCGAGATTCCCTGGCGCTTGCCTGCCGAGATGCGCTACTTTCGCCAGGTGACCCTGGGCAAGCCTGTAATTATGGGCCGCAAGACGTTCGAATCAATCGGCAAGCCGCTGGCGGGTCGCCACAACATTGTGTTAACCAAAAACCGAGAGTTTCGCGCGCCGGGCTGCGCCGTGGTCCATTCGCCCGGCGAAGCGCTACTTGCTGCGGGCGACGCAGCGGAAGTGATGGTCATTGGCGGCAGCGAGATTTACCGTCGCTTCCTCCCCCTGGCGCATCGGCTTTACCTGACCTGTATCGAAGCGGAATTTGCGGGCGATACCTTCTTTCCCCGATTCTCGCCTCGCCAGTGGCGCACCGTGTGGCAAGAAAGCCACAAAGCCGACGCGCAGAACGCCTATGCCTTTCGCACCATGGTGATGGAACGGCGCGACGCGACGCTGGCGCACACGGCCGGCGATTAGCTTTGCTCCTTAGGCCGCCGAGTATGGCTATTCGACGAAAATCTCGACGCGTTCGCCGTCGTCGTCGTTGGTAATGTCGATCACTTTGCCCTGCGTGCCCGTGCGAATAGCCTCCATCAGCTCTTCGTAATTCACGCCTTCCATGTCCGGCGCGAAGCGGGCGCCCATCTTCACGCCCACGTTGACCAGCCCCATGGGGATATTGACATTGACTTTGTTCTTGCCCGAGGCCACATCGGTGATGCGTACGCGGAACCAGCGCGGCGCGCTGGCGCCGCGCAGCGGCTCATTCACCGTGCCGCTCTCCTTCTTATCCAGGGCGCGCAACAAATCGGCGCCTTCGGCGGCGCTAATTTTTCCTTCCTCAATCATCTTGAGGATCTGCATTCGTTCTTCGGTGGTTGCCATGCTGTTATCCCTTTGTCTATCTTTCGCTGGCGCCGGCTTCCCTGCTGCGGCGTTCAGTGCTATTTTGATAACTTCATCTCTAGCTTCATGGTTGTGAGCGTGCGGCGTGGCACAAAGTTGGCCTGACGTAGCAACGCCGTCGCCTTCTCGTCCTCGGCCGGGTGATCGATGCGCACGTTGCGCCGGAAGCGATGCTGCAGCCGGCGCAGCAACTTTGCAAGCAGCGGCTGTTGCGCAGTGGACCATTGTGGTAACACGCGCAGATCGAGCGTGTGATAGCGGCTCCAATCACTGGCGATGCTGCCGAGGCCGGCCGGCTGCCCATCAGGCGCCTCGGCGACCCATGTCTCAACTTTGCGCCCGCTTATTAAGTTGTTAAAGCGGCGCAATAGGCCGCCGCGATAGTGATCCGCCTCTGTCGGATCAGGCCAGACCAGATCCGGATGCACCACGGAGCGATCCAGGGCGTAGGCCTTGCGCCACTCGCCGCCGCGCAGCGGGCGAATGAAGAAGTCGCCGCTATGGTCGGGGCCGTGCTCGCTCACGTCAACCGGTAAGAGGCGAAAATGATTGAAAGAAGCATACCAGCTCGTCATGCTGCCGAGGACTTCAAATCCCAGGCCTTGATAGAGGTGAATAGCTGCCTCGTTGTCATGCTTCACCTGTAGCAACAGCTCGCGGGCGCCCAGCTTGCGCGTGCTCTGGAGCGCCGACTCCATCAGCAGGCGCGCGATGCCTTGCCGCCTGAAGTTGGGATGGACCGCAACATTGGCCACGAGATAGCGGCCGCGAATCCTTGTGGTGAGCAGCGTCACATTTCCGACAATGGCGCCCGCCTCTTCCCAAACAAAGCCCGGGACCAGGCCGCTGCTTAGCTGCCGCAGCCGCGCAATGTACCATGGCTCCGTGGCGATGCTCAGGCGATTGAGCCTGCGACCCTGCTCGTCCTGGCTGGCGAAGGCCAGGTTAAGCAGGGCCACAATCTGCGGCACGTCTCGTCGCAGATCGACGGGCCGCGGACCACTGCCGTCGCCTGAAGCGTAACTTAAAGGCGCTGCAACCATATCTCAACCCTACCTGCGCCGCTGCTGCCGGCCCGTTTCTACTCCTCCAGGGCCTTCAACAGGGTCTCTGCTTCCTCGACGCTGATGATGCCCTTCGCCAACATGCCTAAGATCTTCTTTTGCTCCTCCTGAGAGACCGGTGAACCCTTCTTTTGCCTGGGCGCCGGCGGCGCGGGCGGCCTTGGCGGAGCCCAGGCGGCAGACCTCACGCGCATGCGCTCGGCCTCGCGCATCGCGCGCTGCACAGCCCGCTCGGTCTGGCGCGCTGCCTTCTCGGCCATCGATTGCGCAAAATCGTGGCCAAATTTTTGTTCCATGCGCGCGCTCAGCTCTTGCATATGTGCGTTGACGCGGCTGCTAATCTGCGCTCCTAAGTCCGACAGCTCAACGCCGATATCAGCAAAATCCGCGCCAAAGCCCGCGAATTCCGGGCCGAACTTTCCAGACCAGTCCGCTTCTTCGATACCCTTGATGATCACACGGCCCTGCGCTTCGAGAATCAGCGTTGTCTCGCCGTCGCCAATTCGGCCTTGATAGCCGCCGTTCTGCTGTTCAAGATCCTGCAAGCCCAGATTATCCTTGAGCGTGTTACTCGTCGCCAGGAGGTTGAGCGGCGCGTCTGCCGGCCAACGGAGCACGATGTCGCCGTCGGCGCTGCAATGATGCTTGCCGGAAACCAGGCCGCCTTTTAGGCGTATGTCACCATGTACCTGCTGCACATTCAACAAACCGCCGAGGTTGGCCAGGTTGACGTCGCGGTGCACTTCGCGCAACGTCACGTCGCCGTTGACCGTCTGCAGATTGACGTCGCCTAGCGCTTCGTCAACTGCTGCAGCGCCTCCAATATAGTGCGCCGACAGGTCGCCGTGTACCGCCGCAACATGCAGCGCTTCGGTGTGCCGCGCCGCGAGATCGCCCATCACGGATTCGACAGATAGCGAGCCGTTGATGTTGCGCGCCGAGACGTCGCCATGAACCGTGCCAATCTTTAGCGATGCCAGGTTCTTGAGACCCAGGTCGCCCATCACCTGGCCAATCGATACATCACCTTCCACGGCCTTGATGATGGCATCACCGGCCACGCTTTGCAAGCTGATGTGGCTTTGCAGCGGCAGGGAAATGCTAAGGGAGCCGCTGCTGTGGATGGTCAGATCGTCGCCCACCTGGTCGGCGCGATGCTGCCCCTTTATGAGGATGCCAGGTTGGTCCCAGCCTTTGATGACGACATCTCCGGCGCATTCCACGACGGTCACGTTTGGCGCGCTGCCAGTTTCGTACTGTTGTTTGCTCATTGTTACGTCCTCTCGCCTTTCTAACCCTGTAATATCTCGACGGCCTCTTCGGCCGTAATGCGCCCTTCGGCGACGTCCTTCAGCACGTTGCGACGGCTCTCTTCGGAAACGGCGCCCTTTTCCGTTTCGCCTACTTCATAGCCTAGGGCGCGGATCACATCGTTAAGCCGGGCGCGTACCGCGGGGTACGACATACCCATCTCCTGTTCTACGCGCGTAATCTTGCCCTCGCAGCGGATAAACGTCTCTACAAACTCCAGTTGCTCCTTATTGAGATGGTAGAGCCGGCCCAGGGCAAAGTGTCCTTCGAGCGACGTGTCACAATTGCGACAATGGAGGCGCGTCACTTCAAGGTTGCTGCGACAAATGGGACACAATCCAATAACGGGGTTCATTCAACTCTCCTTTATCAGTTTACCTGTGGAACCGCGCGAGCCGGCGCCGTCGCCGTCTCTTGCATGCCAAGGTGCACAGTACCCGTCACGACTTCGGCCATCATGCGCCCTTCACCGCTTCCCGACACACCATAGAGATGGTCGCCGGTGTAGTAGCCGCCGCGCCGCCTGGCGCTTAAAGGCAGGTCGCACTGCACCCTGCCCGTCGTAGCCCAGGCATAGACGCGCGCATTGGGCACGCCGGCGATCATCAGGCGCACGGCGCCCGTGGTGGCTGCAAAGTGATGAGTGGCGTCGCTTAGCTGGCCGCTGTATTCGATGCTTCCGGTCACAGTGGTGGCATGCATCGCGCCCTCTACATTGCTTAATCTGGTCTGGCCCGTGATGACGTGCGTGCGCGTGGGCGCCTGCAAATCGTGCACCGCGAGCGTGCCGGTAACAACATGCGCAACAATGGAAACGCCGGCGGGCGTCTTAATCGTAATGTCGGCTTTGGGGCCGGGGTCTGTTAGCTGTTCTTCGCCACGGACGACGACGGCTTGCACGTGAACGCGGCCATCTTCCTGCCAGACATCGATATCTACGTCGCGCAGCAGCGCCTGCACATCGACGTGCGGCTGCGAGTGAGCCTCGATGGTCACACTGCCCAGTTCTGCATCCACTGTCAGCAGGGTCGCGCTGGCGTCAACCGCTTCACTGTAACTTTCCCGCCGCAGGTTCAGAACATCATCTGTTGCGTACATAGTTCTTTCTCGCTTGTTATTCAAAAAACATACCAACTATCGACATTCTAGAAGAATTTATAACAAATGTCAACAATTTTGTAAATTTTAGTGGAAGCGCTATAAGAATTTTTTATAAACCGGTTTGATTTCTTAATTTACGGCACGCGGCGGATCGCCAGCCTCGTCTCAGGGCGATGGCTGAGAGCCTGGGCGCTCGCCGCGGCCTGCCCTGGCGTGGATGCGCAGTTGTTCGGCTAGCGTCATCATGGCGACGCCCCCGAAACCGGCCAGGCAGCTAAGCAGAAAGGGGATAGACGAGTACGCGCTCTGGGTCATAGCCAACGCCAGGGCGGCGGCGGCATAGAGGGCCAGCAGCGCCTCGACCACGACGATGGCATCGAAGGGCAAATGATATCCTGCCTCCCCCCGGCGGTCGCCCTGTTTGGGCGTGCGTACAAACGTGTGCCGGCCGCGGCCGAGGCCTTGCAGCACAGCCCGCGTGATGGTGGCGGAGAGACCGATGGCAATGAACAACAGACCTGGCAAGCGCCATAAGCGCCTGGTCCAATCGCGGTGCAATTTCTTCTGGCCCATGATGAACAGCAGCGGCTGGCCCACACCTGCGAGGCCCAGGAGCGGCAGCAGCGCCGGCAGCGGCGTATCGAGCAGCAGCAGTGGCCCCTGCGCCAGTAGTAAGAGGATCAGCAACAGGCTGGTGCTGTAAGCCGCCATCGAGAGAAGAGCATACAGGCGGGCAGCAACGCTCTGGCGCCGCTCATGCCAGATATCTCCGCCGTACTTCACCAGACATTGCGTGGAGCCTTTAGCCCAGCGCGCCTGCTGGTTTTTGTAGGCGGAAATGGCGCAGGGAAGCTCGGCGGGGGCCACTACGTGCGGCAGATAATGGAAGCGCCAGCCTGCCAGCACCGCGCGCGTGCTCAGGCACAAATCTTCGCACACGGTGTCGCTGTGCCAGCCGCCGGCCTCCTCCAGGCAGGCGCGCCGCCAAATGCCGGCCGTTCCATTGAACTTGGGGAATAGACGCGCGCGAAAGCGAACCGTCTGCTCGATGGCGAAATGTTTATCCAGGGCCAGCGCCTGTGCCGCCGTCAACAGGGAGTCGGCTTCGTTGAGATGCCCCCACCTGGTCTGCACCAACCCCAGTTGTGGGTCTGCCAGAAAATAAGGCGTCGTGCGCCGCAAGAAGTCTGCAGGCGGCGCGAAGTCGGCATCGAAGATGGCAATGAGCTCGCCAGAGGCGCTCGCCAGACCATTGCCCAGCGCGCCGGCCTTATAGCCGGCTCTCTGCTGGCGATGAATCAGCTCGATCTGCAAGCCAGAGCGCCGGTAGCCGTGCACCAGGGCTGCGACGCGCGCTGTGGTGGCGTCTTCCGAATCGTCCAGCACCTGTATTTGCAGGCGGTCGCGAGGATAGTCGAGCGCCGCCGTGGCGCGCAGCAGCCGCTCGACCACGAAGAGCTCATTATAGAGCGGTAATTGTACAGTAACTGAGGGTAGCAGTGCGGGGTCTACGGCGGTCAAGTCTTCGGCCTGGCGGCGATGGCGCAGATATTGCACGGCGGTATAGAGCCCCAGGTATCCGTACAAAGCCAGCCCGCCAAGGGCCAGCGCCATCAGCGCCTGTAGCACAAGATTGGCCATGTTCAGCAGCCGTCGCTCGCGCGGCGCACGACCCTTTTGACCCGCTTGTTGAACGTACTGCGCGGCAGCAGCACGCGCTGCTGGCAACCCAGGCAGACCAGGCCAATGTCCAGGCCTAAGCGCACGACACGCCACTCATCGCTGCCACAAGGATGTTTTTTCCGTAACTGAACGATATCGTTCAGATTTATCGTCACAGACATAGCAACCGGCGATTATAGCAGCATGGTCGCGTTGCCCGCATCTTACCTTGTGCCGTGCCACAGCGCGCCCTGGCGCTGGGTCTGACTCACCAGGCGTCGGCATTTATGCGGCATCAGATATAATTTAGTTCTCTTAGCGATTTATCAGGAGATTTTCATGCTCTTTTTTAATCTGGGCGTAACGGGTTTCATTGCTTTTATTATCACCGCCACCCTGGCCTTTGCCTACCATGAGTTCGCCCACGCCATCGTCGCCGACCGCCTTGGCGACCCCACGCCGCGGCAATATGGGCGCATTACGCTGAACCCGTTTGTGCACCTGGATCTCTTCGGCATGGTGATGCTGGTGCTCGCCGGCTTTGGCTGGGCCATGACGCCTGTCAACCCTAACAACCTGCGGGGCAACCCGCGCACTTCCTACGCCATTGTGGCCCTGGCAGGGCCCGCGGCCAACCTGCTCATGGCCCTTATTTTCGCCTTGCCCATTCGTCTTGGTCTGGCAGACGCCGCCGCTACCGGACCTATGCTCGGCAGCTTTGAGCTTCCATCCTTTTTCTTATTCTGTTTTATGGGCGTGCAGATCAATCTTCTACTGATGGCCTTCAACCTGATGCCCATCCCGCCGCTTGATGGCTTCACCATCCTGATGGGCATTTTGCCGCCAGAACTGGCCTATCGCCTGCTGCCCTTGCGCCAATATGGCACGATCATTCTGCTGATTGCCATCTTCCTGCTGCCGCGCATTGGGCTCGACTTCCTGGGCTGGTTCATCGGTCCGGTCTTTGACATTGCCCTGCCTTTTCTGCTCGGCTGGGCGTAAACGGTATGGGTCTGGGCTACCGGCTGCGTCAGTTCTGGCGCCTGGTTCAGGACGAGCCGTTTCCGCAAGAACAGTGGCCCCTGGTCGAGGCTATCCTCACACCGGCCGAAGCGGCCCTTTTTAAGCAGCAGGCGGCCGCGGACCAGGTTCATGGGCTGCGCGTCCTCCAGACCTTGCGGCAGGCCGGCGAGACGGATGCCTGCCTTCTGGCCGCGGCGCTGCTGCATGACGTTGGCAAATGCCGCTTACGTCCAACCCTATGGGACCGCGTTAGCGGCGCCATTTTAGAGAAGCTATTCCCGGCGCGCGCCGCCAGATGGGGTGCGGCGGAGCTGACCTGGTGGCGGCGGCCGCTGATCATTCGCCGCCAGCACGCGGCCTGGGGGGCAGACATGGCCCGTGAAGCCGGCAGCGCCCCGCTCACCGTTCAGCTCATTGGCCATCACCAGGACAGCCTCGATGGCCTGAGCGACGACGAGCAGCGCCGTCTGCTGGCGCGGCTGCAGTGGGCCGATGACCAGAACTAGCAAGTGCCGGCCGTCTGCCGCTCTGCTACAATCAGGGCATGTCTGTGCGTACGCACTCGGTTGGCCGCCGCCACGAAGCGGATCCTGAACCCGAATCCCTACCCCTGACCCGGCAGAATCTCAGCTTATTCCGCCGCATTTTTGGCTATGTTCGGCCCTACTGGCGCTGGATGGTCATTTCCTTCGTCACGCTGTTGTTCAGCGTGGCGCTGGGTTTGATCTTGCCGCTCGTCATACGCAACCTCGTCGACGTGGTGCTCATCGACAATGATTTGGGGCATTTGAACCGGCTGGCCGTAGGCCTGTTGGTAGTCTTCGTGGTGCAGGCGCTGTTCAGTTTCGCGCACCGCCTATCGCTCTCCTTTGTCGGCGAGCGCGCCATCGCCGATATGCGTATACAGGTTTTCGAGCACCTACAAATGCTCTCATTAAGCTTCTACGCCGATCGGCGCACGGGCGAGCTTGTGTCGCGCTTAACCAACGACGTCAGCTTGCTGCAAGACGCCATGACCCACAATCTGGTGGCTCTGCTGCGCCAGGCGCTGACGCTGGTCGGCTCTGCGGTGCTTCTCTTTGTGCTCAACTGGCGCCTGACCGTGATCATCCTCGCCGGCATCCCCATTATCACCCTGGTCATGGTGACCCTGGGTCGCCGCATTCGCGCTGCCTCGCGCGCTGTGCAAGACCGCCTGGCGCAGGCTGCCAGCATCGTGGAAGAAAACGCCGGCGGCGCGCGCATTGTCAAGTCATTTACGCGCGAGCCATACGAAATTGAGCGCTTTTCTGAGCGCATCAACGCCACCTTCGCCGCGGCCATGGAGCGCGCGCGCGTTTCCTCTATCTTGGGCCCTTTTATCGGCTTCCTGGCATTTGGCTCGATTACGCTAACGCTCTGGTTTGGCAGTTACGAAGTGATCCAGGGGCGCCTGACCGCCGGTGGCCTGGTAGCCTACCTGGTCTATACCATGCTCGTCGCCAGCCCTATCGCCTCCCTGGCCGGGCTCTATACCCAATTTCAATCGGCTCTGGGCGCCGCCGACCGCATATTTGGCCTGCTGG
The DNA here is from genome assembly GCA_964384155.1 of uncultured Ardenticatenaceae bacterium. Taxonomy (GTDB): domain Bacteria; phylum Chloroflexota; class Anaerolineae; order Promineifilales; family Promineifilaceae; genus JAAYYY01. Next base: position 13,368 of record CAYLJW010000061.1, read on the forward strand.
ACAGCGAGCCGGAGATACAGTCGGCGCCCGGCGCTGCTCTTCTGCCGGCCGTGGCCGGCGAGGTCGTCTTTGACGATGTATCCTTCCGCTATGCAGACAACACGCCTGTGTTACATGCGGTCACCTTCCATGCCCAGCCAGGACAGATGATTGCCCTCGTAGGCCCCAGCGGCGCGGGCAAGAGCACGCTCGTCAACCTGATTCCCCGCTTTTACGATGTCACCGAGGGCCGCATACTGATCGACGGCTACGACATTCGCGACGTCGATTTACATAGCCTGCGCAGCCAGATCGGCCTGGTGCCGCAGGAAACCCTGCTCTTTTCCGATACAGTAGAGGCTAATATCCGTTACGGCAAGCTCGAGGCCACAGAGCAAGAGCTGGAAGCCGCAGCACGCGCCGCGAATGCGCACCACTTCATTACGGAAGATTTGCCGCAGCAATACGCTACGCGCGTGGGCGAGCGTGGCATTAAGCTGAGTGGCGGTCAGCGGCAGCGCGTGGCCATCGCGCGCGCCCTGCTCAAAGATCCGCGCATTCTGATCCTCGACGAGGCCACCTCTTCCCTGGACAGCGCCAGCGAAAGCCTGGTCCAGGAAGCCCTGGAGCGATTGATGGCCGGCCGTACTTCGTTTGTCATAGCCCATCGCCTGAGCACCGTTTTGCGCGCGGATTGGATCCTGGTGCTGGACCGTGGTCGCGTCGTGGAACAAGGCAGGCACCAAGAGCTGGTACAGCAGAAAGGCGGCCTCTACCGCCACCTATACGAAATGCAGTTCCAAGAAGCAGACGCATTGGCGCGCGCCTGAGCTTCAAACAGGCTAGCCGCCTGCCGTTCGCTCGCGGCGCCCCCCACTCAGCAGATAGGCATATAGCAGTACGCCGCTGAAGAGGCCGAATGACCATTTGGCGATGGCCGGAATATGCTCGTTGGGCGAGATGAAACCTTCGATCAGGCCGGCGATGACAAGCAGCGGTACAGCGCCAATGACAATACGAATGGCGTGGCGCGCTGCCTGCGCCAGCGCGTCGCGGCGGCTGAGCAAGCCGGGGCGGATCAGCGCCCAGCCCAGCGCCAACCCGGCGCCGCCGGCCATGAAAATCACCGACGTAGACACGCCCTCCCTTCTTCTCGACCTTGACGCCGTGGAACACAACATCGAGGCGATGGCCGCGCTCGTGGAAGGCACGGGCGTTTCGCTGCGACCTCACTTCAAGACGCCCAAG
>CAYLJW010000062.1:0-14099 GCA_964384155.1 uncultured Ardenticatenaceae bacterium
CCTCATGCTTTTGTCCAAGTCGCTGAAAAATCTGCGCCAGATAGGTCTGGACGCCGCCTGTCTGGGGGGGAAAACTCAATGTCAGAAGTGCGATGCGCATGACGTCGCTACTCCACCGTTACGAACGGCATCGCTGCAATTATTCGCCACTGTTCCTCTTGGGAGTAGTTTCTGCTGCGCGCGGCGTGGGGATAGAAAGCCTCGCCAGGGGTCAACTCCGCCATTTCTGCCGCAACGAGATCTTCACGCACGAAGAAAGCGTTAACCCCGGCCGATTCACAGCCTACCAGCCGATAGCCCTTCGCGGCGGCCAGGCTAGCCAACGCGGCCAGCGATGCGCCGTGATAGAAGCCGCTGCGATGCAGCGTGCGGTGGGCCGCTGTGGCAACGTAGGGCACGGCGATGCGCCGTTCGGCGCCGAGCGAAGCATTGTATTCGATGACCACAACGCGCGGCGCGATCGCCGAGACAGCTTGCCAAACCCAATAGTCGTTGCCGTCGATATCAATCGACAACAGGTCGATTTCGCCAACGACCTTCTCTTCTTGCAGGATGCGGTCGATGTTCTCGGCTGTGACCCATTCGTTACGCACCCTGACACGGCTGGCCAAGTCTGGCGAGCTGCCGTAAAAGCGAGTTGCCCGTGCCGCCAGGGCGCTGTCACCCTCGATCAGCAGCCCCTGCCAGCCAAAATGAATCGCCAGGTTTGCCGTATTGCACTGTTCGCCGTCGCCCACACCGAACTCTACGAAGCGATGGCTGTGCACGTCGATGGCGGCGAAAAGGTGCAGCAGGATGCCGTCTTCGCCGTTTTGGGAATAAACGGAAAGCTCCTGATCACGGAGCTTGCTTGCCGCCGCCGGCGGCCCTGCGTGCAGGTGTTCATACTGCGCCAGCAAGCGGCGGGCAAGCAGTCGCTGGTGATGCTGGCTCTGCGTCAAGCGCCGGTTCAACTGTAGGTTTTCGCCCGCCAGCGCGAGCTTAAGCCCGGCCAGCGCGCGTACGACACGTGGCGGCAAAAGACGGCCCAGGGTTCGTTTCAAGATGATACTCATGGTTTTGTCGCAACGGTATGCCGTATTCTAGTTATTGCGAAGAACCGCCTGGCAAGGCGCCAGCCGAAATAGGCTGCGGCCTCGACGAGCAGGCGCGCCCGCGCCCGCGGCGTCAGCCCTCCGCCGGCAGGAAGATAACCCCACAGCGCCATTTCCTCGGCGCAAAGAGCTTCGACTATCTGCACCTCTTGGCTCGTAAGTCCCTTGCGCCAGAGGTCAAGGCGCGACACATCGGGAGCCGTGAACTCCCTGGCCTTTGCCTCGGCGCCGGGTTCATAGGTTGTTTCCGATTGCTGGAAGGATAACAGCTCATCATAGAAGGGCAACGAAAGCTGCCGGCAAAGCTGGCGCACGGTCTCTTCGGGACGCATCACGAGCGCTTCGTACTGCACTTCTACAAAGCGGTCGGGCCGCTGTTGCGCCCATTGCCGCGCCGAGCGCAACGCCTCGCGCCACCACATGGCACAGGTAAAGAGTGATAACTGCGGCCACCGCTGGCGCTGCGACGAGACCGTGGCGCGCGGATCGCGAACGATGTGCAGCGCTGTAAAGCCGGGGAAAAGAGCTTCCAGGGCCTCGAGATGGTAGACAAAGGCAGGGTGTTTGAGGACCGGCCGAGAGTTATTGCTACCAGCCCAGGCAGCCATGTATCGTCGGGTCAGCGCGTATAAGTCTCGTGGCGGCTGTTCACCCTCCAATGCTGCCTGCGACACTTCTGGCGCCTTGTAACGGTGCCCACTCATCGCCGCAATCGCCGGCGCCATGTCTCGCTGCTGCGGCCCGTATCTTGACAAGAGCTCCAGAAAGAATTGCGGCTCGTAAGGATGCACCAAAAGGTCGGGGTGCCCGGCCAGAATTGTTCGCAGAAGCGTTGTGCCGCTGCGCTGGCAGCCAGCAATGAGGATGGGGCTTTTGCTGCGCGCCCCAGCGGCAGACGACGCCATCTAACCGCCTCTCATCGAACGGAGAACGCCCCAAAGCATGTTCCAGCCCGATAGCAATTGCTTCTTTTCCGCTAACCAAAGTAAGCCCAGGTACGTGGCTGAGACCAGTGCAATTTTGGCCGCGGCCGACCCCCATGTAGGAAGCGCGGCCCATAGTGGGGTTGAAAAGTAGATGAGCGTCAGGCTGAGGGCCACACCGACCATAGGCCAGAACCAGAGCGTGCGCTGTGAATAGTCGACGACAAGAGATGTCTTGCGAAAGAGCAGAATGGCGCCGGCCAGCGCCATCAGGTCGGCGGCAATGGCCACACCTTCAATTCCCAGGCGCGTCCCGAGCGCCAGGACCGCCGGAATAAACACGAGCGCCTGAACGATGCGCGCGCGGGCGATAGGACCCGGATGCCCTGTGCCGGCCAGCAAATTACTGGCCACCGTAAGCAATGGGTCGAGCAGCGTATAAATGATCATGAGCTGGAACGTAAGTTGCATCGGAATCCACTGTTCGCCCAGGAAGATGCGAATGAACTCTGGCGCAGTGCTAATAAAGAGTACCGAGAAGAGGGCTCCGGCGCGCACCATCAGGCGGGCAGGCCTAAAAAAGGCGCGTGCCAGTCGCGCGCGATCGTCTTGAAGCCGGGCGAACGCGGGCAAAAAGACCGAGACGATGGGATTGGCAATCGCCCGCCGCGGATAACGCGCGAACTCATAGGCCCGCGAGTAATAACCAAGCGGGTTGGAGCCCAAAAACGTGCCCACCCACCAATCGTCAAAACGATCCAGCAGGAAGGCGACGTTGCTGCTGACCCATATTTTGGAGCCATAGTTCAGGAACCAACGCGCCAGCGACGGATCCCAGGCCATGCGTGGGCGCCAAGGCCGGTACAGCAGCCACACACTCACCGCCCGGCTCAGCATGCCGCTGCCCAATTCGGCGACGATGCTCCAGACGCCAAACCCCATCAGGGCCAGCGCCGGTCCCACCAGCGTCATCGTCGCCGAGCTGATCACATCGGTAAGCGCCAGTTGCCGGAAAGCCATATCCTTGCTGAGAATGGTCGTCTGCACAGCGTTGAACCCCTTCAGCACGCTAATGCCGGCGTAGGCCAGCAAAACCGTCGAGAGCTGCGGCATATCGGGGTGTAGCAGCCCGAGAAAGGGCACGATTGCCAGGATCAGAATGACGGTGACCGCGATCTGCCCCAGGCTGATGGTAAAGTAGGTGGCAATTGTATCGTCGTCGGTCTCTTTGTGGTGGATCAGGGCGCCGTCGATGCCAAACGTGCGCACCTGCGTGGCCAGGTTCAGATAGAACAGGGCCAACGTCGTCACGCCGAAATGTTCCGGCTGCAGCAGGCGCGCCATCAACACCGCGCGCAAGAAGCCTAGCGAGATCGTCACCACCGAAGCGGCGATACTGTAAAGAGAGCCGCCAACCGTCTGGCGCGCAATATGTGGGTCGCCAGATGAGGCCATTAGCCAGGCCGCCCTGCTCGCTTACAAATAGCCCAACTGCCTGAGCTGCTCGCGAATGTCAGCTTCTTCATCGTCGTCATAATCCGCATCGTCTTCGTTTTGCGACAGAACGGCTGGCGTCGCGCCGCGCACAATAGGGTGCCGCGCCAGGAATTCAGCGTCGAACAGCTCTTGCACCACACGCCCGTCCATATCCGGAGGCACAGGCAACCCCAACAAATATAAAATGGTCGGCGCGAGATCAATTAAACGAGCGCCTTCGACTGGCCGGGCTTGAATGCCTGCGCCGTGGGCAATGAAAATGCCCTCATGCGTATGCCCGCCTTCAGTATGTGCGTTCTTACGCCCGTCGGGCCCGCTGAGCCCGAACAGGTTATTGTATTCGATAATTAGATCCGGAGCGTGCTCCGCGAACGGGCCCTTGTAGACATCTCGGCCGCGGTGCACGGCGCGAATCACGGCCATTCCCGACACCGAGTCGCGGTCGGCCAATAAGTAGTCGCTTAGCTCCGCCATTAAGGCCTCAGCGGCGGCGCCTGCCAGCGGTTCACCATCTTGCTGCCGCCTGTTAAGCCAGATTTGCAGGCCGAAATTTGAGAGGACAACCCGCGAGCGGCTGGTATTAATGGCCGACGGTTCTGGCATAGCGCCAACCCGCTGCAATGCGCCCACCAGTGATTGGCGGCGTCCTGGCGGCAAGCCTTTCACGGCCTCGCGCAGCGCTGGAAATCGTGAGTAAAGGCGGACGGCTCGCTGCAGTAAGGCGTCGCGAAACCGTACTGCTCGGCCCGCGCTGCGGGGGCCACTTTTGCCGGCTGCCATGTAGCCGCCTTCCAGAAGGCGTCCAAAAAGATACTGGCGCGCCTGTACACTGCCAAAGCCGTGATCAGAGACGATTAACGTGGACACCCCTGGCCCTGCGCCGGCCATCAGTTGGCCTACAAGCCTGTCGCACTGCTCATAACTGGCATAAAACGCCTCCCGAAACTGGCCTGCCTCGGCGCGCTCGTAGTTGGCGTGTGCCGGATCGGCGAAGGTCCAGAAGACGTGGGCCATGTTGTCGGTGATTGAAAAGACCACCATAAAGAAGTCCCATTCTTCCTCCGACGCCAGATGCGCCAGCAGCTTCTGCCGGCCGTTCATAATTGCTTTCCACTCGTCGACGAAGCGCTGGCTGCGGTCGAAATTCGTGCTGGGTAGGGCCACGCGCACTACTTCACGCAGCGCGCTGGGAAGCCGGTCCGCCAGATTCGGCGGAAAAGTAAACTCAGTGCCGGGCGTGCGCGGCGTGCCGTAGCCTGTAATCATCAAGCCTTCTAGCGGCTTTGGCGGGTAGGTAAAGGGCACGTCGATGACCATAGAGCGCTTTCCCCCTTCTCCGGCCAGGCGCCACACCGTCTTTTCACGGTGCCGGTGGGCATGTAGGGTGTGAAAGGTATAGGTCTGCGGGTCCAAGCTCTGGAAATCGTAGATGCCATGCTTGCCCGGGTTCTTACCCGTGAAGACAGAGGTCCATGCCGCCGGCGTCACCGGCGGCACCGTTGACTGCAAGATACCCGACGCGCCATGGTTCATGAGCCGTTGCAGGTTGGGTAGCCGGCCTTGATTCGCGAGCGGGCGCAAGATATCCCAGGTTGCGCCGTCCAGGCCAATAACTAAGACGCGTGAAATAGAATGTCCTCCTGATGCGCCGCGCGGGCGCTGTTTGCTGTGCGCTCAATGATAGCGCGGCCCTGCTCAATCGTACACAAAGGAGCTCCTGTTAGCGCCGCAATCTTAATTGGGCGGCATGAGCGCGGGGTGGCGCGGGGAGGGCTCGCGGAGATATAGTTAGCCTGTCTATGAGAATTGTACACGTCTACAAAGATTACCTGCCGATCCTCGGCGGCATTGAAAACCACGTCCGTACTGTGGCTGAAGGCCAGGCGGCGCAGGGCCACGACGTTACCGTGCTGGTCACGAATCCCGCCGGCTTGCCCGCCAGGGAGACCATTGCCGGCGTGCAGGTGCGACGAGCGCGGCGGCTGGCGACCGTGGCCTCTACGCCGCTGAGTATCGACCTCATTTTTGCGCTTCGCGCCCTGCGGCCGGACATCACGCACCTGCACTTTCCCTATCCCATTGGCGAGATAGCGCAGCTAGCGGCCGGCGCGCGGCGGCCCTATGTCATCACCTATCACAGCGACGTGGTGCGCCAACAGAGGGCGCTGGCCGCCTACCGCCCCATATTGCTGCGCGCCCTGCGTCAGAGCCGGCGTATCATTGCCACCAGCCAGCAGTACGTCGAAAGCTCGCCGTTCCTTAGCGCTTTGCGCCATAAATGTTGTGTCGTCCCCCTCTCTGTCGATTTTGAACGGTTTCAGGGCGCAGCGCCACTGATTGCTCCCGACGGGCGCCCGACGCTGCTGTTTATGGGCCGCCACCGCTATTATAAGGGCCTGGGCGACCTTCTACGCGCCCTGCCGCACATTGAAGAGGCGCGCTTGGTAGTGGGCGGCGATGGCCCTATGCGCCAGACATGGCAGCAGATGGCCGAAGCCCTGGACATAAGTGGGCGCGTTCACTTCCTGGGCGATGTGGATGACCATGCGCTCCCCGGCTTGTATGCCAGCGCCGATGTGTTTGTGCTTCCGGCAAACTCGCGCGCCGAGGCATTTGGCAAAGTATTGTTAGAGGCGATGGCTGCCGGGCTGCCCTGTATTACGACCGAGCTGGGGACGGGTACCTCCTACATCGTGCAGCACGAGATCACTGGCCTGGTGGTCTTACCCGGCCGCCCGACAGAGATCGCTGCCGCGCTGCGCCGGCTGTTATACGATGGCGCCTTGCGCGAACGCATGGCAGCGGAGGGGCGCCGCCGCGCAAAAGAAGAGTTCACCACAGAGCGTATGCTGGCCGCGATCGACGGCGTTTACCACGCGGCTCTGGAAGGCGAGCGCCCGGTTTGAGCGATGGCGTGAACGGTTGCCCGCCATTGGCCATTCAGTTAAGATCCGGCCCACGATACCAACCGGTCACCATGCGAAAGTTCTCCTGTGAGACGTCACCTTAATGCAATCTAAACTGGCTTCCTGGTGCAGTGGGCTAATCGAGGCGGGGGTCATTGCCGCCATCATCGTCGCGCCGCTGTTCTTTAATATCCATTCCGACAGGGTTTTTGAGCCAGACAAGCTAACCCTCGTGCGCTCAATCGCCGTGTTGATGGCGGGCGCCTGGCTGGCAGCGTTCATCGCGAGTCAGGGCTGGCAGGACCTGAGTTGGTTAAGATGGCGGTCAGACGGCTCTGTCTGGCGCACGCCTTTTGTCTTACCCATCGCCCTTCTGTTGCTCGTCTATCTCCTTGCGACGGTATTTTCTGTGGCGCCGCGCACGAGCTGGGCCGGTTCATACCAGCGGTTGCAAGGCACGTACACCACCCTGTCCTATATCGTCATCTTTGCCCTTGCGGCCCACACCCTGCGCACGCGCGAGCAGGTCAACCGCATTGTCACAACGGTGATTGTCACCAGCATCCCCGTGAGCCTCTATGGCCTGCTGCAACATTATGGCCTCGATCCGTTGCCCTGGGCCGGCAATGTGCAGGCGCGCATCGCCGGGCATATGGGCAATGCCATCTTCATCGCCGCCTATCTGATTATGGCCGTTCCGCTGACGGCCGTGCGCATCGTCGATGGCTTCACCAACATTCTCAGCGATGAAGCGCTCTCGTATGCCGATGTAGTGCGCTCATCGGTTTACATCTTCACCATTGCCATCCAGCTTGCCGCCATCTACTGGTCGGGCAGCCGAGGCCCGCTGTTCGGCTTGCTGGTAGGCATGTTCGCCCTGGTCCTTATTCTGCTTGTTTCCCTGCGCAACGCGGTTTCCGGGCAAGCGCGCTTCCGGCCAGGCGACTTCGGGCGCGCCCTGGCCCTTGTCTTGCTGGGCATACTGGCCGCCGGCGGCGCCATCTTTCTGCTTCTACAACTACTCACTTCGGCTGGACGCTTCACCGCGCTTGCCGGCGCGGCCGGCTCCCTGGTTGCACTACTTGGCTCGCTGGGAGTTGTTGCCGTGGTCATCTTCGTGATGCTGGTCTCGCGCCGGGGTTGGCACTGGCTCTGGCTCAGTTGGCTGCTTCTTGCCGTTGCGGCAATGGTTTTGCTGGGCGTATTCAACCTGACGCCGGAGCCGGTTACCGGGGCGTCTACAGCGCGGTTCGGCGAGACGGTGCAAGCCTGGCGTGAGATTCCCCTTGTGGGCCGCTTCGGGCGCCTCCTGGAAGCCGAAGGAGGTACGGGCCGCGTGCGCGTGCTGATCTGGGAGGGCGCCCTGGAACTGATTACACCGCACGAGCCGCTGGTATATCCGGATGGACAGGAGGACCGCTTAAACTTTCTGCGGCCGCTGATCGGTTATGGCCCGGAGTCGATGTACGTGGTCTATAATCGCTTTTACGTGCCAGAACTGGCAACCATCGAGGCGCGCAACGCATCGCCCGATCGCTCACACAACGAGACATTCGACGCACTGATTATCACTGGTTTGGCCGGCTTCCTTGTGTGGCAGGCCCTTTACTTCAGCGTGTTCTATTACGGCTTCCAGTGGCTGGGCGTCGTGCGTACCAGGCGTGACCGCAACTTGCTCATCGCATTGTGGGTGGGCGGCGCCCTGGTTGGCGCTTTAAGTATTATGCAGCTATTGGGCGCGGTGTACATCGGCGTGGCCATTCCCTTCGGCAGCATCGCCGGCCTGGCCATCTACCTGGTTTACTATGCGCTATCGGGTAGCGCAGGGCCGGATACTGGCCACGAGATCGATCCCTTCAATGTCGAACGCTTGCTGATGATGGGCCTGCTGGCAGCCGTCGTCGCGCATTATGTCGAAATCCATTTTGGCATTGCCATTGCTGCCACGCGCGTGCATTTTTTCGTCTATGTGGCCCTGATGCTGCTGGTTGGATATGTCATCCCCGGCTCGCCGGCGCAAGCCGAAGAAGTCGCACCAGCCGCCGGCAAGGCGCGCCGCCGTGGGCGCCAGCGCGCTGGCTGGGCGCAGGTAGGCTGGGTGGGCCCGGTGCTCGGCGCCACATTCGCCCTGTCGCTGATTTGCGCCACCTTGTTCTACGAGTTCATGAACTACACGCAGCGGCCGGATGTCACCATCGAGACCATCGAAGATGTGCCCGGCGCCCTAGACATTATTTATCAGGCTTATTTCATTCATCCGGCGCAAGGCTTTATCCAGTCGCCTTTCGTCTTTCTGATGATCACTCTCACGTGGGCCCTGGGGACGCTGGCCTACATCAGTGAGTTGGCGCGCCAGGGTCTTTTCTCGCCGTCGACGGCCGCGCGCCGCCGCGCGGCGCGGAGCGACCACCAGGTAGCCGCGGCGCTCTTTTTCGGGCTTGCGGTTATCGCTTTCGCCGCACGCTTTTTGCAGCAAAGCGCCGCTCAAGCGTCGTCAACACAGGTATTAGGCCAGAGCCTCGTGCTGCTGTGGGGTGCGCTTTGTCTTATCGCGGCCATTCTACTGTTGCGACGCCAACAGCACGCCGAAACCATTGCCGGCTACATTGCCGCGCTCGGCCTCGCGCTATCGCTTCCGGTGATGGTCGCGGGCGCGGGCCTCGTCGGTTTGACCATGTTGTTAGGTTGCGGAGCGGCCGTTTACTTGCTTTGGGACGGGCCATGGACGGCTTACGCCCTACCGGCGCTGATTATCGCCGTCGCCTCCATGTTGTCCGGATTAGCCGTGGCTTATCTGCACGCCAGCCAGATCCGCTCCGTCGTCTTTTTCGGACCTTCCCAGACGCTGCCCGACGTACAGCGCCTCATCGCCACAGCCGACCGCTTTACAGGTTTTATAACCCTCTTCTACATAGTGTTGATCGCCCTGCTCTTAATAGCGCCATTTGGCCTGGCCTATCCGCGCTGGTCGTCATCACGGCAGGGCGCCGCGCCCGTAGCCTACGCGGCGCTTGCTGCCATTCTACTGCTAGGCCTTTTTCTGGTTCGCACCAGCAATCTGCGCGTCATCCAGGCCGACGTAATCTACAAGCAAGGGCGCCCCCTGGACAATCAGGCCTCGCGGGCCAACGACCCCGATGCCTGGAATGCGCCTATCATCCTGTACGAGCGGGCCATTGAGCTGGCGCCCCTTGAGGACTTTTACTATTTGTTCCTGGGCCGCGCTTATCTGGAACGCTCGTCGCTGAGCGCCGACCCTGCGGTTCAGCAGCAGTTGTTGCGAACGGCCAACGACCGCCTGTTGGAGGCGCAGCGAATCAATCCCTTGAACACGGATCACACGGCCAACTTAGCCCGCCTGGCGACACGTTGGACCGCCGTTCTCAGTAGCGACGAGGCGCGTCGCGCCCAGTGTCTGGAACAGGCTAAAGAATATTACCAGAGGGCGATCGCCCTTATCCCTCGAAACTCGGTTATACGCAACGAATATGGCAATCTGCAGGCTACGCTGGATAACGATTGTGACGGTGCCATCGCTACCTTAGAGCAATCAAGGCAAGTAGATCCTTTTTACGTCCAGACTTATTATGCGTTGGCAAGTGTATTTGAATTTTGCGCCGGGCAAAGTGAGCAGCCACAAGAGGATTACTATCGGCAGGGTGCAGAGGTTTTGGCAGCTTCGCTTGCACAGAGTGACGCCAATGCCGGAGCCGTCTACATGCAGATGGCGCAGCTATATCGCCAGGCCGGTGACTTCGAGCGCGCTCTGGCGGCGTTAGACGAGGCTCAATCTACCGCCAACGGGCCTATTCCACCGTATCTGGCCGATTATCAACGGGCGCGTGTGTACGATAGTATGGGCCAGGCGCAGCGCGCGCGTGAGCTGGCTGAAACGGCGCTTGAGTCGGCGCCGCTGGAATCTCAGGAAGAGATTCGCACATTTCTTGCCGGGCTGGAGACGCCCTAGGTGGCTGGTTGCCCTTTTGCGACCGGCGCGCCGACGTCATGAGAAGCTTACTCGTTGTCTTCATTCTCGCTCTGGCCATCACCGGCGCCAGCACGCCCTGGTTTCGCCGAACCGCCCTTATGCTCGGCTTTGTGGATGCGCCGGGCAGCCGTAAGGTGCACCGCGATCCGACGCCGTTGCTAGGCGGCATCGCTATCTTTGCCGGGGCTATTCTCGCTACCCTGATTGTGTACGGCGGCCAGGTCCCGCAGCCCATTGCCGGACCCATGCTGGCCGGCGCTTTAGTCGCTACCGTTGGTTTACTCGACGATCGCCTCCATCTACCGCCATGGGTGCGTCTCGCAGTGCAGTTTTGCGCCTTCCTCATCCTGGTGGCCTTTGGCATCCATGTACGGCTTCCCGTTCCTATGATTGTCAACTACGGGTTCACGCTCTTTTGGCTGCTTGGCATCATCAACGCCATCAACTTGATGGACAACATGGACGGCTTGAGCGCCGGCGTGAGCGGGGTGGCGGCGGCCTTCATGCTGCTCATTGGCGCCATGAATAACCAGTATCTTGTCGCAGCGCTGGCGGCGGCCCTCTTAGGCGCATGCCTCGGCTTCTTGCGCCACAATTTTGCCCCCGCCAAGATCTTTATGGGCGATGCGGGCGCCTACTTCCTGGGCTTTTGGCTGGCCGTCCTGGGCATCCAGCTACGCTTTCCGCAAAACGTGAACTTCGTAACCTGGATGGTGCCAGTGCTGGTGCTCTGGGTTCCCATTTTTGACACGACCTTGGTGGTTCTATCGCGCCTGCGCCGCGGCGTGCATCCCTTTACCGGCGGCAAAGACCACCTCAGCCACCGCCTGGTGGCGCGCGGCATGGCGCCACGCGAAGCCGTGCTCTTTATCTACCTGCTCGCGGGCATCTCAGGTATGGTGGCCCTTTTTGTGACGCAGGCGGATTTGCTGGAAGGCTACCTTATCGGGACGGTCGTAATCATCCTTTCAATCTTCGCCTTTTGGCGCCTGGAGCAGCAGCCCGGCGCCAACCAGGCTGAAAGCCGATCGTAAAATTCACGCTGCCAAATTGCAGAAGTTGCGTTAAACTAGAAGGGAGATCATGTCGAAGTCTGAAGTAGCGAGAAGGCGTCGCCAATTACAGGCAAAGCGGGAACGACAGAGCAAGAAGCTCCGGCAGATAGCCGCTGTTATTCTGCTGTTAGCGGCCGCCCTGGCCGTCTACATCTTTTACCAGGCGCAGAGCGCCGAGGAGGAAATTCCATCTATGACAGAAGGAGCCGGCGGGATCATGGACAGTGAGAGACCGCTCGCCGAATTAACCGCTGCACAACGCAACGGATACTATGATGCGTATCCCGAGATGATCATTGATCCGCAGCGCAGCTACGAAGCGCTGATCCAGACCAATCGGGGCGACGTACGCGTGCGCTTATTCGCAGCCGAAGCCCCGCTTACGGTAAACAACTTCGTGTTTCTAGCAAACCAGGGCTTCTACGATGGCCTGACTTTCCATCGTGTCATTGAAGACTTTATGGCCCAGGGCGGCGACCCGACCGGCCAGGGCGCGGGCGGGCCGGGCTATCAGTTTGCAGATGAGACAGATAATGGTTTAAGTTTTGATCGTCCTGGATTGCTGGCGATGGCCAATGCGGGTCCAGGCACCAATGGCAGTCAATTCTTCATCACCTTTGTTCCCACGAGCTGGCTGAACGGGAACCATACGATTTTTGGCGAGGTGATTGAAGGAAGCGAGGTCTTGTCCCAGATTACCCGACGCCAGCCAGGCGCCGCCACGCCTGCGGATACGATTGAGCGGATCGACATCGTCGAATCTTCCTAACGCGTCTCCGCTCACCACCATTTTTTCATCGCCACGGCGCCGTTTAGCGCCAGACAATCTACCTCCTGGCAAGCAAGCAATCCGAACTGGATCCATGCGTCGCCAGGAGGTATTTTATTTGGTTGCCAACCGCCGTAAGCAATGACTTTCGTGAGAAGTCGTGTTTAGCCGAGTTACCCGGACCAGGGTCTGATAGCCTACCTGTAAGCCCATCAGTATAATCTGGCAAGGATGGATAATTCGCTGCGTTTCACCGCTGTGGTCGATGGCATCTGATCGTCATCATCTGCGTCTTATGGAGAAGGCGCTAGAAGGCGATGCGGAGGCCTTTGCCAGCCTCTGCAACCGCTTTACTGAAGCCCTGTACCGTTACTTGTACTTTCGCCTGGGCGCCGTATCCGCCGCGGAAGAGGGCTGCGTTGAGGTATTCGTTCGGATGTGGGAGACGCTGTCGACAGATGCACGCCGTACTACGCTGCCCTTTACCGCCTGGTTGTTCCAGGTAGCCAACGATGTCGTAAGAGAACAGGTCGAGCGCGCAAATCAGTTGGGACGCCACGCCCCGCGGCCGCCTCTCGTGGCCTGGTCGGCCAGCGAAGGAGCAAAAGGGGCGCCGCAGCTCCATCCGCGCTTTCTCGCTCAAGCCCTCATGCAGTTGGACGAAGTCACGCAGCAAGTGTTGACGTTGCGTTTCGTCGTGCGCCTGTCGCACCACGTCGTTGCACTCATCGTCGGTGATTCCAACACCGGCTCGCGCGTTCTGCAGTATAGGGCCTTGCTCCAGCTGCGCGAACTGCTCACGCGCAAGAAAATGAGCGAGCATGCCTACAGCAACGAGTACGTCGCCACGGCAACGTTCTGCCTCGATCGCATCATTGCCGGCCGCTCTGGTCCGGACGACTTTGATGAGCAGATAGCCTACGAGGGCCAGGGCTTGAGGCAGTTATTGGACTTTGCCGTTATTGTTAGAGAGGCATGCAACATTCGCCCCAGGCGCGCCTTGGGCCGCGAGCTGCACAAGAAGCTGCTCGCCGGCATTCGCCAGAGCCGGCGGCGACCGCGCCGGCGGGCCCGGGCCTTACGCTGGTTCGCCAAGGCATCTGGCCGCTTCCCAATGCCGCTATTGGCATCATTTGCCCTGGCACTGGCTCTGCTCGCTGTCTGGGCCGTGGGAACAACCTTATTACTGTTGGTAGACCACTCGCTGCCCGGCGACCGCTTTTATGACCTGGACCTTCGCCTGGAGCGAGCCTATCACGCCTTCTTGACTGATCCGGATAGCAAGGTGCAGTTTACCCTCGGCCTGACCAACGAACGCCTGGACGAGGCCGAGCTGTTGGCGCAGCGCGGCGACGCAGGCGGCCTTCAGGTAGCGCTGGTGGCCTACAGCATTGAGGTAGCGGATCTGGCCCTGCAAAGTGAAGCCGTGGACAATGGCTATGGCGCACACCTGGACGCTCATTTTGCCGGGCAGCAGCAGCGCCTCGACAGAATTTTGGTCGCTGCTCTTGCTGCCTCCGCCAATAACGGGCAGGGGCAAACGGCGGCTGTGGTATGCGAGGCAGCGCCTGAAGCGACAGCCGGCGACACGCAGTGGCATCCATTAGGCCTGACATTGGCTGCGCAACATCAGGTAGACTACGGAGATGTGATGTCCTGGGTATGCGCCGGGCATAGCTTCGGCGAGATCGTGCTGGCGCTGGCCACGATTGAATCGGGCGAGCTGCCAGCTAGCGAAGTGATGTCTTTGAAGGCGCAGCTTGGTGGATGGGGGCAGCTCTGGAAGGAAATTAGAGCTACTGATTAGTAGCCCAAAGCAAAAGAGGGCGAAATTGGCAGTGACCTACTCTCCCAGGGGCTCGCGCCC
>CAYLJW010000063.1:0-13131 GCA_964384155.1 uncultured Ardenticatenaceae bacterium
CCGCCCCGGTCGCAGAGAGGCCGGGGCGCTAACCGCAACCGCCGCCCCGCGCGGCTAGTCACGAGGAGACGAGACGATGGCAGAGACATGGGAACAAGAGGAAGCGGAATACGAAGAGGTACAGCGTTGCTGGCACGAAGAGAATCAGGAATACATTACAAAAATGCAGCGAGAACAGGCCGAGTGGCAGCAGTGGGAAGATGAGCGTAAGCGGCAAGCGGCGCTGATTGCCGACGGCAAGTGCTGGCGTTGCGAGAGCACGAATAACGAATTGACTGGCGAGGGGTGGGGCGGCTCTGGTTATGACTGGCGAGGCCGCTACGTAGAAATCGAAGTTGCCGAAGTGCGCTGCAATGATTGCGGCGCAACATGGGAAGAGAGCTAGACAAAAACAGGCCGGTCGTCGCGGTAACGACGCCGGCCTCAGTCGCCATACGGAGAGGGCAACACAATGAGTATGCACGATTCTAACATTTACGACAAGGAATACCTACCGTTGCTAGACGACGCCTATCAGCACATGGTGAACATGGACGCCGCCGCCGACTACCACGGCTACCGCTGCCCGGAGCGCAATGCGCGGGCGGAGCGGGCGGCTGTGCGCTACGAGCAGTTGAGGCGCAAGGCGCAGCAAATGAAGATGCGGGCGATTGAGGTGCTGCCGGTAGACGAACCGCTACCGCCGCTACCGCAGCCGCCGTGGTGCCCCTTCGAGGACGACAACGGCGTGCCGTGCGGCGAGTGTGTGGACTGCCAGAAGCACATGGCTGAGGTATCCTGGCAGTGACCAACGCGCTAGAGGAACGCCTCGCCCGCGCCGGCGACGACGCGCTAGAGGATAGCTACTTCCTGCGCCATGCGCGGCCGGGCGAAACATGCACCTTCTGCGAACGCGAATTTGAGCCGGGGGAGGTGGTGGATACCTTATTCATTACGTCGTGCCTCGACTGCATGGCGGAGATTGACGAAAGGAACCGTAAGAAACGAGAGGAGCAAAACAATGGCTAATGATTTGGCAGTACGAAAGAACATGGAATTGAGCTTTGACGAAATGACGCGCGCCGCCAAGGCGATGGCCCTGAGCGGCTATAGGGGTTGAAATGACCGCAAAATGTGGTAGAATGGGAAGTGCGAGAACGGTGTTTGCGGGGCTTTTTTTATGGCCTGTACGCGAACCTTACAACCAAACAGTAGGGCATAAAGCTCCCGCAATTTGGGTTACCCCGGCACCGTTCTCGCAAACGTGCAGGCCGCCCAAGTTGTGGGAGTTTTGCGTTATGACACAGAACATTGAACCGAGCATTGGTGACATCACCACAAGGGACAAGGTGGGGCTTGCGGGGCGCTCTCGTATTATTTGGAATGCGTGCCCCGAATGCGGGCACGAGCGTTGGAGCTCCTACAGCCTCTACAAAAAACGCGACGGCAAGATACTGTGCGCTCCCTGCATAGGTCGACGTACCATTAACCAAAACAACTTGCGTTGGTGGAATGAGTCCGAACACCGAGACGATTGCCAGTGTTCCCGATGTGCTGACCAGTGGGGGGAAAACAACCCCTCTTGGAACGGGGGGAAATACACGACAGCCGACGGGTATGTAAATATCTTGGTAGCCCCCGATAGCCCCTATATTGAGATGGCAGACTCAAAACGTTATGTAGCGGAACACCGCTTGAAGATGGCTCAAAAGCTGGGCCGTCCGTTACGCAAAGGGGAAACGGTTCATCACATTGACGGCAATCGGGGCAACAACGATTTAGGCAACCTGGAACTGTGGTACACCAACCACGGGCACGGCGTAAGGGTAAAAGACATGTTAGAAGATTGGGCGCGGTTGTACGACTACCATTGCCCAGGGTGTGAGTGCAAGGAGTGTTACGATGGCTAACGAAATAATGGTAAAGCAGCATGGTTTTTCATTGACCAATCAAGAGTTTGAAACTATGCAGCGCATGGCGAAAGCTATGGTTGCATCGGGGTATTTTTCTGATGCAAGGGATGTGGCTCAGGCAATCGTTAAGATTCAGGCTGGTTCCGAAATAGGGATTCCACCCTTCGCAGCTATGAGCAACATCCACGTCATCAAGGGGAAGCCGGTCCTCGGCGCGAACCTGATTGCGACGCTCATTAAAAACGATGCCCGCTACGATTATCGCGTTGCACGCCTGGACGACGATGGCTGCACTATCGTATTCTACGAGCATGGGCAGGAAGTCGGAGAGTCCAGCTTCACCGCCGCTGATGCCAAGACCGCCGGCCTCAATGGCGACAACTGGCGCAAATTTGCGCGCAACATGTACTTTGCCCGCGCCATCAGCAACGGGGCGAAATGGTACACGCCGGGCATCTTCGGCGGCAGTAGCGTCTACACTCCCGACGAGCTGGGCGCTGAAGAGGACGGTGACGGGAACATTGTCACCGTCACCGCGCCGAAAAACGTTGACCCCGGTACCGGCGAAATTATTGAAGGCGAGATTGAGGATGTACCCGACACGCTAGAGTTTGAGGACTTGACGCCCGCCAGCGCCGAGCCGCCACAGGACAAGCGCGGCGCATCCTCGCCAGCGGAACAGGCAAAGCGCGCAAACAAGCGGCCCAGGGCGGAGCCGGTGACGAACGGGAACGGTGGCGCGGAATACATCGGCGCGACTGAACTAAAGCGGCTGCACGCCCTGGGCACCGAGACATACGGACCCGACTGGGATGAGAAGCGACCGCAATTGGTCAAGGCCGTGACGAAAGGGCGCACCGAAAGCAGCAAGGAACTGACCACAGACGAGGCGCAACGGCTAGAGGCCGGGATGCGCGATAAGCTGGAAGCGTAGGAATCAGCAGCGGCCTAGCAGCCGCTTGTGGCCCCGGTCGCTGGCGACGGCGGCCGGGGCGAGGAGGCGAGACGATGACTTACACGAACGAATCAGTACAGCGAGGGCATGACGCGCTGTTGGCCCAGCTTGAAGAATCCGAGTACAGAACGGACATGGCGCGCATTAAGGCGGAACAGGAGCGGGATGAAGCCAAGCGTCACCTACGCCAGCTGCTGCACGCGCTGGATAGCGAGATAGGCCCTGCCGGCAAACAGCCGTCACGCAGCGTCAACGTCGTCATCGCCGTGCTAGAGGCCCGCCGCTACCTGCAGGCCCCGGCCGGGAGGGAAGAGGAATGAACTGGAAACGCATCGAAGTGGAAGACGGGCCGGACGCTGGCGAGCAAGTATCTGCAAGGGGAGGGTGACAGTGATTGAGATAGCCGTATTCAACCCGGAGAATCCGACAGACCCGAAGGGGTACGTAAGTAGAGGGCCGGTTAGCGGCTTGCCGTTAAGCTGGCAAGATGATATGAGCGGTCAGACGCAAGCGGCAGTCATGGCCTACCTTGAGCAGGAAGTGACGCCGCAGCAGCTGAAGCTCGTGATTGCCTATATTCAGCATCACATTCATGCGCCGTGCTTCCTGGAAAGCAGTCCGTTTGGCAACGTTGACTCCTGGATGATTGGGTATATCACCGGTCTACGACAGAAGTCGCTGGCGTTGGAGACCATCGAAGACGTGAATGAGTACATTGACGCGGCGCTAGAAGTAGGACTGGACCCGCTATGACGCAACCTGAATTCCCCAACAACAAAGAGACTGACCTGCGCTGCCAAAACTGCACGGCTGATGTGCGGCTGATCATCAAGACCAACCGGCACAACGGCAACCAGTTTCTCGGCTGCCCCAACTGGCCAGAATGCGACTACACGCGGCAGATTCCCGAGAGCCTGAAAATGGCGCTCAGGGGACACCCGCGGCTATTATAGAACCAGGAGGAAACCCAACCATGAAACCACGAACCGCCGCAATCATTATCCCCATACTCGCGCTAATCCTTGCCGTCATCTGGCGCATCGCCAGCGAAGGCACGAACCGTGTGCCGGTCCGGCCAGCGTCAACGTCCGTCTCCTACGAAAACTACCTTGACGAAATGGACGACGAACAGCGACGATGGGAGGGGCTGCCGTGACCACACTAACCACCCACCACGCCCCGCCATCCCGCGCCCCGGTCCTGCTCCTGGCGCTGGCCCTGGCCGCCATCCTTTTCATCACCGTCGCGCCACGCATGCACGCGGTCATTAAACATGGCATGGAGGCCGTCGCCATACGACAGGCGTGCGAGCAGCATGGGCCGGATTACGTTTTCCGTTCGCTATCGCCCAAGACGCCGGGCAAGTTCTTCCGTGTCTGCAGCCTCGACGACGGCCGGTACGGGATTCAGATCATCGAGTGCACCGCGCGCGGATGGGTAGAGAAAACCGCCTTCGTCGCCAAGGGCGCACTCGGTAACGGGACGTGGGAACGGACCCACGAATACCTTTCGTCTAAGGCGCAACCATTCAAGGGGAGGCTATCGAACGCCTGCAAATGACCGACCGCGACCACCGCGTAATCGAGCGCAGCTATAGAGAGAGTCCCGCCTCCGAGCCGCATTTCGGTTGGGAGGTGGCTTTTCCCTGCCTGTTCGCGGCGGCCGTCGTGGGACTGGGGGTGTACGTCGCCTACGGGCTCGTCCCCGGCGCAATCGCCGGCGGCGCAGCCGGATTCGGCATGCTGCTGTACCGTCTCGTCGTCTGGGACATTCGCGGGCGCGGTACGCACATCGTCGAGCACGAGTACTACACAGAGCCCGAGACGACGCGCAGCGAGTGGGCCGCCGTCGTGCGCGACAACGGCGATGACGGGAACGGCGGCGCGCGCTGGCGCATCGGCAACTGGTACTGGAGCCAGGCCGAGTGGGAGCGCCTGGCGCGTGCGCTTGCCGACGGCAGGATCACGCGGCCTGCGCTGGAATCCGTGCTACTCGACAACGGGCAGCGCATGTTCCCGAACGCCAGTGGCCGGCTGGCCGAGTACAAGCGCCAGTTTCGGCGGATGGGGTGGGCTGATGAATCTGATGTGCTGACGCCCGCCGCCCGCGCGTGGATGCAAGAGCGGGGCCTGCCCCCACCCCGAGACAATGTTGGTTGATTACGCTCGAGTGGGGCAACGACAACGGCAACAGCAACAGGAACAACAGAGGTTTATTCGGAGGTTTCGGTGTTCGATGATTGACAAGTGCGCCGCCTGCGGACTCAAGGATGCGCCGCACTATGACGAAAATGGCCTGTGCCCCTTGTGTAGTCCGGAATTCGTCGCGCCAAAACCGCAGATGGGCATCCGCGAAAAACAAAACGCTGGCGTCACGGCGCGGGACATTTTAGACACAGGCTATCTACCACAATTGATAGCTGAGCGCGCTGAGGGCGAAATTTCTCGTTTCGGCGGCGTGCGCAAGGCCGCCGTTGGGCTGACGAAAGAGCTCGGACACAGAGTGACGCCAGGCGTCGTTTCCTTGGCAAGGAAGGGAAGGGACATACCCAGCACGCGACGCGCCATGGGCTTACCGCTCGCGTCCGTCGAAGTGCGGCCATGCCCCGAATGCGGTGAGCTGCATGAGCAGAAAGCGACGTGCCCGCGCGAGTTGCAGCGCGCCAGAAAGCGCCCGCGTCGCCACCGCCTCCATTATGAATGTGGTCGCGGCGCGCCAGGCCGGGAACGGGCCGACGAGCTGCGCGCAGAAATGCAGGCCCTGGGCATCGCGAACTTCACGCGATTCGTGAACATCCTGCTGCTAGAGCGCAAGCTGCGCCTGGGAATCTGCCCGGACTGCGGGAACGATGAGTGCATGGCCGACGGCGTGACGGGGCTGTGGTGTCCGGCGTGTGATGCGAGTTACCTGCTAGAGAGGCGAGATTTCTATGATTAGCCCCCGCGAAATGCGCATTCTCGCCATCACGTTCGTCGCCTGCATCGTCATCCTGGCGTTCCTGCTGGCGTTTGAGGTTGGCTACCACGCCGGCTGGCGCGACGCGCTGGCGGCATTGAGGAGGTACTGAGTGCGAGAGAGAGCGACACACCTGATTTACAAGGCGGCCGGCGCGCCGCCAATGGATGGCGGCGCGGAAGGCGTGTGCCGCACGTGCGGTATGCCCGGCGTTGGTACGCCGTTCGCCGGCTGGGTGAAGCCGACGTTCACCGACCACGACCTGCTGCTGCCCGGCGACATCGTGTGCCACGCCTGCCTGTACGGTTTCAGCGACGCGTGTGTAGAGCTGCAACGCCGCGTGTCCAAGGACAAGCCGCAGCGCATGCGCAACTACAGCCATTTCATCATCGACGGCCAATGGTTGCCGCTATCCAAGGGTGACAAAGACGGCATGATAGCGGCGTTGGCAAGGAGGCCGGAAGTTGCCGTCATCGCCGTGTCCGGGCAGAAACACCTCATTTTCCGCGCGGCCGCCGGATGGTGGCAAATCGAGGAATCTGCGCGCTGGCCGTTCCCCGACGAACTGTGGCTACATCTCGGCCTCGTTGAACTGCTGTATTCCGGCGGCTTCAGCAAGACTGAGATTGAGAGCGGGCGCTACAGGCCCGCTCGCGTTTTTGAGATTGGACTCCAGCGCTACATGGCGCTGGAGTCCGCTATCGCGCCGGCGCGCGGCACGCTCGAATTTGAGTGTGCCGTTTTCCTGGCGCAAAGGAGAGACCTTGACGACGATGGACGATTACCCGCAGGAATACCATACGGCGCTGAAGCTGCTCACGCCGTTGTGGCGCGGCATACACGGCGATTACAAGCGCAAGTACGCCCGCAACATCTGGCAGCAGTTCGAGGACAACATCAAGACGGCGGCGTATACCAGCAAGGTGACGCGGTTCGTCAACTCGATTTGTTCACGCCTGCAAATCCAGATAGCGGCGCGAGACGTGGAGATGATGAATGAGGCGCTGGCAGAGGCTGATGACCGCCTTCTGTTGCGCCAGCTACGCGATGAGGCAACAACGCTGGTGCTCATGGTACGCCTAGAGAATGACAAGCGTAAGGACGAATGGAAAAAGTTGTATGGTCTCGAGGAGTTTGAATAAATGAGAACGGTAGAATTTCAGGGAATCATGACGGCGCTGTCGTCTATCCATCACGGCGGTGGGCAGAGTTTTGGCATCAACAGCAAATTGCGCCGCGAGAAATTCGTACAGCCGGATGGCAGCGTCGAGGACGTGCCAGTCATCTCGGGCAACAGTATTCGCGGCTATCTGCGCGATTTGGGCATGTGGCACATGTGCCGCGCCTTGGGGTATGGTGATGCGGGGGAGGACGGTAAGCCGCTGGGCCTGTCGTTGCCCGCGTACTACTTCCTATTTTCTGGCGGCAGCCTGACCAAAGTTGCTGGGCGCGGCCTGGACATCGACCGCGCCCGTGAATTGCGCGAGCTGATTCCCCTGGTCGGTGTGTTCGGCGGCGCGATGGGCAACCAGATCATGCCGGGTAAGGTCAAGGTAGACAAGGCCATCCCCATCTGCGCCGAAACGCAACACCTATTGCCAGAGCGCTTTGTGGAGTTCGAGCCGCAATCTATCTGGGAGTATCTACAGGAGGAGATGTACACGCGCAAGGATGATGAGAAGGACGAAAAGAAGCGCACGCTCATTGATTCCGAAGTACGAAAACTTCTGGAAGCGGAGGCAGCGAGCAAGCGCAATCAACTTATCCAGCCGGCTATCCAGGAGAGTACCGGCGAAAAACAGCAGATGATGTACTACGTTGAGACACTGGCCGCCGGTGTTCGCTTCTTCTGGAGCGTCGTTTTGGACGATGTGACCGACGTGGAATTCGACGCCTTCGCTACCTGTCTCGTCGAGTTCTCGAAAGCGCCTTACATCGGCGGCAAGAGCGCAACCGGCCTGGGCAAGGTAGGCGTCAAATTCGACAACTGGCACACTATCGATAGCCGCATCACCGCCAATGGCAGCGCTGTTGATACGCCGCTTGGCGCAAAATACCAGGCTCATTTACAGAAGCGGGCGATGGACATTCGCAAGCTATTGGCGGGGATAGAGTAATGCTTGCCGTCGTCACGATACCCTGGATACACAAGGAGCGGGCGTCAACGTCGCACGAGGGTGCGTTGTATGCGGCGTTGGACGTGATAGGACAGGGAAACCCGTCGTTGGCGCAGGCCATCCACGAGGACAGGAGCCCGCCGCCGTTTTCGGCGCATCTAGCGGACGGCCTGCTGCGCATCGGCTGCCTGACGACGGATGTATTCCTGGCTGTGGCGCAGAGCAAATTGGCGTACAAAGCGACGCGCGAGAAAGAGGCGTCGTTTGGCACGTTGCTGAGCATGGCGGCAAGCGCCCGGACGGTCAAACTGGTATTTGCCACCCCCACGTCTTTCGCTAACAGCGACCGCACCAGGGTACACGTCCTACCGGACGCGGCGCGGGTGTTTGGTAGCCTGATAAGGCGCTGGTCAGCAATGGACGGGCCGGAAGCGCCAGACCTACGCTACGAGCAGGTGACGGTCATCGACGCCCGCATCGCCACGCGCAAAACGACCCTGAAGAAGTTCGTTATCTATGGCTTTGTAGGCTATGCCATTTACAGCGTGCCGGAGGACATAGCCTGCTGGTATCACGCCCTGGCTGAGTTTGCTACCTACAGCGGTGTTGGGGGACGCACGAGTCATGGATTCGGGAGAATAATCTATGAACCACCCAGAGCGCATCAGGCAAATGAGCTTACTGCACGCCAGGACGCGCCAACACCAATACCGGGTTAGGCAGGCGTGCCAGATAATCGCACAGGCCCGTGCCGCTTGCCCGTCCTGGTATGTTGCCCTATCTGGTGGCAAGGATAGCACCGTCGTCCTTGACTTAGTTGGCGATGTAACGGCCGTCTTTTCGGATGACGAGTGGTGGCTGCCGGAAACCGAGGATTACATCAAGCGGATCTCGCAGGTGCGAGACATGCGCTGGATACGCACCAATGCACACCACACCGATTGGTTCGAGCCGCGCGGCGACTGGGACGGCATCCCATACTACGCCAGAGAGCAGGGCTGGAGGGGCGTTTACCTGGGCCTGCGCGAGGACGAGAGTAGCGCGCGTCGCGTCCATCTGCGCACGCGCGGCCCGCTGTATTACGCCAAAGGCGCCGCCTCCTGGCACTGCAACCCCATCGCCAAATGGAGCGCGCTGGACGTGTGGGCGTACATCCACGACAACAACCTCGATTATAACCGAGCCTATGACGTGCTGGCGGGCATGGACATTCCACTAGAGCGCCAGCGCATTGGCCCGTTCGCCGTCGAGCGCGCGCTAGGCTACGGGCAGCTTGCCATTCTCAAGAGAGGATGGCCTGAGTTGTACAATCGCTTCGTGGAAAAATACCCACAGGCATCCGCCTATGTCTGACATGCTGCCCAGTGAGCGTGCGGGCCTGTTGGCTTGGTGGTTGGCACAGGGGGAAGAACTAACCACGGCCGAAACCGCCGAGTTGCTGGAGGTGGACCGCACGGCAGCATGGCGATTACTGACGAAACTGTCGCGCCAGCTACCCATCGCTTGCGTGGACGGTAAATGGAGCAAAATCAGTGGAACCATTGAAAATCACAGCACACCCTAGATGTGGCGTCATTACTCACCCCAACATGCCCATTGACGGCATCCTGCTGTATGCGGCGATGGCGATGCACTATGGTTCGCAGGTCGTTACCACGCCAGGAGCGGCAAACAAGGCGGCCGGCGGCCGGTTCGACCTGCCGCTTGCCGTCGTTAACGAGGGGCCACAATGGTACTACGCCGCGTCGTTTGCCGTGTGGCCGAGTGCAGTAGCCGACGGCCGGGACTACTGGAATAAGCGCGCAGACCAACAGTACACGGACATCGTGGACTTTGGGCGGCGGCGCGGGGTCATCAACAATGCCGCCGGCGACTACAAGAGCTACCACATGCCGGTGTATTACCGTCACGCGCTCGAGGTGTCGTGGTATGTTGTCGGAGACAGGGATGAGATCCGCCGCCTGCTGGCGACGATGACGCACATCGGGAAAAAATCGAGCCAGGGGTGGGGTCGCGTCAACGAATGGCGCGTCGAGCCGTGGGGCGAGGACTGGAGCACTTGGCGAGACGGCCGTCTCATGCGCGCCATCCCCGACGCTGCCGGGCAACGACACGGCTACCGGCCGCCCTATTGGTTGCCTGAGAACCAGGCGCGGTGTCGCCTGCCGTGACGCGGGGGGAACCGGTTGCAAATTGCCTGAAGTTGGTTGTTGACAATATTGTAAATACCGTCTATAATAGGAGGTAGGTAATTAAGGATTTAGAAGGAGACGACAATGATTCTCTACCACGGGACAGGGCGGAAAAACGCCAGAGAAATCGAAGAAAGCGGCTGGTTAGGCAGCGTCACCGACGGTGACAACCTGGACCTGACCAGCGGCAAAATCGCCGCCAATGGCGTCGTGTTCCTAGCCGACAATCGCGAATTGGCGGCCGGCTACGGCGATGTCATTTTCGCCGTAGACACCGAAGGCGCCGTTTTCTTCCGCCACTGTCCCGTCACCGGGGAGAAGGAATACTTCGTCCCCGCGTCACTGCTAAATGCAGAGGGCGCGTGGTGGGTAATGGATTAAAGAGGAGAATGAAAATGAAAATTATACAAATTGATGATGTAGTCGATGTTGATTCAGACCCCACACCAATTTCAGTGTGGGTCGTAGTAGACGATGGGGGCCACGAGGTATTTGGCCCGACAGAGAATTACCAGGCGGCTTTAGATTATGTGGTGGAGAATGCAGCTGAATAGTCAAGTCGTCATTTAGCGCCCCGCCGGGGGCATCGTACCCGGCAGAATACATAATTAGTCACGCCGCGCAAAATGTCCCGGCACGCGCGGGGAAGGGGACAGAAGGTGAACAATGGGATTAGGAAGTGGATTGACACCAATTAAGAAAGTGAAATTCTCCTCTCCCGTGACAGGTGGCGAGCGATGCGTCACGATTGCCACCAGCTGGTCTGGCGGAGGAGCGCACCCCGGTGACGGGAAACTGTTTTTCGTCTGGCACTATTACTACAGCGACGAAATTACCCCCGAGGTAAGAGGGATGCTGCTAGACGCGATAGATCGTCTGGCGGAGGAGCGCAGCATGGAGGTATACAGCCGCCGCTTGGGAGGATTTGACCTGCAAGAATTGCAGAGCATGTACACTGCCCGGCCAGAGCCGGGCAAAACGGCCTATACCGGGTGGGGACCGCTCAACGAGCGGTTGCACTAGCCTCCACAACCGAATAGAGCCCCGCCGGGGGCATCGTACCCGGCAAAGGAGGATGCCATGAACAGGTACTACAAC
Source organism: uncultured Ardenticatenaceae bacterium (assembly GCA_964384155.1). Classification (GTDB taxonomy): domain Bacteria; phylum Chloroflexota; class Anaerolineae; order Promineifilales; family Promineifilaceae; genus JAAYYY01. The sequence continues at coordinate 11,210 of CAYLJW010000063.1, forward strand.
GCCTTCCCGCTAGAATTCCGAGAGCAATTCGAAATCCACGAGGAAGTGAAGCGCGCCAGCAGCAGCGCCGGCGTACGCGGCCGGCCGCTGCCTGAGTACGACGAGCGCCAGCGCGAATTCTCAATTCCCCAATTCACCCAGGCCGTCTGGGACGCAATCGAGAATTGGGACTGGGAGGCCGAAGGCGATTTCGGCCTCAGGATGCTGTCCGCGCTGGTGGGCATCGATGAGGATTACGTTGCCGGCGTGTTCGCGGACGATGATGGCGTCGTCCGCATCGACCGCGCCTACAACAACGTGTGGGACAAAATCGACGAGTTCGCCCGCGCCACGGCGGCGACGCTGTGAGAGGCACGCGCCACCATGCCCCGCCGCCGGGATTCGTGAAGGCGACCGACGCCCCGAGCCGCCTGCACGAAATCCTCTGCCGGTATGGCGACCCGTCCAGTTTCATCGGCGCGTCGCGCCAGAACTGGTACAAAAGCAGGCTCGTCGACGCGCTAGACTCCTGGGTGGACGGCCGCAATCGCTACTACCGCGAGGCCGATCTGCACGCCTTGGCCGAGTGGCTGGTGAAGCGCCGCGGCGCAATTGCGCTGCAATGGCGGCCGGAGGACACGCCGCTGAATCCCGATTGGGCGCGGTACCCTGCCGACGCCGCCGAAGCCTGGGAGGAGTACGAGACGGCGTGTCCGCAATGCGACAGAATCGCGTTGCGCGACGGCCCAGACGGCCAGCGTGTCTGGTGCCCCACGCACGGGGTGCTGGATTAGATGCCGGCTGCCCCGCGTGAAAACATCATTGGTGTTTTCACGCCATATTCACGGCACTGGTTACGTAACTGTGTTATACTGTAGACAGATACGCAACCGATAGGAGACAGATAGGAGACAGACGATGTCCAACGTAACAAAGACCTTCACACTCCCGAGCGGCAAAAGCGTGGTAGTAGACCTGACGATTGATAAGGCGCTGGTAAGAGGGACGGCAACGATTGACGGGATTAGCTACAAAGTGTTAGGGAGGAGCCAGCCGAGAGGGCGAAAGTGCCTCAACGTCGATTTTGAAATTTCGTACCTGCCAATCCCAGACGCTTTGTGGAATGAAATCGAAAAAACTTGCAAAGAGCAAGTTATGGCTCGCATGACCCCCCGCAAGGTTTTGGAGGGGCAGGTGGAAGAGGCGCGCATCAAGTACCAGCGCCTCTTTAACGCCGGACAAAATAACGTCGCCATTATCGAGGCCCGCGACGAGTGGGATCGCCTGAGCAAGGAGCTTGCCGAACTATCATGAGCCCACTAACCAGCGCACAAAAACAACAGCGCCGCCGCCAGGCGCTAGACGAAATAGCTGCAGGGCTGGGATACGCCAGCCATTACAAAATGATGACAGATATTATAAACGGAAAAGCAAAAATAATAATAATAAGGAGGACTGGAATGGAAGTCAGAATTGTTGAGACAGGTGAATTGAAACATCTTAGCATGGTAGACCCTGACACTGGCGTCGATAGCGTGCAGGATTTCATCGGAAATCAAAACGCGCTAAATGACGGGCAATTTGAGTGGGACGACGAAACGGGCGAATACCGTGCCACTCAGGGCACCTATGAGTGGTGGGCAGAACTTATTGAGAAATACTGGGCCATGAATGAGGCGTTGGTTGAGGCCAGGGAACGCCACGGCGAGGAAGTCGTGGAAAAGTGGCTGCACGATAGCGCGGCGTGGCATGTGGATCTGGGAGATCAGCCCGACAGCGTCATGCGCGAGCTGGAGGAGTTGAACGCCTCCGCAGGGGGCCGGGAGGCAGAAAACCTTTGAATAAATATCTGGTGAAAATCGAGTTCACGGAGCCGCTGCTCGGCTCTGTGCCGAAGGACGCCGGCATCTACGCGTCCTACATCGCCGGCAAGCGCCGCGAGG
>CAYLJW010000064.1:0-900 GCA_964384155.1 uncultured Ardenticatenaceae bacterium
CCGTGTGCGCCGGCGGCGAGCCACTACTGGCGAAGGTGCCCACCAGTACGCCCACTGACGTCACCGTCATTGTGCGGTTGAGCGTCGTCGCCTCAGTCCAGTCGCTGCCGTCGTATGAGTAGCTTAGCTTCCAGTTATTCCCGTCCCGCAACACGCGCAGGTACGGCGGTGCGCCGCCGGGCACTTGTATTGCACCCATGCTACCAATAGCCTTATTGATCACATTTGCATAAGCCAGCTCAACTCCTGTTCCGTTGTATTGGAACTGCACGGTCAGGTTGTTGTTCAGGTTCTGTTCGATGCGGATGCCCTGCGATTGGAACGCCTGGCTCAACGTTGAATCGAACTTTACCTCTATCTCAAAGTCCTCGTTTGCCGCCGCCTGCATGATGCGCGGCGTGGTGTTGACTCCGCCCCATGTATAGTGCGGCGTTCCCGCCGGCACGCTCAGCGCCACCTGGCTGCCGGTCATGCTCAGCGTGCCATCTCCCAGCGGGTTGATGTAGGTCCACAGGCTCGTGTCCAGCGTCGGACCGTTGAAATCGTCAGACGGCGGCTCAACCTCTGATGGCGGCTGAACCGTCAGCGTCGCCGCCGTGCTCGTCACGCTGCCGTGCACATTGCTGACCACCACATCAAACTGGGCGCCGCTATCGGCTAGTGAGGTTGGGTTTAGCGTATAGCTGCTTCCTGTGGCCCCGGCAATGTCCACGCCATTGCGCCGCCATTGGTAAGACAGCGGCCCATCGCCGCTGGCCGTGACGCTGAAGGTCGCTGCTGTTGGCGCGGTCACCGTCACGTTGGCCGGATGGCTCTGAATTGTAGGCGGTACCGGCGCCGCGTTGACCGTCAGCGTCGCCGCCGTGCTCGTCACGCTGCCGTGCACATTGCTGACCACCA
>CAYLJW010000064.1:1000-12476 GCA_964384155.1 uncultured Ardenticatenaceae bacterium
CATCGCCGCTGGCCGTGACGCTGAAGGTCGCTGCTGTTGGCGCGGTCACCGTCACAGGTTGTGGCTGACCGTCAATGGTCGGCTTCGTACGCATGTAGAAATAGTCTACCAACGCCGTGTGCGCCGGCGGCGAGCCGCTAGTGGCGAAGTTGCCCACCAATACGCCCACTGACGTCACCGTCATTGTGCGGTTGAGCGTCGTCGCCTCAGTCCAGTCGCTGCCGTTTTGCGAGTAGCTTATGGTCCAGGTGTTCCCCTCCCGCAGCACGCGTAAATACGGCGGTGTGCCACCAGATACCGGAAATGCGCTCGAATTAGCCATGGAGCCGTTTATCACACTGCCGTAGACTAGCTCGGCGCCCGCGCCGTTGTGGTTGAACTGCACGGTCAGGTTGTTGTTCAGATTCTGTTCGATGCGTATACCCTGCGACTGATATGCCTGGTTCATCGCGGAGTCAAACTTCACCTCTATCTCGAAGTTCTCGTTCGCCGCTGCCTGCATAATGCGCGGCGTGGTGTTGACTCGGCCCCATGTATAGTGCGGCGTTCCCGCCGGCACACTCAGCGCCACCTGGCTGCCGGTCATGCTCAGCGTGCCATCTCCCAGCGGGTTGATGTAGGTCCACAGGCTCGTGTCCAGCGTCGGTCCGTTGAAATCGTCAGAGCGGTGTGAGTTTGCCTGGGCGACCTGGCCAGGGTGCCAGAACAGTGACAGAAATAAGACGGATAGAATAAGGAATGTGGTGGGCCGAACCTGCTTCGTCGTCAAGTTAAGTCTCCTTCTGAGTACACTCCGCTCTGTCGATCGGCTGCTTGACGACCTAAGTGACTGGTGCGGATCTGGGGAACCTTCGTCCATACTGATGACGGATAATAGGAAGATGGTAGGGGCGGCAGTTTACAGGCCAACTTACAGTGGTAGGCAGGGCCAGCCGCATCACCGTTACTAGCGCTCGCCGCCAAACAGCGAGCCCCACCCGATAAGGTCTGCTCTCGGTGTGCAGTGGCTCGCCACGCAACGCCTGGACGGTGCCTTCTCCCCTATGGAAGAGATTAGTCGCCCAGGCCGGCCGCCGATAAGATTTCTTCTGGCGTTAGCGGTGGGATGCTGGTGTTGTATGCCGCGTTGAGCGGTTCGATGAAATAGTAGTTCGCCATAATGCCACTTAGCACCGTGCCAGCGTGCCCGACCTGATCACCGAGGCGGGCGTAGTGTGGGTCGTTGCCCACATTGACAAAATCTATTCGTTCACCGCCGAAATTTATATAGCCATCATCGTCAACTTCTGTCAGTATTGTCTGGGCTAACGCGTTTGGATCCACTAAGATGAGGTCGCGTTTTGCTGCCATGGCGCTGATCCCGGCGTTAATCTGTGCGATAGCACCGTTCACCCGTTGCCGCCGATCGGCGTCAGGGAAATTACTCATGACGCCGGGCTCAAAATCCCAATTGGGAAAGAGCGACACGCCGACGCCCATGGCGCCGGCCTGCAGCACGGTGTCTACGGCGAGAGTCACGTCGGCAATGGCCTCATCAATTTTTGCTTGCAATGCCCGATCACTCATCCCGCCTTCGTAAATCTGGGCATAGCTGTTGCCAAAATAGGGATTGAAGTCGTTGGCGCCGATGAGAATGAAAACAAAGGTAACGTCACCTCTGGCTACCTGTTCAGCCACACCGGTATGTTGGCCCTTCTCAATCATGCTGCGGCTCGTGGCCCCGCTACGGGCCCAGTTGTAGGCGTAACCTGTACGGCGGGGCTCATCCCAGGTTCCCCACTCTCCGAGGTTGAAGTCGCGCAACAAGACCAACATCTCGGCCATGTTGAAGGTGACGTCGGCAAATCGACCTCCCCGGTTCTCAGTGCCACGGTATTCGTCCAGCGTGGAAGCGCCAATGAGACCTATGCCGCGTAGAATTTCTGGCGGCGCAACTGGAGAATCGTCACCTGACCCTGATTCCGGTGGTTCAGGAGTGGCCTCTGGCTGAGTTCGCGGCGTTTCCAGGCTGTTGGTCGCCTCAGGCGCAGCAGGCATCCCGGTCGGAGCTGGCGCCTCAGGCACGGCCGTCGTCCCGGTCGGCACTGGCGCGTCAGGCACGGCCGTCGTTCCGGCCGGCGCTGGGGTTTCGGCGCTTATCTGTGAGCCAGGCGTTTGCGTCGCGCGTGTGTTGCGCTGTGAACGGCACGAGACCATGAGCGCGGCACATAATACGGCAAAGAAAAAAATGCGGGTCATTTTCTTGTTCATTGTTTTCAGGTGCGGACCAGGTGCGCACGGCCCATTTTCTGTCGACTTCTAACGTCAGGCGCTGGCAACCATTTTATGTGCACCGGTTAAAGGTTGCTGCAGCCGCCGGTTTAATTCCACACCGTTCTCCATCACCATACAGATAATCTGACAGATCTGATCAATTTCGGTGTCGCCAACGGCTGTACCCGTGGGTAATGAGAGGATTGAACGCGACAGGTTCTCCGTGACCGGCAGCAAAAGACCAGCGTGCGGATAATAAGAACGATACGGCTCCATGCGGTGACAGCCAGGATAAAAATAGCGTCTGGCCAACACTCCTTCAGCCCACAAAATGTTCACGAGCTGATCGCGGCTAATGGCCGTTCTGCCTTCGTCGACCGTCAGAATGATATATTGATAATTGTTCTGCTCATTCTCGTCAAAGGTCGCCAGCGTGATGCCGGGAATACCGGCGAGGCCGGCCTGATAGCGTTTATAGTTGTGGTAATTTGCCTCGACGAATTGATCCATACTTTCTAGAGAAGTCAGGCCCATGGCGGCGGCCATCTCGTTCATCTTGCCATTAATGCCGATGTAAACGACTGAATCCACGCCGGCAAAGCCGAAGTTCTTCATCAAGCGTGCTTTGATCGCCAATTCGTCGTTGTTGGTCACCAGGGCGCCGCCTTCCAGCGAGTTCAGGAACTTTGTGGCGTGAAAGCTATAGACCTCCGCATCGCCAAAGTTGCCGATCATACGGCCTTTATTCGTGCAGCCAAAAGCGTGGGCCGCATCGAAGACTAGCTTCAAGTTGTGTCGTTCGGCAATCTCTGACAGCGATTCCACATCGCAAGGCCGGCCCCAAAGGTGAACCCCAATAATGCCGCTCGTCCGCGGTGTAATCATTGTCTCTACACGGCGCGGGTCCAGATTATGTGTATGCGGATCAACATCGCAAAAGACCGGCGTTATCTGCTGCCATTGTAAGGCATGTGCCGCTGCTACGAAGGTTAGCGATGGCACGATCACTTCGCCTGTCATACCGGTTGCGCGGATGGCGATCTCCAAAGCCACGGTCGCGTTGGCCATGACGACACAATGTTTAACTCCGGCCATATCTGCCAGGCGCGCTTCAAACTCGCGCACGTAGGGCCCGCGGTTGGTGAGCCAGCGCCGGTCCAGGATGTCGTCGAACCGCCTTAACAGCGCGTCGCGATCGCCGATGTTGGGGCGACCGACGTGTAGTTCCTCCTCAAAAGCCGGAGTTCCCCCCAGGATGGCCAGTTGATTCATGTTGTGCTTTTTCATTTCGTCATGTCCCCTTCAGCCTTATCGCAGTGAAAGCTGGTTGCTGGGTATGGGCAGGAGGTCAGCTTCCCTACCCATGTACACTTCATTAGGCTTGGTGTCCTGCAAGATCAACGCTCCGGCGCCAATGATACACTCCCGGCCGATGGTCACCTTATTGCGAATTATCGAGCCAATGCCCAGGAAGGAGTATGGCTCGATGGTGACTCCGCCGGCGATGGCCACACGATCGCCGATGAAGCAATGGTCCTTGATCACCACGTCGTGCCCGATAAAGCTACCAGCACCAATGATTACATTGTCGCCGATTTGTACCTGCGGGGAGATCATACTCTGGGCATTGACCATGCAGTTTTCGCCCATCGTGGTTTCGGGGGCCACCAGGGCGGCGGAGCTGATGTGATTCAGCAGACGGTAACCCATGGCCCTTGACTGCTCAAAGCGCTCGGCGCGAATGCGATTTAGCTTGACGTAGCCGACGCCGATCAACATCCTGTATTCTTCAGGGGGATACAGGGTCGCGACATCGGGGAAGGGCACGACCGGTAAGTCGAATATCGTGGCGTCTGAGAGAAATTCCGGATCAATGGCGAACGCCGCTACCTGGTATGGCGAGTCATGCGTGAGTTTAATATACGCATTTTTAGCTACGGGGCCGTTGCCAAAGATAATAACTTTTTCCATAGACGATTCGCTTTTCAATTGCGGTCCGGCCGCAGAGCAACCACACGTTCCAGCAGGATTTTCATCTTATCTAGCGGTGAATGCTCCGTGACGAGCTGGTAGGCCCGGTCCGTAATTCGCTGGCGCTCCTCTTCGTGCGTGAGATAGTGACAAATGGTGTCTGCCATTTGCTCCAGCGGTGTTTCGACGAGATGTTCCCCGGGCTGAAAAGAACTATGGGGGAGCGTGGGTTCGGTGACGATAAGGGCGCGACAGGGGGCGGCCAATATATAGCGCATGGAGTTGTCGTCCCACTTTTGGCGCAAGATGTTTAGAACGATTTTGGTCCGGTTAAGCAAGGCCGTGCGCTCTTTGCCGAATACATAGGGGTTTTTCACCCCGTCAACCATCATCAGTTCGACACCGCGCGTCCGGAGTTCTGCACGGATGCGTTTGAGCAGACGCATACGGCGCGTTGAGCCAGCTTTGCCCAGCCACAACACGGGGATATCTCTTTCCAATTTCAGGTCTTCGCCTTGAAGAATGCTAGGCGGCAGCAGCAAGGGATCGAAGCCACGCTCGCGTAGGAAATCGGTTGTCCATATCGAAGAGAGGGCCAGCACCGATAGGATGCCTTCACGTTGCATCCAGATGAGGTCGCCGTAATAGCGGTAGCGCTGCATCACGCCGGCTGGTCGTTTCAGCCAGGGGCGCACTGTCCACTCGCCCGAAGTTGTCTGGCGATAGGCCGCGCGTTCTATGTGAGAGCGCAGGAGACCGCCGCCAGAGCGCAGCCACTCTGGAAGGTCGGGATTGGGCAACTGTTCGGTCATGATATAGACGAGCACGGGTCGCCTCGAGTCTGGGAGCGCTACAAGCTGATTGGCCAAGGGCGTCATGCTGCCAAAAGGGCCACAAACAAAAACGGCATCGAGGCTTGGCGGCAATGGCGCTTCATGTCGAAAATTTACGACCTCGCAGCCTAAATAGGCCAGCGCCTGCGAGATACCAGTCACGATCGCGCTATTATTTGGCCAATGCGCGACGCCGACGCGCAAGGGGTTGCCGTTTTCCATTACATCTCTCCCAACATCAGTCTAATACTTTCCCTGAGCTCTGCTTCTTGTGCTTCACTCAGCGGTGCGCGCGCCCGCATCGTCTCTTCGGCGACGACGGCCAGTTCGGCGATTGTCGGCGCTTCAAAGAGCGCACGCAAGGGAATGGTCGCACCGATTTCTGTTTGTATCATGGAAGTGAGTTGTGCCGCGAGGAGCGAATGACCGCCCAGCTCAAAGAAGTTGTCATTGAGGCCCACTCGTTCTACTCGCAGCAGTCTGGCCCACACGCCGGCTAGTTGCTCTTCCAGCGCAGTACGCGGCGCTACAAAGTCGCCGGACAAAGCTGGACGCAAGCTGTCCGGTTCCGGCAGCGCCTTGCGGTCTTTCTTACCGCTTGGGGTGAGGGGCATGGCGTCCAGAAAAACAAAAGCGGAAGGAATCATGTACTCGGGTAGTTGGCGCTTCAGGAACTGGTGCAGCTCCGAAACAGTGGGGGCCGGATGTTCGGTCGTCGTGAGGTAGGCCACTAGACGCCTATCTCCCGGCGCGGCCTCGCGCACGATGACGGCAACTTCGTTTACAGCTTCATGCTGCACCAGCACGGCTTCGATTTCGCCCAGCTCAATGCGAAAGCCGCGGACTTTGACTTGCGAATCGAGACGGCCCAGGTATTCAATAGCGCCATCTGGCCAGTAGCGGGCCAGGTCGCCGGTCCTGTACAGGCGCGCGCCCGGGGCGTCGCTGAAGGGATCAAGGATGAATTTTTCAGCCGTTAGCTCGGCCCGGTTTAAGTAGCCTCGAGCCACGTTCTTGCCGCCGATGGCTAGCTCGCCGGTGACGCCCGCCGGCACGGGCCTCAAGCGCTTATCCAGGATGTAAAGCTGGGTGTTGGACATCGGGTAGCCAATCGGCACAGAGCGCCGTTCGTCGCGCGGCTGGCAGTGCCAGTAGGATACGTCTACGGCCGCTTCCGTTGGTCCGTAAAGGTTATGCAGTTCGGCAGCCATCTTATCGAAAAAGCGATTCTGCAGCTCCACTGACAGCGCCTCACCAGAACAAAGGACACGTTTTAAAGGATGACAAAGAGCGAGCATCTGCGGCTCTAGCTCGAGAAAGTGCTGCAGCATGGAGGGCACAAAGTGAATCAGCGTGATCTGCTCGCCGGCAATGAGCTGCGCGAGGTAGGTGGGATCCTTGTGCCCCTCGGGTTGGGCGATCACGAGCCGCGCGCCGACGATTAAGGGCCAGAATAGCTCGCAAACGGAGACGTCGAAGCCGAAGGGGGTCTTTTGCAAATAGCGATCGGCCGCGGTTAGGGCAAAGTGCTCCTGTGCCCACAGCAGCCGGTTCACGACACCGCCGTGCTCGTTCATCACACCCTTTGGCTTGCCTGTGGAGCCCGAGGTGTAGATGATGTAAATGAGGTTATCTGGCGACACAGGGCTGGCAGGATTGTGGAGAGGGTAGCTCGCTATTTCCTGCCACTCGTCGCTGTCCAGACAGATTACACAGGCAGACGTCGGCGGCAGTTTGTGCTTAACCGCAGTTTGCGTCAGGATAACCGGGGCCTGTGTATCTTCCAACATAAAGGCCAGTCGCTGCGCTGGCAGCGTTGGCTCGAGGGGGACATAAGCGCCGCCTGCTTTTAGAATGCCATAAACGGCGATCATCATTTCCAGCGAGCGTTCCATGGCGACAGCGACCGGGATTTCCGGGCCTATGCCGAGCGACTGTAGGTGGTGAGCCAGTTGGTTGGCGCGCTGGTTCAGCTCGGTATAGGTTAGCGTTGTGCCTTCAAAGACGAGGGCCACGGCGTCTGGCGTTCGCTCCACCTGAGCCTCGAACAGTTGGTGAACGCAAACATCCTGCGGATAGTCTCGATAGGTATCATTCCACAACACCAGCTGCTCCTGGCGCTCACGCTCGCTCAACAAAGGCAAATCGAGCACGGTTTGGTCGGGATCAGCGACAATCGCTTGTAAGAGGCGGTGTAGGTGCCCCGCCAGTCGCTCTATGGTAGGCCGTTCGAAGAGATCTGTGTTGTACTCTAGCCAGCCCTGTAACTCACCCGCCACGTCGGTCAGGGAGAGCGTCAGGTCAAACTTGGCGGCGCCTGTATCAACGGCCACCGGCGTCGCCGTAACGTTGGGCAGTTCCAGCGGCGCGAGCGGCGAATTTTGTAATATGAACATCACTTGGAATAGAGGAGAGTGGCTCAGGTTGCGCGATGGCCAGAACAGCTCGACCAGCTTCTCAAATGGCGCGTCTTGATGCTCGAATGCGGAAAGCGCGACCTGGCGCACCCGGGCCAACAACTTGCGGAAAGTTGGTTCGCCAGAGAGGTCGGTGCGCATGACTAAGGTGTTGACAAAGAAACCGATCAGCTCTTTGATTTCCGGGCGGCTGCGGCCGGAAATGGGCGAACCCACGGCGATGTCTTCCTGACCTGTGTAACGATAAAGCAGCGTTTGAAAGGCCGCCAGGAGCGTCATATATAGCGTCACCCCTTCCCGGCGGCTCAGCGTCTTGAGCGCTGTCGTTAACTCCGCCGGCAAGGTGATTTCTAGGCGCGCGCCGTTGTAGCTTTTTACGGCCGGTCGCGGCCGATCCAGGGGCAGCTCCAGCACTGGCGGGTTGGGACCGATTTGCTTTTGCCAGTATGCAAGCTGCGTGGCCAGCGGCTCCTGTCCTTCCTGAAGCCAGCGCCGCTGCCATTGCGCGTAATCTGCGTACTGCACCGTTAGTTCTGCCAGCGGCGTTGGTTTGCCAGCATGATACGCCTGGTACAGGGCGGACAGCTCACGCAGGAATACGCCGACCGACCAGCCGTCTGAGGCGATGTGGTGCATGGTAACAACCAGGACGTGGTCCTGCTCTGCGAGGCGTATGAGTGCGGCCCGCAGCTTAGGGTCCCTGGCGAGGTCAAACGGCCGTCTAATCTCGAAGCGCAGGAGCCGGCGCATCTCCTCTTCGCGCTCTGCTTCTGGCAGATGGTCCAGTGCGGTCAGCGGCAGGTCGAAGGCCTTCGGCGGCACTACTTTTTGGGACGGCTCCCCGCCGGTTATGATAAAGTTGGTGTGTAATGCTTCATGCCGGCCCACGATCTCATAGAGAGCACGCTGCAAGGCGATAGCGTCGAGGGAGCCACGTAGTCGAACGGCAACCGGAATGTTGTAGGCGATCAGGCCCGGCTCAAATTGGTCCAGGAACAGCAAGCGGAGCTGCGAGAAAGAGAGTGCTTTCCTTTCTGCGGGCGCCACACGGCGGACGGGCGACGGGTCGGCGGGGGGCGAGTCTAGCAGCTCATAGCCGAAGCCGGCGGCCAGACGCCGGGCCATGTCGCCCAGGGGGCGCTGCAATTTAACCTGGCGCCACGCGTGGGCCATGGTGGGATCAATCTCACTGTATTTCAAGAAGTGGGGATCGCCAATGGCGCGCGACTGGGCGTGTACGCCGTCGGTCATACGCGCCCCGTCGTAGGGCGTAAGCAGTTCCGGGTGGAAAGGTACGCCCAGAAAATCGCACAGGCTAGTCATGACCTGTTCAGGTTGGGTTACCAGATCTTCGTAGAGAATGCGGCGCCGGCGTGCGGGATCGACGCCGTCGAGGAAAGCAAGGATGTTACCGTTGCCGGCAGCCCACACCTCCTCGGCCAGCTGCAAGGGGTCTGCTGTCGACCCGCCAAACATCCTGTCCAGCCGGCGGCGCACAAAGGAGTCGACGGCCGCGTAGGGGTGGCGCACGAGGTGGATGTAACGAGCGTTGGCAAAGAGCGCTTCGGCGCGTTGCAGAATGGCGATGTCGGCAGCGTAGGTAGGCGACTTGTCGACCAGGAGGCGACCGCCCGCCAGCTCCTGCAGCCGGTGGTATACTGCCTGAACGGGCAGATCCTGAGCCACCCATTGCGCTATGAGCGCCCGGCTCTCTTCTGGACCAATCTGTAACAGCTCCATTAGTGCCCGTTGTAAACCCTCGCCCAGGTAGCTGTTGGCAAGCTGCGCCTCACGCTCAGCCATCGTGTCGAAAGGCAGCAGGTGCAATTCGGGTGGGGAAAAGAGCTGGGGGTGCCCGGCCAACATGACGCGCAGCAGCGTGGATCCGGAGCGCGGAGTGGAGAGCAGGAAAACAGCCGGAGCATTTCGTTTTTCAAGGTGGATGAACGCTGGTTGCGTGCCACCGTGTGGCGCGCCAGCTTGCAAAGCAATGGGGTCGCCGTCGTTCCCACCGGTTTCACGCGCGCCGGCCTGCTCGTGGGCCAGCTCCAACTCTGCCAATACATAGGCCGCCAGGTCGTGGAGCGAAGGCTGTTCGAAAACCTCTCGCGGGTAGAGCGCCAAGGCCAGCTCGCGGTCCAGCGCATGGACCAACTCCATGACCATCATCGAATCCATGCCGATCTCCACGGCATTCAGCTCCGGGCGAACTTCATGCTCAGCCATCAGCATGATGCTCGCCACCTGCTGCCGCAAATACGACAACATGCGCTCAAGGCGCTCTGCCGGTGCTGCGGCCATCAGGTTTTCGACGACCAGACGCTCCGCTGCCGGCTCTAGGACGGTCTGAGCGGGGGCCTCGATAGCGGCCATTAAGGATGAGTCAGGGGGGAAGAGCTGGCGCAGCTCAACCGGGTTCAGGGGCACGATCGCGACCTGGCCCACATCCTGGCGCAGCAGGTGACCGAGCAGGGCCAGGGCTTCGCCCGGCGGAATACCGGGCAGGCCGCGCCGCTGCCAACGGTCCTGCAGCTCGCTGCGGCCCGCCATGCCCGTGTTTTCCCAGGCGCTCCAATTAATGGTGAGCGCTGCCTGTCCTTGGCTGCGACGGTAGTGACTGAGGGCATCTAAGAAAGCGTTTGCCGCAGCATAATTGGCCTGTCCAGTCGAACCGAGCAGTGAAGCGGCTGACGAGAAAAGGACAAAGAAATCAAGGGGGGTATCTTGCAGCAACTGGTGCAGCAGCCAGGCGCCATGCACTTTGGGCCGGGCCACGGCATGCAGGGCATCGAGATCTTGTTGTAACAAAGAGCTGTCGCGTAACTGGCCGGCGGCATGAATGACGCCGCGAATAGGCGGCCATCCTTCGGCCTGGTAGGTCTCCAGGAAGCTGGCTACCTGGGCTTCATCAGCCAAGTCCGCGTCGGCAAGGTGGACACTAACGCCGGTCGCTTCCAACTGGCGGATAGCAGCCACTTGCGCGAACTGCTGGTGAGCACTTTCGAGGGTCCGCCACTGGACGCGCGGCGGCAGTGGCGTGCGCCCTAGCAATAGCAGCCGCCGCGCACCGTGCTCTGCCAGCCAACGAGCCACATGCAGTCCCAGTGCGCCACGGCCGCCAGTAATCAAGTAAGCGCCATCAGCGTGTAATGAAAAGGGCGGCGTGGTCGTGGGCCGGTCGACGCTTTGTACCAGACGAGCCACATAGCGCTGCTCCTGCCGGTAGGCGATCTGCCAGTCGTCATGCGCGCCAATAGAAAGCAGCTCGGCCAGCAAACGGTCCACTGTTGCGACAGGCGAAGAGCCATCCATGTCGATCAGGCCGCCCCACAGCGGGCTATGTTCAAGGGCGATTGTCCTGCCAATGCCCCACACTGGCGCCTGGGCGATGTTGTGGGGTGATTCTGCGGTTGCCATTACCGGCTGGGCGCCTCGGGTCACCAGCCAGAGCTTCGGGCCGTCACCCATTGCGGAAAAATGACTGGCTTTGCGATCTACGGCTGCGCTCGCCAGCGCCTGGACGAGGTGTAAGGCGGCGCCGCTGCCGAGCTGCTGGGCCTGTTCTAGCGCCGCCAGGCCGCCGGCCTGTGGGTGCCCTATGTCGAGGCTCCACAGGTGTACAACGGCGCGCAATGGTAGCTCGCGGGACATCTCTGCCCCGACAAGGTTTTTAAAAGCATCGGGATCCGTGGCATCGAGATGGTCGTTGCCTTGCCTGGCAGCCCATACGAGCCTGACCGAATGGCCAATCGCCTGCAGGCGATTGGCTAGCTCGAGCCCTACGCCTTGCTCGTCGGCCAGAATAAGCCAATGCCCAGGAGTGGCAGTAAGCGTGGAGGCGCTATCAGGAAGCGCTTCAGAATGCCAGTCAAGCTCGTAAAGCCAGCCGTTGTTAACCTTTGCGCTGGGCGCAATTACCGGCCGTACGGGTTCACTAGCAACAGGCTTCGTTTCAATCCAAAAGCGCTGGCGCTGGAAAGGATAGGTAGGCAGGGGCACGCG
>CAYLJW010000065.1:0-12008 GCA_964384155.1 uncultured Ardenticatenaceae bacterium
TGGGCGCGGCCGGTGTTGGCTGTGTAGGCGACGTCGGCAAAGGGCGCGGCTTCTGAAGATGCCAGGTATTGTTCGTAGCGCGCAGCCAGCGCTTGAAGCGCCGCCTCGCTGTGTGCGGACAGGGTCAGCAGCTGCGGGGTGGCAGGCGCAGGCTCATGGCGCGCAGGGGGCGGTTCGTAGGGCGCCAGGATGATATGGCCGTTCGTGCCGCTGAAACCGAAGGAGCTAACGCCGGCGAAACGTCCGCTCTCTTTGCGCCATTCTGTTAACGCCGTGGGCACCGTCACCGGCAGTTCACCCCAGGGAATATATGGATTGGGCTTCTGCAAATGCAAGTGGGGCGGGATCTGGCCGTGTTGCAAGGCCAGCACAACTTTAATCACACCGGCCACAGCAGCGGCGGCTTCTAGATGGCCGATATTTGTCTTGACGGAGCCGATCATGACCGGATCCTGGGGATCGCGCCCACGCCCAAGCACCGCCGCCAGGGCCTGTACTTCTATAGGGTCGCCTAACGAAGTGCCGGTGCCGTGGGCTTCGACATAACTAATCTGTTGCGGTTGTAGGCCGGCGTCGGCCAACGCGTCTTCGATAACGGTTTCCTGGGCCACCCCGTTAGGCGCGGTCAGACCGTTACTGCGGCCGTCATGGCTCAACGCCGCTCCGCGAATGACGGCCAAAATTGGATCGCCGTCAGCCACGGCCTCGGATAAACGCTTCAGCACAATAACGCCGCAGCCTTCGCCTCGTACAAAACCGTCGGCGCGGGCGTCGAAGGTTTTGCAGCGACCATCGGGCGCCATCATACGCGCTTTAGAGAGGGCTACCGAAGTCGTTGGCGTGAGGATGGCGTTGACGCCGCCGGCAAGCGCCAGACTGCAATCGCCACGGCGCAAGCTTTGCACCGCCAGGTAAATGGCTGTCAGAGAAGAGGAGCAAGCAGTATCGACGGACAAGCTAGGGCCATGAAGGCCGAGCACGTAGGAGATGCGACCGGCGGCGATACTATGGGCCACGCCGGAAGCCAGGTAAGCGTCGGAGATGTCGCGGTCGCCGCCTAGCTGCACTTCGGCGTAGTCGTTGCTGGCTATGCCCACAAAGACACCCGTGCGGCCGCCGCTCAGTTTTTCAGGCGATTGTCCGGCGCGCTCTAAAGCCTCCCAGCTCACTTCCAACAACAGCCGTTGCTGCGGATCCATGCTCACCGCTTCGCGCGGCGAGATGCCGAAAAACTGGGGGTCGAATTGTTCAATCTGGTCAATAAAAGCGCCCCAGCGCGTGGACATCTTGCCCGGCGCGTCGGGATCTGGATCATAGGCATCGTTTATCTCCCAGCGGGAAGACGGTATCTCCGCGATTGCATCTACGCCGTCATGCAGCAGCCGCCAGAAGGCTTCGGGCGAGCCGCTGCCCGGAAAGCGGCAGCCCATACCAATGATGGCAATAGGTTCTCTTGCCTGCTGCTCCAGAGCGTCGAGTTTTGCCTGGAGCCGAGCGGCCAGGATGGCCAGCCGTTTCGGCGAAAGAGCGCTTACGCGCTCCAGGTATTCTTTCATCGTTTCGTTAGCGTTGAGCGGCTGTCTTAACATTATTCAGCTTCTTTTAGTGCTCTGGGGTAAGAAGGCGTCCCTTCGACCGGCGCTTTCTGGCGAGGATGTGACGGAGTTCCCGGTTGTCGCTGTTGTCACCACAAGTTTCTCGATACGCACGGGCCGGGCAGAAACGCGATTCAATTCAGTGTAGCCGCCGTGGCTTACGGGAACGCTTACAATGGACCCTACCCCTGTAAATCGGCGAAGAGACGATCGACTTCCTCGTCAGACAAACCTTCGATCTGGTCGATTTCGCCGGCCATTACCATTTCTTCAGGCGCATGCCTAGCCCCCTCTACGTGGCCCAGCACCTCTCCTCCTAGATAGCTTGTCAGGGCGTCAATCGTAGGATATTCAAAAACAAGGGTGGCCGGCAACGGGCGCTTGATGTCCAGGCCGGCGCCGAGCAGGTTGCGCAGCTCAACCGCCATTAGAGAGTCCAGGCCCAGCTCATTGAGCGGCTTGCGGACATCGATCAGTTGTCCCGAAGCAAGCCCAATGACTTTGATTACCTGATCGTTTATGAAGTTAAGCAGCATGTCTCGTCGCTGGTTCGTGGGGGCGGCAAGCAGTTGTTGCAAAAACGGAGGTACGGCGCTCTCCTGCGCCGGCCCGCTGTCTTGCGCCCGGCCGCTGCCCAGTGCCGCTGCCTTCTCGGCGGAAAGCAACGATAGCCACGTTGGAATCGAACCGGGCACAAATTGCTGCAGATAGCGCGGCCAGTCCACTGCTAGCGCGGCGGCCTGGGTCACCGGCGCCGCCATCAGATGTTGCAAAAGCTGTAATCCCTGCTCGGGTGTGATGACCCCGACGCCCTGGCCGGCCAGACGCTGGCCAACGTTGCGCTCAGCCGCCGCGCCTATTTCCGACCAGACACCCCAGTTAATGCTCAGCGCTGGCATGCCCTTAGCGCGGCGGTGGTGCGCCAGGGCGTCGAGAAAGGCATTGGCCGCGGCGTGGTTGCTCTGGCCCGAAGAGCCAAAGAGGGCCGCCGCCGAAGAAAAGAGCACAAAGAAGTCGAGCGGTTTATCGCGCGTTAGCACATGCAGGTTCCAAGCGCCATCGACCTTAGGCGCCAGCACCCGCCTGAAGCGAGACCACTCCTGACGCAACAAAACGCCATCGTCGAGCAGACCAGCACAGTGAATGATGCCGCGCAGGGGCGGCATCGTCGCTTCGATGTTGGCCAGAGTGGCGGAAAGCTGATCGCGCTGGGAAACATCTCCCTGAACGACCACGACCCGTGCGCCAGCCTGCTCCATCTGGGCAATGGCCTGACGCGTCGCTTCTGAAGGCCGACTGCGTCCCATAAGAACTAGGCAGCAGCTCGTTCCGTCGCGCGCACTTTGCTCGGCCAGCCATTGCGCCGTCAGCAGACCGAGCCCGGATAAGCCGCCGGTGATTAAGGTGGTGGCCGCCGATTGCGCAGACGACGCGGTGATCACGATTTTTCCGACATGGCGCGCCTGGGCCATGTAGCGGAAAGCGGCAGGGGCATCTTCGAGCGAGAAGGTTTGTAGAGGCAAGGGATGGATATCCCTCGCCTCTATGGCCATCACCATTTCCGCAAACAGCTCGCGTACAAGGTCCCGATCTTCGACCATGATGGCCGAAAGATCGATCACATGATACGCGGCGTGGGGTTTCACCTGAGCGACCTGCTCATGGCTCCAGATATCGCGTTTGCCGATTTCCAGAAAGCGGCTTGGCGGCGCACCAGGGCCTCTGTCGGCGAGCAGTGAGAGCCCGGCGGGGATGAATTCACCGGATAACGAATTCAACACAACGTCGACGCCCTGACCCCTTGTGGCAGCCAGCACTTCGTCGACAAAGTCTAGCGATCGCGAATCCATAACATGCGCAATGCCTAATGAGCGGAGTAACGCCCGCTTCTCTGGGCTACCGGCCGTGGCAAAGATTTCGGCGCCGGCGCGCTGCGCTAACTGCACGGCAGCCATGCCCACGCCGCCGGCTGCTGCGTGGATTAAAACGCGCTCGCCTTTACGCAACTGCGCCCGGCGCATGAGCGCATATTGAGCCGTAAGAAAAGCCATCGGGAAGGTAGCGGCTTCGGCAAAGGTTAAATGAGCTGCTTTGCGCACCACCAGATCGGCGCTGGTGGTTACTCGCGAAGCGAAGCTGCCGGGGGCGACCGCCATCACCTCGTCACCCACGGCCACGTGACTCACCCCGGCCCCGACAGCTACAACGACCCCGCCACATTCACTGCCCAGCGGGTCGCTATCGCTGCGCATGGCAAGGGCGTTCAAGACGTCCCGAAAGTTGAGACCGGCGGCGCGCACGCTGATTTCGACTTCGCCGGGTCCCGGCGCACGATGAGTGGCTGGCTGCCAGGAGATGTCGTCCAACACACCGCTGCCGGCCGTGACCAAATGGAGCAGATGACCGTCGGGCTGTGACTCGTTCGCGCGTGGGGCAGGCGGATTAAGACGCGCCAGGCGCGGCGCGTATCGCACATGGCGCCGGATGGCGACCTGGCTTTCGCCATCGCCTGTGGCCAGCTCTGCCAGGAGCGTTTGCGCCTGCATCGCTGGCGCTACAGAGGCATCCAGGTCGATGCGCACACAGTGTAGCTCGGGATGCTCTAACTCAATAACTCGACCCATACCCCAGATCGGCGCCTGGGCTATTTGCAGCGGTGTGGGCAGCGCCGGGTCTACAGGCTGCGCACCGCAGGTGACCAGCCAGAGGCGGGCCATAGCGGCGCTGGGCCAGGCGTCTCTGCTCCCCAGAGCCTGTACCAGGTACAGGGCGCTGCCGAGAGCCCGCGCCTGGTCGGGATCTAACGAGCCGGTCTGCGGCGGCGGTGCGACGTCGAGGCCCCACAGATGAATAATGCCCAGAGGCGGCCCGTCTGCCTCTTTGGCCTGCTCACGTCCAACAGCTTCAAGCAGCTTTTGGAACTGCTCGGGTCGCGTGGGATCGACCCGCCACTGCGTTGGCCCTAGCTGCGCGTAGCTCGCGCCGGCCGAGACCAACAGGCAGCGGTCGCCGGCGGCGCGCAACTGTTCTGCCAGGCTCTGACCAAGGCCCTGGTCATCTGCGAAGATAAGCCAGGTATCTGTGGCCCGCAGCGGCGCAGGGCGCGCCAGGATTAGGGCGTGGCTCGAGGCCGTGGCCTCTGCCGGGGCGACGACAGCGCCGGCGAAGCCGGTATCGGCCAGCAGGTCGAGCCACTGGCTGCGAGAGATGAGGGGAGAGTCGACGCGCAGCTGCGCGTCGCTAAAGCGCTGCCAGCCTGCGGTCAGGCCAAAGCTGATATCGATCCACCGCTTCGGCTCGGTTTCCTCCATGATCAGAAGGAAGCCGTCTGGCGCCAGCAACTCCCGGACGTGACGCAACGACTGGCGCAAATCTGCAGTGGCATGCAGCACGTCGACCGCCAGGATCAGGTCAAATTGCTGGCCGGCCAGGCCCTGGGCAGCGGGCTCCTTCTCGATGTCCAGCACCTGGGTGCGTAGGAAGGGGGCGTCGCGAAAGCGGCTCTCGGCCTTTGAGACGAGCAAGGGGGATATATCGGTGAATAGGTAGTCGGTGCGCTCCGGCGGCAGCAGCGGCAAGAGGTATGAGGTCGTACCGCCCGAACCCGCACCAATTTCTAGGATGCGCAGGGTTTCGTCGCCGGATCGTTTGGCTACGATTTCGGTCACCGCACTCTGCGCCAGGCGGTTAAAGGCGCGCGCTTCTGGGGTGTGGCGATAGAGCTCGTCGACTTGCTCTAAGGAGCCGTCGGGAAATAAGATCTGCAGGGCATCGGCTCGCCCGGCGAGCAGCTCGGCGAGCTGCTCGCCGCAACGGCGCGTGACAGCCAACTGCGGTTGCGACGCCGGTGTGCGCGAAAGCAGCTCTTCGAGGAGTTCCTGAGGATCGGCGGGAGTCAAGGTGCGACACACACGCCAGGCATCAGGCGTTGCCTCGAGGATGTCGTCTTCAGCCAGAATGTGCAGGAAGCGCCTGAACAGGCGGCGGTGTTGCGCAGCCACGCCTAACTGTTCTGCCATGGCGGCGGTTTCCGCGAGCTGGCCCGGCTGCAGGCGCCAGCCGAGGCGTACAAAGGCCCGGTGAATGTAGGCTGTGGCTAATTGGTTTACCCCATCCAGCAATTCGTAGTGGGCGGCCAAATCCTCTTCGCGGGCGACTGTCTCAAATTGTGCCGCGACATGGCCGGCGACGGCCGCGGTCTCGACCCGCCCGCCCAGCGGCTGCCACAGCAGCTCGTAAAGCAGCCCGTCGCGCTCGTAGGCAGCCGCGCCGTTGAGGCGCTCGCGTGCGGCGGGCCGCAGATGCAGGCCGTGTAGCTCCGCCACGATGTGGCCCTCCGGGTCCAAGATGGTCACGTCTCCGGTCAGCGCGTGCCCGTTGGACAGCGAGCGCAGCGTGGCGTGGGACCACAGCTCCGGCCCGGGGGCAGCGAAGATCTGGAAGCTATCCAGGCTGAAGGGTAGATAGGCTTCCGTGTCGCCATTAGCAGGAATGGCCGCGGCGAGCGTTTGCAGGCACGCATCCAGCAGAGCCGGCGGAAACTGGACGGCCGCGGCCTGCAGCGTGTGGCCGGCGGGGCGCTGAATCTGGGCCAGGGCTGCGCCATCGCGACGCCAGATGTTCGCGACGCCACGCAAGCTGGCGCCAAAGTCGAGGCCCCGATCCGCAAGGCGTCGATAATGGTCGGCGGCTGTGATCTGCTCCGTGTAGCGGGCGCGGATCTGGTCCAGGCTGTTGTGTGGGTCACGGCCGGCGGGCGCCGTCTGCGCTGCGGCGGGCGTCAGCCTGCCGGCGGCGTGCAGGCGCCATTCTTCCTGGCCGCTTGCAGCGCCATCGATTTCAACGCTGTAAATCTCGAAGCTGGCCTGCTGCTGGTCATCGGGGGTGACGATGAATTGCGTTAAGCGGCCCTTATCATCGGGCACGACGAGAGCTTCGTGGATGATCAGGTCCTCAACGCAGTAGGGTTGACCGCCAGATTGGTCGGCGCCCGCTGCCAGAGCCATCTCGATCACGGCGGCGGCAGGCAAGATGGCTACGCCATGCACGCGATGGTCAGCAAGAAAGTCAAAATCATCGCTGCGCAGCTCAGCCGTGTATTGTCGATGTTTAAGAGGAGAAGCCTGCCGGTGACCCAGAAGCGGATGGATCGCACTGTCTGAGCCCGGTGTCATCAGCAGCCGCGACCTGGGCCGAGCCGCCTCGATCCAATATCGTTGGCGCTGGAAGGCATACGTAGGCAAGGATAGGCGACGTCGCGGTTTGTCCTGGTAGAAACTGCTCCAGTCGATGGCTGCGCCGTGCACATACAGGGTGGCCAGGCTTTGCAGGATCTGGGCCTGATCATCGCGGCCCTGGCGCAAAGAAGGCAGCCAGACGCCGACGCCATCGGGCAGGCAGCGCCGGCCCATGGCGCATAGAACGGGGTTCGGACCTATTTCTACAAATAAGGCGACGCCCTGGGCGTGCAGCGCCTCGATGGCGGCAGAGAATTGCACGGGTCGCCGCATATGCTCGCGCCAATAGGCGGCGTTGGCCATCGTATCGGCGGCGACTAGCCGGCCGGTGACGTTGGAAATGAGCCTGATAGCCGGCCGTTTGTAGCGCACTGCGGCGGCTATTTGCTCGAATTCGTCAAGCACAGGTTCCACAAGCGGTGAATGGAAAGCGTGCGACACATTCAGGGGACGCGAGCGAATACCCCTGGATCGAAGGGCATCGAGCACGGTTTGCACCACCACGTCCTCGCCTGAGATGACCACACTTTCTGGGCCATTCAGGGCGGCAATGGCGACCTCGTTCTTAAAGGGCGCGATGGCCGCCTCGACCTCTGCTTCGGCGGCAAAGACGGTGGCCATGGCGCCGCCCGCAGGCAGCCTTTGCATCAAACGGCCGCGGGCGGCAATGAGTTTCAGGCCGTCTTCCAGGCTGAAGACGCCGGCAATACAAGCGGCCGCAAGCTCGCCTACGCTGTGGCCCATCACGAAATCGGGCTGCACGCCCCAGGATTGCCACAGCCGCGCTAGGCCCACCTCGACGGCAAACAGAGCCGGTTGGGTGTAAGCTGTCTGGTGCAGGAGACTGGAATCTGGAAGTTGGCTCGGACCATTCTGCAGTGCACCAGAGCTTGCTGTGTCGGCAAAAATCACGTCTAGCAAAGGCACGTCGAGATACGTGCTTAGAATCTCTGCGCACTGGTCCAGGACCTCGCGGAAGGTGGGCTGACTGTCGTATAACTGCCGTGCCATGTTGGCGTGTTGTGCGCCCTGGCCGGTGAAGAGGAAGGCGATTTTAGGGCTGCTCCCGGCCGGCGCGCGGCCGGCGATGACGCCGTCTGTAATTTCTCTGGCGGCAAGGGCGGCGAGCTGCCGCTGCGCCTGGGCCGTGGAAGCGGCCAGCAACGCTCGCCGGTATTCCAGGTGCGCCCGCCCACTGTTGGCCGTATAGGCCATGTCTGCCAGGGAAAGATCGGACGGCGCGGCCGCCAGGTAATCATGATAACGTTGGGCCAGCTCGTCCAGAGCGTCGGAGCTGTGGGCAGATAAGGTGAGCAGTTGCAGCGAAGTGCTGGGCTCTAGCTGGAAAACGTCGGGCGGCGTCGTGTGGGCGCTCAGCACGATATGCGCGTTCGTTCCGCTGAAGCCAAAGGAGCTTACACCGGCGACGAGAGGTGCGCCGGCAGGCCAGGGCATGGTCTCGGTCGGCACGTCTACAGGGAGCTTTTCCCAGGGAATAAATGGGTTGTTCTGCTGTAAATGCAACGTGGGCGGGATCTCGCCGCGCTGCAGGGTCATTGCCGCCTTCATTAAGCCGGCAATGCCTGCCGCCGACTCCAGGTGGCCGATGTTGCTCTTCACAGCGCCGAGCAGGACGGGCCTGGCTCGTTCACGCCCCAGCGCCGCAGCCAGGGCCTGTACCTCGATAGGGTCGCCCAGCGCCGTGCCGGTTCCGTGCGCTTCGACAAATGTGACGTCGGCCGGGTCTACGCCGCCATTGGCCAACGCTTCGCGGATCACGGCTTCCTGCGCCGGCCCGTTAGGCGCCGTAAGGCCGCTGCTAGGGCCGTCCTGGTTAACCGCACTGCCGCGGATGACAGCCACGATGCGGTCGCCGGCGGCCAGTGCATCAGACAAGCGCTTAAGCACGACCAGGCCGCACCCCTCACCGCGCACAAAGCCATCTGCGCGTGCATCAAAGGGTTTGCAGCGACCGTCGGGCGCCAGCATATGAAACTTAGAGAGGGCAATGGTGGTCTCTGGCACGAGAATGACATTTGCCCCGCCGGCCAGGGCCAGGTTGCACTCTCCCTGGCGCAGGCTCTGCACGGCCAGATGCACGGATACCAGAGACGCCGAGCAGGCGGTGTCGATGGAGATGCTGGGTCCCTGCAGGCCAAGGAAGTAAGAGAGGCGTCCGGAAGCAATGCTGTGGGCGCCGCCAGAGCCGAAGTAGGCGTCCAGGCGGCTGGCATCGCCGCCGGCTAGCTGCAACTGGCTGTAGTCGCTGTTCACCAAACCTAGAAAGACGCCGGTTCGACTGCCGTAGAGTTGGTCGGGTGCAATACCTGCAGCTTCGAGCGCTTCCCAGGCTACTTCTAAAAGCAGCCGCTGCTGCGGATCCATGCTGACGGCTTCGCGCGGCGTGATGGCGAAAAAGTGGGGATCAAATTGGTCAACCTGGTTCAGGAAGCCGCCCCAGCGCGAAGACATCTTACCGGGCGCGTCGGGATCTGGATCGTAATAAGCGTCGATATCCCAGCGATCGGGCGGGACTTCGCGAATGGCGTCGCCGCCGCTCTGCAGCAACTGCCAGAAAGCTTCTGGATCTGCGGCGCCGGGGAAACGACAGCCCATGCCAATAATGGCAATGGGTTCGCGACGAGCTTCTTCGATCGCATCTAATTTGGCCTGCATTTTCTCCAGGGCCAAGAAAGCTCGTTTTAAGGGGGATAGTTCACCAGATTGCTCGGGTCCAACAGTCATGAAATATCTCCAAACCTTTTCAGCAACAGCGCTTCGACCTCTTCTTCTGAGAGGTCTGCGACAGAAGTCGTGGCGCCAACTACTACCTCCGCCTCGGAGACCGGCTGCGGCTCGTCGCTCGAGCCAAACAGCGCCTCCCGCAAAAGGGCGGCGATGGCCTCGACGGTGGGATAGTCAAATATCAGCGTGGCCGGCAGCGCCTGGTCCAGGCCCAGGCCATTGCTAAGTGAGCTTCTTAACTCCAGGGCCATAAGCGAATCCACGCCGAGGTCCATCAGCCGGTCGCGCCGGCCGATGGTGCGCGCCGCATCGGATCGCGTCACCTTTAATACTTGTCGGCGGACGTAGTCGACGAGCCAATCGAGCTGAGCGGCAGGCAGCGCTTCCTGGAGCTCGGCCACAGCGCCAGCAGCACCGGAGACGGGCGTTTGCGGAGAGCGGTGCTCTATCTCGGCAGCCAGGGCGGGCATCTCCTCGCGGCGCTCGTCGTGCAGGTCGGCGGCGGGCGTTTGCGCGAGTACGATATGGACGCCCAGGGCCTCTGCGGCCGATCCAGCTTCGGGCCAGATCTGGACGGCGCTATAACCTTTCGTCAGCAGCGCTTCACGCCATTTGGCCGGCGTCAGCAGCGGATTACCCTGACGCCAGTCGTCGTCGAAGCGGCTCCAGCCTTCGATCAGGCCGATGGACACCTCGAACCAGGTAGGGTGTTGCGTCGTTTCATAGAGCAAGAGCAGGCCACCTGGCGCCAGCAACGAGCAGGCATTGTCCAGAGCCCGGCCCAGGTCCTGCGTGGCGTGGAAGACGTTGGCGCCCACGAGCAGGTCGAAGCTGTGCCGCCCGTAGCCTTGCGCCTGTGGGTCGTCTTCTAGGTTCAGCAGGCCATAGCGCAGGAAGGGGTAGGCAGCAAAGCGTTCTGCGGCACGGGCGAAGAAGAATTCCGACAGATCCGTAAATGTATAGTGGGTATCTTCTCTGGGTAGCACGGGCAATAACGCGGCCGTGGTGCCGCCAGTGCCGGCGCCCACTTCCAAAACTCGTAGCGGTTTACGCTTCAGCCGGCCGGCAAAGTGGCGTGCAACTGCTTCAGTGAGCTCTCTGGCGATGCCATTACCGTAGCGGGCCGGCGCTGATTTGTGATAGAGATAGTCGGCTGTTTCGTAAGAGCCATCGGGGAACAGCGTTGCGAGCGGGCTTTCACTGCCGGTGAGTACGGCCGTTAATTTTTGGCCGCAACGGGCTACATAAAGCGGCAGTTCTGGTCCATCGCTAGAAATGGCAAGCGCTTCCTGGAGCAGCGCTTCTCGATCCATTCGAGGAAAGGGAGCAGGATTGACGAAAGTCCCGTCGTTCTGTTCTAGCAGGCCTTCCTGGGCCAACGTCTCTACCCAGCGGGACATAAGGCCGTTGTAGGCAGGCTCAATTTGGCAGTGGCCTAGCAGCGAATCGACCGTGTACGTTTCGCCCGGCTGGGTAAAAGCGCCCAGCGTTTGGAGCGCCTCCAGTATGTAGGCCGTCGCCAGACGCTGCAAGGTCTCCTCGCGACGCTGATAGGCGTCGAGATCGAGGTTGATTGGGCCGTGATCTGCCTGGTGATCTCCGGCGGCGACGACCGTCTCCCACAGGGTCATTTCCGAAGCAGCCGGCGCAGATCGCTCGGAGCTGAGCTCTTCCAGCCAATAGGATTGATGCTGCCAGGGATATGTGGGCAGCGGCAGCCGCTGGAGGCGATAAGGCTGGTCGAATTGCTCCCAATCGATGGTTGCGCCCACCGTATAGAGCGTGGCCACGCTCTCCAGCATCTGCTGCCAGTCTTCCCACTCCGGACGCAGTGAGGGCAGCCAGACCGTGCTGTCGTCATCTTGCAGGATACGCTGGCCCATACCGCACAGCACAGGCGCCGGACCGATTTCCAGAAAATGGCGGTGGCCCTGTCGGTAGACTGTTTCTAAGGCGTCGGCGAAGCGCACGGGTTGGCGCAGATGTGTGCGCCAGTAGGCGGCGTCGACCTGCTCTAGCGGTTGACCGGTGAGGCTGGAGATCAGCCCAATTGTGGGTGTGTTGTAGCGGATCTCGGCCGCTGTCTGAGCAAAAGCCTCCAGGATCGGCTCCAGGAGCGGTGAATGGGCGGCAGCGCCCACAGCCAGCAGCCGGTGTTGGACCCCCTCGGCCTCCAGGGCTGCGACGACGTTCTGCACGGCGCGATCATCGCCCGAAATGACGATGTTGGTAGCGCCGTTGATGGCGGCAATGGCCAGGCGATCGTCGTAGGGCGCAATGGCTTGCGCCACGCGCGCTTCGGAGGCAAAAAGGGCCGCCATCGCGCCGTTCTGCGGTAGGGAGTCCATCAGGCGGCCACGCGCACACACGAGCTTGAGGCCGTCTTCCAGGCTAAAGACGCCGGCAATGCAGGCGGCGACATATTCGCCCA
>CAYLJW010000066.1:0-11614 GCA_964384155.1 uncultured Ardenticatenaceae bacterium
CGGCCGGCGCGCGCCTCCATCGCCTGCGCCACCGTGCGCCGGTCGATGAGGTACCCTGGCGAGGCCGTTGCCGTGAACATGACGTCGGCGGCGATGATGGCCCGTGGAAGGTTCTCCAGCGAGAAGACTAGTTCTTGTGGACTGCGGCGCAGGCGGTTGGCGCGTTCGACGTCGCGATTTGCCAAAGCGATGCGCGTTACTGCCCGCTGGCGCAGCGCGCTGAGGGCAAGCTGGCCCATCTGGCCCAACCCGACGATCAGCACGCTGCGATGCTGGAGCGTCCCCAGGCGCCGATCCGCCAGGGCAATTGCCGCGGATGCCACGCTAAGGGGATTTCTGCTAATCGCCGTTTCGGCTCGCGCTCGTTTGCCGGCGCGAATCGCGGCGCGAAACAGGGTTGTGAGCAGGGGGCCAATCGTGCCGGCGCCGGTGGCCTGCATGAACGCGCCGGTGACCTGGCCGAGAATCTCGGTTTCGCCCAATATCTGCGATTCCAGGCCGCTGGCAACGCGCAGCAAGTGCTGGGCGGCGGCCTCGCCGCTGCGGAAGATTAGACAATCATGCAGCGCCGGGGCGCTGTGATGCAGATCCAGGTAGTCGACTAAGAGCTGGCGTGCATCGGGTACATCAGGGTTGACGGCGGCATAAAGCTCAATGCGGTTACAGGTGGTCAGCAGTACGACTTCGGAAATCGCGGCGAGCGGCGCTGGCAGGTCTGCGGGGCAGAGGTGCTCCTCTTGCACCAGAGCATGGGTAACGCGCTCTCGGAGCTCAAGCGGCGCGGATTGATGGCTAAGACCCAGACAGGCTATCTGAGAAAGCGGCATCATAAACCTCGGCAATTGCCAGATGGACGGTATTGAGCAGCATGTTTACGCGGCGAAGCAGGCGCAGACTGGCTTCGGCGTCCACAGCGCTATGGTCCGGCAGATGCAGGGCGCTCTCCACCAAGGTGTGGCGAAAGAAGATAGAGGCCCGTAGGGCCTGCGAAAGGGGCAGCGGCGCCTCGAGGGCAATTCTGCCGTATTGCCGCCCGATCTCGGCCGCGCTGCGCAGTAGATCTTCGCCCTCTTCAGCAGATAAGTAGCGCAGGATGAGGCCCATGAGCTGCCGGCCCAGCTCGCGGTGGCGGAGGCGCATCTCGTCGTCCAGGACTGCCAGCCAGTTATCATCACGGTGAAGCACAAGCTCGCGCCGCGTCTGCGTGACAGCTTCATTCAGCCACATTTCGCCCACATCCTGGATGCCTTGTAGGCCATGGCGCCCCGCCGCAAAGCGCGCCAGATCTGAGAGGGCAAAGCGACGATGGCCTCCCGGCGTGAGTATCACGGGTATGTTGCCGTTATCGGCCCAGCGGCGCAGGGTGGTGGGATGAATATTGAGTTGTTCGGCCGCTTTGCTCAGGGTCAGCCACCTATCTTGTGGCTCCGGAATGCGATTACGCATGGTCAAAGTCTAACGAAAACGGTGGAAATCTTACTAAATCTATACATGCGCTAGTGATTATAGCTGTTGGCCGGTGACAGTCAAAAGCGCGGCGGGAGCTCATTTAGCAAGCGCTCAGCGGTCTGCTGGGCCTGAAGAACGCAATCAGGAATTCCGATGCCGCGATATGGGCTGCCTGTCACGTACACGCCAGGGGGCAGGGCGCGCTCGATGGCCGCCACGCGCTCAAGATGGCCCACGTCGTACTGCGGATTGGCGTCGAAATAGAGGAAGATCTTATGAAAGAGGGGCGCGGCATCGAGGCCCATAATGGCCGCAAGCTCGCCCAGCACCAGGGACAGCAGCTCGTCGTCCGTCTTGTGCATCATGTGTGGCGTGCGCGAGCCGCCGAAGAACGCGCGGAGCAGGATATGATCCTGCGGCGCGCGCTCGTGGAATTTGGTCGAAGTCCAGGTGATGGCATTGATATGGCGCGCTTCGGTGCGCGGTATCACCACGCCAAAACCGTCCAAGGGATGGTTTACGTCCGCGGTGCGGTAACCAAGCGAGATTGTGCCGGTGCTGACATAGCGGATGCCGTTTAACAAAGGCGTTGCGCTGGGGGCGAGGCCGTGCAGCAGTTTCGCCGCCATATAGGCCGGTATGGCTAGAATGACCGCATCGCTGACCAGTTTGCTCCCGTCGTCGAGGGAGACGACGTATCGACGGTTTCCGTCCGCTGCGCGCCTGTGAACCGACTGCACGCCTGTTTGCAGACGGCAATCGCCCGTCAGGCGGCTGTGCAGCTCGGCCACCAGCTCCTGCATGCCGCCTTTGAAAGAGATGAACATGGACAGCGGCTCGCCGGGCGCAGCCAGCTTGGGCTGGCTGGTGCGCGCGCGGCGCGACGCTAGCATGCCGCGGATCAGGCTGCCATGCTCTTGTTCGATCTGGAGAAAGCGGGGAAAGGTTGCCAGCATGCTTTGTTTTTCGGCCTCCGCATTGTAAATGCCCGAAAGCAGCGGCTCGGCGATCTTGTCGAGCGCCTCAGCGCCAAGGCGCCGGGTCACAAAATCGGCCAGCGTTTCGTCGTCGCCATCGCGCCGCGGCGGGATCACCAGGTCGAGGCCCATGCGCAGCTTGCCAAGAGGCGAAATCAGCGGCGACATAGCAAACGGCAGGAAGCGCGTGGGGACAATGAGCAGCACGCCGTCGGGCAATGGCGTGGGCCGGCCGCGGTGCAGCACGTACGTACGGCGCAGATGGTCGTTGGTCGGCAATAGGCGGGTTTCCAGGCCCAGGCTGCGCGCCAACTGTAAGGCCCAGGGCTTCTGCGTGATAAACGAGTCGGGCCCGCCCTCGACGATGAACGGCTGTGAAGCGGCGCTTACTACCTGCTCGGTGTGAATTTTGCCGCCCCAAGCCGCGGACTTTTCCAGCAGCGAGTAGCGCACGGGCCTGGAGCCGGGCTGCGCGGCCTGCTGCAAAAACCAGGCCGCGCTTAGGCCGCTGATGCCGCCGCCGATGATTGTGACATGGTACGCTCCCGGCTCACTTGCCATGGTTAGACTCTCCTCATGTGCGGGGCTGAAGGCCGCCGGTGTGTGTTGTAAGGCTAATCGTCGTCGGGCGACAGAATGACCAGCGGCGGCTCCTCGGCGATGGCCGGCCGGGCCAGCAGCCGCGCGCAAAGCGCGCCGCTGAGAAAGCCAAACAGGTGCGCCTCCCAGGAAACGCCGTTGCTGCGCGGCACCACGCCGGCAATAAGGCCGCCATAAAGCATGATCACCAGCATGGCCACGCCCAATGAATGGACGCTGCGCTCGAAATAGGCGCGGAAGACCAGAAAGCCAAAGTAGCCAAAGACCAGGCCGCTGGCGCCAATGTAGACGGCGTTGGATGAACCCACCAGCCAGATGAGCAGCCCGACGAGCAGACTGGCGCCGATCGTCACCGTAACGAAATCGGCAATGCGGCGCCAGATAATGAAGCCACCCAACACCAGGAAAGGTATGCTGTTAGCCGCGAGATGCTCAAGCCCCGCATGAAGGAAGGGCATGAGCACAATACCAAGTAGTCCGGATTCATGTCGGGGTCGAACACCAAAGCTGTTCAGGACCTGGTCCAACACCACAATATCGATTAGCTCTAGAAACCACATGGCGCCGAGTAACAGGGCGATGATGCCCAGACGCTGCTTCATGCGGTCGGCCGAGCGCTTTAGAAAGTTTGGGGCCGTCATAGTTGGTTGCCTTCAACCGTATATCTGTCTTACTCAAAGGTTTATTAAACCATGTAGCGCCCAAAGCTTCAACGCAGCGCGGCGAACGCCTGCCAGTGCGCGGGCGCGCTTGGAGCAGACAGTCAAGATTGCTAAAATCGGTGCAGCGGCGACCTTTCGCCTGAGGCAACCCTTGTCATTCTTGCCGGCAAGCGCTGGCTGATCAGGAGCAATCATGGATTTCTCATTGAACGACGAACAAAAACAGTTTCGCGAGGTGGTGCATCGCTTTGTGGCCGCCGAGGTGAAACCGCGCGCAGCGGAGATAGACGAACAGGCGCGCTTTAACTGGGAGGCGGTTAAAAAGATGGGCCCATTAGGACTCCTGGGCCTGGAAGCGCCGGTGGAGTACGGTGGCGCCGAGGTGGATGCTATCAGCGCGGCCATTGCCATCGAAGAGCTGGGCTGGGGTTGCGGCTCTACGGCTTTGGCCATTGCTGCGCACAACGGCCTGGCGCTTGGGCCCATCGTGCGCTACGGCAGCGATGAGCAGCGCGAGCGCTGGCTGCCGCCGCTCACCGGGGGCCAGGGCCAGTTGGGCTGCCTGGCGCTCACCGAGCCGGGCGCCGGCTCAGACCTGCAGGGCGGCGTGAGCACGCGGGCCGTGCGCCACGGCGACGAATGGCACATCGACGGCAACAAGATGTGGATGACCAATGCGTCGATATCGGATGTGATGGTGGTCTTATGTCGCACGGACCCTGAGGGCGGCAGTAGAAGCCTAAGCCTCATTCTCGTGCCCAGCGACGCGCCGGGGGTGAATATTGGGCCGCCGGAGAAAAAGATGGGCCTAAAAGGCTCGCCGACGCATGCCGTCAACTTCACAAACGTGCGCGTACCGGCAGAAAACTTGCTTGGCGCTGAAGGGCGCGGCCTGCAGCAAACGCTTGAGACGCTGGATCATGGCCGAATTGGCATTGGCGCGCTGGCCGTAGGCCTGGCGCAGGCAGCCTATGAGGCGGCCCTGGGCTACGCACAGGAGCGCCAGGCGTTTGGCCAGCCCATCGCCAACTATCAGGCAATCCAATGGATGCTGGCAGATGCCGCGACGGAAATCGAGGCGGCGCGCCTGATGGTCTATTACGCCGCCTGGCAAAAACAGAGTGGCAAGCGCTTCACAAAAGAAGCGGCTATGGCCAAGCTCTTTGCCACCGAGGTGAGTGAACGAGTCTGCCGCAATGCCATTCAAATCCACGGCGGTTATGGTTACAGCCGTGAATTTCCTGTCGAGCGCATCTACCGCGACACGCGCCTGATGACCATCGGCGAAGGAACGAGCGAAATCCAGCGCCTGGTCATTGCGCGCAGCATCCTGAGTTCGGCTTAGGGGCTGGCTCCAAGACCAACTGCCCAGGAATTAAACGAATATGAATGATGACGGGACACAGCCCGCACCCGCAAGTGAGATCGCGGCGCGGCGCACTTTTGCCATTATCTCGCATCCCGATGCGGGCAAAACCACGCTAACTGAGAAGCTGCTGCTTTACGGCAAGGCCATCCACCTGGCCGGAAGTGTGCGTGCGCGCCGCAACCAGCGCAGCGCGACGTCGGACTGGATGGCCATGGAGCAGGAACGCGGCATCTCGATTACCTCGACTGTGCTGCAATTCCCCTACAAGGAGCGCGTGATCAATCTGCTCGATACACCGGGCCACCAGGACTTCTCGGAAGACACCTACCGCACGCTGATGGCCGTGGACAGCGCTGTGATGGTGCTCGACGCGGCAAAAGGCGTGGAGCCACAGACCCTCAAACTATTTGATGTCTGTCGCCAACGCAATATTCCCGTCTTTACCTTCATCAACAAGCTGGACCGGCCGGCGCGCGACCCGCTGGCGCTGCTGGACGAAATTGAAACGGTGCTGCAAATGGAGCCGGTGCCCATGAACTGGCCCATCGGCGACGGCGACCGCTTCCTGGGTGTGTTTGAACGCAAGAGTGAGCATGTGCACCTGTTCGACCGCACCGTGCATAACCAGACAGTCTCGCCTGAAACAATTACCACCATCGATGACCCGCGCATCAGCCAGGGATTGGGCTCAGTTCAGCTAGACGACCTGATGGTGAACATTGGGCTGCTGGACGAGCTGCGCGAGTTTGATTTGCAGGTTTTCCGCGCCGCCAGACAAACTCCGGTCTACTTTGGCAGCGCCCTGACCAACTTCGGCGTGCAGCTTTTCCTGGACGACTTCGTAGATTTGGCGCCAACGCCGGGAGCTTATCCCAGCGATATAGGGGCCATCGATCCCTTCACCACCGCCTTCTCGGGCTTCGTATTCAAGATTCAGGCAAACATGGATCCGCGCCATCGCGACAGCGTGGCCTTCTTGCGCATCTGCAGCGGCCAGTTCGAGCGCAATATGACGGTGACTCACAGCCGCACGGGCAGTACAATGCGCCTGGCCCGGCCTTATCGCTTCTTTGCCGATGACCGCGAAGTGATCGATCTGGCCTATGCCGGAGATATTATCGGTATACCCGGCGCGCGCCGCGATTTTGCCATTGGCGACACGCTCACCCTGGAGACGCCGTTTAACTACGCGCCCATCCCCCGCTTCCCGCCAGAACAGTTCGCGCGGCTAATCAATATTGATGTGGGCAAGTATAAGCAGTTCCGCAAAGGTCTGGAGCAGCTAGAGACCGAAGGCGCCATGCAAGTGTTGGTCGAGGCCGGCGCTAACCGTCGAGACCCTATCCTGGCGGTGGTGGGCGCGTTGCAGTTCGACGTGGTGCGCACGCGTCTGGAGGCAGAATACAATGTGCCCACGAGGCTCGAGCCGCTTGCTTACCAGCAGGCGCGGTTTGTAAACGGTCTACCAGACAAGGTAGAGGCGCTGCCGTGGGATTATGGGTTGCTGCGCACCACGGATAAGGATGGCCGCATCGTCGCCCTCTTTCGCTCAGAGTTCGAGGTGGGCTATTACGCCGAGCGCCACGAAGATGTTACATTCCGGCTGATTAGCTAGCCAGAATCCTGCGCCTGCATCTGCTCAAGAGCCTGCGTCACGGCGCGGGCGTCGCTTAACTGCAACAGAGAAGCCGCCTGCTGCCGCGCCGCCCTGACCGACAGCCGGCGGACATTCTCTTTAACCTGGGGCAGGGCCGGAGCGTTCATGCTCAGCTCATCCAGTCCCAAGCCCACGAGCAGGGCCGTGGCCAGCGGGTTGCCGGCAAGCTCGCCGCACATGCCCACCCAGATACCCGCTTCATGCCCGATCGTGATGGTACGCTCGACTTCGCGTAATACGGCTGGCTGTAGAGGGTCGGCCAGCGCCGCGACGCGAGCATTGCCACGATCCGCCGCCATCACGTACTGCGTCAGGTCGTTGGTGCCGATGCTGAAGAAATCGACTTCGCGCGCCAACTGATCGGCGATGGAGACGGCGGCAGGCACCTCAATCATAATGCCTAGCTGCATCTCGTCGTCAAAAGGTTGGCCCTCCGAGCGCAGTTGATCGCGGGCTTGCTGCAGCAGCTCCTTTGCCGCGCGAACCTCGCCAATTGCGCCAATCATGGGCAGCATAATCTTGATGTTGTGTCCGGCGCCGGCCCTGAGAATGGCGCGTAGCTGTGGCAGAAAGAGCTGTGGGTTATCCAGACAAAAGCGAATGCCGCGCCACCCAAGAAAGGGGTTGTCTTCAGCTTGTAAGTCGAGATAGGGCAAGGGTTTGTCGCCCCCTACGTCGAGAGTGCGGATGATTACCGGGCGCTGCTCCATGGCTTCGGCCACTTCACGATAGGCTGCGACCTGCTCTTGCTCGCTCGGCGCCGATTCGCGGTCATGAAACAGGAATTCCGTGCGGAAAAGGCCGATGCCTTCCGCGCCGCGCTGCAGGGCTAGGGCAACTTCGCGCGGGCCGCCAATGTTGGCCGCCATCTCGATGCGCCGGCCATCCAGGGTGATCGCCGCTTCATGCGCCTTGAGATTGAGCCGCTCCTGCTGTTGACGGATCTGCCGGCTGCGCCGCTGAACAGCCTCGATCTCTTCTGGCGTTGGGCGCAGGCGCAGGGTACCGGCTGCACCGTCAATGGCCACGGTCTGGCCTTCGGCCACTGACGCGAGCTTTGCACCAAGACCGACGATGGCCGGGATGCCCATTGCGCGGGCCAAAATGGCGCTGTGTGACGTAGCGCCGCCCAGCTCGGTGCAAATTCCCAGCACAATGTCCGGATTGAAGCGCGCTGTATCTGAGGGCGTTAGCTCGCGGGCGGCGACGATAGAACGCGCCGCCAGATTTAGCGACGGCGGCTCCAGGCCCAACAGGCTGGTCAATACGCGCCGGCCCACGTCCAGCACATCGCCAGCGCGAGCGCGCATGTAGTCGTCGTCAAGGGCCTGGTATTCGGCGGCCAGGGCTTCGATTTGCGCCTGCCAGGCCCCTGGGGCCGCAATCAAATCGTCGTTGAGGGCGGCGCGCACCTTTTCTTGGAGCTCCGGGTCGCGCAATATCAGCTCGTGCGCTGTAAAGATCTCGGCTTCGGCGCGATTGCCGCTCTGCTCCATGCTGCTGCGCAACGACCGGATCTCTCCGATCGTGGCCTGGATCGCCGCCTGCAGGCGCTCCCATTCTTGCTGCGGGTCGTCTGCCTGCTGCCCCATTACGCGCGGCAGGGTAGGCCGATAGTGGGCCAGCGGTCCAATGGCCACTCCGGGCGATGCGCCAATACCCGTCAACTGGTCGGCCGCCTTTCCGGCTGCGGCGCTGCTCACGGGCGTCTGTGCATCTGCGGCGCGCGCTTCGTCGCGGTCGCCGAAGTTGTCCGCGGCGAGGTCCGCAAGGGCCTGCAGCGCATCGGCTGCGTCGAGCCCGTCGGCGATCACCACAAGCTCGTCGCCCTGTCGCGCGCCAAGCGTAGCCACCTGGTTAATGCTCTTGGCGTTGGCCCGCTTAGCGCCCAGGCGCACTTCGATGGTCGCGCGGAAGCGGGTGGCGGTGGAGACCAGACGCGCCGCCGGGCGGGCGTGGAGGCCGAGACGATTGGACACCGTCAGGCGCACCTGCTCACCTGGCACAGGCTCGCCGCCTGCGGGCGTTGCTGGGGCCGGCTGCTGCTGCAGCTTCATGTTCAGGGCGCCCATCGCCTCCTGAAAGACAGCCTGTAGATCGCCGCCGACCGAGGCCTGAACCGCAGCGGCCAATGCGCCTTCTACCAGGGGCGCCGGGCACATGCGCACATGGGCTGCCTGTTCAGGCTCCAGGAACTCCAGGGCCGTCTCGGCGCTGAGAAGCGCGCTGCCCAGGTCCATGAGCACCAGGACGCCATCCTGTGTGAATACCGATTGGATGGCGTCGAGTACCTTCATGGCGTCGGTGCCAATCGGCTGCTCAGGATCGTCGATGCCGCCGGCAATGGCGATCTGGACCTTGTCCTGAACCATCTGCAGCGCCAGCTCGCGCACGCCGGCGGCGAGCTGGTAGCTGTGGGATACGATAACGATATTGACCATGGCTGCAGCGGCGCAGGGGATGCGGTGCTGATCGTTGCCCAAGCGCAACGGGATCGCAACGGCAGCCCGAGGCGCCCTCTCTATTTGAGCCCCGACTACATGCGGGCGATAGTTACTTCCAGCCAGATGCCATAGGCGATGGCTGCGACTGACACGACGAGTAAGGCCCAGTCGATGATGCGCCGCGCCGAGGGCGACGGCCGGAGGTCGATGACGATGGCGCGGATACCCAGTGCTGCATGGATGATGCCGACGATCAGAAAGATGAGCGTAGTGGCGAAGATCGCCGGATGCGAAATGTAATCAACGACCTGCTCGAAATTTCTCAGCCCACCGTCCACCACGAAGTGGTGCGCAACCATATGTAATAGGAGCAGTGGAACGAGCAAGACGCCGCTAAAAGCCTGTACGATCCAGATGGCGCCGGAGCGATCTTGTCGCACCTCACGCCGGACTGTGTGTGTTCGGTGCTGCGCGGGGTGGTATGCCATAATCAGCTTCCTATATGGTGAAGACCAGCCATGCGCTGATGGCCAGCAACACGAAACCGATCGCCGATACGATCCAGAACATGGTGCGGTGGTTGCGAGCGCCGATGCCCAGGCCCACCAGACCGACACGCAGCCCGTTTAGCCCGTGAAACAGGATGCCGAAGATGAGCACCACGTCGAGCGCCAGGAAGAATGGCGACTTCACAAAGGACACAAACGGATCCCAATATTCTGGCCCACGCGTGAGATTGAACAAGGCGATTAGATGGATGGCCAGATATAAGGTGAGGCCCAGGGCCGTCAGCCGATTCAGGGCAAAGGCCACCGATCCCAGCCTATCGCGGCGTACGTCGAACCAGGCGCGGATCGGGTTTTTGGACCGGACGCGCCGGCGCGGTTTGAGGTCAGTTGATTCATGCATGGCAGACTCTCCTGATCGGCTAGTGACGACCTAATCGAAAGAAGTTACGCAATTTCTGCTTGCTCAGCTCACCGCGCAGGGCCATGATCTTGCCGCCCGGGTCCACTTCTGAAGGGCAGACCTCGGTACACTCGTAAGCCACATGACAGCGCCAACAGCCTTTTTCGTTGTCTACCCAGCGCAGCGCTTCTTGCGGATCTTCACCGCGCGGCTCCTCAACAATTCGCCAGGCGGCGGCCAGGGCGGCCGGTCCATAATAGTCTTCGTCGGTACCCATGATGGGGCAGGCGGAGACGCAGGCGCCGCACTCAATGCAGTTCTCGAAGCGCGTGTACAGCGCCATGCCGTCTGGCTTCGCCGCATCAGGCAGGAACTCACTTTGCCGGATGTAGGGGCGGTGCGCAGGGTTCACGCGCCTGTAGAAGTCGTTCATATCGACGACGAGGTCGCTGATGAGCGGAATATTGCGCAGCGGCTCTACCACAACCGTTTCCGTCTGCAGGTCGAGCACGTTCACCACGCAAGACAGCTCTTCTTGCCCGTTGATTAGCATAGCGCATGTGCCGCATGAGGCGTGGTGGCAAGAGTGGCGCAAAGTGAGCGTGTCGTCGAAGTCGCGCCGGATTGCTTGCAGCGCAATCAGCGCCGTCGTGTCTTCATCTACGGTGACTTCGAAGTGGTCATATCTGGGCGAATCTTGCCCCTGCTTATAACGGAAGACTTTGAAGGTAACCGTTTTCTCAGGCATCACGATGCGCCCCCTTAGGCGTAGTAGGCTTCGAAAGGTAACAGAACGGTCTCGCGAGTGCGGCACGGCGCATCTAGGCCAAGCTTCTCGACGACGACATCGGCCGTCGCCTCGGCCATTCCGCGCAGCGTAGTGGCTTTGCCGCCGGTGATCGTAACAAAACCTTGCACCCCTTCGCCGGCGTGATCGAAACACTTGAAAGTGCGGCTCAGCTCACGGCCGCTATCGGCGTCGGCGCTGCGCGGCCCAATAAGCGGTCGCGCAGCCGACCAGGCCGCGCGGAACGGCGCCTGGCGGATGAGGGGAATCATCTTCGAACCCTCATCGACCATGCGCTGGACGTGATCGTTGGGCAGACCCAAATCGTCTGGATCGTCGACCACCCAGGAGCTTGTGCCGATAACAGACAGGATGCGCTGGGGCACGACGATGTCGCCGTCGCCTGAAGGCGTCATGCGGTTGATGACCATGTTGCAAAGGCGACCTTGCACCGCCAGCATCACGCCGGGCGAAGGCCGAATGGGTACGTCGACGCCTGCCAAGTGCGCGACCTTGCCCGACCACGGCCCGGCGGCGTTAATCACGATATCCGCCGTCAAATCATATTCTCTGAGGCTGGTGTGATCCTTCACGCGCACGCCGTTCACCACATTATCGCGCTTGAGCACCTCTACTACCTCGTGGAAAGGGCGGATGTCGGCGCCATTGGCCTTGGCCGTGGCGAAGAAGCGCAGGGGCAGGCGCATGGCGTCCATTGTGGCGTCGGGAATGCGTACGGCTAATATCGTCTGCGGCGACA
>CAYLJW010000067.1:0-8795 GCA_964384155.1 uncultured Ardenticatenaceae bacterium
CCCCCCACCGCCACCCACCAAAGGTTCGTAGTAGGGCAATTCATTGCCCGTCCCCCACCGCAGCCACCCACCAAAGCCTCGTAGTAGGCCAATTCATTGCCCGTCCCCCCACCGCCACCCACCAAAGGTTCGTAGTAGGGCAATTCATTGCCCGTCCCCATCCGCCAACGCCCGCGGATCTACACGCACAATCCCGCCAACTTCGTCAAAATGCTTATCCGTAGAAACAAGTTGCGTCAACCCATGGTTACGCATCACCGCAACGTGCAGCACGTCGCGCGCCTTCACCCCTCGTGGCCCATATTACGCAAAAAGCTGCACCGCAAGCTCCATGTCCGCCGCCGTAACCGGCAAGATGTCCGCAAACAGCTCCAGCAACCCCCTGGCCATCTCCGCGCCGTCCTGCCAGGCGTGCAGCGCGCCATAACGGTACAGCGCCTCCCGCATCACGCCTCCCCCCACACCACCCGCCCATCCTCAAACACCACCACCTCCTGCCCCTCGCGCACCCGCGCGTAATCGCCAGGATCCAACACCACCACCGGCAGGGCGTCGCCATACAGCTCCCGCGCCACCGCTGCGCCCAGCGCCAGAATGGCGTCCGCCTCCGCCGTCACAATCGCCGCCGGCGCGTTGCCCAGGCGCACCGCTTCCAGCAGCACACTGCTGGCGCTGCTCGAACCGCGCCCGGCCGGCAGCAGCAGCACCCGCCCGCGCACGTTGCGCCCCGAATCCGGGTGCCGCCGGTCGATAATCTCCCCGCTGGTCGGGTCCAGGCCGCCCCACAGGCTCAGCGGCTCAGCCAACACCAGCGCCGTCCCTCGCGCCTGGCCCGCAATCAAGGCGCGGCCCTTCGCTTCAAATGGCGGCATGCCGCGCCGCCCGCGCCCTAGGCCCACAGCCCCGCGTCACGCCACACCCGCCCCTCCGCCGCCGAGCGCACGCACTCCTGCAGGCTGCCGAAGACCACCTGCAGGCCAATGTTGCCCGGCGTGTAATGCGCGAACTTGCCCGAATTGGTCATCAGCACGCCCTGGCGCGCGCGCACGATGGGCGTCACCACCACACACGTATCCACCACCACCTGCACCCCCGCCGCCCGCAGCTCCGCCAGCCAGCCGCGCTGCTGCAGCGCGCCCAGCGCCAGGCGGTTGGTGCACACGATAAACTCCACCCCCGGCCGCGGCACATGCGCCCGCAGCAGAGGCAGCAGCTGCTCAAACTCCTGCAGCGAAAAGTGCGGGCTGCCCAGGGCCACCACGTCAATATCGCCGTCCGGCGCCGTGCTCAGGCGCCCCAGCGCCTGGCGCAGGCTCTCCAGCGTCACCGCCACCGTCGCTTCCGGCTGGCCGCCGTGAAAGGCGTCGGGGAACGTCGGCGCTTCCGGCGTCACGCCGATGGCGTGAAACAAGGCCACCGCGCCCGACGAAGCCGCCGCCGCGCCCAGCGCCTTCAGCTGGTCCTCCGTGGTCTGCGGCGGCAGCCCCTCAATCACCGGAATCTTGCTGCCGCTGCGCGCGCCAATCAGGTAGCCCAGCAGCGCATAAAAAACATCCTCATGCAGCAGGCGCTGCGGAATACCCTGCAGCCGAAAAAGCAGTTGGCCGCGGCGGTTGGCGCCCAAGTGCAGGCCGCTGGCCGGCGCCCGCCCCGTCAGCGCCGCGCAAATATCCACAAAGTCGCCATAGCGGTTGGTGCGCGCGCCCAGCACCGAATTGGCAAACACAATCGCGTTGCTCTCGGCCCAGGCGATCTGCTCGCCAAAGCCCGGCCGCTGCCCCGCCTGGTACGGCGCGCAGGTCCACAGCGGCAGGCAGCCCATCTCCTGGTAAGCCGCCATCAGCTCCCGCGCGTGCCGCCCCGTCTGCTCATCGCCGCGAAAATGCTCCGGGTGCACCAGGTCCAGGGCGCCCACATTCAGCGTGGTCGGCACGCGTACACGCCCGCCGCCCTGCGCCAGGCGCCGCGCAAACTCCAGGCCCGAATAGCCGTGATACAGGCAGCCGTCGATGTGCGCCGAGCGAATGGGCAGCAGGCGCTCGGCGCCATACACGCCGGCCATCGTCGTCAGGATGCGCATGGCCATCTGCACCGCCGGGCCCTGGGCCCCATCGCGCATCGCCTCTTCTTCAGCCGTCAAATAAACCATCGATTCGTCGTCTGCGGCGGCAGGCCCGTTTCTGATCGTCTGCGCGTGCAATCAGCGCCTCAGCAAGTCTCATAACCTCTGCCCCCTTTAGCATGACAATCAGATCGCCAATTATGCGCCAGAAAAGGCCAACATACTAGCCTCATTGGCCTTGCCCCGCCGGCCAACATTCGCCGCCGGCTATCACACCAACCAGGACCATCGGCGCATTTTCTTCACGCCTTCTTCACAAATCGAAAATCCCGTGCTATAATTCACGCAATATTCACGGGCGGCGCCTTTCGCTTGCCAATAGGAGGGATTGTAACATGAGCCTGAACACCTTATCCAGCGAAGTTCTCAAGCGAGACATCGACGCCAACGCGCGCGTGCCGGGCATTGGCGGTTATGACGTAGAGGAGCTGCCCGCGGGCCAGGCCCGTTTCATGGTGCGCCGCGGCGCCGCCGAAGGCACGCTCTGGTCGCAATCTTCGCTCTCGCACCTCAGCGCCGACCTCGACCAGAACAACGCCATCACCGGCTCGCTCAACCTGCTGGTCAAATACATCCCCACCGAGGTCATCACCCTCTACGTGGCCACGCTATCGGCCTCGCCGGCCCTACAAGAAATTTTCCCCGGCATCCACACCGGCGACATCTACTGGGCCTTCACCATCGTCACGCCCGTGCTGCTTTTCCTGGTTTATGTCAATAAGCGCGCCACATCGGGCCTCACGCCCGTGCCCGCCGTGCGCGAGTGGCCCTGGTGGAAGCTAGGCGCGGCCACCATCGCCTTCATGGTCTGGGCCCTGGCCGTGCCCGGCAACCCCTACGTCTCCGGCGAAACCGCCGCCGTCATCGCCGCCCTCGGCGCCGTCTTCATCTCCATGATCCTCAACCTCCTCGAACCTGTCTTCGAGCGCCACACCAGCTCCTGAACCCCAACCCGGTCCCGCCGCGCGCGAGAATTGACAAATCTCCACGATTTGTCAATTCTCACACATCACGCCACACACATCACGCCTCCCTCCCCCACCACGCTAGTACAAAAGCGGCATAGCTTCCCCACACCCCTCTTTTACAATACAGACATCATGTATAGGTATGTCCGTGTATAACCCCGAATATCTCGTCATCGCCCTATCCACCCTGGGCCTCCTACTGCGCACACAGGCGGCGCATTTCCGCGAGGCATACCGCTGCGCCACAGTTCGAGAATCGCAGCTGCGCACGCTGCGCGCCTCGGAAACCGCCGCGCGCCGCCAGGCCGAAGAAGCCGCGCGCGTCAAATCCCGCTTCCTGGCCCACGTGAGCCACGAGGTGCGCACCCCGCTGAACGCCATCAGCGGCGCCGCGGCCATGATGCAGCAGACCGCGCTGTCGGCCGAGCAGCAGGCTTACATGGCCGTGCTGGCCACCGGCGCCGAGACGCTGCACGACATGCTCGGCGACATTCTAGACTACGCGCGCATCGAAGCGGGCAAGCTGCAGCTGCAGCGCCGCGAGGTAGACCTGCACGAGGCGGTGGCCCAGGCCCTGCGCCTGGTGCAGCCGCAGGCCGAGGCGCAGGGCCTGCACCTTCTGCTGCGCCAGGAGCCCGGCGCGCCGCACACCGCGCTGACAGACCCCATACGCCTGCGCCAGGTGCTGCTGAATCTGCTGTCTAACGCCGTCAAGTTCACCTCCAGCGGCAGCATCACCGTCACCCTAGGCCGCGTGCAAGCTGCGGACCGGCCCCTGCTGCAAATCGCGGTGGCCGACACCGGCTGCGGCATCGACCTGCGCGAGCAGGCCACCCTGTTCGAGCCATTCATGCAGGGCGCGCGCGCCGGCGAGCCCGGCCGCCACGGCGCCGGCCTGGGCCTGGCCATCTGCAAAGAGCTGGTCACGCTAATGGGCGGCGAAATCTGGCTGCGCAGCAAACCCGGCCACGGCGCCACCTTCACCTTCACCGTACCCTTGCACTGATTTTCGCCACACCCCGCTGCGGCACTGCCTTTGTCTTTTTCACCCCTTTAGCGTATCCTGTCCGCCGGCTTCGCGCTGCCGGCTCGCGCCGGCATCCCTAACTGTGGAGGGCAGTTATGACCAGTGCAACGCTTAGCAGCGGTTCCCATTCGCTCGACGAACACGAATACAAACGGCGCATCCGCGCCTGGACCCTTTACGATTGGGCCAACTCGGCCTTTGCCACCACCATCCTGGCCGCCGTCCTGCCCGTCTACTACAGCCAGGTAGCCGGC
Source organism: uncultured Ardenticatenaceae bacterium (assembly GCA_964384155.1). Lineage (GTDB taxonomy): Bacteria > Chloroflexota > Anaerolineae > Promineifilales > Promineifilaceae > JAAYYY01. Next base: position 4,372 of record CAYLJW010000067.1, read on the forward strand.
GCCACCTTAGCCAGCCCGGCGCGCGCCACCGCCTATTGGAGCGCCGGCCTCAGCATCAGCCTCTTCTTCGTGGCCATCCTCTCGCCCATCCTCGGCACCGTCTCCGACATCATGCGCGGCAAGAAGCGCTTCCTGAGCGTCTTCCTGGGCATTGGCGTGCTGGCCACGGGCCTGCTGGTGCTGGTAAACACCGGCGACTGGCTGCTGGCGTCGATCTTGTTCATCCTCGGCCGCATCGGCTTTAGCGGCTCCATCGTCTTCTACGACGCCCTTCTGCCGCACGTGGCGCGCCGCGAAGACCAGGACAGCGTCTCCACGCGCGGCTATGCCCTGGGCTACCTCGGCGGCGGCCTGCTGCTGGCGATCAACGTGGCCATGATCTTCCTGCTGCCTGAAGACAACTGGGGCTCCCGCCTTTCCTTCCTCAGCGTGGCCCTGTGGTGGGTGCTCTTCTCCATCCCCCTGCTGCGCGATGTGCCCGAACCGCCCGCGGCCACCGCGCAGCTCAAGCCCGGCGAAACCGTGCTCTCGGCCAGCTTCTCGCGCCTGCGCCAGACCCTGGGCCAGATGCGCCACTACCGCGAGCTGTTTAAGTTCCTCATCGCCTTCCTCATCTACAACGACGGCATCGGCACCATCATCGGCGTGGCCGCCATCTACGGCGCCGAGCTGGGCTTCAGCAGCGTGGAGCTGATCCTGGCCATCCTGTTGGTGCAGTTCGTCGGCATCCCCTTCAGCCTCATCTTTGGCCGCCTGCCCAGCCCCAACGAGCGCCGCCGGCCCATTTTTCTGGCCTTCATCCTCTTTAACATCGTCTTCTTACCCCTCGTCGGCGGCCTCGGCGCCCGCGCCCTGCCGCCAGACCTGGTCGGCGCGCCGCCCGTCGACCTGCCTCCAACGGACACAGCCGTCGATGAAGGCGTCTACAGCGTGGAGCACCAGGCGCTGTCGTTTACCGGCGCCTGGCAGATGCAGCCCATCGCGCCAGAGGTCAGCGGCGCGGGCCAGGCCATCACCTATGCCGCCGCCGCGGAAAGCGGCGCCCAGGCCAACATCACCTTCCACGGCATGCAGGCCAGCCTAACCTATGCCGTGGGCCCCCAGTACGGCATCTGGGACGTGCTGCTCAACGGCCGGCCGCTGCTAGACGACGAAGGCCAACCGCTGCGCATCGACGCCTACAACGAGCACGAGCGCTACGAGGTGAGCCAGACCATTACGGCCGGCGAGGTGGGCGAGCACACCCTCACCCTGGTTAACAGCGGCGAGCGCAACGTGCAAAGCGCCGGCAGCACCCTGTCGCTGGCCCGCGTGGAAGTGCTGCCCCTCTATCCCCAGAGCAACCTGGCCGCCGTGCTTGGCCTCTTAATCGCCCTGCAGCTCGTGGGCTTAATTCTGGCCTTCTTGTTCGGCCCGGCCCTGTTTAGCCGCCTGGCGGCGACCATGGACACCAAGCGCAGCATCTTCCTGGCGCTGGTGGCCTATGGCATCATTGCCGTGTGGGGCTTCGTCCTCGCCGCCGTGATCGAGTTCTGGTTCCTGGCCTGGATGGTGGCCGTCGTGCAGGGCGGCAGCCAGGCGCTCAGCCGCAGCCTCTACGCCAGCATGTCCCCCGCGGCCAAGAGCGGCGAGTTCTTTGGCCTGTTCAGCGTGATGGAAAAGTTCGCCTCGTTCATCGGGCCGCTCTTCTTCACCGCAGCCGTGGCCATCTTCGATAGCAGCCGCCCCGGCGTGCTCAGCCTCATTCTGTTCTTTGTAATCGGTGGCTTCCTGCTCACACGCGTCGACGTGGAAAAAGGCCGGGCCATCGCCCGCGCCGAAGACGAGGCCGCCCTGGCCGGCTAAGGCCGCCGGCTCGTTTCTAAAAGCCGTCGTCCCAGCCGCGGCTGCGCTCCCTTTTGCGCTCGCTGCGCGCCTTCTTCTCGCGCAGGCGGCGCTCGTTCACCGCGGCGCTGGGCCTCGTCTTGCGCCGCCGCTTGCGCTGCGCCAGCGCCCGGCGCAGCAGCTCCTCAAAACGGGCCAACACCAGCTCCCGGTTGCGGTGCTGGCTGCGCGAATCCTGCGCGCTCAGCTGCAAGATGCCCGCCTGGTCCAGGCGCGACGCAAGCCGCGCCAACAACAAGCCGCGCTGCTCCTCCGACAGGCTCGGCGAATTGACCACGTCGAAATAAAGCGTCACGCGCGTTGCCGAGCGGTTGGCGTGCTGCCCGCCAGGCCCGCTGCTGGGCGAAAAGGAGAAACTTAGCTCCCAGGCGGGGATGACCAGCTTATGCTCTTCAATGGCCACGTGTTCGTCGCTCATACTGTCCCATTGTGATGGCTGCTCGTTACAATTCTATTAGAGTTGACGGCGCTGCACAGGCTCAGTAGACTTCGCGCCATGTTATCCAGGCCCACCACCGGCGCCGGGCGGCCAGACCACGCTCGCTTTGTCCACATCTTTTTTATGGACGGCGTGGGCCTGGGCGCCAACGACGCCGCGGCCAACCCCTTCGTCACGGCGCGCCTGCCGCACCTCAACAGCCTGTTCGGCCACGGCTGGTACCTGGATTCGGCCGGCCCCATCGTCGCCGGCAAAGCGACCTTCGTGCCCACGGACGCCACGCTCGGCGTTCCCGGCCGGCCGCAAAGCGCCACGGGCCAGGCCGCCATTCTCACCGGGCGCAACGTGCCGCGCCTGGTGGGCGAGCATTACGGACCCAAGCCAAACCAGGCCGTGGCCGCCGCGGTGCAGCAAGGCACCCTCTTTCACGACGTCACAGCCGCTGGCGGCCAGGCCGCCCTGCTCACGCCCTATCCCCAGCGCTACTTCGACGGCATCGACAGCGGCCGCCGCCTGCTCTCGGTCGTGCCCCTGGCGGCGCGCAGCGCCGGCCTGCGCCTGCGCACCGTGGAGGACCTGCGCGCCGGGCGCGCCGTCAGCCCCGGCTTCACCGGCCGCGCCTGGCTCGACCAGCTCGGCTACGACGCTATTCCCATCCTCACCCTGCAAGAAGCCGGCCGCCGCATCGCCGAGCTGGCCGCCGGCTTCAGCTTCAGCTTCTTCGAGCATTGGCCCAGCGACCGCAGCGGGCACCGCGGCACCCTGCAAGAAGCAGCGCGCCACCTGGAGATGCTCGACAGCGTGCTGGGCAGCCTGTTCGCCGCCTGGCCAGACAACGGCCTGCTGATTGTCACCAGCGATCATGGTAATATTGAAGACAAGACCCAGCGCCAGCACACGCGCAACCGCGTGCCCACCATCCTCATGGGGCCGCACCACGCGCGGCTGGCTCACGGGGTGCACGACCTCACGCACATCGCCACGGTCGTGCGCGCTTTCTTAAACCTGGAGGTATAAGAGCTGCCGCGGCTCCCGCGCCCCGTCGGCTCCAGTTGATTATGGCTGTCACATCAGAAGACTTTCGCAATGCCCTACGCCACTTCCCCTCAGGCGTCACCATCGTCACCATCCGCAGCGGCGACAAAATACACGGTCTCACCGTGTCCGCCTTTGCCTCGATCACGCCCCAGCCGCCGCTGATTTTGATCAGCATCGACCACCGCCACAGCGGCTACGACTTCCTGGAAGAGGAAGACGCCGTCTTTGCCGTGAACATCTTGCACCAGTCGCAAATGGAGATGTCCAACCGCTTTGCCTGGCTCAAAGATGAGGACCGCTTCGACGAAGGACAATGGATCAGCGCCGCCACCGGCGCGCCCATCCTGGCCAACGCCCTGGCCTGGCTCGACTGCACCATCTACGATCGCTTTGTGGCCGGTGGGCACACGCTCTACATTGGCGAAGTTCAGGCCTGCGACACGCCGCGCCCCGATCAGCCGCCCCTGGTCTATTGGAACCGCGGCTATCGCGCCCTGCTGCGGCACGACGAACAGCCCAAAAAGAAGGAATCGTAAGGCCCATGCGCCGCCTGCTGGCTTTCTTGCTGCTGCGCTGTCCCCACTGCCTGCAGGGTCGCATCTTCTACGGCCTGCTGAAAATGCACCAGCGCTGCCCGCGCTGCAACATCCTTTACGAGCGCGAGCAGGGCTTTTTCATGAACGCCATCTTTTTCGGCTACATCCTGGGCTTTATCGCCATCCTGCCCTTCAACGTCATCCTATACATCTACGAAGCGCCGCCCATCTACTTTCTCGTGGGCACCGTTTTGCTGCTCACCCTCATCTCACCCCTCGTCTTCCGCTACTCGCGCGCGCTATGGATGCACCTCGACGAGATGCTCGACCCCCGCCCCGACGAGGACGAGAACGCCCCCCCCACCGCCGCGATCAATCACCCCACCACAAACCTCCCCCCACCCACCAAAGGCTCGTAGTGGCGCGATAAATCGCGCCACCAGGCTCGTAGCAACGCCCTTCACCGCGCCCCCAGGCTCGTAGATATCGTGTTAAAAGTCAAGCATTATGTACGTTAACAGCGTGCC
>CAYLJW010000068.1:0-7929 GCA_964384155.1 uncultured Ardenticatenaceae bacterium
GACGCTGCCCGCTACCTGGTAGCTGTTGGCCGTCAGGTTCAGGGCGATGACCTGCCGCGCCATGTAGCCCGCGGAACCATAGATAATGATATCTCCTGTGGCGGCATGGGTTCTGCTCTGCACATTCAACAGCGCGGTTGCGGTTAACACAATGAGGGCCACGACGTAGCTCCCCAGGCGCATCAAGCGTGCTCCACCTGACATAGTATGCTCTCTCAATATTTCATAAGGCAGGCGACGAGGACTGGAATTCCCACTACTGAAAAAAGCAGGACGCCCTATGGGCTAGGATAACATCTGCGGCTTACGAGCTAGCTTACAGTACGCGGGGAAGGTAGCCAAGGTGGCCAAGATGGCCAAAAATATGAGTTTTTGCGGGATTTCGCGCATTATGTCAACTAGAGGGTAATGACCTGGTCGGCGTAGCGCAGAGCCAGGGGGCGGTGAGAGACGACGAGCAGGGTGGTGGGCGGTTGGCCGGGGCGCGGCGTGGTGAGGTTATGCCAGAGCTGCTGTTCAGTCTCAACGTCGAGGGCGCTGGACAGGTCGTCCATCACCAGGAGCTGCGCCCGGCGCACGAACATGCGCGCAGCGGCGGCGCGCTGCAGCTGCCCGCCGGAGAGGCGCACGCCGCGCGGGCCGACGATGGTGTCGAGGCCGTGCTCCAGGCGGGCCACGTCGGGAGCCAGCACGGCCATCTCCACGGCGGCCCACAGCTCGGCCTCGCTGGCCTGCAGGCCGAGCAAGATATTGTGGCGCAGGGTGTCGCTGAAGAGGCGCGGCGTTTGCGGCGTGTAGGCGGCGCGCGGCGGGATGAAGAAGGCGGCGGGGTCGGCCACTTCGCGGCCGCGCCAGGCGATGTGGCCGCTCTGGCGCGGCAGCAGGCCCAGCAGCAGGCGCAGCAGAGTGCTCTTGCCGCTGCCGACTTCGCCGCTGACCACGGTGATGCTGCCTTCGTGCAGGGTCAGGTCGAGGTCCACAACGCCGCCGCCGCCGGCATAGCGGTAGCTGAGGCCGCTGGCGCGCAGCAGGGGCGCCTGCTGTGGTCCCGGGCGGCGCGCAGCAGGGGACGGCGCGGCGAGCTGCGGCGCGCCATCGGCGGCGGGCTGAACCAGGGAGATGGGCGGCGCGCCGGCCTGCAGCTCCTGCAGGCGGTCGAGCACGGCGCGCTGCTGGGCCAGCTCGGTGAGGTAGCTGCCCACCAGCGCCGGGAAGTGCGCGGCGAAGAAGAGGTAGGAGGCAAAGAGGGCGAAGTCGCCGACGGTGAGCTCGCCGCGGGCCAGCGCGCCGCCGATGAGCACGACCATGAGGGCCACGGCAAGCTGGCCCATGTTCTCGGAGAGGGCATGAAACAGGGCGTTGAAGACGGTGTGGCGCACGTTGTGGCGGCGGCGCTGCTCGTTGAGCTGGCGGAAGTGGGCCACGACGCCTTCGGCCGCGCCGGCGACTTTGATGGCCTGCACCGCGCCTAGGATTTCGCCCAGGAAGGCGGCGACCTCGCCAGAGGCGTAGCGGCCGGCGCGGGCGTAGCGCAGCACGCGCTTGAAGGCGACGCGGTTGAGCAGCATCACGCCAAGCAGGGGCAACAGGGCCAGCAGGGTGACGGCCGGCGCGATGCGAAAGAGGATCAGCAGCGCGGCGACGGTGAACAGGCCCTCGCCCAGCAAATAGGGCAGCCAGGTGGGGAAGTCGGCAAAATCGAGCACGTCGTTGTCTAGGCGGCTGACGGCGTCGCCCACCGGCGCGGGCAGGGGCAGCGCGCCGGGCCGGCGCAGCATGTTGCGCACCACGTTGGCGCGCATGTGTGATGCGGCGCGGCTGCGCAGGCGCGTTTCGCTCATTTTGCCGCCATAATCGACCACGGTGCGCGCGGCTTCGATGGCCAGCAGCAGGCCCAGCAGGGCGCCCAGGGAGAGGCCGGGCTCGCCGGGCGCGCCCAGGGTGAGGCGGTCGAAGTACAGCTTTTCGATCCAGCCGGGCGCCAGGCGGCTGCCGAGGTAGAGCAGGCCGCCCAGCAGGGCCAGCACAAAGGCCGCCGGTTGGGCGCGAATGAGGGCCAGCGTGCCGCGGCGCACGGCGAGCTGCTTCATGCCAGCAGCTCCTGCAGGTCGCCGCGCAACAGGCCGGCGAAACGGCTGTGGGGGTCGGCGGCCAGGGCGCGGCGCTCGCCTTCTTCCAGCACGCGGCCCTCTTCGAGAATCAGGATGCGGTGGGCGCGCTGCACGGTGGCCAGGCGGTGGGCGATGACGATCGCGGTGCGGCCGGCCAGCAGGCGGTCGAGGGCCTGCTCCAGGCGCTGCTCGGTGTGCGGGTCGAGGCGCGAGGAGGCTTCGTCGAGCAGTACCACGCGCGGCTCGCGCAGGAAGATGCGCGCCAGGGCCAGGAGCTGCGCTTCGCCGGCCGATAGGCCGGCGCCGCCGGGGCCCAGGGGCGTGTCGAGGGCCTGCGGCAAGGCGTCGAGCCAGGGCAGCAGGCCCACCTGGCGCAGGGCATCGCGCAGTTGCCGGTCGCTGTAGGGCGCGCCGGTGGAGTCGCGCTGGTTGAAGAAGGTGAGGTTGTGGCGCACGCTGGCGGCAAAGAGCTGCACGTCCTGGGTCACCAGGCCCACGTCGCGCTGCAAGCGGCTGAGGGCCAGGCGACGCAGGTCGGTGTGGCCCAGCAGAATGGCGCCCTGGTCGACGTCGTAGAGGCGGAAGAGCAGGCGCGCGAGGGTGGATTTGCCGCTGCCCGTGCGGCCCAGCAGGCCCAGGGTCTGGCCGGCGGGCAGGCTGAAGCTGATGTCGTGCAGCACGACCTGCGGCTCGGCTTCGTCCTGGGGGCGGTCGCGGTAAGCAAAGGAGACGCTGCGGAAGGCCACGGGCAGCGGGCCGGCGGGCAGGGCCAGCGGCTTTGGCGGATCGTGCACCGTGGGCTGCAGGGCCAGGTATTGGCCCACGCGCATGCTGCCCACCAGGGCGTTTTGCAGGCGGTGTAGCTGGCGGTGGATGACCCTGAGCGGCCGGTCGAGCATGGTGATGTAGGCGGCGAGCAGGTAGACGGCGCCGATGCTGCTTGCGCCGCGCAGGTAAGCGCCGCCGGCCAGCCACAAGGTGAGCACGAAGGCCAGGACAAACAGCAGGCGGCGGCCGTGATAGGTGAGGCCGCCGATCAGGTCCAGGCGCCATAGGCTGCGCTCGATGGCCTGCAGGCGCTGCGCCAGGCGGGCCATGACCGCGGGCACAGCGCCGTTGGCCATAATGTCCTCGCGCCCCGCCAGCCGCTCTTCCAGATAGCCGGCGAGCTGCGCGTGCGCTTCGCGATCCGCGGCGATAGCGCGCAGGGTGTAAGGGTTGGTGAGGCGCATGAAGAGCAGGGTGGCCACGACGTAGAGCAGGGCGATGGTCGCGACGGCGGCTGATTCCAGTGCCAGCAGCAGAAGGATGCCGGCGGCCAGCAGGGTGTTGCCCGCGGCCTGCACCAGCAGGCCGGCGAAGCTGTCGGCCAGGGCGCTGACGTCGCCGTCGATGCGCTCGATGATTTCGCCGGCGGCGTGCAATTTGTGGAAGCTGAGGTCCAGGGCCAAGGTGTGCGTGGCGAGGTCTTCACGCAGGCGGTTGGTGGCGGCCCAGCCGAGGTCGGCGCTGAAGTAGACGCCGGCGAGGTCGAGCAGCTTTTGGGCCAGCACCACGGCCATGTAGAGCAGGCCTAGGCGCAGCAAGGCCGGCCCGGCCGCGGCGGCGGCGGCCGTGTCGAGGAAGCGGCGAATGACTTGCGGCGCGAGGAGCTGCAAGGCAATGCTGCCCGCCAGCAGCAGGCCCAGGAACAGCAGGCGGCCCTTGAAGGGGCGCAGATAGGTGAGTAGGATGGACATGGTTCACGGCGCGACTGGATAAGGTGTGCTGTACTGTAGCATGGTGGGGGGAGGGTGCAAGGAGGTGGGGGGAGGCTTACCGCAAAGGGCGCGAAGGGGATTGAGGGTTTAAGGAAGTTTGATTGTGCGGTAGCTGCTCGTGTTCTAATTGAAGCTGTGAGATTGCCTGTCGACGCTGACATACCGACCGCGAAGCTAACGAAGTATCTCCTGGTTCCTCGGCGAATATCGTTTCATCACGTTGGAACCAGCGAGGTAGGACAATGCAGTTAGAGTTATACAAAGAGGTTGCGCTTACGCGGGATATTCCTGAAGAGAATCTAAGGCAAGGTGACGTCGCCGTGCTGGTGGAGATTGTCGGACATCCAACAGGTGGGGAAGATGGCGCTGTGTTGGAGCTGTTTAATGCCGTCGGCGATTCGCTGGCTGTGACGGTCGTACCGCTTTCGGCAATTGCGCCACTGCGCGCGGATCAGATGCCGGCTGTGCGGCCGATTCGAGAAGCGCTGGTGTGATGGGCGCTGGGGGGTGGCTAGACGCTCGCGCGAACCAGGTCGTCAATTCATTGCCCGCCGATAAGGTAGATGGCAGGTGGCCAAGATGGCCAAATGTGAGGGTTGTTGCGGCGTGATGAAAGGCGCCGCTGTGAGCCTTATGGCCTGTCGTCGGGCAGCAAGCTGGCCGGTGCGCGGCGTTAGGGCAGGGTGAGCAGTACGCGGTCGTCGACGATCGCGCCGCCGGCGTCGAGCAGGGGTAGGCGCTGCTGCGTGGCCAGCAAATACCAGCCGATGAGCAGGCGGTAGGAGCCGGGCGGCGCGTCCTCGGTGATGGGTACGGTGTAGGCGTCGCGCAGCGTCTCGCCGGGGGTCCAATGGCTGGTGGGGTAGGTGCCTTGCCGCGCCCAGGTGTCAATCTGGCCCACGATGCGGTCCTGGGCATCCACCACCTGCACAAACAGGGTGTAGTCGCGCTCCATGCCCGCCAGCGCGAGCCAGGAAGCCTCCACGGTCACGCTGCCGCCGCGGCGCACGTCCGCCTCGCGCACCTGCAGCGAGGCCAGGGCAATCTGATCGCCAAAGTTGACCGCGCCCGTGGGCAGCGCCGCGCCGCTCACTTCTACGGTGGCCAATACACAGCCGCTGCTGGGGCGAGCCAGCCAGTGGCAGCGCGCCGCGCCGCCTTGCGCCATGGCCCACAAAGCGTAGCGGCCCGGCTCGCGCTGCGCGTCGACGGCCTGGCGCCAGATGGCCGCCTCGGCGCACGGTGCAGCGCGAACGTCGCCAGCCGGCGACGTGGGCGGCAGCGGCAAGCCGGCCTCGCGCAGGGCCAATCGCCAGCCATCGCCGTCGCCGCAGCCGCTCAACAGCACGGGCATGGCCGCCTGTGGCCGCACCTGCGCCGCGACCTGCAGGGCATCGAGGCGCGCGCTGCCCACCTGCGCGTAAAGCGGCCGGCCCTGCGGCAGCTCCGGCGGCGGCAGCACGATCACTGTGGCCGCCGTCTGCCACGGCAGCTCGCCGGCGGCGCTGAACGGCGGCGCGAGGGCTACTTGCAGGGCGACCTCCTGCGCCTGGCCCAGCAGCGGGTGGGGCATCAGGTGATAATCGGGCGTGATCTCGCCGGCCTGCCAGGCCACGGTGGGGTAGCTATGGTTGGCCGGATGCTGGCCGCCCGGCGGCAGCGGCGCGCCCGTGAAATCGGCGCCCAGCCAGCGGGTGTAGACATAAAGTGGAGAGGTGACAGGTTCGTCTGCCTGCCAGTAGAGCGTAAAAGCCGTAGCCGCGCCGTCGGCGGTTTGCAACGGGGCCGCTTCCAGCCCCAGCAGGCGGATGCCGTCGAAGGCAAGCTCGCTGGCGGTCATATCCGGCGGCGCTTGCCGCAGCGGCTCGCGGCCTACCTCCACCAGCGGCCCCACAGAGCGCAGATGGTATTGGCCCTCCAGGCCCGGCAAAAAGCGCGCCAGGTACACCGTCTGCCCCGCTGCCAGCCGCGCTGCCAGCTCGGCGCGGTAAGCGGCCTCGTCTGGCAGCACCATGATGTCCAGGTCGGGCCGCAGGCCCTCGGCCTGCTGCAAATAGTAGAGCGGCGGGAAGCGCTCGCTGTCGGCGAGGATGGCTGCGCCGTGCTCTAAGGGCAGTTCGAGGGTCGCTGCGGCCCACAGCGCACCGCCGTCCGCCTGGGAGCGGTCTACCACGGGCCACGTTTCGGCTGCGCCGAGCAGCAGCAGGCCCAACAGCGCGGTGACCAGGCCCACGGCGAGCGGCGCGCCGAACCGCCTGGCCGGCGCCCACGTGCGCAGCGCATTGACGACGACGCCCAGGCCCACGCCCCATAAAAGGGTCAGAATCAGGTGCGCCGGCAGCAAGAACACGGCTAGGTCGGGCACATAATAGCTCATGCCATAATAGAGGTAGCCCAACAGCGTGCCCGCCAGGATGAGCGCCAGCCGCCAATTGCGCCAGAAGAGCCACGCCAGGCCGACGGCTGACGCCAGCAGCAGCCAGGCGGGGTTCCACTCCGCCAGCAGCAAGCGGGCCACCACGCCATAGCGCGCCGGGTCTGTCAGAAAGGCGTCGAGGCGCAAGGCTCCTTGAAAGCGGCCACCGATGACCCAATCCACAAAGCGCGCCCAGCCCATGGGCTCGCCATTCACCGCCGCCCAGCGCAGGGGCAGATAAAGATAAAGCAACAGGGGCGCCAGCAGCGCGGCCAACAGCAGGGGGGGCGCGGTACGCCCCCTACGCCGGCCGCCCGCGGCCCACACAAAGAGGGCCGTCAATAGCACGCCCGGCAGCAGGATCACAGTCGTCAGATGGTTGGTGAGGCCCAGGCCGACGGCGGCAAACAGGGCAAGCAGGGCCCACGTGTTGCGCTCTCGGGCCATTGGTTCGCCTTCCGTGCCGTTCCGCGCGCGGCCTATGTGGCGCGCCGCGCCATCCAGAATGACCGCCGCGCCCCACAACACGCCGCCCACCACCACGGCATGCAGCGCGTACACCTCGGCCTCAATGGCCTGGCTCCAGAAGGTGGGGCCCAGGGCAAACAGCAGCGCCGCCAGCAGCGCCGGCAGCGCGCGGCCCACCTGCTGGCGCACAAAAAGAAACACAAAACCGGCGGCCAGCAGGGCAAAGACCACCGAGGCCAGGTTGATGCGCCAGGCCACGGAGCCGAGGGGGATGAAGGTAAACAGCTTGCCCAGCAGCAGGTAGAGCGGGTAGCCCGTGGGGTGCACGATGCCCAGCCGCGGAATCACCACTTGGAACTCGAACGTATCGGCGCGGCCCACGGCGCGGCCCATGGTAGCCAGGTAGATGGGCAGCAAGGCCGTCGCCAGCAGCAGGGCTGTCGCCAGCGGCAGGGCTGTCGCCAGCGGCAGCAAGTAAAGCGCCCGCTTGCGCCGCCGCGGGCCGCGCCACAGGCCCAGGGCCACGGCGGCAGCCAGCCACAGCGAGCCTGCCAGCAGCAGGCGGCTGAGCAGCGTGGGCGACGTGGGCAGCAGCACGGCGGGCGCATTGAGCAGCAGGGGCAGGAAGAGGGACACTGCTCGCACCCGGCCCACGCGCTGCGCCGCTCGTGCGCCCAGCAGCCAGCCCGCGGCCGCGGCCGCCAGGGCCATGCCTAGGACTGCCGGCGGCGCGCCCAGCCACACGGCGCGCGGGAACAGCAGCTCAAAGAGCACGCGGCTCAGCGCCAGCCCCGCCAGCGCGGCCAGGCCCGCCGGCAGCGCGGGCCAGGCCAGCTCGTGCCATGCCACGTTTCGCTTCATGGCCCCCATCTTACCCCGAAAGGCGGAGCGCGGGCATCTTGCCCGCCGGTTGCGGCCAGGATGGCCGCGCTCCACCTCGCTTCCCCTGGACGCGGCGGGCGGCAGGCCCTTCGGCGGCCTCAGAATGACGGGTGGGGGTAGGTTGGTAGTGGCGCGATTGATGGCGCCGCGAGCGGGGACGGGCAATGAATTGCCCTACTACGAGCCTTTGGTGCGTGGGGTAAGGTTGGTAGTGGGGTGATTGATGGCGCCGCGAGCGGGGACGGGCAATGAATTGCCCTACTTGTATCTTAATCAATGAGTGACTACCCTC
>CAYLJW010000069.1:0-7905 GCA_964384155.1 uncultured Ardenticatenaceae bacterium
CGCGCTTCACCATGTTGTCGAACACCCAGTTGGAGCCGCCGATGGGGTTCCAGGGCTCGGTGAAGACGCTGGGCAGGGCGATGGTCAGCGAGCCGCCAACCTGGTCCACGAAGCGGATCGACTTCGACCACAGAGCAGCGCCGCTAACGCCGGCGGCCAGGTCGGTGGTTACAGAGACGTCATCGCTGAAAGGAACGAGGGTGGTACGGCTGGTGATCCAGACGCGGTTGGCGCTTTCCATGGCCATCGGCAGGATCTCGCGCGTCAGCTCGGTGCGCTCGTCAAGCGTTCTGAAGTCGTTGGTCGACAGGCGCAGGGCGATTTCTTCGAACTCGGGCGTGTTTTCGTAGTACGACCACAGCGGCGTCGGGTAGCCGGGCATGTAGAAGAACTCGAAGTTGTCCACGCTGCTGCGATCAATCGCGGTCTGGCTCCAGGCGCCGGTGTACAGGTGCCAGAGACATTCGGTGGGGTCGGAGACGGCCCACAGCGGGGCCAGCTCCGCCGAGGTGCGCTCCAGGCGTTCCACGGTGAAGCCAAGGTCCTCGAGCGTATTGGCAATGTAGTTACCAATCTCGAGGCGGGCATCCTCATTACGGATGAGGAAGATGATGTTAACGGGCTCGCCGTTCATGGTCCACGTGTCGCCGTCCATTTCGGCGCCCATCGCTTCCATTTCGGCGTTGATGACCTCGCGGCCGCGCTCCAGGTCGTAGGCGTAGGCAGCTTCAATGGCGCGGATCTCAGCGGCGAAGCGGGCGCGGTCGGCGCCGGCTTCCGAGATCGTGGTGTACTTGGGCACTGCCAGGCCGCCATACAGCTCGTTGGCTACGAAATCACGATCGATAATCCAGTTCATAGCTTCGCGCAGGGCGCGGCTCTGGAACGGATTAAAGAGCGAATCGTCGGCGCAGGCGGTGGTGTTCATGGTCAGCTCGTCGTACAGACCGTACTGGACGCGCGTCTCAATGTTTCCGGCGCTGTCGATGGCCTGCAGAATCGCTTCGCCGGCCACGTCGTCGGCGAACATGTCAATGTCGCCGGCTGCCAGACGGGCGATGGCCGCATCCTGGTTGGGCTCTTCCACGAAAATAATCGTGTCCAGCCAACCGCCGGTGCGGTTCGTCTCTTCTTCGCTTACTTCAGGCGTGGTTTCCACTTCGACAACGCGGGTGACCTCAATGGTCTCGGACTCCCCTTCCACGATGCGGGTTACTTCGATGGTTTCCGGCTCTTGTTCCACGATTTCGGGAACGATGCGGGTTACTTCAACTACTTCTGGGGTCTGTGCCTGGCAGGCGGCTAATACCGCTACCAGAAGCACCACAAGCGAGATAAACAGAAATCTCTTACTCAACATTGCCTCCTCCGAATTCACTATTTGATAAGATTGTCGGCCCCCCATCTATTCAGTTTTGACTCCTGCGAGCATTTTTAGGACAGGCATCACCTCCTTCAAAGCCTAAAGACCGACCGCCGAATCGATCTTATCTGGGTTACTTTTCATGCTTGTCTTTTATCGCTCATGCAATAGACAGATTCTCTGGATGCGGGGTAGAGATATCTGGCCCGAAAACATTATATACCAGTTTTTTTGAAAATGGCCAATTTTTCCTAAAGTTCACGCCACAGGCCACAAATCGGGCCGCTTGGCGCGATGAATCGCACCCTTACAAGCCTAAAGCCTTGGTTTTTGGTTTACGGTCGAGCTAGGGTTCGTAGTAGGGTAATTGATTGCCCGTCTAAGATGAGAAGATGATTTGCAGGGGTACGGGTACGAAGACGACGAGGAAGAGCAGCAAGGTGAACCAAGCCAGCGCTCGCCGCCTGGGGTCCAGGCGCGTGACGTCGTCGAGGGGCTGGGCGTAGTAGCGACCAAAAAAGAAGAGCAGCACAATCCACAGCCACCAGGCCGAGGTGCCGGTGACCACGCCAAGCAGAACCAGCACGCCTACAGCAGGCCAGAAGAGCTGGCGCGCGCGCCGGCCAAACAGCACATAGGCGATGTGCCCGCCGTCTAGCTGCCCCACCGGAATCAGGTTCAGGCCGGTGACGAACAGGCCCACCCAGCCGGCCCAGGCCACCTGGTTGAGCGACACGTCGAGCATGCGGCCGTCGCCGCCATTGCCGAAAAAGGAGGCCAGCGACTGGCAGGCGCCGCTATGCGCCGGCAAGCAGTCGCCAAACACGGCGAATTTGGCCAGCAGGTACAACAGCGAGTTGCCTTCCATCAAGTAGCTGTGGTCTGGCGGTGGCCCGACGGGAGAAGTGAGCAAGCCAATGAACAGGATGGGGATGGCAAAAACCAGGCCGGCCAACGGGCCGGCCGCGCCGATGTCCAGCAGCGCGCGCCGGTTCTTAATGGGCGCCTTGAGGCGGATGAAAGCGCCCATGGTGCCGATGATTGTGGGAAAGGGGATGAAATAAGGCAGCGTGACGGGCACTTTGTGGTAACGCGCCGCAAAATAGTGGCCCAGCTCATGGGCGCCCAGGATCAGCAGCATGCTCAGGCTAAAAGGCCAGCCCAGCCACAGCTCCGTGCCTGTAAATTGGGGCTCGCTGCTGGCGCCGACATAGAGCGTACTGGCAATGGTGGCCAGGAAGAGGCCCAGGTTGATGCGCCAGTCGGAAGCCGGCGGATCGAAGACCACGGGCATGGCCAGCACCATCACGCCCTGCGGCGCGGGCCGGATGAGCGGCGTGTAGCCGACGGCCTCAAAGCGCCGCCGCAGCTCGTCGTAGCAGGCGGCGGGGTCGCAGATGAAGTAGCCGCGGAAGCGCACCTGGCCCGACTCCGGATAATCCATGGTGGTGTCTGTCAGGGAAAATAGGCCGTCGAGGGCCAGGCGTAAGGCTTCGACGTTTTCGGGCGGAATATTACGCGTTGGCGCAAGGAACATGGCCGGCAGCTTACTCCACTTCCGTGGGCGTCTCGCCAGCGTCGTCGCCCCAGCTTATGATCCAGATGCAGGCGCCGGCGACCAGAATGGTGATCACAATCAGCCAAAACCATTGCCGTGTTTGCAGGCCCACGTCGCGGGCTTCATAAACCAGGATGCCCACCATGCCCAGCCCCAGCACAATCCAGGCCGACAGGTTGGGATGTGCCTTGATCCAGTTGCGCAGTGCGTCCATCAGCTTCTCCACTGGTAGGCGGCCTGTTTAGACCACCCGGATATCGCGTAAAACCTTGCCCATAATTATAACAGAGCCCTGCGGCCGGCGCTCTTCTACCACGCGACGCCAGGCGCGGCGCATCTGCGCCAGCTGCATTTCAGCGTAACCTGCGCTGCGCAGCAGCTCTTCGAACTGTGGCGGCGCGCCCTCGCCCAGGAACACCAGCACCACCTCGCAAATTAGCTCGTGCGCCGAGCGCTCAATCTCGCGCAGCAGGGCGCGGCCCACGACGTCGATGGCCTGTGCCGGGTGCGCCACCACATGGTCCACGCAAACGGCCGTGGTACTGTCTGTGTTCCAGCCGACCACGGCGACCACGCCGGTGTGGATTTGGGCCATGAGGTAGCTCCGTTCGGCAAAGGAGCGCAGCATCTCGGCGCGCGTTTGCCGGGGGCCAGCCTGGCCCGCCTGGCGCATGAGCAGCATCAGGGCCGGAATGTCGGAGGGGCGGGCGCGCCGTATCAGCACGCCTTCTGGTTCGTCCGCGCGGCGCGCCGGGTCGTCGTGCGCGCTGTCTGTGCTTACGGGTGCGGGCTCTGGCGCCAGCGCGGATGCTGGTGGCTTCGCGGCGGGCGGCGCTGTTTGCGGCGTGCGCTGCCAGGCGCGCTCGAACAGTGTGCGGGTGTGCGCCAGCGGGCCATCGGTGTCGATGACCACGTCGGCGCGGGCGAGCTTAGCTTCCTGGGGGTTTTGCGCCGCAATGCGCATCCTGGCCGTTTCGGCGTCGAGCCCGCGGCAAATCGTCAGGCGCTGTTCTTGCAGCGTTCGCGGGCAGCGGGTCACCCAGATTTCGTCGCAAAAGGCCGCCAGCTCTCCTTCCAGCAGCTTGATGGCCTCGATCATGACCACCGGCGCCTCGGCGGCGGCGATGCGGCCCTGAATCTCGCGGCGCACAGCGGGATGCACCAGGGTCTCCAGATCGCGCAGGGCTGTTTCGTCGGCAAAGACGATGGCCGCCAGTGCGCCGCGGTCGATGGCGCCGTCTTTGCGGCGCACCTGCGGGCCAAAGGCCACGGCAATGGCCGCCTGCATGCTGGGGTCATTTTCTAGAATGTCGTGCACGATCTTGTCGGCGTCTAAGGTGAGCGCCCCTTTCTCGGCCGCCATCTTCAAGACGACCGATTTGCCGGTGGCGATATTGCCTGTGAGCCCAATGATGAAGGGGACCGTCTCTTTGCTCATGACGACACCGCCTGCCTGGCGCTCAGGGCCGCCGCGGCCTCGTCTGGCGCGGCCTGCGCCAGCTCGTGCGCCAGCGCTTCCCATTGCTGCATCAACGACTCCAGCTTTTGCTCGGCGGCGCTATATTCTGTGCTCAGGGCGCGGATGGCCTCGAAGCGCTCTTGCTGCGACGCCTGCTGGGTGGCCTCGGCTAGCTGCGCCAGCTCATATTCCAGCTCGCCGATCTGTTCTTCGAGCTGGCTTAAGGCGCGGCGCAAGCGGCGCAGCTCGTTTTTGCTTAACGCGGGGGCCGCGGGCGGTGGCGGCTCTGGCGCGGGCAGCGGCGCGCTTTGCTCTTTCAGGCCGTCGTGGGCGCTGTGGCGCTGCAGGTATTCCTGATACGGCCCTTCGAACACCTCCAGGCGCCCCTCGTGCAGATGCCAGATCTGCGTGGCCAGGTGATCGACCAGGTAACGGTCGTGCGACACCAGCAATATGGTGCCATCGAAGCTCTCCAGCACGGCCTGCAGCACTTCCTGGGCCGGGATGTCCAGGTGGTTTGTGGGCTCGTCGAGCAGCAGGAAGTTGGCGCCTTCCAGCGCCAGCAGGGCCAGGGCCAGGCGGCCGCGCTCGCCGCCGCTCAGGGAGCCCACCTGGCGGAAGACGTCGTCGCCGGTGAACAGGTAGCGCGCCAGATAGCTGCGCGCCTCGCCGACCATCATGTTCTGGCGCGCCAGCAGCTCGTCGAGCACGCTGTTTTGCAGGTTGAGCCGGCTGTGGGCCTGGGCAAAGTAGCCAATCTTGAGGCTGGCGCCGGGCTGCACCGCGCCCTGTAGCGGCTGCAACTCGCCCAGGATGGTACGCAGGAAGGTGGTTTTGCCGGCGCCGTTGGGCCCCAGCAGGGCGGCGCACTCACGCCGGTGCAGCTCGATGTCGTCGGCCACAAAGAGGCTGGTGTTGGGATAGCCGACCTCCAGGTCTCTGGTGCGCAGCACGATGTTGCCGCTGCGCTGGGCGGCTTTCAGCTTCAGGTTGAGCTGCGGCGGCCGGCCTGCAGGCGGCTGCAAATTGGCGATCGCCGCCGCGGCTTCGGCCACGCCCCAATCGTCGCCAGAGATGCCCACCTCGTTGGCCACCTGGCTCCACTGCTTGCCCTGCACGGCGCGCAGGCCGGCCGCCTGCACGGCCTTTAGCTCGCGCGTGATGCGTTTGAGCTTGCCTTTGGCCATTTGCGTGCGCTGCCCGGCGATGTTGCGGCGGATGTAGTCCAGCTCTTTTTCCATGCGTGCTTTGAAGGCGTCGAACTCCTGCCGGCGTCGCTCCCAGCGTTCCTGGCGCTGCTGCACGTAGGCGCTGTAGTTGCCGCGGTAGACCTCGATGCCTTCGCGGCCCATTTCCCAGATTGCGCCGGCCACACGATCCAGAAAGTAGCGATCGTGGCTCACGAGCAGTACGGCGCCTTCCCAGCTCTTCAGGGTGTTCTCCAGCCATTCAATGGCCGCGACGTCGAGGTGGTTGGTCGGCTCGTCGAGGATCAGCAGGTCGGGGTTCTCCAACAGCAAGCGCGCCAGCAACACGCGCGTTTTCTGGCCACCGCTGAGATGGGCCAGCGGCGTCTGCCAGCTCTCTTGGCCAAAACCCAGGCCCTGCAGCGTCTGGCGGATGCGCAGCTCGTAGTCGTAGCCGCCGCGCTGCTCGAATTGCTCCTGGGCACGGCTATAGCGTTCTAACAGCGCCTCATCGCTTTCGCCGGCAGCCATCTGCGCTTCCATGTCGCGCAGGGCGGCTTCTTGCTGGCGCAGCGGCTCGAAAACGGCCAGTGCTACCTCATAGACGGTGTTGTGCTCCTGCCCGAAGGCGCTGGAAGCCTCTTGGGGCAGGTAGGCAATGCGCACGCTGCGGGCTTTGTGCACCGCGCCCTGGCCAGGCGTGCTGAGCCCTGCCAGAATCAGCAGCAGGGTGGTTTTGCCAATGCCGTTAGGGCCGACAAGGCCGATCTTGTCGCCTTCGGCGATGGAGATATCAACGCCTTGAAAGACATCAAACGCGCCGAACGACTGCCCGACGCCGGTTGCCGTGAGTAGTGCCATGGGGTGCTATTATAGTGGAGAACGTTAAAAAGGGGGATTAAGGTTCTTGACATAGGCGATACCAACCTTATAATCAAGATTAGCTAAATAGTTCTAAAAGCGATGATCGGGACGAGTAGCCGCCGTGCCTGCGCCAGAGAGCGGAGGTCACCGGGCTGAGAGCCTTCGCAGCAAAGACGGCAGCGAAAACCCCCCGAGAGCGATTCTTTGAACCAGGCGCCAGCGGCGTTTGCAGTATGAGGATCCGGCGGGCCCCGTTACAGGCCACCATGAGAGCCGACGTTGGTCTATGCTGCGGCGGCTGAAGATTGGGTGGAACCGCGAACGCCATCGCCCCGATTGTGGGCGGCGGCGTTTTTTGTTGTGTGTGGCTGGACACGAGCGCCGCGACCAGGGCGACGTCACGTTTTTTATATGGAGGTATTATGGCAGACAACAATGGCAATTTGCCCTACGAAGAATCGGAGCTGTATCGCATGCGCCACTCGGCGGCGCACGTGATGGCCGAAGCTGTGCTGGACCTGTTCCCCGAAGCGAAGCTGGCCATTGGCCCACCCATCGAAGATGGCTTCTATTACGACTTTGACCTGGGCCGTAACGAAGATGGCAAGCCGATCACCTTTTCTCCCGAAGATCTGCAGCGTATCGAAGCGCGCATGAAGGAGCTGCTGAAGAAGAATGCGCCCTTTGAATGCTCGGCCATGTCCATCGACGAGGCGCTGCGCTTCTTTGACGATCAGCCTTATAAGGTCGAGCTGATCCAAGATCTTGCCGCGGGCAAGGTAGACGATATGGGCCGGCCCATCGCCGAAGCGGTGGATGAAGTGAGCATTTACCGCCAGCGCGACTTCGTGGACCTGTGCCGCGGGCCGCACGTCGCTTTTACCAAGCAGGTAAAGGCCAATGCTGTCAGGGTGCTGCGCAGCAGCGGCGCTTACTGGCGCGGCGACGAAAACCGGCCGCAGCTTCAGCGCATTTACGGCACGGCCTGGCGCAACAAGGAGGAGCTGGACGACTATCTGCAGCGGCTGGAAGAGGCGCGCGCCCGCGACCATCGCCGCCTAGGCAAGCAGTTGGGCCTGTTCCACATATCGCCGCTGGTGGGCTCTGGCCTGCCCCTGTGGCTGCCCAAAGGGGCTATTCTGCGCGAGACGTTGGAGCGCTTCTTGCGCGACGCGCAGCTAGAGCGCGGCTATTTGCCGGTGCTCACGCCGCACATCGGCAAGATTGAGCTGTATATGACCAGCGGCCATTACCCTTACTACAAAGACAGCCAATACGCGCCCATTGATATCGACGGCGATCTCTTTTTGCTGCGGCCCATGAACTGCCCGCATCACATCGAGATATACCGCAGCGAAGCGCGCAGCTATCGCGACCTGCCGCTGCGCCTGGCAGAGTTCGGCACGGTGTACCGCTACGAGCAGAGCGGCGAGCTGTCAGGCCTGACGCGCGTGCGCGGCTTCACCATCGACGA
>CAYLJW010000070.1:0-7297 GCA_964384155.1 uncultured Ardenticatenaceae bacterium
ACGCTGTTAGAGCTGGAGCCCGATTTGCAGGTGGTGGGCGAGGCGCACGATGGCGCTGCAGCCCTAGCGGCCTTTGAGGCGTTGGCGCCAGACGTGGTGCTGATGGATATTCGCATGCCGGGCATGGACGGCGTGCAGGCCACGCGCCGCATTTGCCAGCGCTGGTCCGAGGCGCGCATTCTCATCCTGACCACGTTTGACGACGACGCTTATGTCTTTGAGGGGCTGCGCGCAGGGGCCCTGGGTTATTTGCTGAAGGACGTTTCTGGCGCGGACCTGGCGGCGGCGATCCGCACTGTGGCGGCGGGCAGCGCGCTGATTGGCCCGTCGCTGGCGCGCAAAGTTCTGGGCAGGCTCAGCCGCCAGGCGCAGGGGCCGGCCGTTTCAGATGGCCTCGTCGAGCCGCTCACGGAACGCGAGCAAGAGATTCTGGCGCTGGTAGCGCAGGGCCAGAGCAACCCGCAAATTGCGGCTACGCTGCACCTGGCCGAAGGTACTGTAAAGAACTATGTCAGCAGCATTCTGCAGAAGCTGGGCGCCAGGGATCGCGCCGAGGCGGCCGTGCGAGGGCAGGCGTTGGGTTTGATTTAAGGGCGATGACAGATCGTGGCGCGCCCGTTAAGACGGCGCGCGCAGGAAGTGGGCGGTGTAGGGGCCGAGGGCGGTGTAGCCCAGGCGCAAGGCCAGGGCGCATGATTCGGGGTTGGCGGCGTCCCAATTGGCATCCATGTTGTGCTGCCCACAGTGCAGCAGGAGGGCGGCCGCCAGGGCCGTAGCCACACCGCGGCGGCGATAAGCGGGCTGCACGAAGATGCTGACTTCAATGCCGCGGCTGCAAGCGAGGGAGCCATAGGCCACGCCGCCGGCGCGTGGACTGGCGCCTTCCTGGCCGGTGTGAAAAGCATAGCCGATGCTGCGGTCGCAGAAGTCATGGGGAGAGTCATAATCGGCAAGGTCAAGGTAAGCGTCGGGCTGCGCGTAGAGCTGTTGGGCGAGGTTGGCGTCGATGCGCTGAATGGCGTCGCGGTGCGGCGACTGGTCGAGTAAGCCTTGCAGGCCGGCGCCGGAGATGGTGTGGCCGGAGAAACGGTAACGGTCGATGGCGATGAGGCTGGCGCCATGGGCATCATGCAGCAGCGAGGTCCAGGGGTCGCGGCCGGAGACGGCGCTTGGCATGATGATTTTGGGGCCGCTGAGGGCGGCGGCGAGCTCGCGCGCAGCAGTCGTGTGCGGGTCGCCCGCCAGATAGGCGAAGAAGCCGCCTTGCTCGACGAGGAAGGCGCTGGGCATGTGCGCGTCGTCCACAAAGGCGCTGCCCATCTGGTCTTCGATCGCACAATCGATGCCCATGTCGACGCGCGTGTGATTGCGGAATGCGCGAGCAAGGGCCAGGCGATTGGGTTTTGTCAGGGGGAAGGGAATCATGGTGCGTTCTCCATAGAATGAGCAGTATGGCCTGGGGAATGGGCGCTACGCCAGGCGCTGGTTGGCTCAGGAGGCGGGCAGCCAGTAGCCCAGCAGTAGGCCGACCACGCCGTAGGCCCATTTCTCACTATCGGCGGGGTATTTCTGGGAGAGGATGATGTAGAGGGCGGCGACGAGCACGATAAAGGTGATGGCCAGGCGCACGGCCAACAGCGTGGAAGCCTGGATGGGAGCCAGCGGGTCACCGCCGGGCAGCACCGCGGGCAAAAGGCGCAAGGCGACGAGGATGAGCAGGCCGAGCAGGATGAGCATACCGGGTGCGCTGCTTAGGTAAGGGCGCATGGCTCAACCTTCGGAAGCGGCGCTGGGCCGGAGGTTGTTGTTCATGGGGGTATGATAGCAGAAATAGAGGGTTGCTGTGAAGCATGGTTCGGGCGCACTTCACGGGTGAATAATTTGCGGCAAAAGCGATACCATTTTGATCGCGCTGCTGAACGAGGTTTCCGCCGCGCCGCGGCCGCTGCTGCTCGTGCTCGACGACTATCATGTGATCGACGACCGGCTGGTAGACGATACGCTCACCTTCCTGCTGGAGCATCTGCCGGCCCAGATGCATCTGGCGCTGGCCACGCGTGAGGATCCGCACCTGCCGCTGGCTAGAATGCGGGCGCGGGGCAAGTTGAACGAGCTGCGCGCCGCGGATCTGCGTTTTAGCGACGCGGAGGCCGCGCGCTTTCTCAATGAGGTGATGGGCGTGAGCCTTCCCGGTGAGCAGATCGCGGCGTTGGAAGCGCGCACGGACCGTTGGATTGCCGGCCTGAAGTTAGCGGCCCTTTCCCTGCAAGGACGGTCAGATGTGGCGGAGTTTATCGCGGCCTTTGCCGGCGACCACCGCCGACGCCGTGCGCCATACGCTGGCCGCCGGCCAGTTTGCACATGCGGCGGCGCTGATCGAGCGGGCGATGCCCGAGATGCGGCGCAGGAGGCAGGAAGGCGCGCTGTTGGCCGGGCTGGAGGCGCTGCCGCACGACGTGGTATAGGCGCGGCCAGCGCTGGGTGTGGGCTACGCCCATGTATTGCTGGCAAGCGGCGTCCTGGCCGGCGTCCCCGAACGCCTGGCCGAGGCGGAGCGCAACTTAGCGCTGGCCAAGAGTCACGGAGTTTCTGCCGGCGCTGCGGCGGTGATGGGGCTGGACGAAGAAGCCTTGCGGCGCCTCCCGGGCGAGATTGCCATTGCGCGCGCCGGACTGGCCCTGATAGCAGGCGACGTGCCGGCGACGATGTCCCTGGCGCGGCGGGCCCTTGCGCTGGCGCCGCCACATGAGCATCTGACGCGCGGCGGGGCAGCCGGTTTTCTGGGCCTAGCCTACTGGTCCAAGGGCGAGCTGGAGGCCGCGCACCGCACCTATGCCCAAGGCATGGCCAGCCTACAAAAGGGCGACTATATCGCCGACGTGGTCAACGGCGCAACCGCTCTGGCGGCCATGCGCATCGGCCAGGGCCGCCTGCACGAGGCCATGCGCACCTCTTGCAGGCCGCAGAGCAGGGGCAGCGGATGGGCAGCGTGCTGGAAATCGTTAGGCTCCAGGCGCTGGCGCAGCAAATGCAAGGGGATATCCCGGCGGCCCTGGACCGGCTGCGACGGGCGCTGGCCCTGGCCGCAGCAGAAGGCTATGTGCGCCTGTTTGTAGGCGAAGGGCCGCCGATGGCCGCTCTGCTTAAAGAGCCGGCCAAAGGCGACGCGGCCTCCGGCTATGTGCATCGCCTGCTGGCGGCGCTGGAAACGACGGCAGCCGATAGGACGGTGGAGCAGCCGGCCGGCGAACGGACGCTAGACGAGCCGCTGAGCGAGCGCGAGCTTGAGGTGTTGCGCCTGCTGGCCACGGACCTCAGTGGACCGCAAGTGGCCCGGCAGCTTATGGTGTCCCTAAGCACCGTGCGCACGCACACCCGAACCGCCGGCCTTTTTGAAGCCTGCGGCGCCACACCCGGATGGGCTGCCATCGCCGTCGTGCCCATATTCGCCTGGGAGCTATGCCTGGCCTTTTGGCTTATTATCAGAGGGTTCAACCCGGCCGCCAACGCTGCGAAACCCGTATCCAGTGCCACGGAGGAGCTTGTAAAGGCAGTGTAAGCGCGGGCCGCGGGCAAGCTACCCGCGGTCCGCCTGAGGGGGTGACGATTTGGCAGACTCGTGGCAAACTAGGCGGCATGCATTGATTGAATTCACTCGGCCGCCGTACGCCGGGAAGGAGAATTTGCCTGATGAGCCGCGATGAGATGTATGAGGGCATGCGCCTGAATGGCACGCACCGTATCGAGGTGGGCCAGTTGGATACGCCGCCGCGCCTGTTGCTGGGGCCGGGACCCTCGAACGCGCACCCGCGGGTGCTGCAGGCGCTGGGCAACCGGCAGATAGGGCACCTGGACCCCGCCTTTATCGAGCTGATGAACGAGGTGCAAGAGCTGCTGCGCTATGCCTGGCAAACAGATAATGCGCTGACATTGCCCGTAAGCGGCACGGGCAGCGCGGCCATGGAGGCCAGCCTGGCCAACACGGTAGAGCCGGGCGATGTGGTGTTGGTGGGCATTAACGGCTATTTTGGCCACCGTTTGGCGGATATGGCCGGGCGCTACGGCGGTGATGTGCGCCGCATGGAAAAGCCATGGGGTGAGGTGTTTGGCCTGGACGAGCTGCGCGCAGCGCTGGAGGAGCACCGGCCGGCGCTGCTGGCCCTGGTGCACGCCGAAACGTCCACGGGCGCGCGGCAGCCGCTGGAAGGTGTGGGCGAGCTGTGCCGCGAGCACGGCTGCTTGCTGCTGGTAGATACGGTGACCAGCCTGGGCGGTGTGCCGCTATTGCTCGACGAGTGGCAGGTGGATGTAGCCTACAGCGGCAGCCAGAAATGCCTGAGCTGCCCGCCGGGCCTGGCGCCGCTGACGCTGGGAGAGCGGGCCGTGGCCAAGCTGCAAGCACGCAAGGAGCAGGTGAAAAACTGGTACCTGGACATGACGATGGTGAGCAAATATTGGGGCAGCGAGCGGACCTACCATCATACGGCGCCGATTAACATGAATTATGGGCTGCGCGAAGCGTTGCGGCTGGTGGCGGAGGAGGGCCTGGCGGTGCGCTGGGCGCGGCATCAGGAGACGGCGGAGTTGTTTTGGGATGGACTGGTAGAGATGGGTTTGGAATGTCACGTGCCGCGCGAATACCGGCTGCCGAGCTTAACCACGGTGCGCATCCCGCAAGGCGTAGATGGCAAGGCCGTGGCGGGACAGTTGCTGGACGAGTATAACATTGAGATTGCCGCCGGATTGGGCGAGCTGGCGGGCAAAGTGTGGCGCATTGGGCTGATGGGCTTCAACAGCCGTCGCGAGAATGTGGTGGCGCTGCTGGGGGCGCTGCAGCGCGTGCTGGCTTAGGCGCATATGACATTCTGCGTCCTGCAGAGCGACGAATGTCACTATACGGCGGCCGGCTGGCCCGGTTATCCTTGCCATGAAGTTGGGGAAGAGGGCCCCCGGCAGGCAGAGATTTGGTCTCTGTTTGCCGGGGCTTTGTTTTGGAATAGCCTGATATGAAAAAAATAGATCTGAAACGCGATCTCAAACAGTATTACGCGCCCTCGGCCAAACGCATCGAGCTGGTGGACGTACCGCAGTTCAATTTCATCACGCTGCGTGGCGCGATCGAGCCGGGGTACGAGCCGGATAACTCGCCGGCTTTCCAGCAGGCGACCGCGGCGCTGTATGCGCTGGCTTATAACCTCAAATTCATGTCCAAGAAGCGGGATGACGAGCCAATCGACTTTGCGGTGATGCCCCTGGAAGGGCTGTGGTGGATAGAAGACGGCAAATTTGATATTGCCATCAAAGATAACTGGCATTGGCAACTGATGATCCACCAGCCGCAGCATATCACCGTCGAGATGCTACAGGAAGCCGTGCACCAGGTTCGCCGCAAAAACGACAACCCAGACGTGGCGCGCGCACGCTTGGAGCCGTTCCATGAGGGGCTTTCTGTGCAGACGATGCATATCGGCCCTTACAGCACAGAACCGGCTACCGTGGCGCGCATGGAGGCGTTCGCCGCCGAAAATGGCTACCAGATGGACAAGAATCATCACGAGATATACTTGGGCGACCCGCGGCGCGCGGATCTGGAGAAGCTGCGCACCATCCTGCGCCACCCCGTGGCGCCGCGTTAATCTGAAAGTCCGCCGCGCGCCGCCGCCGCAGTTAATGTTGCGGTGCGACCGGTAGATCAGGCGACGACGAACGAAGGGAGGCCACACCCTTGCACTTTCTATATCTCAGTTCAGATAAGATGGGCGAAGGCGACGCGGAGCTGGGACGCCGCTTGCTGGTTACCTTCCTGGAGAAGCTGGCGGCCTCTGACGTGCGCGTTGACGTCGTGGGCTGCGTGAACAATGGCGTCTTGCTGACCACCGGAGAA
Organism: uncultured Ardenticatenaceae bacterium; assembly: GCA_964384155.1. Classification (GTDB taxonomy): domain Bacteria; phylum Chloroflexota; class Anaerolineae; order Promineifilales; family Promineifilaceae; genus JAAYYY01. The sequence goes on from CAYLJW010000070.1 coordinate 5,885, forward strand.
AGCGCGGCTCTGCCCAGCCTGCGCGCTCTGCAAGAGAAGGGCGCGCGTATCGTATCCTGCAGCACGTGTCTGGAGTATCACGGACGCGGCAATGCGCTGCTCATTGGAGAAGTGGGCAGCATGGATGGCACCGTTGCCATAATGGCCACCGCGGAACGCATTATCAAACCGTAGCCATTGCCGGCCTGTCCCGGGCTGTTTCGCTCCACAGCGCCATCGCTTACAATAGGCGAGCGAGCGACGGACAGATTGTGAGGCGCTATGACCCTGGAACAACGGATCCACTTCTGCATGGCAGCGGATGGCGTGCGAATTGCCTATGCAACGGCGGGTGCGGGACCGCCGTTGGTGAAGGCGGCCAATTACCTCACGCACCTGGAGCACGACTGGAATGGCCCGGTGTGGCGGCATTGGTGGCAAGGGTTGGCCTCGCACCATACGCTCGTGCGCTATGATGAGCGCGGCTGCGGGTTGTCGGACCGTGATGTGAGCGACTTTTCGATTGACGCCTGGGTGCGCGACCTGGAGGCGGTGGTGGATGCTCTGGGCCTGGAGCGTTTTCCGCTGCTAGGGATCTCGCAGGGGACGTCGGTGTCGGTGGCTTACGCTGTGCGCCACCCACAGCGCGTGTCGCACCTGATTTTGTACGGCGGATATGCGCGGGGCCGCTTCAACCGCGACCTGAGCGAGGAGGAGATGCTGCAGGCGGAGACAATGATCAATGCCATCCGCGTGGGCTGGGGACTGGAGAATCCAGCGTTTCGGCAGCTCTTCACGACGATGTTGATGCCCGACGCCACCGAGGCGCAGGCGGCATCGCTAAATGAGTTGGCGCGTATTTCGCTGGCGCCAGAAAAGGCGGCGGAGATGGAGCGCGCCTTTTATCAGATTGACGTCACCGAAGAGGCGCGGCAAGTGACGACGCCAGCGCTGGTGCTGCACCCGCGCCACGATGCGTCGATTCCTTTTGAGGAAGGGCGGCTGCTGGCCGCGCTGATTCCGAGTGCGCGATTTGTGCCCCTGGAGAGCCGCAACCATGTGCTGCTGGCGCAGGAGCCGGCGTGGGCCCGTTTCCTGGTAGAGATGCACGCCTTTCTGGGCGTGGCCGGTGATGCTGAGACTGAAGGGGCCGGCGCGGGGCAGGCGGCCTTCCCGGAACTCACCGCGCGCGAGGCAGAGGTGTTGTCGCTGCTGGCGCGCGGCTGGAGCAACGAGGCCATCGCCGCGGAGTTGGTCGTGGCGCCTAAGACGGTGCGTAATTACGTGTCACGCATTTACGACAAACTGGGCGTGCACAGCCGGGCGCAGGCCATCGTACTGGCGCGGGAGGCGGGGATGGGGTGATGTGTGAAACGTGATGCGATATACGTGAAACGCATCACGTTTCACCCGCCCCGCTCCACGTTCGAGAGA
>CAYLJW010000071.1:0-7164 GCA_964384155.1 uncultured Ardenticatenaceae bacterium
GCTGCAACACGTGCGCCAGGTCGGCCGGGCCGAGCTTAGACGCTCAACCGGCGCACGAAGCAAGCTCTGTTAATCGAATTGTTTTATCAGCCATCTCTCATTCTGTCTGAACACCAGTAGCTCGATAAACGACGATATACCTATAGCCAGTATACTGCGGCCCGTTTACCAGACAAAGCAATTGACGCCCCCAGTCCTGTAGCTATAATGCTTTCAATGGTACGGAACCACCTCTCACGATTTGAGTCATTGGCGCGCCGCATGGTAGAAGGCTCTATTGGGCGGCTCATCGGCAACGACAATCTGGCGCTACAAATTGCGTCTGAATTGGCGGCGACCTTGGAGCAAGGCGACGCAAACGGACGGCAGCCGGCAGCCGTTCAAATAATCGTGAATCCGGCTGACCTGAGGACCATCGGCACACGGGCGGAAGAGCTAGAACGCCGGCTGGCGCGCTACATCACCTCATTCACGCAGACAGGGCCGCTCGCGCCGCGCAACAGGGTTTCCGTTAGTTTGGCGCCCGACGAGACATTACCGGCTGGTAAGGTTAAGATTGAGCTGAAGGATGCCAGGGAAGCAGGCGATACCACCGATATACTAAACCCAGCCGTTGCCAATAGCATCCGCCAGTTGAAGCTGCTCGATGCTTTCTTGATTGTCAATGGCCGGCGCCATGTAGCCCTTGACCGGCCCTTGATAACGATTGGCCGGCGTACAGACAACCAAGTGATTGTCGACTCACCCACCGTCAGCCGGCAGCACGCGCACATTCGCTGGCGCAACGGTCGCTTTGTGATTTACGATTTGGGCAGCCGTGGAGGTGTACAGGTCAATGGACAGCGGGTGACGGAATCTGTGCTGGCGGCGGGCGATCTCATTACTCTCTCGGATAGAGTCCCGCTGATCTATGGCGAAGGGCTCGACAGCCGCACACGGCTTTCCGTTGAGCAAAGTGGCATACAAGACACACTCACATATTCAGCCGATGACGACTGATAGCGAACGGCAACTGTTATGTCTCCCGACGTGGTCCTCTTTATCATTCGTCTTGCCAGCGCCGCCCTGTTACTGGCATTCCTCGGCCTTATCGCCTGGTTCATTTACCAGGAACTGAAGATTACACGCGCGCTGCTGGAAGACAGACGCAGAAGTCATGGGCTCATTCGCGTCTCTCCGGTGGCTGCCAGCAGCCCTAAAGAACAAGTTGTCTTCCCGTTGAATCCGCTCACGAGTATTGGGCGCGCGGGCACGAATTCCGTGGTTTTGGATGACGACTATGTCTCCGGCGAGCACGCCCTGCTGATGTTGCGCGGTCAGCAATGGTGGCTGGAAGATCTTAATAGCCGTAATGGCACCTTGCTAAACGGGGTCCCTATGACGGAAGCCACGGTCATTAGCCCAGGTGACGTCATCGTAATCGGCAACATGCAGCTCCTTGTAGAGCCCGCGCTGGGGCTCATGGTCGATGGCCAGCCAGCGACTTAAGCGCAGGCGACAGGCTGCACCTTTCATGGCCGGCGACCTCGCTAAATAAACCCCACAGCCTCACCTAAAATAGCACGGCGTCTGGCCCTCGGCTATAATAGCGCCGAATTAATATGGTTTTGGACGCACGACTTCAGAGCGAGTAACTTAAATATGGCGGATTGTCTAGCACTAAGGGGCCTTTTATGACGGCGCGAGGTGGTGGTTGGCATTCATATCTGCGTCACGATGACGAGCAAGAGCGGCCCCAGGTTTCGCGCAGCCTATTGCTGCGCGTCTGGCGCTTTGCGCGGCCTTATGCCTGGCAGGTCGGGCTGCTACTGGTCACAATTTTCATCCTCACCGGCCTGTCGCTCATTCCTCCGCTTCTCATCCGCGACCTGCTCGACAACGCCATCCCCAACGAAAACGTTCGCCGCCTGAATCTTCTGGCGCTTGCCATGGTGGCGGTACCCCTGATAAGCGGGCTCATTGGCGTATTTCAGCGGCGCGTCAGCTCCGCTGTGGGTGAGGGTGTCATCTACGATTTGCGGCGCGCATTGTACGGCCACATGCAGCAAATGTCGCTGCGCTTCTTCACTCAATCGCGGACGGGCGAGCTGATGTCGCGGTTAAACAACGACGTGGTCGGCGCACAGAGCGCCGTTACAAGCACGCTGGTTACCGTCGTTTCCAACCTCGTATCGGTGATTTCCACGATTCTCATTATGCTGGCGCTGGAATGGCGCCTGACACTGCTGGGCATCTCCATCTTACCGCTGTTCATTCTGCCGGCGCGCGGGGTAGGGCGGATACTTCGCCGCCTGCGGCGGCAGTCGATGGAATACAATGCCGAAATGAATGCCGTGATGAACGAGACGCTGAACGTCAGCGGCGCGCTGCTGGTAAAGTTGTTCGGACGTGAAGAGACCGAAATGAGAAAATTCGGCGGCTACGCCAGCCAGGTTCGTGATATTGGCGTTCGTTCCGCAGTGGTAGGGCGCTGGTTCTTCCTCATGTTGAGCATTGTCAGCGCCATTGGCACGGCCGTCGTCTATTGGGTTGGTGGGCACCTAGTGCTGAACGGCGAATTTACCATCGGCACCATCGTAGCCTTTGGCGCTTACCTTTCGCAGCTATACGGGCCGCTCATGTCCATCACCAACGTGCCTGTAGAATTCGCCCAAAGTATGGTGAGTTTCGAGCGCGTTTTCGAAGTGCTCGACATTCCGGTAGACATAGACGAACCGCCGGATGCCAGGGACCTGCCGGCGGTCGAGGGGCGTATTACGTTTGAGGACGTATCCTTCAGCTATCGTGAAGGCGAGCACATCGGCATCGCCGAAATCGCTCGCTTCACGCGAGGGGGAAGCGAAACATTGCTGCGCCGCGGCCGGCAGCGGGAAGGCCCTTCGGAGAATGGCGAGCAAGATGAAGTGGAGATCGACTACCGGCTCGCGCTGGAGGATATCTCGTTTGAGATACAACCGGGCCAACTGGCGGCGCTCGTGGGCCCCAGCGGCGCCGGCAAGACGACTATTACTTACCTTATCCCTCGCCTGTATGACCCCACCTCAGGGCGCGTGCTGATCGATGGCAAGGATATCCGCACTGTTTCGCTTAGCTCGCTGTCGCAGAACATTGGCATGGTGACACAAGACACCTACCTGTTCTACGATACGATCCGCGCTAACCTGCTGTATGCCAACCTCGACGCCGGCGAAGCGCAGATGATCGCTGCGGCGCAGGCTGCAAACATCCACGACTTTATTATGTCGCTGCCCGACGGCTACGACACGGTGGTAGGCGAGCGCGGATACAGGCTGAGCGGCGGCGAGCGCCAGAGGATTGCCATTGCCCGTGTCATCCTTAAGGATCCGCGCGTACTGGTGCTTGACGAAGCAACGTCGCACCTCGACTCGCTTTCCGAGGCGCTGATCCAAGAAGCGCTGCAACGCGTCATGAAAGGTAGAACGAGTATTGTGATCGCCCATCGCCTGGCGACGATTTTAGCAGCGGATCAAATTATGGTTATGAATAAAGGGCGACTGGTGGAATGCGGCACACACCCGGAATTGCTGGAGAAGGGCGGCTTATACGCCTCTCTCTACGAAACGCAGTTTCGTGGGCATCAACTTGATGCCAGCCTTTTCGGCGAATAGGGATAAGTTTGCGCCGAAGAACTCATTTCACAAGAGCCGGTTGAATCTTAGTCACCAATTTTGATGGAAAGGAGCCTGAAGCAAATATGGCAAAACGCGCAGCACCACAACGTAGAAGAAAAACCGAAAAACGCAGTGTGAACTGGATCATGATCGGTGGCATCATCGTCGTCGGCGTGGTGGCCTTGTTTGCGCTGTTGTTCGCGACACTACAAGGCCAGGGCGTACCCACACCCACGCCAGCACGCATCAGCGTATTGGACGACTATTGTGCAGCCAATGAAGCAAACTGTATGGAAAAAGGCGACGCCTCCGCGCCCATCACCATTTATGAAATCTCTGACTATGCCTGTATCCATTGCCGTAATTTTAACATGGAAGGCACTGCAGCGGCCCTGGAGCAACAGTACGTGGAAAGCGGACAGGTGCGCTGGGTCGTGGTTCCCTATACCACCAACGACGCCACGCGCCCGGTAGCCGAGGCATCATTTTGTGCTGCCGATCAGGGCGCGTTCTTTGAATATCATGAGGCCATGTTTGGCCGCTTTGGCATGGATGGCGCTTATTCGCGCGACGGCATCCTGGCAGCCGCGCGCGCTGCTGGTGTCGATTTAGGGGCCTTTGAGTCATGTGTCGACAGCGGCGAGAAGAGCGCCGCGCTGCAAAGTAACTTGAGCAATGTTTCGCGTAGTGGCGTTCGCGTAACACCTAGCTTCATCATCGACGGGCGCTTGGTAGAAGGGAACCTGCCGCTCTCTAACTTTCAGCAGTTAATTGGCCAGGCGCTGGAGTCGTAGCCGTGCGCATTCAGGAGTGGCAAGTCCGCCTCATTCAGCTCCTTACTCTGCCTGGCCTGCTCATCGCCTTCTATTTGTGGCTCTTTCATAATGGGCAACTGCTGGCCATCTGCCCGCCGGGCGGCTGGGAGGATTGTGGCGCGGTCAGTGGGCCCGATGCGCCGTTCTCGTCCGTGGGGCCTATTCCCGTCGCGGCAATCGGCTTCGCCGGTTATGCCGCGATCTTTGCCGTCATTTGGCTACGCGCCTGGCTTCCCATAGTCGATGACTATCTGCCCGAGCTTCTGGTAGGCCTGACGGGCATCGCCTTTCTGTTTTCGGCCTATCTGACCTTGTTAGAGGTCTTCGTCATACATGCCATATGCCGCTATTGCGTTGTGTCTGCTGTCATAGTGACAGTCATGCTAATTCTTTCGATTGGCTACCTCAGAAGTATGACCGGCGCAGAGACCGAGCCCGGATAGTCCTGCACCGCAAGTGTAGCAAGCTGGAGGCTGCTAAGGACAGCAAGATGTTGGATATGGTTGAGGATAAGAAGTATGGAAGAAGGTAGTCACGCCGGACTTATACTGGCAATTGTAATCGGTCTGGTGATCCTCACGGCGTGTGGGGTGCTGGCCGCCCTGCTATTCTTTATGCCGCTGTTAGTGTTCTGAAAGCGCTAATCGGATCCCAGCGATTTCGCCGCTTCAGAAGGGGAAATGTCCATGTTGTCCAGCCACTCGTCGACGACCTGGACGCCCAGCACCGGCGCATAAATCGTGCGCGTGGTCGAGATATCGGCGTGTCCTAAGAATTCCTGGACAACCTCGAGGGGCATTCCTTCGCGCAATAGCTGGGTCGCGCGGAAGTGGCGGAAGTCGTGCGCCGAAATAGTGTCGTGCAAGTTGAGCGCCTTCACGGCCTTCTTGACGATATTGTGCGCCGACGTGGTCGACAGGCGCGCGTGGCGCGCATTGCGGCTATGTGCCACAAACAAGGCGGGGTTGCTGTCCCTACGCTCGGATAGATAAGCTTGTATGGCGCTGCGGGCGTAGGTTCGTATGTGAATGGTACGCGGCTTATTGCCCTTGCCCATGATCGAGGCATGGGCCGCGCGACCGTTGCCGACGTTGCTGCGATTGAGAGCAACGACTTCGGAGATGCGCGCCGCCGTGGAGTAAAGCGTATGCACCAGGGCTCGGTTGCGTAAGAGCGACAGCCGCCGATTATAGCGGTCGTTTTCGGCAGGTAAGGCAAGCTCGTCGTAGTAGGCCACAATGCGCGGAATGGCTTGCCGCGCAACGTCCAAATCCATAACCGCCTCAGCCTGGTTGCGGTCGATCTGCCGTCTGGCAAGCTGGCGCTGCAGCTTGCCTAGCTGCACGCCATGGGGCAGCAGATCCTGGCCATCTAGGTAATTTAAATAGCCGAGAATCGCCGCAATATAGGTTGTCGCCGTGGAGCGAGAACGGTTGGAAAGCAGCCAGTTCCTGAAGTTGAGGATGGTGGCCGTAGTCAGCGAGGCCGGGTCCAGAGGCCACTCCTGGTCAGTCGAATAACCGTCATGTTGAAAGTGCTGCAGCCAGTCGGCGAACAGGCGCAAACCGCTGCGGTAAGTGGTTTCCGTCTGCAGGCTATTGTTGCCTGCTTCCAGCAGAAAACTAGTGGCGCCGATCCAACTAGGCGCATCGGGCATAGGTCGCTCAGAGATTGACAGATAGTAAGTACGTCCGCTCATCGCAGATTCAATAGTATCACAGCTCGTCTGCCCGTTCACACGCAGCGCCCACCTGTCCTCAGCATAAATCAGGGCTCACTCTTGAGTAATCACCGTAGTTATGGTATTCATTGGAACCACACACATTCTTTCAACTAACTAATCGTCAAAAAACTCCTTAAACCAGACTGGAGAGAAAATGAAAGTCGCATACGTCTTTGGTACTTCGGGTCATACCGCCAGCTACAAACTCGGAAAGATGATACTGCCACAACTCGAGGAAGGACGCCATGGCGCCGACGTGGTGGGCATGTTCTTCTTTGATGATAACAACTACATTCTGCGCAGAGGCGACCCGTTGGGCGAGCGGCTGGCCAAAGTTGCCGCCGACCAGGGCATCATGTTAATGATGTGTGACCAGTGCGCCATCGAGCGCGGGTTGGCGTCGGGCGAACCTGGCAACTGTGAGCCGACCGACACGGTGGCCGGTGTGCAAGTGGGTTGCTTCCCAGATTTGTACGGAGCGCTCTCCGGCAATCCCCCAGACCAGGTCATCACCCTATAGGCCGGGCATTAGCCCGACTGCTGACCTATGACTTGTTCGGCGGCGCGGTGCTGTTTGCCTGTTTATTCCGACAGGCGTTTCGTACCTCGTTGGTCGCGTTGGCTGGCGGGCAGTTTTCTGACACTGTACGCGGCTAACATCTTCTTGCCCGCCACAATTGCCGCCTGGGATAACTGACTCTTTCCTCTACCAACCCTGGTACCGCTCTTGTTCATCGTCTTGAGCATGAAAGTTCAGGTCGCCGGCCGCAGTGAAGCCATCAGCAAGGCCCGCTTCACGGGCCTTGGAAATTAGCATGCTTCATCAACGTTCGCCTTGACAGGCTCGGAAAAGGGCCTATAATTCGCGGTTGCTCGTTAACTGATAGAAACTGGCGGTTGGATTTAACGCTGCTGTGCGTGCGAAGAAACGATGACAGTTTCTTACGCAACACTAACGGCCAAAAGGTTGACAGTGGGGCAGCAGATGGTATAA
>CAYLJW010000072.1:0-6691 GCA_964384155.1 uncultured Ardenticatenaceae bacterium
CAATTGTGCCGATGTTGACGTGCGGCTTCTCTCTTTGAAATTTCTGTTTGCCCATAATCTCTTACCTTTCCATTAGCGGCTGTCAGGCAGCGCCCTTCAATAATTTCTCAGCCAGGTTTTCAGAAACCGGCGCATAATGATCAAGTTCCATCGTAAATGTGCCGCGCCCTTGCGTCATCGAGCGCAGGCGCGTGGCATAGCCAAACATCTCAGCCAACGGTACCTTGGCATTGATCGACTGCAAATTGTCGCTGCGCAGCTCCATGTGTTCGATGGCGCCGCGCTGCGCGGCGAGGTTGCCAATCACGTCGCCCGTGTAATCCTCAGGTGAGATAATCTCCACGGCCATGATCGGCTCCAGCAAAATTGGGCCGGCGCGCTGGACGCCGTCCTTCAGCGCCATCGAGCCTGCAATCTTGAAAGCCATCTCTGAAGAGTCGACTTCGTGATAAGAGCCGTCTACCAGTGTCACCTTAATATCGGTGAGCGGAAAACCGGCCAACACACCGCCTTCCAACGCCTCGCGAATACCATCCTCGGCCGGCTTAATGAACTCTTTCGGTATCGCGCCGCCGACAATCTTGTTCTCAAACTGGAAGCCACCGCCCGGGGCCAGAGGCTCCAGGTCGATCACCACGTGCCCGTACTGTCCGCGGCCACCGCTCTGGCGCACGAAGCGCCCTTCGACGTTGCCCACCGCCCGCGAAATCGTTTCGCGGTAAGCCACGCGCGGGCGCCCAATATTGGCCGACACCTTGAACTCGCGCAGCATACGGTCGATCAACACTTCAAGGTGCAGCTCGCCCATACCGTAGAGCAAGGTCTGGCCCGTCTGGTCGTCCCCGCGCACCTTGAAGGTGGGATCTTCTTCGGCCAATGCGCGCAGCGCAACGCCCATCTTATCCTGATCCAGGTTTGTCTTGGGCTCGATAGCCATACTAATTACCGGCTCGGGGAAATTGATCGACTCCAACAAGATGGGATCTTTGGAGTCGCTCAGTGTATCTCCGGTAAAGGTGGTTTTGAGGCCTAACGTCGCGGCGATGTGCCCGGCGCGTACTTCCTCCAGGTCTTCGCGATGAGAGGCGTGCATGCGCAGAATGCGGCCAATGCGCTCGCGCTTGTCTTTCGACGCGTTCAAGACGGTGTCGCCGCGACGCAAGACGCCGGAGTAAACGCGGAAGAAGGCCAGCCGGCCCACATAGGGGTCTGTTACAATTTTAAAGACCAGGGCCGACATCGGCGCGTCGTCGTCGGCTGGGCGCGTTCCTTCTGCGCCGGTCACCGGATGTGTGCCGCGAATGGGCGGAACATCCAGGGGGGATGGCAAATAATAGACCACCGCGTCGAGGACGCGCTGCACGCCCTTGTTGCGCAGCGCCGTACCACACAGCACAGGCGTTACATCTCCACAGATCGTAGCGCGGCGCAGGGCCAGGCGCAGGTCTTCCACAGAGATTTCTTCGTCTTCGAGATAACGCTCCATCAGCTCGTCATCGGTTTCGATGATGCTCTCGATGATCGTCGCGCGCGCCGCTTCGGCTTCCTCCAGAACGTCTTCCGGAATCTCGGCAGCTCGCGGAAGCGAACCGAGGTCGTCGTCGTTCCAGATGAACGCTTCCATGGTCAACAAGTCCACAATGCCGTGGAAGTTGGACTCGTTGCCGATAGGCCATTGAATGGCAATCGGGGTCGCCTTCAGGCGGTCGCGAATCATATCAATAGTCCGCGAGAAATTTGCGCCGGTGCGATCCATTTTGTTTACAAAACAGATGCGCGGAACGCCGTACTCATCGGCCTGACGCCAGACGGTCTCCGACTGCGGTTCGACGCCGGCAACGGCATCGAAAACCACCACGCCGCCATCTAACACGCGCAGGCTGCGCTGCACCTCGGCCGTGAAGTCGATGTGCCCGGGCGTGTCGATGATGTTGATCTGATGATCTAGCCAGTAGGCAGTCGTCGCGGCCGCCGTAATGGTGATGCCGCGCTCCTGCTCCTGGATCATGTGATCCATCGTCGCCGAGCCTTCATGCGTCTCACCCATGCGGTGGATGCGGCCGGTGTAGTACAAGACGCGCTCGGTGGTCGTCGTCTTTCCGGCGTCAATATGCGCAATAATTCCGATATTGCGGACTTTCTCTAAAGGAAACGTCGTCATACTTAGAATCGATAGTGGGCAAAGGCGCGGTTTGCCTCTGCCATACGGTGAGCATCATCCTTACGTTTTACGGCAGCGCCCTGGCTGTTAGCGGCATCCATGATCTCGCCCGCCAGCTTCTCGGACATTGAGCGCCCACCGCGGTTGCGCGCAGCGGCCAGCAGCCAGCGCATGCCCAGCGAGCTGCGGCGGTGCGGCGGCACTTCCACAGGTACCTGGTAGGTCGAGCCGCCAACGCGGCGGGGTCGAACCTCAACACGCGGCATGGCATTCTCCAGCGCCTGCTCGAAAACCTCCAGGGCGGAGCGATTCATGCGCTCTTCCACGATGTCAAAAGCATCATAGAGAATCGTGCGCGCGGTGCTCTTCTTGCCGTCCTTCATCAGACGATTAATAAACATCGAGACGCGCTTGCTGCCGTAGCGCAAATCCGGCTCGACTTCCCGTTTTTCCGGGCGAAAACGTCTTGGCATTGTCTCTTACTCCATCCAAGACCGGCCACAGCGCATCTGTTCGCGCCGGTCGATCAGCTTACTCAATCGTTCTCTTAACTCCGCGGCGCCTTCGCTCCGTACTTGGAGCGCCCTTGCTTGCGGTCGTCGACACCCGTCGCGTCTAACGCGCCACGGACGATATGGTAACGTACACCCGGCAGGTCCTTCACACGGCCCCCACGCACCAGCACCACCGAGTGGTCCTGAAGCGAGTGGCCTTCGCCGGGAATATAAGCCGTTACCTCAATGCCGTTCGACAGGCGGACTCGGGCAACCTTACGCAGCGCCGAATTCGGCTTCTTGGGCGTCGCCGTCGCTACGCGCGTACACACGCCGCGCTTCTGCGGCGCGCCCTTGGGCTGTTTAGAGCGACGCTGCTTAAATGTGTTGAACGTCCACTGCAGTGCGGGCGAGGAAGTCTTCTTTTTCTTTGCCTGGCGCCCTTTACGCACTAATTGATTAATTGTGGGCACGTTTACCACTCTCCTCGTTAAAAATACCCAATTTTTTACCAGTTCAATGGTGGTCGTTATCGACCTAATTTTCGTGTTGTAATTTCACTACTCGACAATCGAGGCCATCGGAGTGGATCTACTCGATGGCCTCGAAGGGATTCGATTATGCAATTCGTAACAAAGACCCGACGCGAAACTACTTCAACGGCCCTTGCACGGGTTGTACCGCGATATTGAGCGTTTAAAGCATTGCCATTTTAAGTATCCTACGTCAAGCGGCCTAAATTACGACCGTAGCCACAAAGCACGAATAAGTATTTTAACACAACTGAAGAAGTTGTCAAACGGCCCAGAGTGAAAGCGAACGGCGTTTTACCGCTCGCCGGTCACCCTGATTCGTTACAAACCCAGCCTGGTTAACGGCGGCTGTGGGCTAGATCCATCAAGCCCGTGCCGACCCATTTCTTGCTGCGCTTGTCATCTTCCTTGCCGAATCGAATAACTGAGCCATCGTCGGTCACCGCCTCGACGGCCAGGCCAAGGCTCTGAAGCTCTTTGACCAGCACACGGAACGAAGCCGGCACACCCGGCTCCTCGATGGCCTCGTCTTTGACGATGGCTTCGTAGGTCTTTACACGGCCTTGGGTATCATCCGATTTGACGGTGAGCATCTCTTGCAGCGTATGGGCTGCGCCATAGGCTTCCAGAGCCCACACTTCCATCTCGCCGAATCGCTGCCCACCGAACTGCGCCTTACCACCCAGCGGCTGCTGCGTTACCAGGGAATACGGCCCGGTCGAGCGCGCGTGCACCTTGTCTTCGATCAGGTGCGCCAGCTTCATCATGTGCAGAATACCCACGGTTACCGGCTGGTCGAACGACTCACCAGACTGGCCGTCGATGAGCCTTTCCTTGCCCATCGTCGGCAGCGGCACGCCCACTTCCAGGGCGATGCGGATGGCTTTCTCTGTCAGCTCGTCGAAATCAGCCTGTAGCGGGTCTACCCTAAACTGCTCAGGTAAATCGTCGCCAAACTTCTCCAGCATCAGGCTGGTCCATTCACGCGTGCAAACTTCGATAGCACGCTGGTCGTAAGGCTGCCAGGCCGCTTTGGGCAGATCCAGCGATTCTGGAAAGAGTTCGTCAGGATTCCAGTCGCGCATCTTGAGCCATTCGCGCACAACCGAACGGCGCGCATAATTGCGATTGCTGTTGAGCTCCTGCTCATCGTATCCTTCTTCGCCAAGCCAGGAAAGGAGGAACACACGGCGCGCCTCGTTCTCGTCTTCTAGCGTCTCGCTATCGAGGCCTACCTCTTCGAGCCATTCCCAGGCCCAGTCGGCCGCAACCTTCCATGCATGGTCCATGAGCCAGGCGCGACCCAATTCGGCGCTGATCTCGATCTCATTGGCGCCATCGAAAACCGGCGAGATGGCGCGGAAGCCCAGGCGATGCGCCGCCCAACCGAGGTGTGTTTCTAGCACCTGGCCGATATTCATGCGGCCCGGAACCCCCAGCGGGCTGAGGATGATGTCAACTGGCGTGCCATCGGGCAGGAAGGGCATATCCTCCGTAGGAACAACCTTGGAGATGACGCCCTTGTTGCCATGACGGCCGGCCATCTTATCGCCTTCCGACACCTTGCGGCGCTGCGCCACGCTCACGCGAACCATGGTCTCAACACCCGCAGGCAGGTCGCGGTCGTGCTGTCGGTCGAACACCTGCACGTCGACAACCTTGCCGCGCGCGCCGTGCGGCAGGCGCAAGCTGGAGTCTTTCACTTCACGCGCCTTGTCGCCAAAGATGGCACGCAGCAGTTTTTCTTCGGGCGTTAGCTCTTTCTCACCCTTCGGCGTGATCTTGCCGACGAGAATATCGTTCTCTTTCACATCGGCGCCCACGCGAATGATGCCGCGCTCGTCCAGGTCCTTCAGCGCTTCTTCACTGACATTAGGAATGTCGTAGGTGATTTCTTCAGGTCCCAGCTTCGTATCGCGCGCTTCTAGTTCATGCTTTTCAATGTGCACAGAGGTGAAGATGTCGTCGCGCACCAGCCGCTCGCTCACCAGAATGGCGTCCTCGAAGTTGCCGCCTTCCCACGACAGGAAGGCAACAACGACGTCACGGCCCAGAGCAAGCTGGCCCGACTGCGTCGAAGAGCTGTCGGCAAGCACCTCATCCTTTTCCACGCGCTGGCCTTTCACCACAACCGGGCGTTGGTCAATGCACGTGCTCTGGTTAGAACGGTTATACTTGCGCAGGTTATAGGCGTAGGGGCCCTCTTCTTCCATAACAACCACACGCTCACCGCTTACACTCAGCACCTCGCCCGGCGCCCGCGCCAGAACCACCTGGCCGGTGTTGAGCGCTGCCTGCAGTTCCATGCCGGTGCTGACCACCGGAACATCCGGCTTGAGCAGCGGCACAGCCTGGCGCTGCATGTTCGAGCCCATCAGGGCCCGATTGGCGTCGTCGTGCTCCAGGAAGGGAATGAGCGCCGCCGAGACACCGACAATCTGGCGGGGGGCAACGTCCATGAAGTCAACGCGCTGCACCGGCGCAATCTGGAACTCCTGATTGCGGCGCGCCGAAACACGGCGGCCTACGAACTGGCCGCGCTCGTCCAGCTCCGCATTGGCCTGGGCGATGGTGTAATGGTCTTCTTCGTCGGCCGACATGTAGACAATTTCTTCGACCAGGAACGGTTTCACCATGACCTCAGTCAGCCCGGCATCCTTAATCTTCTTGGCTGCTTTCTTGTCGATGGATTCGCCCGCAACAACCAGCACGTCACCCGAATCGGGATGCGTGATGTCGTTAAAGGCATCGTGGCCCACGAGCTCGTTGCCGCTTACGGCCACGGTGTTGCGCACACGACGGTAAGGCGTTTCAATGAAGCCATACTTATTTACACGCCCGTAAGTGGCCAAACGGCCGATCAGGCCGATGTTGGGGCCTTCTGGCGTTTCGATGGGGCAAATGCGGCCATAATGGCTGTGGTGCACATCGCGCACCTCGAAGCCCGCGCGCTCGCGGCGAAGACCGCCGGGGCCCAGGGCCGAAAGTGTGCGCTTGTGCGTCAGCTCGGCAAGCGGGTTGGCCTGCTCCATAAACTGGCTCAACTGTGAGCTGCCGAAGAATTCGCGGATGGCTGCGACCACCGGCCGGATGTTGATCAGCGAAACTGGCGTCAGGTTGTCCTTATCGCGGATCGACATGCGCTCGCGAACCACGCGCTCCATGCGCCGTAAGCCCACGCGCAGCTTGGCCTGCAGCAGCTCGCCAACAGTCTTCACGCGGCGGTTGCCAAGATGATCGATGTCATCTGGCCCTTCCTGGCCGTTGTTGATCAAAATCATGCGGCGCACCAGGTGTACAATGTCGTACTGCGACAGCGTGCGGTGTTCCAGCGGCACATTCTCCTGCAGGTTCAGCCGTTTGTTCAGCTTATAACGGCCGACACGCGCGAGGTCATAACGCCGGCTGTCGTAGAGCTGCTCGGTAAGATAGTCACGGGCGTTGTCTAGCGTGGGCGGGTCGCCCGGGCGCATGCGCTTGTAGAACTCAATCAGGGCCTGTTC
>CAYLJW010000073.1:0-6231 GCA_964384155.1 uncultured Ardenticatenaceae bacterium
AAGTGGCAACATCATCTTCCTGCATTGGGGCACCCGTTCTCAGTCCTGGTCGGAGTCGAAGAGGAAGAGGCAGGTTGCCCGTGGTGGGACAGAAAGACCGATCTCCTCCTCAAAAGGGGAGTTTGGTTACTATCTTCTGGCGAGAAGTAGGCTGGCCTCAACCTGTGTAGTCGGTGAGTGGGACTACCAGACGGCTATGCCCGGCCGCCAGAACCACCAGGCCTGCACGCCGCTTACGGCCATCACCAGCGCGTACTTGCCGCCGCTGGACAACTCCAGTATCTCCTCCTCGCCGTAAATACTCAGGCAGACAAATCCTTCCTGGCCTGCGGCTGCGTTGCGCAGGCTTTCGGCGCTGACAACAATTGAGGCAACTGGCTCACGGGGAGG
Source organism: uncultured Ardenticatenaceae bacterium (assembly GCA_964384155.1). Lineage (GTDB taxonomy): Bacteria > Chloroflexota > Anaerolineae > Promineifilales > Promineifilaceae > JAAYYY01. Next base: position 391 of record CAYLJW010000073.1, read on the forward strand.
CAGGTGTTGGCAAAGGGAGCAATTTCATCTATTGGCGGTTGGCGGCAGTGAGCGCCTCCGCCACGACATCCTCCGGCTCCAGCGCTGACCCGGTCGCCCCGGCCGCGGCAAACGCCTGAGAGGGCGTTGCTTCTCGCAGTGCCTGCAGCTTTTTGCGCGTCACTTCTCTGATATCTTCCGCCGTGGCCGAATGGTTGGCCACCAGCGTCAACACGGCAATTGCTTCGTCCCCCTTTCCTTCGGCCTGCAACAGTTGGCCGTAGATCTGCAGCCCGGTCAGGTTCAACGATTGCATCTCCAACTCTTGTGCTATCTGTAAAGCCTCGCGTAGCAGGCGCCAGGCGTCTTCCTTGCGTCCATCCTCCAGCGCCATCTCGCCTAGAAGCATCGTGGTAAGCGCCGCATAGTGGACCTGTCCTACCTCCTCGTAAAGCTGAACGGCTTCCTCCAGCAGAGGATGCGCCTGCTGCAGCGCGCCTCGCGCCTTATAGACGAGGCCAAGGTTGTTGACGGCCTGCGCCAGCCGGCTCTTGGTCGCCGATTGCCGGCAGAGGGCGACGAGTTGCTCGAAGATTTCTTCCCCCGCAGCGTCCTTCCCCTGCCACATCAAGTAAACGCCGAGCATGTTTAATGCCGAAAGCTCGCCATGGGGAAAGTCAAGGGTGCGCGCCAGCGCGAGACTTTCCTCGATGCTCTCTATCGCCTCCTCGGTCTTCCCCGTGCTGGCCAGCACGTAGGCCAGGTTGTTGAGACACAGACAGAGGTCAACTCCGTCATCCACCTCGCGGGCCAGGGCAACCGCGCTATTTGCCAAACGAAGCGCCGTCTCGCCGTCATTCTGTTGCATGCGAATCACGCTTAACGTGCTGGTGGCGCGGGCGACGTCAGGCGCCAGCTCCTGCCGCTGGGCATGGTACAGGCTTTCGTCCGCCAGGCGGCCGGCCTCGTCCAATTGGGCCAGCATACGGCGGTTAACCGCCGCCTTCAGGAGCAAGCGGCCCACCAACGGCTTCGCATCCGCACCCTGGTTAGCGGCGAGTGCACGCGCGGCTTGCTCAAAACGGCGCGCCGCCTCGCCAAACAAGCTCTGAGTATTCATGAAATAATAGTGGAGCGTCTCGGCGGAGTTGGCTAATTCCTCCAGGCTGCCGGTTGTCACCATCCACTCCCAGGCTTTGCGCACGTTGTCGACTTCCCTTTCGATTTCCGCGCTGGCCTGCAGGTAGCCTGGTCCTTGAATCGCCTCCTCGCGCTCCGCCAGGAAGCCTGCGTAATACTGGCCGTGGTGCAGGGCGACTTCTTCTTCCTCCCCTGGTTGCTCCCCCAGTTTGGCGGCCGCATAGTGGCGAATCAATTCGTGTATATCGTAGCGGCCGCCTTGCCGGGTGCGAACCAATGATTTATGCACCAGCGTGCGTAAGTGGGCCGATCTCGCCTGGGCCACGGCGGTGGCGGCATCAAGCGAAAAGCTGCCCCGGAAATACGCAAGTCGTTGCATGATCCGCCGTTCCTTCGCGCTCAGCAGTTCCCAGGTCGTATCAAATACGGTCTGAATCGTGCGATGCCGGACAGGGACATCGTGCATGTGCGTGGCGAGTATGTCCAACCCACCTTCAATGCCGCTCGCGATATCGGCCGGCGACATGACCGGCGCCCATGTGGCGGCCAGTTCCAGGGCCAGGGGCAGGCCGCCGACAAGGCGACAGAGTTGGAGAATGGCTTCGTCCACCTCTGCTGTTTCCGGCAGAGGCCGGCCGTGCGCGGCGGCCCGTTGCCGAAAAAGCTCGCGCGCCGGATATGAAAGTCCGGCAACCGTCGCAGGCACATCTGGGAAACTCAGGCCCGGCAAAACCAGCACCTGCTCCGCCTGCATCTCCAGCCGCTGGCGCGAGGTCACAATGATTTGTAGCGCCGGGCAGCCGGTCAGCAGTGCTTTTAGTAAGGAGGATAGCGCCTCGGATATGAGATGCTCGGCATTGTCTAACAAGAGCAGGGCACGCTTACGGCGTAAGTAGCGCACCACTTGTTCTTCCGGCAACGCACGGCCCGAGAGCTTTATCTGCAAAGCTGTGGCCAGCGCCGTCGCAACATTGGCCACATCTTCGAGTGCTGCCAGAGGCGCCAGCCAGACGCCGTCGACAAACGCTTCTGCTGCGCCGCGGGCTGCCTCCTCTGCCAGGCGCGACTTGCCGGAGCCGCCGGGCCCGGTAATGGTCAGAAGGCGCGCTGCATCGTCCTGCAACCAGGCTCTGACGCGCGCCATTTCCGGATCGCGGCCGACGAACGAAGTTGTGGGCGCAGGCAAGTTGTGGCGTAAAGCAGGGGCCACGAAGTGGCCGTCCCGAATCTCCTCAAATAACGCCGTCGTCTTTTGCCCCGGTTCCACGGCCAGTTCCTCGGCCAGAACGTGGATCACCGTTTCGTATTGGGCCAGGGCCTGGGCGCGCTGTCCGTTCTGGGCAAACAACGCCATCAGCAGCCGGTGCACGTCCTCGCGCAGGGGCTCCATTTCCAGTAGGCGTTGCGCGTGGGCAATGGCTGCGGCGTAGTTGCCCTGCCCTGCCTCCTGTTCGGCCAGGCTCTGCAGCGCTTTCGCCATTTGCTCCCGTAGCCGGTAACGTTCCGCCAGTTGCCATGCTTCGAATTCCGGCGCCTGGCGCACATAAAAACCGTCCAGGAATTCCCCCCCGTAGAGCGCGACGGCGGACTCTAGAGCATCCACGTCGTCGCCGGTGCGGGCAGCTTCAAATTCGCGCACGTCTAGCCGCAGGGGGTTCTCATCGTTGAGGGTCACGTTGTGGCGGGTGATTGTCAGGTGGGAAGCGGCTATCCGGCGTAAATTGGTCAGCGTCTTACGCAGGTTGGCGTCGGCGTTCTCCTGGGGCAAATCGCCCCACAGCAGCGCAGCCAACCGCGCCCTGGACACGCTGCGACCGCTAACGGCGACATAGAAGAGCAGGGCCCGCGCCTTGTTGGAACGAAAGCCGCCGACAGGTTCGCCGTCCCGCGTAATTTCGGGCGCGCCCAGCAGTCGCAGCGCCAGCTTGCTCATGGGCGCGCCGGGCGCTTACCGGGAACGGAACCGTTTCGGAACGATTTCGGAACAAAGACCGCGTATGCTATTTCGCAAATGGCTTGAGACAGATTGGTGAGCAGCATGGTGAGGTAATCCATCACAGTCCTTCCCACTCTCCATAGGTGTCACAGACCCTGCAAATTGTTCAGGGCGAACTCTACGGTGTCTCACAAGATCTTAACGGCGCTCAGTATAACACACCAGGATCCCACTTCGTGACCCGGACGAGGCGACGCTCACAAAAGAGGCGCGTGCGCTACCACAACTTCATCGTCACCTGCTGGCGCGAAAGCGACGCAGGGGCCGTGTGGCGGTTCACCATGATTGACGCCCGTACAGGCGAGCGGCGCTCGTTTCACGAAATCTCGGGCCTGACCGAATTTCTGCACTGCCACTTTTTGCTACGGGACAAAACGGATGAATAGCTCCCCACGATTACGGTGTGACCGCATGAAGCGAAACGAGACGACCGTGAGTAGTTTTGAAGGCTTTGACGTTCATCGCGTGGGGCGTGGATATTGTGGAGGTGGCAGATGAGAACACAGATTATTTGGCTCATTGTTGCTGGTATTGCTGTCTTTACGTTGGGTCGAGAGGCCATTGCCCAGCCCAACTCAACCCCTGTAAACCTGGCCCTGGGGAAGCCGGCGGTGGCATCCAGCACTGAGTCACCCTTATACCCGGTCCAGGACGCCAATGATGGCGATCTGAACACTCGCTGGAGCAGCCAGCATGAGAACAATCAATGGATATACGTTGACCTGGAAGCCGTACATGAAATAAGCCAGGTCATGCTGCACTGGGAATTCGCCTACGGCGAATCTTATGACATTGACGTTTCAGTTGACGGTATTAATTGGGAAACGGTCTTTGAAGAACGCAGCGGCGATGGTGATTTAGATGTCATCACCTTTGCGACGCCGGTTTCGGCCCGATTTGTGCGTATGAATGGGTTAGTGCGCGGCACCATATGGGGCTTCTCTTTATGGGAGTTCGAGATATTTGACGAAGTCGAGGACCGCTACGTGGCCGGCAACGGCGTAGACGACGGTAACGACTGCCTCGATTCTGCCAACCCCTGCGCCACCATTACCCGTGCCATCAGCCAGGCCGGTCCCGGCAACGCCATCCAGATAGCTGCGGGCGATTACACCGAGTCGTTCACCATTGACAGGCCGCTCACCCTGCAAGGGAGTGGGGCGGACAGCACCAACATCCAGGCCCACGCCCAGCCGGGGATGGCGACGACCCGCGTGCTTTCCGTCACTGCGGGGCTGTCCGTCGAAATCGCCGACGTGACCATTCGGCACGGCCACGCCAGCGGCGGAGGAGCTTCAGGTCGCGGAGGCGGCATCAATAATACAAGCAGCACACTCAGGCTCACCAATGTTATCCTTCACGAGAATGAAGCCACTTACGGCGGTGGCATGTACAATAACGACAGTTCTCCCACACTGACCAACGTCACCTTCAGCAGAAACGCAGCCAACAACCAGGGCCAGGGCGGCGGTATGTATAATTTCAACAGTTCTCCCATCCTTACCAACGTCACCTTTAGCGAAAACTCAGCCAATAATAACGGCGGCGGGATCTCGAACACGGGCGGCAGTTCCCCCACGCTTGCTAATGTCAGTTTCATTGATAACGAGGCCAACGGGGGTGGCGGAGGTATCCGCAATGCCGCCAGTAGCGCGCCCACGCTTAACGGCGTCGAATTCAGCGATAATGCAGCAAGCTTTGGCGGCGGTATGTACAACATCGATAGCTCTCCCGTGCTTTCCAATACAACCTTCAGTCACAATGTCGCCACCGAACTTGGCGGTGGCATATATAATGAGGACAGCTCTCCCCTGCTTGTCAACGTCGCCTTTACTGAAAATATCGCCGTCAACGGTGGCGGGATGTCTAACACGAACAGTTCCCCTATTCTTGCCAACGTGGCGTTCACCGGCAATACGGCTACCGATGGAGGCGGAATGATCAACTTAGGCGGCAGTTCCCTTCAGGTGATCAACGCTACCTTCATTGGAAACGAGGCCAGTCAGCTCGGCGGCGGGATAATTAATAGTGGCGACAGCTCCCTCGCTCTCACCAACGTTTCCATCAATGGCAATTCAGCCGCCTTTGGCGGCGGGCTGTTCAACATAGACAGCGGTTCAGTCATTGTGATCGACAACTCCATTATTTGGGGCAACACGGCCACCAGTGACGGCAATGAAATCTGGAACAACATCGATAGTGGAATCGGGCTTCTGTACAGTCTTTACAAAGATGACCCCGGTGACATTGTGGAAGGCGGCGAGTTTACTGTTGTTGGAACCTCCCTGACCGAAGATCCCCTCTTCGTTGATTCACCCAACGGAAATCTTCACCTGCAAACCGACTCTCCGGCTATCAATGCCGGCGACCCTGGTACCGACCTTGACATCTTTCCCACAGACAGCCAGGGAAACCCGATTGATTTAGATGGCAATCTGCGCGTTCTAGACGGCCGGATCGATATGGGCGCTTTCGAGTTCGAGAACAACCAGTACCAACTTTATCTGCCTCTGCTGACAAAATAAAGACAGGCGGAAAGCAACCATGCTCTGAAATTTCTAGACTGATGTCGCCATTTTTCAACAATACCACCTGGCTGTAACCTTCAGGGTTGGCTGAGCGATTCAACATACCTCGAAGATTGCACGCTAAGCTCGACTTTGTACAAAAGTGGCGGGAAGTCCAACCCGGTCCGGTGATGGCTCCTGGCCGCAGTCTGTGCTTTC
>CAYLJW010000074.1:0-5846 GCA_964384155.1 uncultured Ardenticatenaceae bacterium
CGCAGAACGAGCCGCTCATTGCGCGCGGCCTGCCGTCCTACGACGCGCAGCAGCTCGAACCGTTGGCTGTAGAAGACGAACGCGAGTTTGTTATCGGCTTTGTGCTCCCCGAAGGGGACGTGCGCGAGCTGGGTCTGATCACCAACTGGAACCGTCCCGTAGAAGGCGGCCTGCCTATCTGGTTCATCCTCGCCGATGACCCGCTGGGCCCGGTGGTCGACGCCGAACAACCGCCGCCACCGACGCCCATTCTCTTAGACGAAGACGGCACCTTCGGCGGCGTCATCGGCACGCCGGGAGCCACGAACGGACGCTGGCCGACGACGGGCATCATCACGCGTGGTTTCGGCTGTCACGAGCTGTACACAGGCATCGACGGCAGCGGCTGGAACTGCCCTGCAGAGCAGCCCTGGTTCCACAACGGCGTGGACATCGCCAACGTCGAGGGCACGGGCATCGTGGCGCCGGTGGCCGGCTCTATCACCTATGCTGGTCCTGACGCCGGCGGCGCAAACTGCTCGCACATCGACGGCTCCGAGCCGCCACACGAAGGGCTGGGTAACTACCAGCGCCTGGCCGGCGGCGGCACAGTGCATTACTTCGGCCATTTGAGCAGCTTCGCCGTGACCTCGGGCAACGTCACGGCCGGGCAGGTCGTCGCCGGCATGGGCAGCACAGGCTGCTCCACCGGACCGCACCTGCACTGGATTCTGTATCTGGGCGGCAACCTGGTGGATCCGGCGTTGTGGGCAGGGCCGGGGCCGTAGGATGTGCCCTATGAATTGTATTTATGTGGCCTATCGTGAACGGATGAATTCTTGGAGAAGGCAGACGTGATTGTGAGCAAGGTTCTGGCGATGGTGGTTCTAACGCTGTTCAGCGCCCCGGCGGTAATCATTGCTGCGCAGCAAACAAACGATACCGTAGCCCTGACAGTGCGATTGAGAGCTGCGAACGGCACAGCCGTCGTGGACGAGACGGTGTCCCTACAACGCCTGCCGGACGAAGCAGACATTGCGCCGCGGTGCAGGACGGACATGCTGGGAGCGTGCACCTGGTATGTGGAACGAGGTCTGTACCAGGTGTTGTTCGCGCGGTCGCTGGACGAGGTCTCGGCGCTGGCGCTGGCCGAAGGCGGGCTGCGTGGTTTTGGGCTGACGGTTGGGGAGTCGCCCATCACCTACCATTTCACTTTTCACAACGACGGGCACGTCTACTTCGACGCCGCGCCGCATGCCGCGACGCCTGTGCCCATCATTCCCACTGCGGAGCACCTGCACGGCGGCGTGGAAGAGATGCCCACGCCGCAAGCGACGGTCATGCCCACCGCGACGAAGGAACCGGCGGTGGTTGACGTCAGCGATCTTGCAGCTGATGAAGTTACGGAAGGGGATGGCGCTCCTGTAGGGCAACCAGATGAGCCCAAATCTACGGCCGGCGGTTGGCGGCTCCTGATTCTTGCCGCAACGGGCCTCATGGCCGGCAGCGGGTTGCACTGGTGGACGCGCCGTCGCGGGCAACGGCAATCGGACGCCGGCCCTCGCTCCAGGCCCACAATTGATGCGGCAACTACCCAGGAACAAAACGATGCTTGACCCCGGCCGTTACCTTGCCGAAGCCATCTACTTCCTGCAGTACACGCTGGCCCAGATCCTGTGGGCCGTGGACCGCGCGCTGCTGACCATCGCCGTCATCGCCGACGGCGTCAACAGCTGGCTCTCGGAGAACATCGGCTACTTCGTGGAGCTGCTGGTCAACGCCCTCTCCGCGCCGTTGGGCGGGCTGCTCATCCTGGCCCTGACGGCGCTGGGCGCCTGGTACGCCCTGAACACCATCGTGGCCACCGACCGCTGGGTAGATCCCAGCAAGCTGCTGACCTACGGTTTCATCGCCCTGGCCTTTTTCTCCGCGCCGCTGGTCGTCGTGGACCTCCTGGAAGAGCTGCGCACGGCCATTAACGCGGGCATCGACGCGGCGCTCATCGACGACGCGGCCGGCGACATTTTTAGCGCGGGTATGGACGGCACCGATAGCGGGCTGCTAACGTGGCGCCTGGCGCGCCGTGTATCTGTAACAGCCCAGCCACGCGCTCCTTCAGCATCCCGGCGACATCGTTTGCGCGCTGCTTAACGGCCATCAGCGCTACCTTCGGGCACGATATTTTCGGCGAAGTCGGCGGCGAACGACTGCGGAATGCGTACGGGCCGGCCCGTCTTCACGTCTACCCACACCCATAAGGCCCACGCCCTGGTCAGCAGCTGCGCGTCGCTGGCGCGCCGGATGCTGTAATGGCGCACGGCTGTGGCTCTTTTCACGTCTGAAATCCACGTGGCCACTTCTAGCTCGTCGTCGAGCAAGGCTTGCCCCCGGTACTCAATGCGGTAGCGCCGCGCCACAATGGCAAAGCCGCCTTGCTCAATCATACGCTGCATTGTCCAGCCACGGGAGGCGGCGTCGTGTACGGCGCAATCTTCGAAGTAGCTCAGATAGACGGCGTTGTTCACATGGTGCGAGGGATCGACGTCGGACCATTGCACGCGGCGGCGCATTCTATAAACGCCTGGGGGCGGCGGCGGCGCCTTGGGGAACGGCTCGCGCGGCGGCGCATCGGCGCTCAGCCCAGCGGGTAGATAGGCCCGCGCGATGTCGAGGGGCACCGACGCCGGCCGCTGCATCTGGCGATCGACAAAGACCCAGTCGGTCATGGCTCTGGCCGCCAGCTCGCCCGTTCCGTGGCGACGCAATTCATAAGCCCGCCGCGATCGCACGCGGCGGAAGTCGACGACCCATGTCTGAATGTCCACGGCGTCGCCATATTGCAGCGGTGACAGATACGACACGTCTGTTTCGCGCACTAACCAGGCGCGATCGAGCGCCTCGTAGCGCGCCGCGTCGTAGCCCAGGGCTGCCGACGCGGCGAAAGCAGCCTCCTGCATGTAGCGCAGGTAGTTGGCGTGATTGACGTGGCCGTACATGTCGCACTCGTCGTAACGCACGGGGATGGTGATGGTGTGTGAGATAATCATGTGTAACGCGGTTCGCGCACCCCAAAACGCATCAGAATGACGGCGCACAGGCTGATTGCCGCGCTAATGGCGAAAAGCAGCGGATAGCTAAGGCCTGCCAGACCTGCCGCCGCCAGCGGCGCCAGCACGCCCACGATGCCTACACTGGTATTGGCCAGCCCCACATAGGTCGGCCGCCGTTCTGGCGCCGAAAACTCCAGCACCACGAGAATACCGGACACCACGATGCCGCCAAGATAGAGACCCACGAGAAAAAAGACGAGGTTAAACCACAGCGGCGAGGGCGCCAGCCAGGCGATCATAAAGGCGCTCATCGCCGCCAGTCCGCTCAGCTCCAGCGATAGCTTGTGCCCAAAGCGATCCGCCAAAACACCACATAGCAGGTTGCCAGCCGTCTGCCCGATCAGCATGGCCGCTGTATAGCCGCCCACCACGCTGTCGGCGACGTCCCAGCGGCGCACGGCGGCGACGGCGAGGAAGCCCTGCCCCATCGCTGCTAGCGCCAGCAAGAGGCGGGCCATGAGGAAACGACGGAAGTTATGGTCGCGGGCCACGATACGCCGCAGTTTGGCCCAAAGTTGCCTCCAGTTCTGGCGTGCGCCCTGCGTCGGCTGTACTGGCTCGCGGGTTAAGGCCAGGAAAGCCCAGCTCGCCGTGACGCCCAGCGCCGCGATGAGAAAGGTATAGGCGAAATTTTGCGGAAAGGGAAATGTGGCCAGCAGCCAGGCGCTCAAGCCGGCGCCCAGCGCGCCCATGCCTGTGCCGATAAAGGTTGTGACGCCCAGAAAGCGGCCGCGTTTTTCTACCGGGAAGCAGCGGGCAATGAGATCTTGCCAGGCCGTTGCCACCACGCCAGCGCCCACCGCGTGCAGGGCATAACCGAAGAGAAAGAGCGCCAGCGCCAGGCTGCTGCTTGCCGAGGCCAGCAGGGCCGCCGGAATTAGCAGCCACATCGGCAGCCTTTCCAGGAAGAAGCCCACGTTGACGATCACGGGCTTCTTGCGCGCCAGGCGCTCTACGGCGTTGGCGGTGAATAGCTGCGGCAGGAACCAGGCCCCCTGCGCCACCATCGCCAGCAGGCCGAGGGGCACGGTGCTGTCGGTCAGCTTGCTGACAAACAAGGGCGCTATGGTGCTCGACGACACAAAGCTGATGCCGAACCAGAAGGCAGCGCCGTCCAGCAGGTTCACCGTGAAATTCCAGCGATAATTGCGCTGCGCCTCGGCCGCTGCCTCGGCATCGCTGACCGCCGGGACGGGCCGGTCCAGCTCCAGGAGACGCCGCAGCGCGAGGCGATGCCAGGGAATCGGCGTAGCCATGCTCACAAAATGTGTCGTGTTTCAGCGGCCGGCGGAGCCAGCGCCTGGGGCTTGCGCTCTAGGGGCCGCGAGCGCGTCTTTAAATGGAACAGGGTCCACAGCAGGGCCACGACCAACCCGGCCACGCCCGCACTTGTGGTCACCTGCTGTACGCTCCAGCCCACGCTGTCTTGGGCGTAGCCTGCCCACCACACGGATATCGACTGTGTCAGCGTGAGCAGCCCGAATTCGAAGGCAAACACGCGGCCACGCACGCGATCTGGCACGGCCATCTGCAAGATGACGGCTGCGAAGACCCACACGGTTCCCGAACCCACCGTGCGAATCAGCGTCGCCAGGCTGAAGAGGGCCAGGGTCGGCGCCGCGGCCAGCCCCAGAATGCCCAGGGCCAATATCCAGAAGCCGATGGTGATGCCCCAACGCAGCCGCCCCGATTCGTCGCCCAGCCATCGCCGCAGCAGCAGCGGTCCGAAGCCGGTGCCTAGGCCCGATACAGCATAGATAATGCCTAGCGTCGTCGAGCCGTCGCCTGCCAAAGGAAAAACTTGTTCGGCAAAACTCACTTCCAGCACATTGACCGCGCCCCAGACCAGCGAACCGCCGGCCTTTACCAGGCTGATGACAAAAATGAACGGCTCGCCGAGCAGGTAGCGCAGCCCATCGAAAAAGTTCAGCCAGCCTGCGGGCTCCGTCGCCGCGCGCGCCACAACCAACTGCTCGGGAATCGTGACACGGCTTACGAAGTAGGCGGCCACCAGGAAAGTAATGGAATCGGCTACAAAGGTAACGGCATTGCCCAGCGTGCCGGCGACCAGTCCGCCCAGCAAAGCGCCAACGGCTAGCATCGTGCTCCATGTGAAGCTGTCGAGCGCATTGGCCGTCACCAGATCCTCGCGCTTCACAATTGTGGCGATCACCGCCGTTCGCGTCGGCGTGAATATGGCGCTGAGGGCAAACTGGCTGGCCGTTAACAGATAAAATAACCAGAGATGGGCGGGATCGCGAATAAACAGAAAGCCCAGCACGATCAGCGCACGTAGCACGTCCGACAAGATCATGATGCGCCGGCGGTTGAAACGGTCGGCCAACACGCCGGCCAGCGGGCTGAAGAAGAATAGCGGCAGGAAACGGGCCAGAAAGAGGTAGCTGATGGCCGCGCCGCTGGACGTGAGCTCCGCGATCAGCGAAGCTGCCGCGATGAGGTTAAACCAGTCGCCTAACTGGCTAACAACGGCTCCCAGCCACAGATTACGATAATTGACATTGCGCCGTAGCAGATCGAGGTAGATTTCCATGTGACGCCCGAAAACAGGCCAGCGGATGCCTTCCTGTAAACTTACCTATCAGAACGGCAAAGTATATCATCTCGCCCGCAGTTCGGGGAAGACAAAACGAGTTGGCGCAGCTTGATCAGCGGGGAATGAACCGAGGAGGAAACCTTGTTGACAAAGCAAAAGAGGGCGAAATTGGCAGTGACCTACTCTCCCAGGGGCTCGCGCCC
>CAYLJW010000075.1:0-5535 GCA_964384155.1 uncultured Ardenticatenaceae bacterium
AGCGCCGCGTGCCCCTGCCTACCTATCCTTTCCAGCGCCAGCGCTTTTGGATTGAGACAAAGCGCGCGCCCCAGGCTCACTTGGCATCGCCGGTGTCTGACGCCAGCCAAACCTTGTTAGGTCGCCGCGTCCGTTCACCGCTGCTCAAAGAGATCGTCTTCGAGAGCCAGGTCGCAGAGAATTCACACCCTTATCTGGCCGACCACCGTATCCACGGCACAGCCGTCTTCCCGGCGGCCGCCTATTTGGAGATGGCGCTGGCCGCGGCCACTGACATTTTTGGCCCAGGCAAGCGCCGCATCGAAACGTTCGTCATTCGCCAGGCCTTACCTCTGCCCGGCGGGCGGGCCGTCACACTGCAGCTGGCTGTCTCTGGCCACGACGGGGATCAGCCTACTTTCCAAATTTTCAGTCTGGACGCCGCTGAGGACGCCGCCGAAGGCGCCTGGACCGTTCACGCCACCGGCGTGCTGGCCGAGCTAGGGGCGCATGCAGCTGTGCCCGGAGCCTTGTCGCTCGAAGAGATTCAAGAGCGTTGCCGGGACGAGCTAGCGCCCGAGGCTTATTATGAATCGTTTGCTGCCTTAGGTGTGGAGTACGGCGCGTCCTTTCGCGGTCTACGGCAGATCTGGCGTTGTGACGGCGAAGCGCTGGCCGAGGTTGACCTGGCTGCTGTTCACGCCTCGCCGGCCACGCTATTGGACGCTGCGTTACAACTTACCGCTGCTGCTCTGCCAGGTGATATAGCCGCCGGAGGCGATCCCTACTTACCGATGGGCCTGGGCCAGTTCACGCTTTATGACCAGGCAATCCCGCCCCGCTTCCTGGCGTACTTGACGATGCCTGCGGCCTCCAACGACCGTCCAGAAACATTGAGCGCTACGGTGAGGCTCTGCGACGAAGCGGGCCTTGTGTTCGCCGAAATCGACGAGCTACGCTTCAAACGCGCGCCACACACTTCGCTGCAGCAAGCCATGAAGCGCGATTTTGGCAATTGGCTCTACCAATTGACCTGGCAGGCGCAGGCAGGGTCGCTCGACGGGGCGCACGCCAATGGCGAGGAACCCACGCCGGCCCGCTGGCTGATTTTCGCCGGCGAAGACGACTTCGCACCTGAGCTGGCGGGCGCGCTGGCCGAGCGCGGCCATGAGCCTCACCTTGTGTTGCCCGGAGACCGCTACCAGGTCCTGGACAGCCAGCGCCGCGTTATCAATCCCCGCCGGCCTGACGACTTCCAGCGTGTGCTAGACGAGGCGCTCGCCAGCAGCAAGCTGCCTCTCAAGGGGATCATCTACCTTTGGGGCACGTGCCACGGCGACCTCAGCGACGCGAGCCAGGAACGCTCGACAGGTGGTCTCCTGTATCTGGTGCAGGCTGCCATGCAGGCTGCACAGTCGCTGGCCGTTCCCCGGCTGTGGTTGGCCACGCGCGGGGCGCAGGCCGTGGTCGAGGGCGATGACCTGCCGGCTGTCGCCCAATCTACCTTGTGGGGCCTGGGTCGGGTCATTGCGCAAGAACACCCGGAGTTGCGTTGCGTGCGCCTCGAGCTAGATCCGGCCGCTTCTGCCGAGAATTTGCGCCTGTTGTTATCAGAATTGGCCGAATCAGGGCGTGAGGATCAGGTGGCGTTTCGCAACGACGTCCGCTACGTGGCCCGACTCACGCGGTCAAACATAGCTGCCGGCTCAAGCCCCTTTGCGCCAAGTGGTCAGCCCCTGCAGCTGACCATCGAGCAGCGCGGCGTTTTAGATAATCTAGCGCTCCAGCCCCTGCGCCGGCGGGCGCCGGCGGCCAGCGAGGTTGAGATTGAGGTGCGAGCAACGGGCCTCAATTTCCGTGACGTGCTCAACGCCCTGGGCATGTACCCCGGTGATGCCGGCCCATTGGGCAGCGAGTGTTCGGGCGTCGTCGTCGCTGTCGGTGAGCAGGTGCGTGACTTCCAGGTGGGCGACGAGGTTATTGCCTTGGCGCCTGAGAGTTTCAGCAGCTACGTCACTACCAGAGCAGATGCCATCGTCCACAAGCCGGCCGCACTGAGTTTCAGCGCCGCCGCGACCATCCCTATCTGCTTCCTGACGGCTTACTATGGGCTGCACCACCTGGCCGGCCTCGCGCCGGGTGAACGCGTGCTCATTCACGCGGCCGCCGGCGGGGTTGGCATGGCTGCCGTGCAGCTTGCGCGACGTGCCGGCGCCGAGATTTACGCCACAGCTGGAAGTCCTGACAAGCGAGCTTTGCTCAAATCGATGGGCGTGCACTTCGTCTCCGATTCACGCTCGCTCGACTTCGCCGCTGAAATTATGGCGGCCACGGGCGGCAAAGGCGTGAACGTCGTTCTGAATTCGCTTTCCGGCGATTTCATTTCCAGGAGCTTATCTGTATTGGCTCCAGCCGGCCATGGAGAACGCGAGAGCCGTTTTCTAGAAATTGGCAAGCGAGACATCTGGACGCCTGAGCAGGTTGCTGCTCAGCACCCCTCACTTTTATACTGGGCTTACGATTTGGCCGAAATTGCGCATAGAGAGCCACGCGTCATTCAGTCCATGCTGCAAGCGCTTGTCGCCGACTTCGCCGCGGGCTTGCTCGAACCCCTACCGCAGCAAACGTTTACGATGGATCATGCCGCCGAGGCCTTCCGTTTCATGGCTCAGGCGCGGCATGTTGGCAAAGTGGTTATCACGCCATCGCCGCGCTCAACACCGGCCACTTACCTGATCACCGGCGGCCTTGGCGCCCTTGGCCTGGAAGTAGCGCAGGCGCTCGTGGACGCGGGCGCGCGCCACCTCGTTTTGCTCGGCCGTAGCGCGCCAGACAGCGCGGCACAACGCCGACTGCAGGACATGAAAGCTGGCGGCGCGCAGATCGTCGTGCGCCAGGTGGATGTGACCGAAAGGGAACAGATAAACCATTTGCTTGGCGAGCTGCAGCATCAACTGCCTCCCTTGCGTGGTATCATTCATGCCGCTGGCGTTCTGGACGACGGCATCCTGTTGAACCAGAATTGGGAGCGCTTCGCCCACGTGATGGCGCCCAAGCTGGCGGGCGCCTGGAACCTGCACGAGTTAACGCAGGATGCTGACCTGGACTTCTTCGTGCTATTCTCTTCCATCTCGTCGCTCATAGGAGCCGCCGGACAAGGCAATTATGCGGCGGCCAATGCCTTCCAAGATGCGCTGGCCCACCATCGCCGCGCGCGCGGGCTGCCAGCGTTGAGCCTGAACTGGGGCGCCTGGAGCGATGTGGGATTAGCAGCGCGGGCAGAGAGCCGCCGCGCGCATCCAGCTATTCAGCCGATTACTCCCGACCAGGGTGTGAGCATTCTGATGATGCTGCTCGCCGCCGACACGCCCGTCCAGCTAGGCGTGCTGCCGGTCCATTGGCCGCGCTTACTGCGCCAATTCCCGGCCGGCCAGGAGCCCCCGCTCTTCGCGCAGCTGGCCGCAGAACAGCAGCGCGCATCGTCCACAAGCCCCATCGAAAAACAAGCAACGCCAGCGTCGCTGCTACACCAGCTCCGATCGGCTCCCAATGCCGAAGCTCGTCATGCCATCCTGCTGGCTGACGTGCAACAGCAGATAGCCGCCGTGTTGGGACTGGATCCGGCCGAAAATCTCGATCCCTATCAGGGCTTAACCGATCTGGGTATGGATTCACTGATGGCTGTCGAGTTGAGCAATCGCCTGGGTAACGCGTTGGGCCAGCCCATGCCTTCGACCATCGCCTTTGAATACCCTACCATCGACGACCTGGTTCGCTACTTAGCCGAGGAGCTGTTGTTCCTAGACACCGTGCCGACCGGCGAGGCACAGGCAACAGCCAGCGCCGCCGGCATAGAAGAGGCGCAGCTCGCCGAGCTGGAAGGCCTCACGGAAGAGGAAATCGAAGCATCTCTCTTGGAGGAGCTAAAGAATGCAGGTTATTAACGGCGGTCGCTACCGCCGATGGACATAATCGGAGCGCCTGTTGGGCTTCCCTCGTAAGGCAATCAGTAAGACTGGCTGACTATATTTTGGAGGGGATTCCCAAGATTCTCTACGTGTCAGTTTGCATGATTAATAGTGCGATCGTAGGTGCATGGACGAAAAATTCGATAAAGAAGTAGAACCCTCAGCATTGAAGCGTGCGCTGGTAGCGCTGAAGGATATGCGCGCGCGGCTGGAGGCCGTGGACCAGGCAAAAACGGAGCCCATTGCCGTTATCGGCCTGGCCTGCCGCTTCCCGGGCAACGCCAACGATCCTGAGGCGTTCTGGCATCTTTTGCAGAGCGGAACGGACGCCATCGCCGAGGTTCCTCCTGACCGCTGGGATATCGACGCTTATTACGATCCCGATCCTGAAACGCCTGGGAAGATGTATACTCGCTGGGGCGGCTTCATCGACGGCGTAGATCAATTCGATCCGCACTTCTTTGGCATTTCGCCGCGCGAGACCATTAGCATGGATCCGCAGCAGCGGCTGCTGCTAGAAGTGACCTGGGAAGCGCTTGAGAATGCCGGACAGGCCCCAGATAAACTGGCGGGCAGCCAGACCGGGGTATTTGTCGGCATCAGCACAAACGATTATAGCCAGCTCTCTGCGCGACAAAACAATCCGGGCCAGATTGACGCTTATTCCGGCACAGGCGGCGCGTTTTGCGTGGCCGCCGGCCGTATCTCTTATGTCCTGGGCCTGCAGGGCCCAAACGTGGCCATAGATACAGCCTGCTCATCATCGTTAGTGGCCGTGCACCAGGCGGTGCAGAGTTTGCGTCGTGGCGAATCGAGCATGGCCCTGGTGGGCGGCGTCAACCTCATACTGACACCCGAGCCAAACATCTACTTTTCGAAAGTGCAGGCTATGTCCTTCGACGGTCGCTGCAAAACCTTCGACGCCGCGGCCGACGGCTACGTGCGCGGTGAAGGCTGTGGCGTGGTGGTACTCAAGCGGCTGTCCGACGCCCTGACCAGCGGCGACAATATTCTGGCCCTGATTCGCGGCGCTGCCACCAACCACGATGGTCGCAGCAGCGGCCTGACGGTGCCCAACGCGAGGGCGCAGCAGGCTGTGATCCGCGCCGCATTGGCCGATGCAGGCATTGTCGATGCTCATGCTGTCGGCTATATCGAAGCCCACGGCACGGGCACACCGCTCGGTGACCCCATTGAGATCCGTGCCCTGACCACGGTGCTTACCGCCAATCGGCCTCCCGACCGGCCGCTCATAGTCGGTTCCGTCAAAACGAACGTTGGGCACCTGGAAGCGGCCGCCGGCGTAGCCAGTCTGATCAAGGTTGTACTGGCGCTGCAACACAAAACCATTCCGCCCCATCTCCATTTCCGCAACCCTTCACCGCACGTCGATTGGGATGCTGCGCCCATCATTGTCCCAACGCAGTCCCTAACCTGGCCCGATGCCCCGCTGGCCGGCGTTAGCTCCTTCGGCTTCAGCGGGACGAACGCGCACGTCATCCTGGAAGGCTACGAGCCGCCGGCTGTTGCCGGTGAGCGCGCTTTGCGCAGCGCCCCGACCTCGCAATCGCCTGTGCCGCAGGTGGTC
>CAYLJW010000076.1:0-5172 GCA_964384155.1 uncultured Ardenticatenaceae bacterium
GACCACCTGCGGCACAGGCGATTGCGAGGTCGGGGCGCTGCGCAAAGCGCGCTCATCGGCAACAGCCGGCGGCTCGTAGCCTTCCAGGATAACGTGCGCGTTCGTCCCGCTGAAGCCGAAGGAGCTGAGGCCCCCAAGGCGCAGGCCGTTACCGGCTGGCCACGGCTGCGGGCGGGTTACCACACGAACGGGAAGCTCATCCCAGGCAATGTGAGGGTTGGGTTCATGGAAATTCAGATGAGGTGGAATCGTCTCGTGCTGCAGCGCCAGGACGAGCTTGAGCAGCCCGGCGACGCCGGCAGCAGACTCTAAGTGCCCTACATTGGTTTTCACCGAGCCAATGAACAGGGGCTGGTCGCCGGGTCGCTCTGTACCCACCACGGCGGCCAGCGACTGCACTTCAATGGGATCTCCGAGCGGTGTGCCGGTTCCGTGGGCTTCGACGTAGCTAATGTCGCCTGCGTCTACGCCCGCGTTGGCCAAGGCCTGGCGAATGACGGCCTCCTGCGCAGGGCCATTGGGGGCCGTCAGGCCGCTACTTCGGCCGTCCTGGTTGACGGCCGTGCCACGGATCACAGCAAGAATGTTGTCATTAGCGGCAACGGCGTCCGATAGTCGCTTGAGCACGACCATGCCGCAGCCTTCACCGCGCACGTAGCCGTCGGCTGCGGCGTCAAATGTTTTGCAACGACCATCAGAGGCCATCATGCGCGCCCGGGAGAAGATGATATTGGTTTCTGGCGCCAGGATTATATTTACGCCACCGGCGAGAGCCAGGTCAGACTCGCCGCTCCGTAAACTTTGGCTGGCGAGGTGCAGGGCCACAAGCGATGATGAGCAGGCTGTGTCTACAGCAATATTTGGCCCTTGCAGGCCAAGCAGATAAGACAACCGGCCGGCAGCGACGCTGTGAGCGTTTCCGGTGCTCCAATAGGTGTCAATGTCGGCCGGGTCTTGCAGCTTCATGTGTAGGTGGGTGTAATCACTACCACTAATGCCTACAAAGACGCCGGTACGGCTTCCTTCCAGCGCCGTTGGCGATTGCCCAGCATCTTCGAGCGCCTCCCAACTTACCTCTAGCAAGAGCCGCTGTTGGGGATCCAGGCTATGCGCTTCGCGAGGCGCAATGCCAAAGAAGCGGGCGTCAAAACCAGCCACGTCCGGGAGGAAGGCGCCCCAACGGCTATACATCTTACCGGGCGCATCGGGATCGGGGTCGTAGTAAGCGTCCACGTCCCAACGATCGGGCGGCACCTCGCTAATGGCGTCCTGACCTGCAATCAGCATCTGCCAGAATTCCGCGGGATTGCTGGCGCTGCCCGGGAAGCGGCAGCCGATGCCGATTATAGCTATCGGGTCATCGTGCCGAGGCGCTACCGTCGCAACCATTTGTGCCGGCTCTTCCTCTGGAACAATCTTTCGAAGAATGAAATCACGCAGAGCGGCGAGGGTCGGATAGTCGAACAGTAACGTTGCCGGTAAGCTCTGGCCGATAGCAGCAGCAACTGCGTTGCGTAATTCCACGGCCATTAAGGAATCCAGTCCCAGCTCCATCAACGGCTGGCGCTCGTCAATGGTGTGGCTGGCATCCAGCCCCAAAATGGTGAGCGTCTGGTGGTGGATGAAAGCGAGCAGCAAATCGCGCCGCTCGCCGGCTGGAGCTGCCTGCAGTTGTTGCGCCAGTGCGCCGCCAGTCGCGCCCGAATGCGCGACTTCTCGTTTCACCGGTGCGGCAAGCTCCGCCAGAAATGGCCGAGGCCGGTCGCCGAGCTGCCGATTAAGGCGAGACCAATTGAGCGGAAGAATGGCGACCTGCGCTTTATCCTGGGCCAAAAGTGTTTCAAATATCTGCATGCCCTGGTCGGGGCCTATCAGGCCCACGCCCTGTTCCGCCCAGCGACGCTCTTCGCGGCCGCCCAGCGCAGCCGCCATGCCCACCTCGGCCCAGGGCCCCCAGTTTATGGTCATGGCAGGTAATCCCTGGGTCTGACGATAATGGGCCAATCCGTCCAGGAAAGCATTGGCGGCGGCATAGTTGCCCTGTCCCGCCGAGCCCAATAGGCCGGCCCCTGCTGAATAGAGCACAAAGAAATCGAGATCTAAATCGCGCGTTAACCGGTGCAAGTGCCAAGCGCCGGCTACCTTTGGCTCCAAGACGCGGGCAAAGCGGTCCCACGATTGCTGCGCCAGAATGCCATCGTCCACGATGCCCGCAGCGTGGATAACCCCGCGCAGCGGCGGCAATGTTTCTTCAATTTCGAGCAGCAGGCGGGCCAGGTCCTCGGGCTGCGTGACGTCTACCTGGGCAACGGTAATCTGCGCGCCGGCGCTGTTCATGGCCTGAATCGCTTCTCTGGCTTCTTCGCCTGGTCCCTGACGGCCGGCCAGCACGAGGTGGCGTGCTCCTTGCTCTACCAGCCATTGCGCCGTAACGCGCCCCAGGGCGCCCAGGCCGCCCGTGATCAGGTAAGTCGCCGAAGCGAAGTCGGTAGCAGGGCGCGCGCTGTGAGTAACAACAATTTTGCCGGTGTGTTTGGCCTGGGCCATGAAGCGGAAAGCAGCGCGCGCCTGCTGCAGGGTAAAACATTGTTGTGGCAGAGGCGTAAGCCGGCCGGCTTCAAAGTCCGCCACGAGAGATTGCAGCATTGCCTGAATAATTTCTGGGTTGTCGCGGCACACTTCGCCCAAAAAGAGCACGTGGTAGGCGATGCCCGCGTTTTGTCGCCGTACGTCCTCTTCTTGCCACACGCCGATTTTGCCAATCTCCACGAAGCGGCCGTTTTCGCGCAACAGTGATAAGCTGTGCGGAATAAAGTCGCCGGTGAGCGAATTGAGCACCACGTCAATGCCCTGCCCCTCGGTGATGGCCATAATCTCAGCGGCAAAGTCGAGAGTGCGCGAGTTCAAAGCGTGCGGCACACCTAAGGTATGGAGCAACGCTCGCTTTTGGGGATTGCCGGCGGTGCCAAAAATCTCGGCCCCAGCGCGCCGGGCGAGCTGCACCGCAGCCATCCCGACGCCGCCGGCAGCGGCGTGGATGAGCACCCGTTCACCAGCCTGGAGCCCGGCCAGGTGATTGAGGGCGTAGACAGCCGTGAGGAACGCAATTGGGATGGTGGCTGCCTCCGCGAAGGTGAGACCATGCGGTTTACGTACAGCTAACAAGGCATTCGTGTTCACATAGGTGCTGAAAGCGTGCGGCGTGACGGCGATCACTTCGTCACCTGGCCGCAAATGTTCGACGCCGTCGCCCACAGCCGTCACAACGCCGGCGCACTCGTTACCCAGCGCTCCGGCGTCGCCCGGATACATTCCGAGGGCGTTGAGCACATCTCGGAAATTGAGGCCGCTGGCGTGAACCTCGATCTCAATTTCACCGGGCAGCGGCGCGCGGCGGCTCATTGGCTGTAAGCTCAGATTCTCCAGCGTTCCGCGTTCGCCAATTTGAAGTTGCAGCGGAGCTTCCTCAGCGCCGGGGCGCTGTGGACCTGACGTCGCCAAGGGTGAGCGTATCAGGCGGGCGACATAGCGTCGCGAATCGCGAAAAGCAATCTGCTCTTCCGGCGCGCCTTCCGGACCCGGTGCTGCAAGAAGCTCGGTGAGCAAGGCTGGGATGTTGTCGGCATCCGAGGCCGGGTCCAGGTCCACACGACCGCAAAAGATGTCGGGATATTCGACGGATATTACGTTGCCCAGACCCCATAGCGGCGCCTGCGCCACAGCCGCGACGCCGCCGGCGCCCACAGGCTGCGCCCCCTGGGTTACCAGCCAGAGGCGAGGCGGCCTGGGAAGTGCAGCCAAGGCCTGCATCAGGTGCAGTGTGCTGCCTAAGACCAGATCCTGTGCAACATGTGGCGCTTCAGGGTCCGCGTCCAGGCCCCAAAGATGTACAACGGCAGCCAGCTCCCCTGCGTCGGCCAACAGGCGACGCAGATCTTCAGGACGGGCGAGGTCCACATGCCAGGCCGACGCTGTCTGTTCATACGCCTCACCGGGATAAACAAGAATGGGCTGGTGGCGCTGCGCCAGGGCCTGAGCCAGCGATTGCCCAACACCGCCACGGTCGGCAAGGATGAGCCAACGCTGACTTGCTTCCACCTCCTCCATCCTTGCAGAGGGGGCTTGCTCTCGCCAGGCGACTTCGTACAGCCAATTGTCGTAACGCTGCTGCGCGGTGCGCTGCAAAGCTCGGGGGTCAACCCGCTGCAGGCGCATCCCGCTCACGGTTGCGATCAGCTTCCCGGCATCGTCAAAGAGGGCCAGGTCTGCGCGGAGAAATGTCTGGTTTTCTTCGCCCGGGTGAATCGTGGCCTGCGCCCAAACCTGGGCGCCGGCGCTCTGGTACAGCACCAGGCTCTGGATATCTACCGGTACATAAATGGTGGAGTCCGTCGCCTCGTCGCCAGCTCCAGGTAGAGCCGCGCCGAGCAGTTGGAAACAGGCGTCCAGCAACGCCGGGTGCAGATGATACGGTTGTAGGTCGCCCGTTAGAGCAGCGGGGAGCTTTATCCGGCCAAGCGCCTCGCCGTCTCGGCGCCAGATGGCGTCGAGGCCCTGAAAGGTAGGCCCATAGAAAGCGCCCGCGCGCGCGAGTCGCTCGTAGTACGCCGCGACGGGTAGCTCCTGGGCACAACGGGCTTGAATGGTTTCGTGGTCAAGGTGCTCGGAAACAACCGTCTGCGCATTAGGTATCACATGTCCGCTGGCGTGACGCCGCCAGACGCTAGGATGCCTATCGCCATTCGCCTGGCCGGTATGATGGTAGCCCTCGTCCCGGCTAAGGAGCTGGAAGGCCGCAGAGCCATTATCCGCAGGCATAAGAACGACCTGCACGGAGCGGCCCTCTCCGGCTTGAAGGTCTAGCGCCTCATGGATGACCATATCTTGCAAGAGGTGGCGTCCAGGGCCCCAGACGGCTTGTGACGCGGCCAGTGCCATTTCGACGTAGGCCGCTGCCGGCAACAACGTCAGACTGTGTATCTGGTGGTCCGCCAGATATGGCAAGTCGTCCAGCGCAAGTCGGGCTTCAAATACAGGGACGCCCAGGGGAAGTCTCGCACCCAACAGGGGGTGATCAACATCAGACGCAGGTTCGGGCCTCACAGGACGATAGCCGGTCGTTTCAATCCAAAAGCGCTGGCGCTGGAAAGGATAGGTAGGCAGGGGCACGCG
>CAYLJW010000077.1:0-4821 GCA_964384155.1 uncultured Ardenticatenaceae bacterium
GCCGCGTGCCCCTGCCTACCTATCCTTTCCAGCGCCAGCGCTTTTGGATTGAAACAAAGCCTCTTTCTCGCAGGGCTGCCGCGGCCAGCCATGAATCATCTTTACTCTATGAAATCTCCTGGTTGCCAGACGCCTCACTTCCTTCTCCGCCGCAAATTGCGGCGGAGGTACAGCCGGGTCTCAGCGGTCTGCTCAGCCAGCATGGCCTGGAGCGCTACGAGGACCTGCTCCCGCGTCTAGATGCCCTGTGCGCCGATTATGTGATTCATGCTTGCCGCGCCCTGGGCTGGGAATTCATGCCCGGCGCCTCTTTCACGCTCGACGACTTTATGCGGCAGACGTCAGTCTTGCCCCAGTATCGCCGCCTGGCCAACCGCCTGTTGGAGATTTTGGCCGAAGAGGGCATTCTTCAAAGTACGCCCTCCGCCTGGCAGACGAACCGCCCGCCAACCGCCGTCGATGTGGACGCGCATTGGCGCGAGCTGGCGGAGCGCTATCCGGACTTCGACGCTGAGCTGACGTTGACCCGTCGCTGTGCTCAGGCGCTGGCGCCGGTGCTGCGGGGCGAAGCCGACCCGCTGCAGGTTCTTTTTCCGGGGGGCTCCCTGGCCACAACTGAAAAGATGTATCAAGATTCACCGGCCGCGCGCACGTATAACAGCATGGTGCGCGAAGCTATCCGCGCCGCTATCGGCAATCAACCGCGCGAGCGCCCGCTGCGCCTTCTGGAAATTGGCGCCGGAACCGGCGGCGCCACCTCATACGTCTTGCCTGCTTTGCCGTCGAGGGGCGTCGAATATACCTTCACCGATATTTCGCCCTTGTTCTGCAACAGGGCGCGTGAGAAGTTTGGTGATGTCCCCTTTATGCGCTACGAAACTCTGGACATCGCCGCTTCGCCCGAAGCGCAAGGCTTTACCGCCCATCACTATGACCTCATTCTCGCGGCGAACGTGCTCCACGCTGCGCCAGATCTACGTACTGCGCTGACCAACGTGCGCCAGCTCCTGGCTCCAAACGGGCTGTTCGTATTGCTCGAAGGGACACGTCCCTCACGCTTTGGTGATCTAACTGTCGGTCTGACCCCGGGGTGGTGGGCCTTCGCCGACGACGATTTGCGCCCTGACTACGCGCTGCTTTCGCGCGAGCAATGGTTTAATCTGCTGCACGAAATGGGTTTCCAGGATGCTACCGTCCTGGAACCGGCGGCTCATTCTGTGAGTGAGCTGAGCAAGAGTGCGCTGGCGCGCGAGGCTGTCATTCTCGCCGGTGGCCCGCCGACAGTAATCAGCTCGGCGCCTGCGGCCAGCGGCGGCCGTGTCTCAGATAACGGGATGCCCGGCCGCTGGCTCATCTTTGCCGATGAAGGGGGCGTTGCCCAGGCGTTGGCCCATCACTTACCGGACTCAATTCTGGTGACCGCCGGCGATACGTTCGCCGCGACCGAGGGCCAGCCCGTTCAAGTGAACCCGGCCGATCCCGGCCACTTTCACCGTCTTGTGCAGCAATTGCCGGGCGGCGTCTCAGGTCTACGCGGCGCCATTCATCTCTGGTCGCTTGACGCAGCGCTGCATGATGAGAGCAGCCCCCAGGAGTTGGCACAGGCAGAACAGCGCGCCTGCGCCAGTGCGCTGCACCTGACCCAGGCGCTGCTGGCTGACGGCGCGACTCCCGAGC
Organism: uncultured Ardenticatenaceae bacterium; assembly: GCA_964384155.1. GTDB lineage: Bacteria > Chloroflexota > Anaerolineae > Promineifilales > Promineifilaceae > JAAYYY01. The sequence continues at coordinate 1,678 of CAYLJW010000077.1, forward strand.
TCTGGCTCGTCACGTGCGGCGCACAGCCCATCGCAAACCATGCCCCCGCTGTCGCACCTATGCAGGCGACCTTATGGGGCCTGGGCCGTGTTATTGCGCTGGAACACCCCGAGCTGCGCTGCATGCGCCTTGACCTCGACCCCAGGGCGCCCGCCGACCATAACGCGCTGGCGCTATTGACCGAGCTCCGCCGGTCCGAGCGCTCCGAAGATGAGCTCGCCATCAGGCAGGGCGCTCGCCGCGCGCGCCGCCTGGTTCGCAGCCAGGTGGTTACGATGCGGCAGGCCGATGCGCTTTTTGACACGGAATCGACCATACTCATTTCTGGTGGGCTTGCCGGCCTGGGCCTGCTGGTGGCTGAATGGCTGGTTGAACAGGGCGCCCGGCATCTTGCCCTCATGAGCCGCAGCGCGGGCGACGACCACACGCAAGCCACCTTGCAGCGCCTGAAAGAACGCGAGGTCGACGTCAGACTCTTCCGCGGCGATGTTTCGCGGCGCGCAGCAGTAACCCAGGTCCTGGCCGAGATCGAGCAAACCATGCCTCCCTTGCGCGGGGTCATTCACTCGGCCGGCGTGCTGGACGATGGGGGGCTGCTGCAGCAAAATTGGACCCGTTTTGAGACGGTCATGGCACCGAAAATCGCTGGGAGCTGGCACCTTCACACGCTTACCCGTCGACTGCCACTCGACTTTTTCGTGCTGTTTTCCTCGGGCGCCGCGCTGCTCGGCTCGCGGGGTCAGAGCAATCACGCCGCGGCCAATGCATTTATGGACGCACTGGCCCATTATCGACGTTCACAAAGATTGCCGGCTGTGAGCATCAACTGGGGTCCCTGGGCCGAGGTCGGCGCGGCGGTGCGCCATCGCCTCGATGCCCATCAACAGTTAGAAATGATTGCGGTCCAGGATGGGCTACGGGCGCTGGCAGGCGCAATGCAGCCCGGCCACCCTGCGCAAATTGCGGTCTTACCCGTGGATTGGTCCCGCCATTTGGCCGGCTTCGGCCCGGGCAGCGAACCCCCCTTGTACCGTGAGCTCGCCCGCGAGAAGCAGCGCCAGTCAGACGAGCCGCAGCCGGATGCGAAGCCGGCTGCACAGACGCCCAATTTGCTGCAACAGCTTGCCGCAGCGCTGCCGGCGAGACGGCTGCCTTTGTTGCGCGATCATGTGCGCAGCCAGGCTGCCCGCGTGCTGGGTCTGGACGCCAGTCAGGTCGACTTACACCGGCCATTGCAAGACCTTGGACTCGATTCGCTCATGGCGGTAGAATTGCGCAATCTGTTGGGCGGCAGTCTGAACCAGACCTTTCCTGCTACTCTGCTCTACGACTACCCCACCGTTATGGAGCTGGTCAACTACTTTAAGCGTGAGCTAGAGGCGGTTGGTGAATCGCCCCTGGCAGACGCAAAGGTTGCACCAGGCGCAGAGCCCGCCCCATTCGATGTGCCGATGTCTCACGGCGAGTTGGACGCTCTTTCCGATGATGAAATGGCCCAGTTGCTGGCCCAGAAACTCGACAAACTAGGTAGGTAATCCCTATGAGTAATGGCGGTCAGGCATCCGTCGATTATCGCGCCCTGCTGAAGCGCTCTTTAACGGCCCTGGATGAGATGCAGACCAGGGTGGACACTCTGGAACGAGAAAAGCGCGAGCCAATCGCCATCATCGGTATGGGCTGCCGCTTTCCCGGAGGCGCCAATCAACCGCACACTTTCTGGCGACTCCTGCTCGACGGTTTCGACGCCGTGACTGAAGTGCCGCCAGATCGTTGGGACGTGGACGCTTATTACGACTCAGATCCCGACGCGCCAGGCAAAACGTACACCCGCTGGGGCGCCTTCCTGGAAGACGTAGACCAGTTCGACCCTCAGTTTTTTGGCATTTCTCCTCGCGAAGCCGCCAGCATGGATCCGCAGCAACGTCTGCTGCTTGAGGTGACCTGGGAAGCGATCGAATATGCCGGGTTGGCCCCCGCGGGACTAAATAACAGCAGTACCGGCGTCTTCGTGGGCATGACCACCAATGACTACGCCCACCTGCAAATTCAGCAGCAAGATCCAGCCCAGATTGACGCCTATTTTGGCTCCGGCGTATCGCACAGCATTGCCGCTGGACGGCTGGCTTATACCCTGGGGCTTCAGGGCCCAGCCATCACCGTCGATACCGCCTGCTCATCCTCGTTGGTCGCTGCACACTTGGCGGTGCAGAGTTTGCGCGGCGGTGAATGTGATCTGGCGCTCGCTGGCGGCGTCAATCTTTCGCTGATGCCAGAAGGTGTCATCACGACTTCCCGCTCGCGCATGATGTCCTTCGATGGCCGCTGCAAAACCTTCGACGCTGCCGCTGATGGCTACGTGCGCGGTGAAGGCTGTGGCGTGGTCGTGCTCAAGCGTTTGTCCGACGCCGTGGCAGACGGCGATCAGATTCTGGCCGTCATTCGTGGTACTGCCCTGAACCAGGATGGTCGCAGCAACGGCCTTACGGCTCCCAGCGGCCTGGCCCAGGAAGCCGTGATCCGCGCAGCGCTGGCCAACGCCGGCCTGGAGCCCGACGCAATTGGCTACGTTGAAGCCCACGGCACGGGCACGGAGCTAGGGGACCCCATTGAAATGCGCTCATTAGGGCAGACGTACGGATTGGGGCGGTCTCCTGACCAGCCGCTTATGGTCGGCTCGGTGAAGACGAACGTTGGGCACCTCGAAGCAGCCGCGGGCGTCGTCGGGCTTATTAAGGTCGTGTTGGCGCTGCAAAACAATCTGGTTCCACCGCACCTCCACTTTCACCAGCCGAACCCTCATATTCCCTGGGAAAAGTTACCGATCACCGTGCCTACCCGGCCGACACCTTGGGAGGTCGTAGGAGGTCAATCGCGCCTTGCCGCTATCAGCTCCTTCGGCTTTAGCGGAACCAATGCTCATATGATCATTGCCGAAGCGCCACACGCCACGCCGATTGTCGAGCGTGGCGACGCTGCCCCAGGCGCTGCGGGCGCGCAGAGCGCCCCTTTACAGGTGCTGACCCTGTCCGCACACAGCGAGGCGGCGCTTCAAGCGCTGGTCGCGCGTTACGAAGAATACCTGGCATCTCCAGAAGCCGCGCCCTTTGCCGACGTCGCCTACACAGCCAACACCGGCCGCGCCCA